>NZ_JBHXWQ010000001.1:96784-828910 GCF_042671725.1 Nocardia sp. NPDC127606 | reverse complement strand
CACATGGTGCTCGCGGTCGAGGGCCCGGTGGTGGCCCCCACCCCCGCGGACCCGCCCCCGAACTTGGCCGGACGGCGGGCCGCCCGCCGGCGGGGCCCCCCCACGACCTGCACGAAGAACTCATCGATCTGCCTGATCGCGGCGATGAACTGATCGAGATCCACCGGCTTGGTGACGTAGGCGTTCGCGTGCAGTTTGTAGCTGCGCAGAATGTCTTCCTCGGCCGCCGATGTGGTGAGCACGACCACGGGGATGTGGGACAGCTCCGGATCGGCCTTGATCTTCTCCAGCACCTGCCTGCCGTCGTACTTGGGCAGATTCAGATCCAGCAGGATCAGATCCGGCCGTGGCGCGTCGACGTGCGCGCCGGTGCGATAGATGAAGTCCAGCGCCTCCTGGCCGTCCCTGACCACGTGCAGAGTGTTGCCGATCTTGTTGTCCTCGAAGGCTTCCCGCGTCATCAGTTCGTCGCCGGGGTCGTCTTCGACGAGCAGGATGTCGACCGGCTGGCCGGGATCGGTCATGCGAATACCTCGTTCTCGATGGAGACAGCGGCGGTCGCGGGCGCGGCCGCCCGCAGGGTGAAGCACAGGCGGGTGCCGTCACGATAGTCGGTGTCGAGCCAGATCCGGCCGCCGTGGAATTCCACGATCTTCTTGCACACGGCCAGTCCGATCCCGGTGCCGCCGTAGGCATCTCGCGGATGCAGGCGCTGGAAGATGACGAAGACCTTCTCCGCGAATTCGGCCTCGACGCCGATTCCGTTGTCCGACACCGAGAACTCCCACTCCTGCGCGTCCTCGGTATCGGGCGCGCACGCCACCCGGACCACCGGGGTCAGGCCGGGCGTGCGGAATTTGATCGCGTTGCCGATGAGGTTCTGCCACAGCATGATCAGCAGCGTCGGTTCCCCGACGAGCTCCGGCAACGCCGCCGGGCGCTCGATCACGGCCCCGGATTCCTCGATGGTCGCCGACAAGGCGGCCACCGCCTCGTCCAGGGTCTGATCGAGACCCACCGGCTCGGTGCCCTCCGACATCCGGCCGACGCGGGAGAAGGTGAGCAGGTCGTTGATCAGCACCTGCATGCGTTTGGCGCCGTCGACGGCGAAATCGATGTACTGCTTGCCGCGATCGTCGAGTTGGTCGCCGTAGCGCTTCTCGAGCAGCTGACAGAACGAGGCCACCTTGCGCAGCGGCTCCTGCAGATCGTGGGACGCGACGTAGGCGAACTGCTCCAATTCGGTGTTGGATCGGCGCAGTTCCTCGGCCTGGATGTCGAGATCCTGTTTCTGCCGCAGCAGTGCCGCCTCCTGGACGCGCGCGGAGTCGAGCTCGGCGACGATGTGGTGGCGCATGTTCTCCACCGCTTCGCAGACCAACGCGATATCGGAAGGACCGACAGCATCGATATGCGCGTCGAACTCCCCCGCGGCCACCCGCCGTGACGACTCGGTGAGATAGCCCAGCGGCCGAACCACCAGTCGCCGCACCAGAACCGTGAGCAGCACCCCGGTCAGCAGGAAGACGGCGACGATGCCCGTCAGCACGACGTTGCGCGTGGTGCGTGCGCTCGCCAGCTCATCGGAATCGCTGTCGACGACCGCGAGGAGATGGTCGTTCTGCACCGCGAAGGTATCGCGGACGGCGTCGAAGAGCGCCTTTCTGCGCACCGCTCCGGTGGCGGCGTCGATACCGATGCCCGCGCGAGACGACACCGACCCGGTCGCCGGATCGGTGAAGTCGGCCTGCCACCGCTGCGCGGCGAGGTCGACCGCGGCGAGGTCGGCGAGCAAACCCGGATGGCCGACGAGCAGCTCCCGCAAGCGGTCCGCGGCGCGGGTCTGCTCCTGCCGCCCTCGGTCGTAGGGCTCGAGGAACTGCGGGTCGCCGGTGATGGCGTAGCCGCGGATGCCGGTCTCCTGATTCAGCAGCGCACCCTGCAGCCGATGGGCTTCGGTGGCGGCGGGCAGGGTTTCGGTGAGCAGACGATCGGTGACCCGGCTGGTGTGGGCGATCACCTGCGCGCCCGCCGCCGCACCGACGACCACCACCAGGATCATCAGCACGAACACGAGCTGGAACCAACCCTGGGCTGTCATTCTGCGGATCGGCCCCAACCGGGTCGATGTACTGCTCGTCACGTCGTCCGCCTCATCGCATCACTCCACCGCAAATACAGGATGGCCACGTCGTCATCCAATCCGCCCGACGCCGCCGACAGTTCCGCGACCTGCCCGATCAGCGCGTCGACGAAGGACTGGGGCTGCTCGGTGGGCAGTGTCTGTGCCAGTTCGAACAATCCGTCCTCGCCGAGCCGGGTGCTGCCGTCGCCGACGCGCCCTTCGAACAGTCCATCGGTGAACAGCATCAGTCCCGCGTCGTCTGCCAGCGCCACCTCGTGCGCGGGCCACTGCGCGTAGCCCGGGACGAAACCGAGGGCCGGTCCGCCCGGCACCTCGACCCAACTCGGTCCGGCACCGGTGCACCGCAGCATGCCGGGATGACCCGCACGGCGTACCGACACCTGTCGGGTCGCCGGGTCGAGTACCAGGCTGGTCGCGGTGGCGAAGGTTTGCTGGTCGGCGCGTTCGGCGAGCAGCACTTCCTCGAGCAGGTTCAGTTGTCTGGCGCCGGTGACACCGCTGAGCACCAGCGTGCGCCACGCCAGCCGTAACGCGACCCCGGTCGCCGCGGCATCGGGACCGTGGCCGGAGACGTCACCGATGATGGCGTGCACGATGCCGGTCGGGTCCTGGACCACGTCGTAGAAGTCGCCGCCGAGCAGTGAATGGTCACGACCGGGGCGATATCGCGACACCACCTCGACCATCGGGTCGGTACCCAACAGTGGGGTCGGCAGCAATCCGCGTTCCAGTCGGGAGTTCTCCTGTGCCCGCATCTGACTGGCCTGCAGGGCCGCGCTGGTGAGTTCGGCCTGTTTGCGCTGAATCGCGTAACGCACTGCGCGCCCGAACAATTCCGCGTCCACCCGGCCCTTGACCAGGTAGTCCTGCGCGCCGGAGGCCAACGCGAACAGCCCGGTGCGCTCTTGGTCGAGCCCGGTCATCACCACGACCGGGACCTGGTCGTTGCGATCGCGGATCCCGGCCAGCGCCTCGAGTCCGTCCGCATCAGGGAGATGCAGATCGAGCAGCACACAATCGGGTACACCGGTGCGCAAGCGCTCGCCGGCCTCGGTCAGGGTGCGAACCCAGTCCAGGTGCGGGCGCGGAGACAGGTCGGCGACCATCTCCTCCACCAGCAAGGCGTCGCCGGGGTCGTCCTCGACCAGCAGTATGTGGAGTTGACGTCGCGAACCGGGCCCGGCCGCGTAGAGATCGGCGCTCAACGCGTCACTGCGCACCACGACCACCGCCGGCGCGGCCGAGAGTTGTCCGCTCGCACCGCAGCAGACCTACCCCTCCCCACCTGGACAGCACAAAACCCAGGGTGTGCACGAAAGCCTCCGATCACAGGCGCCCACTGCGCGAACTGACTCCGCCGGCCGGTTGCTGGACCGAAAGGTAGTACCGAGGATGCTATCCGATTGCGCCGACACCCATGCCCACGCGAGATTTCCGCGACCGGGTGGGCGTGAGTGAGTTCATAGAGCACGCGCCACATTCGCCAGTAGGTTCTTGACTATGGAGAAGGACGGACCCAGCAGGACAGCGCTCATCACCGCGTACGCCCGCGCCTGTCACCAGATCGCTGACCGACCGCAGATCTTCAGCGATCCCTTGGCCGCACGTCTGCTCGGCGTCACCGCGGAGGAACTGGCCGATCCGGGCACGCTCACCACCGATCACCTCGGTGACGTGGCCGGTGATCGGCCCCGCCGCCTGTTCTTCGCCGCCCGCGCCCGCTTCGCCGAGGACGCCGTGGCCGCGGCCGTCACCGCTGGTGTGCGGCAGGTCGTGATCCTCGGCGCGGGCCTGGACACCTTCGCCTACCGCAATACGTGCCCGGACTCGCGTATCTTCGAGGTCGACCACCCCGCCACCCAAGCGTGGAAACGCGAACGCCTCGCGACCGCCGGAATCGACTGCCCCGAGACGTTGACCTTCGTGCCGGTCGATTTCGAAACCCAGACGCTGGCAGCGGGATTGGAGTCCGCCGGATTCACACGGACGGACCCGGCCGTCTTCGTGTGGCTCGGCGTCGTCTTCTATCTGACTCCGAACGCCGCCCATGCCACCCTCGAATACATTGCCGCTCAGGCCCAGCCGGTCGAGGTGGTCTTCGACTACCTCCAGCCCGCGAACACCGAGGAGGAGCGTGCGCACCACCGAGTACGCGCCGATCGGCTGGCCGGCGTCGGCGAACCGGTGTTCAGCTACTTCACGCCCGACGACATCGCCGCACAGCTGCGCGCCCTCGGCTTCACCGCCATCGAAGACCATTCCGCCCCCGACCTCGTCGCCGGATACCTCGACGGATCCGAAGAATTCAGGGGCGAATCACCCCACGCACTGCGCGCGATCCGCATCCTGCGCGCGAGCCGCTGAGGATGATCCGTGATTTCGGGTTCCGGGGAGATGCGACGCAGCACCGACGAAAGCGACGCCGACAACTGATTCAGGACGCGAGCAGATAGGCGCCGGCCGCGAGCGCCGCTCCCACGATGGAGCCGACGACGACCTGTCCGCGCGTGTGATCACCCAGCCACACTCGCGACCATCCGTTGACGACAGTCAGTGGCAGCGCGGCAAGAAACCACGGCGAGGCGATCAACGCCAGCAGGACCGTCGTTCCCGCACTCACGGCGGTATGGACACTCACCTTCCATTTGCCGATCACGGTCACGATTCCGATGCCGAACAGGACTACCAGCCCTGCCACCGTCCACGCGATCAGAGCGCGCGGAGCGCCCTGCACGATCTCGACGATCAGGCCGACACCCACGATGCCCAGGATCGCCGGAATCACCCAGCGCCGACCGTCGATATCGGTCACATGGTGATCGCTGGCGATACCGCGCCGGACGCCGGCCAGGATGATGATCATCGGGATCCCGCCCGTGATCGCGGCGACGAAAAGCCCCCCATTCTGGAGCACCCACAGCGAACCCGGCGATCGCCCCGGTCACGATATTGATCACCCAGGGCGCCCCGAGCTCAGTGATCACCCGAGCCGCCCGCGCTTGCGGCACCATCGTTTCCGTCACGCCGAAACCTCTCGCTCTTCATCCTGATACTTCGTGCCGAAGTCGACGCCCACGTGCGGTCGAATTCTGCCTCGAGGACGAATTTCACTGTGCAAGAGCATGTTCCCTGGGCTACCGCCCCGAATTGTGGGGATGACGGAACAGTAGCGACTCAGCTGTGTACCAGCGGACTCAGGGCCTTACCTGCCAGTTCGAGGATGCCCGGCTCGTGACCGTTGGCGACCATGTTCACGATGATGCCGTCCACCCCGTGATCCAGGATGCGGCGCTGGACCTGCTCCGCCACATCGTCGGGGGTGCCGGCGAACACACTGTCCTCCGAGATCACCACCACGACATCGCGCTGCATGAACTCCTGGGCCAGCTTGCGCGCCCGGTCGCCGTCCTCGTCGACGACGACGACGGCGCGGAAGCTGGTCTCCAGGGTCTGTGGGTCGCGCCCGGCCTCCTCGCAGCGCTGCCGCAAGGTGGTCAATTTCTGCGGCAGTTCGGTGGTGTGGCAGAGGATGTTCAGGTGGTCGGCGTACCGCGCGGCCAGGCCGAAGGTCTTCTTCTCACCGCCGCCACCGAGCAGGATCGGCAGGTCGTCGCGCACCTGCGGCTCGTTGATCGCGTTCTCGGCGCGGTACCACTTGCCCTGGAAGGTCGGCCGCTGCCCGCGCAGCATCGGCGAGATGATCTGCAGGGCCTCGTCCAGCCGCTCGAACCGCTCGGTGAAGCTGCCGTATTCGTAGCCGTAGCCGATGTGCTCCTGCTCGAACCAGCCCGCGCCGATGCCGAGGGCCGCGCGGCCGCCGCTGATCACGTCCAGTGTCGTGACGATCTTGGCCAGCAGCGCCGGATTGCGGTAGGTGTTGCAGGTCATCAGGGTGGCCAGCTGGATTCGCTCGGTGACGGTGGCCAGCCCGGCCAGGGCCGTGTAGGCCTCCAGCATCCAGTCGTCGGGCTGCCCATAGACCTGATAGAAGTGGTCCATGAAGAGCACGGCATCGAATCCGGCCGCCTCCGCCTCCCGCGCCTGCGCAATGACCTGAGGGAACAGTTCGCGCGGCGAGGCCGCGTAGCCGAAGTAGGGCATCTGGTATCCGAGACGAATGCTCATGCTCACCGACGCTACGGTCGTTTCCCGCGTCGACACGGAGCGATAGTTCATGGCAATCAACCGGACGTCACACGGCAATGACCCGGCAGCTCACCACACGCTCCTCCGCCGCTACTGAACTCGAGACTTGTCGACACGGAAGACGAAGTCGTTCATGTAGAAGGGATCCCAGCGGCGGCCGACCTGAACTAGGCCGAGTTGTCCAGACCACCGTCTGATCTCGCGCGGAGTGTGGAACGACGCACGTGGCGTCCAGAATTGGTCAGCGAGAACGTTGACCAACTGCCGGTCGTCCAAGCGTTGCCTGATCTGGAACGTGACGAACGCTCTGGTCAGCGCCATGACCCAGCGCGGTGCGTTGTGGAGACGCTCACCCGGTACGCGTGCCCGCAGTCGACCGGTCGCCAGGTACACGAAGTGGTAGGGAGTCCACTTGCTGTACAGGCCGATGATGATCGTCCCGGTGTCCCGTGTCACGCGAACCATCTCGGCCAGCCCGGCGCGGCAATCCGGCGTGTGATGCAGAACGCCCAGTGCCAGTGAATGATCGAATGCGTCATCACGAAACGGCAAGGCCAGGGCGTCGCATTGGACCGAACGAACATCGCCTGACGCCTGGGCCCGCTGCACTGCCAGCCGGGTGAGATCGACCGCTACTACGCTGGCGCCTCGCTCTGCCAGGGACCGGGCGACATCGCCGGACCCACATCCGACATCGAGCACCTTCGAATACCGAATCGCGGAGTTGGGCAATACCGTGCCCAACCGCCGGTGCCAGAGGGCTACTCGCTCGTCGCCGCCCGCGATGAACGGAAATTGCTCGTAGTGGGCCTTGGTCAACGAGCGGAGTTCGTTCTGGTCAACGCCGGCGGAAGCCGTAGTCGGCGCCTTCGCGCGAACCAGTGAGCCAGCACGGACAAGGAAATGCTCCAAGCGTACGTTGCGACGCATATACCGAAAATCTCCCAACGGGGGCAGAGTGAGACCGCTGTCGCCAGGGTGGCGACATTCATCGGAAACAGGACACGGCGGACGAACCGCCGGAGGGTGACCGTTTCGCTACGCAGACTGATGTACAGCTCCGCGGTGGCCGCGAGGGTGAATCCTGCCGCAACCGCGGCCAGGACGATGCGCACAGTGAACTGTTGTGGATGGCTCACCGCCGCAATCCCGGCACATATCAGCAAGACCGCCGCCGCGGCGAACACGAGCGCACAGTAGTGCCTGAAGGCTCTGGTGAGGAGGATTTCTCCGTTGGGCCCGATCGGCTCGACGCCCAGCGACAATGCAGCCGTATGGGCCTTCACCGTTCGGTCGTGCTGGAGATCCTTCAGATTTCCACGCATCATGTTCAGCGTCGGCCCCTGCGCAACCAGGCTCGCGACGAGCAGGAGAACCGAAACAGTTGGCCGACCACCGCAGATCAGGATCCCGAGCCATACCGGTGCGCCGATGAAGATTCCGAACAGCCAGTCCACGAAAAATGGATGTAGGCCACCGAACTTCTTCTGACAGGCGTTCCCGTACACGCCGATGGCGAGCAACGCCAGCAAAGGAACGATGGCACCGACCATCTCCCGCGAAAGCCATACCGCCACGACTCCGGCGCATGCCGTGGCGGCGCAGGTGAATGCGAGGGCCTCACGACGATCGCAGTCACCGTTGACCAACGGCGCGCCCGAACGCAACGGATCGAGTCCATCTGTGCGCGAGTCGACGATGTCGTTCACGGCGCACCCGACACAGTGCGTCAGGATCCCGAATACGTAGAAGCACACCACTTGTCCGACGGGCGCGTTCGGCACCATCAGAGCTCCCATACCGTAGGGAAAGGCTCCCACGGGTGCCACGTTGATCCGGCCCAGCGCGTAGAACGCGCGCACCAATCGCATCGTCTTGTCCAACTGTCGCTCAGTCGCCGCGTCGAACCGATGCACTCCGGTACCGGCGGATACCGAACAGCAACTCCCAGGACAGGAGCACCACCATGGAGTACAGGAATGTCGACAGGTCGGCGTTGAGCGCGATGACGATGGTCATGAGGATGAAACCGGCCGCGAAGTAGCCTTCCCGACCGCGACGGGAAGGCCGCCGCGAGCCGACCAGGAGCGTATACAGGTCCCTGCTGCCCACCACGCTCACCGTGACGCAGATCGCCACCACGACGAAGTCGGTCCAGGCGAAACCCCGCAACGAGACAGCGACACCCGACAATCCGACGGCGACGGTGATTCCGTGCAACGCCACGCAATACCGTCGGTAGCGAGGCCCCGGTTCCAGATGACCGTCTGGCGTCGTCTTGGCCCCGAGCATGACCGCGACTGTACGAAATCCCGTAACCAAGTCCGAGGAAAGGTCTTTGAGGTTGCCCGCGATGCTGTTGAGTTCCAGCGCGAGGAGAAACATGAAGACTGTCGCGATCCAGACAACCGCTGGTATGCGGTCGGTGTAGGCCACCGCGGCGACAGGGATCGGCGCGGCCATCGTGACGGCGAACAGCGAGTCCATGAGAATCGGTCTGTCGGTGGCCTTCTGATACACGTTCACGACCGCGCCGAGTATCAGAAAGAACGCGAACGCGACTACCGCGGTGGGCGGCCAACCGACAGCGACAATCACCGCCACAGCGATCAGCGGAAACGAAATCGACAAGATCAGGGCTATCGCGGGGGAGATTTTGCCGGAAACCAGTGGACTCGCGGCCCGCGCGGGATTGTTCCGGTCCCGCGGCAGATCGATGAAATCGTTCAGTGCGAAGATGTACCCGTTGATCAATATCCCTAGCAGCCAGAACAGGCTCAGCTCGATGATCGACAGTTCGACCCCGGTCAGCAGCGGTCCGATGGCGAACGAGAACCCTTCGAATCCCACGGCTTGAATACGGATCAGCCGAGCGAAGTCGCCGACCCCTGGCCGAATCGGCCTGTCGCCCGGCCCCACCCAGTCGGCCGCTACTTCTGTGGTTGCCATGGGACGCCCTTTCCCGCCGAGCCTCTCCGATGATCACCGGTCGTCCGAACTATCACATCGGTGGCGAACTGTCCGAGTGCGCGAACGGTTCGATTGGGGCGCAACGCTTTCAAGAAGGCGGCGCGCTGATCTTCGTCCCATTCGCCGATGGCCGCCGCATCCACCGACGCGCACGGTCGACGCCGTCTGCGGATCACTCGCCCTCGGCGGACTGTCACCCCGGGGATACCCGCGATCCGGCGCAGTCGGGCACCCGAGGCCCACAGTGGATGCAGCAACAGCACGCCGGTCGGCCGCAACACCCTGGCGATCTCTCGCACGCACACATCGACATCGTCGACATGCAGCAGCACCCACACGGCCACTACCATGTCGAAGGTCTCGTCAGGGAAGGGAAGCGCGGCGCAATCACCCGCCACCGCGATCTGATCGTTGACGGGTCGAACGCGCGCATAGTCCCGATCCAGTGTCACGGTGCGCCAACCGAGTTGCTGTAGGTCGTGAGCGAGTGAAGAGTCCCCGGCTCCCAGATCCAACAGCAGGCTCCCCGGTCGCTCCCAGTCCGGGCCGAAGACGAACCGAGCGAAGGCGCGATCTGTCCGACCGGTCCGGAGCACGTTCCGCCGGGGAGTGATTCGACTCGCCGGTTGTGGGAGCCGCCTCATCTCGACGGTCATGACCGAACTCTTCTTCTGCCGAACCGGCGCCACTTCGACACGAACGAAACCATGTCGGGCATACGCGCGTTCAAGCCTTTGGTCATCGGTCCGGGCCGCCGTGAGCAGGGTGATCCGGTGAGCATCGGCGACAGAGAGCAACAGGCGCGACAGGGCGACCGCGGTACCCGCTCCCCCTCGACCACCGCCCGGATCGGCGGCGAAGTTGATGACGCGCCACTCCGGGCAAACCGGCAGGACTCCCCGTGGAAACCGCGTCCTGTCGAACGGGCGACCTTGCCCGAACAGCGGCCACATCACCGCCCACCAGAACCGGACGAGTTTGCGCTCCGGTACCAACCCGATGACGGCGGTCGATCCGATCGCCAAGTGCGGAGTGAGGACAAGTTTCACCGAGTAACGCCATCGCGCGAGGCGGTCGGTCCGTCCGAACTGCGTGACCAGAAGCTGTGACAGCGCGCGACTGTCACCTATCCCGACCCACCGATGCGGCAAAGTAGACATCCCGGCGATCAGACCGATTCGTCGATGAGCTCGATACGCCGCACCGCCCGAACGGTCCACGCATCACACAGCTCGGCGAGCGGTGTGGCTTCCACCCGGTCGGCGAACTCTTTCGCGACCGAGAACATACGAAGTGCCATCTGGCAGGACACCAGGCTGACGCCGGACATTTCGGCAGCGAACAAGATATCGTCGGCATCGGCAGAACGATGTTCCAATCCCGCATCCTTCAAGTGCAGCAACGTATGTGAGAGCGCCATCGTCATATTGCCGTCGGCATGATCCACGGCAAGGTCGCTCAGATCATCCATGAGCTGCAGTCCTGCGCAGAAATACTTCACCGCCTCGAGGAGGTCGGGGACGGACTCCTGCCTCCCGGATCGCGCGGCAACGACTTCGAATGGCGTATTACAGGGGGCAGCTTTCCATCCCAGGTTGGCTATCTCCAGTGAGGTGTAGCGATTCAGAACACTTCGATGGCGCAAATCGTTGGCGATGGCCGCCGAATACAAAAGGTAGTTTCGTCGATGCGATTCGATCGCATGGGCCGATCCGACCGCAGGCGAAGCGCTGGGCCATCCGATCGCGGCGATTCTCGGCAAATATTCGAACAGGGCATCGTGCGCGATCACGCAGAGTTCGGGAGACGCGGCGCCGCCGTCGACGATGGAGTCCTGAAAGGCAAAGAACACGTGACCAACAGCCAATGCCACCAAGAAGTCTTCTATCGGAACAGGTGCGGCCCACTCCAACGCCAGAGCGGCGGGTAGATAGAAGAATCCGCTGTTCAGACCGAAGACCGACAGTGGGAGGTTGTCGATCTCGGACCGGAACGCCGGCGCCGCCGTGGAGAGAACGGACTTCGCCGATCTCTCCACGCTGAGCCACGGATAACTCTCCTGCACCAACAAAATGCTTTCCGGCAGAACAAGTTTGTCAGCGGAACAAAAGGGGATTTCTACCATCCGTCGCCGGCGTCGTTCGCCTTCGGCTGGCGCTCGACGAATTTCCTACGGGTGTCCGGACTATCGAACGCTTCCGCGAGACCACTCGCTGAAGTGCTTGCCATCAGCACATCGATATCGCGGTCCAGTTCAGCAAGCGAACCGACTTGTGTTGCCATGCGTTTTCCTTTCTAGAGCCGACTGCGAGCATACACCGACCTATGGGCGCGCGCATTCCCAATCACCAAGCAGCACAGCTTGTTTCGAGAAGGTCGTTTGCGTGTCGACTCTTGGCGCGTCCGCTGGAAAATGCTATGCAATAGCCAAATAGAACTGGTCGTTTGATTATTAATCCACAAAGCACCGCAGAGGTCCCCGAATCGATGAACCTGGAAAGCATCGCGAAGGCAGCACACAGGCCGTTCGGTCCGTTCACCGTGGAAGTGGGCACAACCAAGCCGTTGGAGGCTACGGGCCTACCGACCTGCCGGGCCGCCCACCGGCGGGAGAACCAAGTGGTGGGTGGCCCGGTCCAGGCGCGATCAGGGGGCGAGCACGATGGTCTTGCCGGTCAGGCGGCCGGCGCCCGCGTCCGCATGCACCTCGGCCAGTTCGGCTACCGGGCGACGGTCGGCGATGTGGATGTGGAGCTTGCCGGCGTCCACCTTGGTGACCAACTCGCTCAACTGGGCTCCGTCGCTGCGGACCCACAGGCTCTCGCTGCGGACGCCGCGGGCAGCGTCCTCGGGAATCGGGCCTACCGAGCTGACAGCGATCCCGCCGTCGGCGACATAGTTCGTCAACTGTGCGAGTTCCTCGGGGGAAACGCGCACATGGTTCACCACGACCTGGAACGGGCCGCTTACCGCGTCCGGACCGTCGGCAAGATCGAGGGGGCCTTCGACCCGGACCGCGCCGTAGCCACTGAGTCGGTCTGCGTGCTCCGGCGCGTCCACCGCGGTCACCTGCGCTCCGGCATCGACAGCGAGCTGTACCACCAGGCTGCCCACCGCACCCGCAGCTCCGTTGACCAGGACCGTCTGGCCCGGCTTCAGCTCGGCGAGCTCGAACGCCAACTGCCAGGCAGCGAGGCCGGTCAGCGGCAGCGCCGCGGCGTCGGCCAACTCGATCGTCCGCGGTGCCGCGGCGAGGGACTCGGCGGGGACCAGCGCGAATTCGGCTGCGCCGCCTGCGGAGTCGAGGGGCAGCATCGCCACGACCCGGTCGCCGATCGCCAGGTCTGTCACGTCCGCGCCGAGCTCGATGACGATGCCGGCCAGGTCGATGCCCGGCACATACGGCAGCACGATCGGGAGCATCTGCGCCAGATGGCCGGCGCGGATGTGATCGTCGACCGGGTTGAACGAGGTGGCGACGACCTGCACGAGCACCTGCCCGGGCGCGGGGACCGGGCGGTCGATGTCTTCGTAGCGCAGGACTTCACTGGCACCGAACTCGTGAAAACGGATTGCCTTCATGGAATTGTCCTCCAAGGTGTTTCGATGTCGTCGCCACGGGACGAGGCGATCGAGCGGGAAGGGAAAGTCGAACCGGCTCAGGTCAGTTGGACCGAGCGGATGGAGTTGCCCATGACCAGGCGGTCGATGGCGCTCACCGCGCTGGCGGGGTCCGTAGCCGCACCGACGGTGAGCAGCAGCGGGACGAAATGTTCGGCCGTCGGGTGCGCGACCGCGGCGCCGGGCGCCTTCGCGCGGTAGTCGGTGAGCGCATCGACGTCGCCGCGGGCGAGAGCATCGACTGCCCATTCATCGAAAGCTGTTGTCTCGCCGGCGAGCTCCGGGCGACCGAAGACGGCGAAGCTGTGTGTCATGAAGCCCGAGCCGAGCACGAGGATGCCTTCTTCGCGCAGTGGCCGCAGGCGTGCGCCGAGTTCGAGGAGCGCGCGGGGGTCGAGGGTGGGCATCGACAGCTGCACGACCGGGACATCGGCGGCGGGGTACATGGCCATGAGCGGGATGAAGGCACCGTGGTCCAGGCCCCGGTCGGCGAACTCGTGCACGGGCGCGGGGCCCAGCAGCCCGGTGAGTCGGCGAGCGAGGTCGGTGGCGCCCGGGGTCGCGTAGGGAAGGGTCTTGTAGTGGGGGTCGAAGCCGCTGAAATCGTAGTACAACGGAGTGCCTGCCACGGCCGCGGTGACCGCGGCCGGTGCTTGTTCCCAGTGAGCCGAAACAACAACGATGGCACGGGGTTTGGGCATCGACTGAGCCCAGGCGAAGAGGTCGCCGAGCCACTGCGGATCGTCGAGGGTGAACGGGGCGCCGTGGCTGACGAACAGGCTCGGCAGCGGCCCGTCGGCCGGACTCCACAGAAGTTGTTCGCGCGCCTGTGGCAGAACGCGGGCAAGGAGATCCGCATAGGCGGCAGCAGGCTTGCCCGAAGCTCGGCCGTTCACGGAGGGGCGGCGGCTGGTTGTCATCAATATCAGCTCCTTAAGTTGCCCTGGAAAGTATTTTCACTTGCCTGGGCAAGTAACAACGTAGCGCACAATGACTTGCCCAGGCAAGTGCATGTTTCCTGGGCAAGTACGATGGGCGCATGAACACCCCGTCACCCTGGCTCGATGAGGACCAACAGGAGCTGTGGCAGGCGCTCCTCACGGTCGTCACCGCCCTCCCCGCAGCCCTCGACCGTCAGCTACAACGCGACGCGGGCATCTCCAACTTCGAGTACGGGGTGCTGGCCAGGCTGTCGATGGCCGACGACGACACCATGCGGCTGAGCGAGCTCGCCCGGGTCTGCGACAGCACCCAGCCCCGCCTGTCGAAAGCGATGGACCGCTTCGAATCCCGCGACTGGGTCACCCGCCGACCCGACCCCAGCGACGGCCGATACACCTTCGCCACCCTCACCGACGACGGCCGCCGCAAGCTCGCCGACAGTGCCCCGGAACACGTGGCACAGGTGAAGCGGCTCGTGTTCGATCCACTGACCGCCGCTCAACGCCGCAATCTCGGGACCGCGCTCACCCGCATCGCCGCCACCGTGCGCGAGGAACTCGAACAGGGCTGAACCGGGTGCTGTCCGCGATCTTCGTGAACACTCGATGCCATGGAATCCCTCGTGCCCGATGCGACCGACACCGAACCGATGCTGGTGACCACTCTCGATGCGTGGCGGTCGGGAGGTGATCAGCTGCCCGTCGACGACGACCGGACCGCCTGGGCCGCCGACGACGAATCCGCGCTTCTGGTTGCCGATGCACTGCCCACGACCGCACAGGTCCTCGTCGTCACCCCGCGCGAGGCATCGCCGACCGCGGGGCACCTGCCCGTCGGGAAGGTGCGGTGGGCCCGGCGCGGTCCCGCGGGCCGCCATGTCGAACTGTTGGACCGGCCATCGACCGCGGAGACCCTCGATCTCCTGCCGCATCCCGAAGGCGGCTGGTTTCGCGAAACTTGGCGCAGTCCGCATACTTTCGCACCCACGGACTATCCGGGTCAGCGCGCCGCCGCCACGGGGATCCTGTTCCTGCTTCCCGAGCACGAACAGTCGATCTGGCACGCGGTGCGCTCCGACGAACTCTGGATGTGGCACCGGGGCGGACCACTGGAACTCACGCTGGGCGGCGACGGCGACACACCCACCACCACCGAGACCGTGATCCTCGGCCCAGCCATCGAGTCGGGGCACCGTGTGCAGCAACTCGTCCCGGCGGGCAATTGGCAGGCGGCCCGGCCCTGCGGGGGTGAGGAGGTCTTGGTGAGCTGTGTAGTCGCGCCGGGCTTCGACTTCGAGGATTTCCGGAGCTGAACCCACACTCGATGTCCTGAGATGGCAAGCTCGCGGCGCGCCGTTCCACTGTTACCGGGTTGCTGATTGATTCCTCGGCGTGCAGGGAGCAGAGTTGCGTTACACAGTGCGGCATCACCCCTCCTGAGCACACGCTGATCGGAGAATCATGGGACACCGGACGAGTTTCGCAGTGTTTGTCGCGACCGCGAGTTTGTTCATTGCCACGGGCTGCGGGACGTCGTCGGATTCCGGCGGCGATGCCACCAGCACGTCGGCCGACTCGCAGGCCGAGCCCGCCTACGCCGCCACCCTCAGGCCGGTGATCACCCAGCTCATGAAAGACAATGTCATTCCCGGTGCGGTCGTGGTCGTCAGATCGCCGAAGGAGGGCGATTGGACCGAGACGTTCGGCACCCGCGTCATCGGTGCCGACGACCCCATGTCGGTGGACGACTACTTCCGCATCGCCAGCAACACCAAAACCATGACGTCGACGGTCATTCTGCAGTTGGTGCAGGAGGGCAAACTCGCACTCGAGGACCCGATCGCCAAATATTGGCCGGATGTGCCGAACGGGGATGAGATCACCATCGCCCAGCTCTCCGAAATGCGAAGCGGGCTTTACAGTTACACGTTCGACCCACAATTCAACGCCATGCTGGACAGTGACCCGAACAAGGTATGGACGCCGGAGGAGTTGCTCGCTATCGCCTTCTCCCACCCGGTCAATTTCGCACCGGGGGAGAAATTCGATTACAGCAATACCAACATCATCCTGCTCGGCCTCGTCATCGAGAAGGTCACGAAGATGTCGGCCGCCGAGAATTTCCAGCAGCGGATCTTCGAACCGCTCGGCTTGAAGCACACCTCGTTGCCCGCGGCGGCGGACCACTCGATCCCCGATCCGCACCCGCAGGGGTACGCGTTCGGCACCAATGTCTCCACGATCGACACGTTCGCCCTGCCGCCCGAAGAACAGGCCGCGGCTCTCGCGGGCACACTGCAACCCAGCAACGCGACCGACGAGAGCCCGTCGTGGACGTGGACCGCGGGTGCCGCGATATCGACGGTCGGTGATGTGGCCACGTACGTGCGGGCACTCGTCGAGGGCGACCTGCTGGACGAGAAGATGCAGCGAGTGCGGATGGACAGCATCCAGCCGATCGATCCGGCCGCCCCCGATGTCGCCGGATACGGTCTCGGCATCGTCCGATTCGGGTTGCATCTGTTCGGGCACGACGGTCAGATACCGGGGTACATGACCTTCATGGGCCATGACCCGGAGTCCGACCTCACGATCGTGGTCGCCACGAACCTCGCGACGGTGCCGTCGGGCGAGGGGTCGGCACTGGTGCTGGTCAAGGGCATGCTGCCGGTCTTCTACGGTAACGAGGCGGTGCCGGGCAGCCCGGCCGCGCCGAACACCGGCGCGACGACCGCGCCCACCAGCCCTGCCCCACCGACCACCACCACCGGCCGGTAACGAAGCCTCGGGCCGACCACCCGAACGGATATCCGCTGCACACGATGACGCCCCGCTGATCCGATGTTCGTATGTGGTGAGGTGATCCTTGCTTTACTGCTCGAAGGAGATATCGGAGTCTACGGAGGTGTCATCGACGGTGCCCGCTCGACGATTCGCCCGACAATGGGCCGCAGATCTGGCGGCGGTGACCACCCCGGAACGCGGAGAAGACGAGCTCGTCGACGTCCTCGAAGACCTTCTGGCCCGGGTGCTGATCTCGCTGGCCAACCCCGCATGGGATCCGGCCGTCGGCGAGAACCTCGGGATCGCCGTCGCCGATCTCGGTTTCCGCTCCCCCGCTGTCATCGACGCCTCGCTACCGACCCTGCGTGAGGTCTGCCGACACGCCGGAACGACGCCCGAGGTGATGACGAGCCTGGCCGCACGATTCGGCCTCGGCGTCGGGCGCAGTCTCACCTCAGAGTCGGTGACACCACACGCCGCCGACGGCTTCGAGATCGCGTTCCGCCACGCGTCGGTGGCCATGTCCATCGGTGACGCCCGAGGCCGCATCATCGACGCCAATCCAGCCTTCGAACGTCTGATGGGGTACCCGCTCGACCAGCTCCGGGGACTCGACGGCTTCGACCTGGCCGGTGACACCGCCGACATCGAGCGTCAGCGCATCTTCGCCGAACTCGCCGGCAACGATTCGGGCGCCGTGCGGTTCGAAAGCGAACAGCCTCGCCCCGACGGGACCACGAGGTGGGTCGGCTGGACGATCACCCAGTGCGTCTCGGCCGACGGCGAACGGGCGTACATGCTCGGCTTCGGCCAGGACCTCACCGAACAGCACACGGCCGCGCAACGGCTGCACTGGCAGGCTCACCACGACCCGCTCACCGGCCTGACCAACCGGCGTGGCCTGCACACCGAGCTGCACTCGCTCGTCGGCGACGCCCACCCCGGGCAGTGTGCGGCGGTGTGCGCACTCGACGTCGACGGGTTCAAAGCGGTCAACGACACCTACGGACATGCCGTGGGCGATCAGATCCTCGTCGAGCTCGCCGAACGCCTGCGGCGATGCTTGAGCACCGATCAGGAGTTGATCGCTCGCCTCGGCGGGGACGAGTTCATCGTGGTACTCCCTCCGTGCGCGGTCGACCGAGCGCGCAAGACCATCGATCTGCTCCACGCCGCGGTCGTCGATCCGTTCGCCCTGCCCGACGGACCGATATCGATATCGGTCAGTATCGGCGCGGTGGTGACGCCCCTGACCGGCAGACGCGTTCCCGAACTGCTCGCCGAGGCCGACGACTGCCTCTACCAGGCCAAAGCGCTGGGCAAGAACCGGTGGATCCTGCGCACCGACGCGCAATCCGGGACCGACTCGACCGATTCGTGGGGCAGGCCCGAGATACCTCGCTGAGATTTCATCAGCCCCCGCGCGGCTCGGTGAGTCAGAGGGCGATTCCGTCGAACATCAGCCGCTGTATCGCGCCGCTGAGCTGTCGTTGCTGTTCGGGCGGCCCGCTCCCGTCCGTGATGGCCCGGTCCGCGGCATCCCTGGCGCAGGCGATGACCCCGGCCAGGAGCATGCCCATCACAGCCTGCGCCGTGTGGTCGACGTCGAGATCGGCGCGCAGGTACCCGCGTTCGATCCCGTGTTCGAGATAACCGGCCGTGAGCGCGTTGGCGGAGTCGAGCACGCTGAACATTCGTTTGTTCAGTTCGGCGTCGACACCGACCGTCCCGGTGAACAGGAATCGGGGAATGCGCGGGTCGGAGTACAGGATGTCGGTCAGTCCGTCGGCGATGCGGCCGACCTGGGCACGGTAGTCGTCGAGGGTTTCCGCGGCGGCGGGGGCGTTGTCGGTCGACAAGGCTTCCAGCACGCGACCGAACAGGTCGTCCACGACGTGGTCGATGATGTCGCGCTTGTTCTGGAAGTACCGGTAGAAGGTGCCGTGGCCGATACCCAGTCGCGCGGCGATATCGGCGATCGAGGTGTCGTGGTAGCCGCTCGTCGCGAAGCAATCGAAGGCGGCGTCGATGATGTCGCGGCGTGTTTCCTCGCGCATGCGTTCCGCTCGCTGAGCGCGTCTGTCTCCGAGTGCCTCTGGTCCGACCACGCCTGTGATGATAGCCTCCGTCAAAGTTGAGTGACACTTCATTCCGTAAGTAGAATGATGTGTCAGTCCAGGCATGTGGAGAGAACAAGGGAGTTCGTCATGCGTGACCCGAAGATCGTCATCATCGGCGCCGGCGTCGCCGGAATCACCGCCGGTGTGATCTTCAAGCAGGCCGGCTTCGAGAACTTCGTGATCGTGGAGAAGGGCGCCGATGTCGGCGGAGTCTGCCTCACCCCCGACATCCCGGGAATCGGTCGGTTCACCGGTGCGGTCGTGCACACCGCCCGCTGGGACGACGCGATCGAGACCGCCGGCAAGCGCATCGCGGTGATCGGCAGCGGGTCCACCGGCGTACAGGTGGTCTCCGCACTGCAACCGCACGCCGCGACGTTGACCCAGTTCGCCCGCACCCCCCAATGGGTGCTCTGGGCTCCGATGGGTCTGCCCCAGCCACGACTGTTGGCCAAGGTGCTCGCCGCCGCGCCCGCCGCGCACCAGCGCCTCTACTCCGCGCTGCTGTGGAGCTCGGGCATCCTCGCCGATATCGCGCTGAAACCGACATGGCGACGCCGAGCCGCGCAACAGCTCGCCCGGTGGTCGCTGACCACCCAGGTGCGCGATCGACAGCTGCGCGCCGCCCTGACTCCCGACTACGAACCCTTCTGCAAACGGCAGGTCCTCTCCGGCACCTATCACCGCGCGATCGGCGCCGGCAACGCGGCGTTGGTGACCGAAGCGATCAGCGAGATCACCGAAACCGGGATCCGCACCGCGGACGGCACCCACCACGACCTCGACGTGATCGTCTTCGCCACCGGCTTCCACCCGCACAACTACATGCGCCCGATGAACCTGCGCGGCCGCGACGGACTGAGCATCGACGAAGCCTGGGCGAAGGGGCCACGCGCCTACCGGATGACCGCGATCCCCGGTTTCCCGAACTTGTTCACCGTGCTCGGCCCGAACTCACCCACCGGGTCGATCTCGCTGCAGTATTCCGCCGAGCTGACTGCCCGCTACATCACGCAGTGGCTGCAACGCTTCCGCGACGACGAGTTCGACACCGTGGAGGTGACCGAGGAGGCAACCGTCCGGTTCAACGACTCCGTCGCCGACGCCATGGGCCCGACCGTGTGGAACACCGGTTGCAACTCCTGGTACTTCACCGAGGAAAACACCATCGACCTGTGGCCGTTCGACCGCAAGACGATGACCACCCTGC
This sequence comes from Nocardia sp. NPDC127606, assembly GCF_042671725.1. Taxonomy (NCBI): domain Bacteria; kingdom Bacillati; phylum Actinomycetota; class Actinomycetes; order Mycobacteriales; family Nocardiaceae; genus Nocardia; species Nocardia sp. NPDC127606. The sequence goes on along the minus strand of NZ_JBHXWQ010000001.1, from coordinate 808,972 downwards.
TCACCGAACCCGACGACCGCGACTACCTGATCTCTCACCAGGATGGAACTCTGTCATGACGACACGACACGTCGACGTACTGATCATCGGCGCGGGCCTCTCCGGCATCGGTACTGCCTGCCAGCTCGTTCGCGAGCAGACCGGCCGCAGCTTCGCGATCATCGAACGCCGCGACAACGTCGGCGGCACCTGGGATCTGTTCAAGTATCCGGGCATCCGGTCCGACTCGGACATGCTGACCTTCGGTTTCGGATTCCGCCCGTGGATCGGCACGAAAATCCTGGCCGACGGGCCGAGCATCCGGAACTACATCGAAGACACCGCCCGCGAATACGGCATCCTGGAACACATCCACTTCGGCCGCCGGGGAATTCGCGCCTCCTTCGACAGCACCACCGGGCTGTGGACGGGCGAAGTCCTGCACGAGCGCACCGGCGAGGTCGAGACCTGGTCGGCGAATTTCCTGGTCGGCGCCACCGGCTACTACGACTACGACAAGGGCTATCAGCCGACATTCCCCGGCGCCGCGGACTTCACCGGCCAGATCGTGCACCCACAGCATTGGCCAGAGGACCTCGACTACCGGGGCAAGAAGGTCGTGGTCATCGGTTCCGGTGCCACCGCGATCACCCTGATCCCCGCGATGGCCGACGACGTCGAGCACATCACGATGCTGCAGCGCTCACCCACCTACATCCAGACGCTGCCCTCGAACGACCCGGCCGCGATCACGATGCGCAAGGCTCGCGTGCCCGAAAAGATCGCTTATCGGATCGGCCGTGCCCGCAATATCGCCTTGCAGCGCGCCAGCTTCCAGCTCTCGCGCACCAATCCGGAGCTGGCCAAGAAGGTGTTCTTGAACCAGGTCAAACTACAACTGGGCAACAAGATCGATATGCGGCACTTCACGCCCGCCTACAACCCGTGGGATCAGCGCTTGTGCGTGGTGCCCAACGGTGACCTGTTCAAGGTGCTCAAGAGCGGCAAGGCCGACATCGTCACCGACCGCATCGCGAAGTTCACCGAGAAGGGCATCCTGACCGAGTCGGGCCAGGAGCTCGAGGCCGACCTCATCGTCACCGCCACCGGCCTGAACGTACAGATCGTCGGCGGCGCCGAACTCGTCGTGGACGGCGTACCGGTGGACCCCCGCGGTTCGGTGCTCTACAAGGGCGTCCTCATCTCCGGGGTCCCCAACGCCATGATCATCCTCGGCTACACCAACGCGTCATGGACGCTCAAGGCCGACCTCGCCGCCCACTATTTCTGCCGGATCCTCAACGCGATGCGCGACAGCGGATACTCACAATTCTCGGTGCACGCGGGCGCCGACGACATCGCCGAAGAGTCCGTGATGGGTGATGACCTGACCTCCGGATACATCAAGCGCGGTGACGGTGTCATGCCACGACAGGGGCGGCGCACTCCCTGGAAGGTGGTCAACAACTATTACCGCGATCGCGCCTTGCTCGGCACAGGCGAACTTCTCGACGGCGTACTGACGTTCGACCCGGATCGCCACGCCCACGTCGCGGCGTTGATCTGACATCCCGACTTCGATCCCGAAAGGCGACACTGATGTCGCGCCAGCGAACAAAGTTCTATCAACCCCTCCCGGAATCGACCGTCAGCAGCGCGGCCGCCGGGGAAATCCTGCGAATCAGATCGATGACCGCACGGATCGCCCCAGGAATCACGGTGCGGGCCGACGCATATCGCGTGTTGTACCGTTCGACCGATCTTGCCGGAAAGCCGATCACGGTCTCGGGAGCGATTCTGATTCCCCACGAGATCTCGGGACCACTGCCGCTGGTCGGGTTCGCTCCGGGCACTCAGGGCATGGCACGTTCGGCATCGGTGTCGCGGCTACTCGAACGAGGAATGGAATATGAAGGCGTGTTCATCGCCTCCGCGTTGGCCCGCGGCTGGGCGGTGGCGGTCACGGACTACCCCGGGCTGGGAACCGCGGGAACCCACCCCTATGTCATCGGTCCGGCCAACAGCCGCGCATTGCTCGATGTCATGCGTGCCGCGCGGCACCTGCTCACCACCCGATCCGAGCAGATCAGCCAGTACGGGATCTATGGCTACTCCGAGGGCGGGAACACCGCCGCCTGGGCCGCGCAGATCCAGTCCTTCTACGCTCCCGATCTGCCGTTGGCCGGTGTCGCCGTCGGCGCGCCACCGGCCGACCTCGCCGAAATGGGTACGAGCCTCGATCGCACCGCGGGCTTGTTCTTGCTGATGTACTCGGCGATGGGGCTCGAAGCCAGTTTCGATAATCTGGATCTGCGCCGAAATCTCAACGCCGCGGGCAAGTTCACGATGCCGATGATTCGCCGACTGCATCCGCTGGCGCTCGCCGCGGTCGGGTTCGTCATACCGAAGTCACGCTCCTTCTATCTCAGCACCGACCCGTTCGAGGATCCGGTGTGGATCGAGCGGATGCGTGAGGTCAGCCTCGGCTACCTGCCCCCGACAGCGCCGGTGCTCGTCGGGCACGGCCCCCGCGACCGGGTGGTCCCCTACCGACAGACCGAACTGCTCACACAGCGTTGGCGCGAACTCGGCGTCGAGGTCAGTGAACATCGGATCCGATTCGGTGGCCACTTCATCTCGGCACCGCTATTCGCCCGGGCTGGATTCGCTTTCCTCGCCGACTGCTTCGCCGAACAGGACCGGAGAGTGACCCCGACCGCCTCCTGAGCGGTTCCGCTCGCGAAGCATCGTCCTAAGGGAAGGTTAGGAACCGCCCGTGTCGCTTCCTTTCGGCATGTGAGCGCCGACACAGTGGTCTCCGACGGCGCACTGCCGCGCCGATAGAGGAGGGTCCAAGGTGACAACGACACAGGCCGGTGGTGAACGGCGAGTCGTGGCGAACGTGCTGCGCGGCTCGATCGGCAACCTCGTCGAGTGGTACGACTGGTACGTCTACGCCGCGTTCAGCGTGTATTTCGCGAAGGCGTTCTTCCCGGACGGCGACCCCACGGCGCAACTGTTGTCGACGGCGGCAGTGTTCGCGGTCGGGTTCATCATGCGCCCGATCGGTGGCTGGGCGCTCGGGCGCTACGCCGACCGGTTCGGCCGCCGCGCGGCCCTCACGCTCTCGGTGACGGTGATGGCCGCGGGTTCGCTGATGATCGCGGTGACGCCCGGATTCCAGACCATCGGAATCGCGGCGCCGGTGTTGCTACTCATGGCGCGGCTGCTGCAGGGACTGTCGGTCGGCGGCGAATACGCCACCAGCGCTACGTATCTGTCCGAGGTCGCGTCCCCGGGACGACGCGGGTTCTACTCGAGCTTCCAGTACGTGACGCTGGTCGCGGGCCAGCTCGTCGCGCTGGGCGTGCAGATCATCCTGCAGCAGATGCTCACGTCGGAGCAGATGTACAGCTGGGGCTGGCGCATCCCGTTCCTGATCGGTTCCGGTGGCGCGATCGTGGTGATGCTGCTGCGACGCGGCATGGACGAGTCGGACTCGTTCAAGGCCATGGAGAAGACGTCCGAGACCGGTGAGGCGGCCGCGAGCAGCTCACGCGGTTCGCTGCGGGTCCTGCTGCAGTACCCCCGGGAATGCCTGCTGGTGGTCGGCCTGACGCTGGGCGGCACCGTGGCGTTCTACACCTACACGACCTATATGCAGAAGTTCATGATCAATACCTCGGGCATCTCCAAGGACACCGTGGCCTGGATCAACTTCGTCGCGCTGCTGGTCTTCGTGGTGCTCCAGCCGATCGCGGGCGGTCTGTCGGACCGGATCGGCCGCCGCAAACTGCTCATCTTCTTCGGTGTCGCCGGCACGGTGCTGACGGTGCCGATCATGACGGCGCTCGCGCACACTTCCAATGCGCTCGCGGCGTTCGGCCTGATGATGACCGCGCTGGTGATCGTCACCGGTTACACCTCGATCAACTCGATCGTGAAGGCCGAGCTGTTTCCCACCAAGATCCGCGCGCTCGGTGTCGGCCTGCCGTACGCGCTGACGGTCGCCATCTTCGGTGGTACCGCCGAGATGATCGCCCTGGCGCTGAAGAAGGCCGGGCTCGAGTCGCTCTACTTCTTCTATGTCGCCGGATGTATCGCGATCTCGCTGATCACCTACTACTTCATGCGGGAGACGTCGGCCGAGTCGACCATCGACGCCGACGACGTCGTCGATGCCGATGCGGTCGAGCCGGAACGGGCGATGGCCGCCGTGCGTGGCTGACCGTCCGGAACACGCGCCGGTCCTGCCGCTATGGGAGGATCGGCGCGTGCGGCTTGCGGTGGTCGAGGACGACGACGGAGTGGGCGACGCCCTGGTAGAGGCGCTCACCGCGCGCGGCTACCGGGCCGAGCGCATGCGCCGTGGCGCCGATCTGCTCATCGCCCACCGCGACTTCGACGCCGTGCTCCTCGACCTCGGTCTGCCCGATGCGGACGGGTTGCAGGTCCTACGTCAGCTGCGTGAGGTCAGCACGATCCCGGTGTTGATCCTGACCGCCCGCAGCGACGAACGCTCCATCGTGCGTGGCTTGCGTGGCGGAGCGGACGACTATGTGGTCAAGCCGCCGCGGATCGCCGAGCTGATGGCGCGGCTCGAGACCGTGCTGCGCCGGGCCGCGGCCGTCGCCACGCAGGCCAGGACCGAAGTCGTCACCGGTGATGTCCGGGTGGATCTGCGGGCCAGGATCGTCGAGGTGGCCGGTGCTCCGATCGCGCTCACCCAGAAGGAATTCGAGCTCGTCGAGGTCCTGGTGGAACGGCCGGGCGCCGCGGTGAGCAGGCAGCAGCTGATGGACCGTATCTGGGGCGATGCGTTCGTCGCGGTCTCGCGCTCGCTCGATGTCCACATGACCGGGCTGCGCGCCAAACTGAACCGGCCCGGACTGATCACCACCATTCGCGGCTACGGGTATCGGTGGGGCGAGTGAGTGCGCGAGGACCGGCATGCGTCGCAGACTGCTGATCGCGCTCACCGTCTTCGCGGCGCTCGCGGTGCTGGCCTTCGCGATTCCGCTGTCGCTGACCGCCGCCACCAGCCGCACCCAGGAGTTGGTACTCGGCCGGTCCGGTGACGCCGATCGCTTCGCGACCCTCGCCGACGCGGCGGGGTCGGCGGGCGGGGTGCAGGCACTCGCCGACGAGGTCGGGCGCTATCACGAGCTGTACGGCGAGAACGTCCTGGTCGTGGATGCTCGCGGGGCGCCGATCGTCAACGCCGGGGTCGAGGTGAGCGATCCGCGCATCCGGGCCGCGGTGGCCGCGGCTCGCCGCAACCAGCGCCCGCAGCAGGTGGATCGGCTGACGCCGTGGAGCGCTCCGGTGATGCTCATCGCGCGCCCGGTCGGCACCGGCGTGCAGGTCAACGGCGCCGTCGTGATCGAGTCGTCGACCGCCGCGGCGCGCGCGACGATCGCCCGGGTGTGGGCGGTGATCGCGGTGGGCGCGCTCGGCGCGATGGTGGTCTTCGTGCTGTTGGCACTGGTCCTGAGCCGATGGGTGCTGCGCCCGCTGGCCGCGATGTCGGACGCGGTCGCCGAACTCACCGCGACACTGCCGAAACCGCGTGGCCGCGCCCCGATCACCAGAAATTACGGTGGCCCACCGGAGGTCCGCGACCTCGCCGAATCCGTCGACGCCATGGCCACCGCCGTCGCCGACTCCGCCGACGCGCAGCACCAGCTCGTCGCCGATACCGCGCATGCGATGCGAAACCCACTCGCCGCCTTGATGATTCGTCTCGACTCGCTGGAATACGCGGTCCCCGGCCAGGCGTCGGCGACCTTCCGCGGTGCGACCGCGGAAGTGGAACGGCTGACCGCGCTCCTCGACGATCTGCTGGAGCTGGCGGTGGCGCAAACGCCCGCCTCCTTCGGCACCGCGGCATCCGCCGAGGAGCGGTGTGACCCGGCGCAGGTCGTGGCCGACCGAATCGACGCGTGGGCGTCGGCGTTCGACGACGCGGGGATCCGGTTGACCACGGCACGCCGTCCCGATGGGTCCGTCTCGGCGACGCCGGTCAGCGCTGCGCCGCCGGACAGCGGTGAGGGCTCCGGCAACCACAGCTCGGCGGCGATCAGCTCGGCGGCGCTCGCCCAGATTCTCGATGTGGCACTGAGCAATTCGTGCCGATATGCGGGATCCGGCGCGCACACGATGGTCGGGGTGAGCGACGAACCGGGCTGGGTGACGGTCCGGGTAGCCGACGACGGGACGGGCGTCGCGCCGGACGAACTCGACAAACTCACGGCGCGGTTCTTCCGCGGTTCCGCCGCGGCCGCGGGCGGAACGGGGCTGGGTCTGTCGATCGCGCAGGCACTGGCCAAGGCATGGGGCGCGACATTGACGGTCGAGGCGGTGCGCCCGCACGGACTCGCCGTGACAGTTCGGCTACCCGCGGTGGCGCGATGAGTGGCGGATCGCCGATGTCACGTCGCCGGATGCTGGCCTTGGCCGCACTCGTATCGGCGGGCATGGTCGGGTGCGGCACGAACGACCGAACGACGGTGCGACTGGCCTCGGGTGAGGACGGGGGCTTCTACTACGCCTTCGCTCGACTGCTGGCTGCCGCAGCCGCTGACGACACCGACACTCTCCGCATCGAACCGGTGGAAACCGCTGGGTCGCAACAGAATCTGCGGATGGTCGCCGACGGCGATGTCGACACCGCACTGGCACTGGCGGATTCGGCGAGCGATTTCGGCGGGCGCGTGGTGGCGCTCGGTCGGGTCTACGAGAACTATCTCCAGTTGGCGGTGCGCACCGACGGTCCGATCAACGAGGTCGCCGACCTGCGCGGACGCCGCGTCAATCTCGGCGCCGCGGGCTCGGGCGCCGCGGTCACCGGCCAGCGACTGCTGACAACGGCCGGGCTGGATCCGGCCGTCGACGTCGTGGTCGAACATCGCCCGCTGCGCGAGGCCGCGCAACGGCTGACCGCCGGCGCCATCGACGCGTTGCTGTGGGCCGGTGGCGTGCCGACCGCCGCACTCACCGTGCCCGATCCCCTGCGACTGATCGACCTCGGCGCCCTCGCCGCACCGATGCGAGAGCGATACGGCCCCGCCTACGACCGAGTCGCCATTCCCGCCGACGCCTATCCGGGCAGCCCAGCGGTGCACACGATCGGCGTCGCCAACCTGCTCCTCGCCGCCGCGACCCTGCCCGACGAGACGGCGGCCGCCATCGTCGACCTGCTCGTCCGGCACGCGGACGCGCTCGTCCCCGCCGAGGCCGCGGGCACACAGTTCCTGGACGGCCGATTCCTGATCGGCACCGGAACCGTCCCGCTGCACCCTGGCGCTGCCGAGGTCTACCGCCGCTGGCACGGCTGAACTAGGTGCCATCAGTAAGGTTTGCCTTACCTTATTGGATGTGGTCTAGTGATCGCGGACCGATAGCCACGTGCGGAGGAGAACCGTGATCGCGAACCAGGATCGACAGGACCACACTCTCTCCCGACGCCGGTTCTTCGCGGTGGCGGGGGCAGTCGGGGTGAGTGCGAGTCTCGCGGCGTGCGGGGGCGGCACCGACGATAGCCGCGACGACACCGGGAGCTGGGAGTTTCCCGACGGTCGTGGCGGCACCGTGCGCACGGAGGGGACGCCGCGCCGGGTGGTCGCCTTCACCGGATCGGCGGGCGCGCTGGTCGATTACGGGGTACGCGAGCCCATCGTGGGCATTTTCGGCGAAGCGCATGCCCGCGACATGTTGGGCGACCTCGATCCGGACTCGGTGACCGTCGTCGGTGACGCCTGGGGTCAGTTCGACATCGAGAAGTACGCGACGCTCGAGCCGGACCTGCTCGTCACCGATTCCTATGTGCCGGGCCGACTCTGGTACGTCCCCGACGACAACCTGTCCAAGATCGAGTCGGCGAACCCGAATGTGATCGCCGTGCAGATCGCCGGTCAGCGACTCCCCGACATCATCGCGCGCTACCGCGCCCTGGCCGCGGCACTCGGCGCCGAGACCGCCACCCCGGCGGTCGCGGCCGCGGAGCAGCGCTTCGCCGCCGCGTCCCAGGCGGTGCGAGACGCCGTGGCGGCGCGTCCCGGCCTGCGCGTGCTCGCCGCCTCGGCAACCCCCGAACTCTTCTACGCCTCCGACCCGCGCGCCTCGGCCGATCTGAGCTACTTCACCGAACTCGGGGTCGAATTCGTCATTCCCGACAAGGTCGATCCGGGCGGCTACTTCCAATCACTGAGCTGGGAGACGGCCGACCGCTATCCGGCCGACCTGATCCTGCTCGATGACCGGACCTCCGGCCTGCAGCAGGCCGCGCTCGCCGACCGGCCGGTTTGGCGCAGCCTGCCCGCGGTCACGGCCGGGCAGGTCGCGCCCTGGTCGCCGATCTTCCGGTTCTCCCACGCCGCCACCGCTCCCCTGCTGGAACGGCTGGCGACCACGATCCGCGACGCGAAGAAGGTCCGCTGACCTCGACCCCTTGACGCTGCTATCACCGAGCCTGTCGCCTCGATATGCCATCATGAACTGTAACGAGTTCTAGAAATGCCCGAGGAGGCCCGCGTGGGATCTGTGCGATCGGTGCGGACGGGGCCGTTCGTCGTGCCCGCCGTGGACGAGATCCCCGGTGGGCGGATGCTCGAACTTCCCGGACGTGGACAGACCTATGTCGTCGACATCCCCGGACCACCCGGCGCGCCGGTGCTGATCCTGCTGCACGGCACCGCCTGCACGGCGGCACTGAACTGGTTTCCGGCGCTGGAGTCGCTGAGCGCCCGGTATCGCGTGGTGCTGTTCGATCAGCGCTGGCACGGGCGCGGAATCCAGTCGGCACGGTTCCGGCTCGACGACTGCGCCGACGACGTGGTCGCGGTCGCCGACGCGCTGGGCCTGGATCGCTTCGTCTGCGTTGGCTATTCGCTCGGCGGGATCGTGTCGCTGCTCACGGCCCACCGGTTCCCCGAGCGGGTCGCGGGACTGGTCCTGTGCGCGACTCCGTATCGCTTCCAGGAGAAGTGGCGCGAGCGGGCGTTCCATCGCGGTTTCGCGTCCGTCGCCGAGGCGCTGGGTGACTATCCGTATCGCCGCGCCCGGCGGTTGACGCGGACCCTGCCGGATCTGCCGCCCGCCCTGGTGCCGGGGCAGCTCCGCCGCTGGGCGGTGGGCGAATTCCGCAGTACGAGTGGATGGGCGCTGGCGCCGGTGCTCGCCGAGATCGGGACGTTCGACGCCACCGCGTGGCTCTCGGAGCTGCGGATGCCGACCGCGGTGGTCATCACGACCAGGGATCGGGCGATCCCGGTGTACCGGCAGATCGAACTCGCGGCCGCCGTGCCGGGGGCGAGTATTCATCCGCTCGCGGCGGGTCATGCGGCGTGCGCTGTCGCGCCGGACCGGTTCGTCGCGGCGCTGGCCGACGCGTGTCGAGCAGTGGCGGCGCGGCTGTAGGTGACGACCCTGTTCGACGCCGGTGGCGAACAGGGCGATCGGCCGGGGCGGGTGGTCAGCCCCTGGCCCGCGCCGCGGCGAGCAGGTCATCTACCACGGCGGGTACGGCGTCGGCCAGTGCTTCGACATCGGGAACCAGGTCGCGGCAGGCGATGAAGCCGAAATCCAGGTCGCCGCAGTTCGACAGCACAGTGACGGTGAGCCCGGCCCCGTGGAAGACCGGACCGAACGGAAACATCCCGTCCACCCGGACGCCGAGGAAGTACAGCGGCATCGGCGGACCCGGCACATTCGAGACCACCAGGTTGTGCACGACCGGATGCCGTTCGGCCAGCTTCAGTGACGAGTACACGCGCGAGGCGAGCCGAAACGTGTTGGGCGGGGCGTACTTCGACCAGTCCTGCAGGAAGTCGGCGCCGATCATGTCGTGCTCGGCCTTGGCTTCGCGGTTGGCGACGGCCAGCACCTCCAGCCGCTCGGCCGGATCGGCGACATCGGTGCCGAGGCGGCAGAACAGCGTCGAGACCTTGTTGATTCCCTCGGTGTGCCGGGTGGATTCGTGCACCGACACCGGCACCGAGGCGATCAGGGAGCGATCGGGCAGCTCGCCCCGGTCGGCCAGATAGCGGCGCAGCACTCCGCCGACGACGGCCAGCACCACATCGTTGACCTTCACCCCGAACGCGGCCTTGATCTCCTTGATCGCGCCGAGGTCGGTCTTGGTGAACGAGACCGACCGCGCCGCGGTGACGGCCTGATTGAACGGGGTGCGTGGTGCGGAGAACGGGAGTTCCATCCCCGCCTCATTGTTGCGCCGCCGCTGCGCGAAGCCCGCGACCATTCCGAGGGTCTTGGGCACCATGCCGAGCATCCCGACCCTGGCGGGCAAGCGGACCGCGGCTCGCGCGGCCAGTTCCAGATCGCCGGGCACCGGTTCCGGTTGCCACGGTTCGGGCTCGGGGCGACTGGTCCCCGGCTCCGGATCGCACAGGTGCATCATCATGTTCGTGCCGGTGATGCCGTCGACGGCCGAATGGTGGTACTTGCAGACGACGGCCACCTTGCCGTCGTCGAGCCCCTCCACCACCGACATCTCCCACAGCGGCCGACTCCGATCCATCGGGTGGCTGGCGATGGCACCGATCAGCGCGGCCAGACCGCCCGACTCCGGCAGGTCGACGCGCCGGATGTGGTTGTCGATGTCGAACTCGGCATCGTCGACCCACAGCGGATGATCGAGGTTGAACGGCACCGGGTGGATTCGGCGGCGCATGTGCGGGATGAGGGGCAACCGCTTGCGGAGCTCGTCGCGGAGGTTGTCGAAGGAGTAGTGGCCGTCGGCCGGGTCGAGGATCAGCAGTGCGCAGACGTGGAGATGCTGGGTGTCGGTCTCCAGATAGAGGAAACTGGCATCCAATCCGGTGAGTTGTTCCATAGCAGAAGCCTACTAGAACACGTTCTAGTTTTGCTGTAGCACGGACCGAACTTTGACGACGATCACAAGTGGTACGCCGGTGCCGTCCACGCCTTCGGCCGGGCCAAGTGCCCGGCCGAAGGCGTTGTCGCACAGATCAACTCAGCGCGGCGCCATCCGGATGGCGCCGTCGAGGCGAATGGTCTCGCCGTTGAGCATCGGGTTCTCCACGATGTGGCGGGCCAGCGCGGCGAACTCGGTGGGCCGGCCCAGACGCGAGGGATGGGGCACCTGCGCGCCGAGGGACTGCAGCGCCTCCTCGGGCAGCGTCTCGAACAGCGGCGTGCGGAACAGGCCGGGCGCGATCGTGACGACGCGGATCTTGAAGCTCGCCAGGTCACGCGCGATCGGCAGGGTCAGGCCGACGATCCCGCCCTTGGACGCGGCGTAGGCGGCCTGGCCGATCTGGCCGTCGTAGGCGGCGACGGAGGCGGTGTTGATGATGACGCCGCGCTCCTCGCCGACCGGGTCGGTACCCGACATGCGTTCGGCGGCCAGCCGGATCACGTTGAACGTGCCGACGAGGTTGACGTTGATCACCTTGGTGAAATCGGCGAGCGGGAACGCACCCTTCTTGCCGACCGTCTTGATCGCGTTGCCGATGCCGGCGCAGTTCACGGCGATCCGCAGCGGTGCCAGCGATTCGGCGACATCGAGGGCCGCGGCCACCGCCGATTCATCGGTCACGTCCGCGGCCGCGAAAGCCGCGCCCTCGCCCAGTTCCTTGGCGATGGCCGCACCGTTGGACGAGGGGAGGTCGATGATCACGACCTTGGCGCCCTTGGCGTGCAGCTCCTGCACGGTCGCCAAGCCGAGACCCGACGCACCGCCGGTGACGATCGCGGACGAGTTGACGAAATCCATACTGTTTCTCCTGTTTTCGGTGAGGTCTCACTGAATATTGACACACTTCGCCAAAACTGTTTGGCTTTCGCGGTGACCCAGCCAGCTCCCCGCCGCCCCGGCCGTCCCTCCGTGCTGGACACCCGGGCCGTGTCGGTCGGCGCGCTGCGCCTGTGGACCGACCGCGGCTTCGCCACCACCAGCTGGAACGATCTCGCCGAGGCGACGGGGATCAGCACGCGAACCCTGTTGCGGCACTACTCGTCCCGATCCGAGATCGCCTGGATCGGCGTCGCGCCCGCGACGGAGCGGCTACGAGACGCGCTCGCCGGCGCTGCCCCCGAGGAGCCGCCCGCGGTGGTCGTGCGGTCCGCGATCGTCGAATCGGTGTCGCGCGATCCGCAGATCCAGGAGCTGGCGCCGGACTGGCTGCGGCTGATCTCCTCCGAACCCGAACTGGCCGCGACCGCTCCCCGGATCTACCGCCCGTGGATCGACACGCTGTCGGGCTACCTCGCCGGTCGACTGCACGGCTCCCCCGCTCCCATCTGCCGGGCCATCGCCACCGCCTACCAGTCCGCCACCTTCGCCGCGCTGATCGAGTGGGCCGAGTCCGGCGCGCAGGGCGACTGCGCGGATTCGGTCGACCGGATGCTGCGCTGGATGGATCCGCACCTGCCGGGCTCCGTGCCGGACTGAGCCCGACTCGCACGTGGCTACGCTCGCACGCGCCGCCGCGATCGGGCCTCGCCGATCTCCGGCGCGAACGAGGTGAGGCCGACCTCCCGGTATCGCCCGACCAGGCGTTCGTACTTGCGCCGATTGCGGGCCATCGGGGAGTCGGTGACCGCGGCCGGGAGCCGGGTGTAGGCGACGCGCAGGGCGGCCGTGAGAACTCGGAAGTGCCGGTCGTGGCGTGCGGTCCAGGTGATCGGCATCTTGGCGCGCACCTCGGGGTGCATGATGCCGCAGCCGAGAACCATCGCGACATAGCCGAAACCGGGCGCGCTCACCCACCAGAGCGGGGCGGCGAGGGCGGGCAGGAAGTCCGGGCGTGGTGCGCGGCGGACCGTCGTGGTGGCCGCTTCCAGCGCCGGGGTCGCGCGCAGTTCGGTGATCATCTGGTCGTAGTGGACGGCCAGGTCCGCGTAGTTCGCGATCGGCTGCGAGTTGCCCGGGAGGTGCAGGCCGCGCGTCTTGGTGCGGTAGTGGTCCCAGATGGCCTGGTCGGCGGCCGGCGACGGGGTGTCGCCGGTCAGTGCCAGGTAGGCGCCGCGCTGGACGAAGAAGGTCGAGTAGAGGATCCAGTTCCAGGCGTGCGGATTGAGCGCCGAATAGCGTTCGCCGTCCGGGCCGACGCCTTTGACGTCGCGATGCAGGAGCATGAGCCGCTGGGACTCGGCGTCCCGGTCGGCGTCTTCGCCGTGGTAGATCAGCTGGTCGGCCGCCGCGGTGCGCACCGCCCGCGCCCACGGCTGGTTTCGCGAACGTCCGGTGGCCTCGAGCGCGGCCGACACGGGAGGCAGCATCGGCTGGTCGAACAGGCCGACCCCGAACAAACCGAACAGGACCGATCCGCCGACACGTTCGAATCGTGCGACGGCGCTGTGGGATTCGCGCGAGGACGCCGGGGCGACGTCGACCGAGCGGGTTTCCTGATGTGGCACAGGACAGGTCATCGGTGAACTCCTTTGTTCCGCCGACAGTTCTGGTGCAGGACGGCACCACAAACTAGTCTGGTGTCAGAGTGCACCAGAATTGAGAGAGGGTCAAGAGTTCCGGGTGGACTATTCTGGCGCCCTGGGACGAGGAAGGGCGGCCATGCGCAACGACTCCGACGACGCGACGACGACGACGCGCGTCTACGGCGGTGTGGCCGCGGACGATCGCCGATCCCGCCGTCGTGGCGCGCTGTTCGACGCCGCGCTCGACCTGCTCGCCGAGGGCGGAGCGCCCGCGGTCACCAAACGGGCGGTCTGTGTCCGAGCCCGGCTCAACGATCGCTACTTCTACGAGCAGTTCACCGACCGCGACGCCTTGCTCACCGCGCTGGTCGAGGAGCACACCGCCCTCGGCATCGCCGCGGTGGTCACCGCCACCCACGACGCCGAGCCCGACGTCCACAGCCAGGTGCGCGCGGCGGCGGACGCCGCACTGGGCTTTCTGCTCGCCGACCCGCGCCGATCGACCCTGCTGCTCAACACGCAGAGCACCGAGGCACTGCAGGCCGCGCGGCTGACCACCCAGCACGCGATCGCCCGCGCGATGTCGGCGGTGGGCCGCGAGATCCTCGCCCAACCCGCCGATCCGCTCGACGCCGATATGACCGCCTACAGCGTGGTCAGCGGTGCGCTGGAGCTGGTCGCGGCCTGGATGCGCGGCGAATTCGACACCACCCGAGAACATCTCACCGACCTCATCGCCCGGCTGCTGCTGAGCTCCGACAGCGCGCACCACGTCACCGCGACGAAGTCGGCGAAATAGCGCGAGCGCCACGAACCTTCCCACTCCCCGGTCATCCAGTGGTGTCACCGGAGGTCGGCGTGGGACTCTCGGAGATCGAGAACTGTCGATCGAGGAGGCCACCGCCAGATGCGGGGAATCAACCACATCGTTCTGTTCGTCGCGGATCTGCCGCGCAGCATCGCGTTCTACGAGGACGTGCTCGGATTCGAGCGGCTCGCCGAAGGCTTCCCCGGCGGCGCGTTCCTGCGCTACCCCGGCTCGGCCAACGATCACGACCTCGGGCTCTTCCAGGCCAGGACACCCGCGGCAGGCCCGGCGGGCTCGGTCGGGCTCTATCACGTCGCCTGGGAAGTGGACACCTTGTCCGAGCTCGTCGCCGTCCGCGACCGCTTGACGGCGGCTCGCGCACTGACCGGGGCAAGCGATCACGGGTCGACCAAGGCGCTCTACGCCCGCGACCCCGACGGCATCGAGTTCGAGGTGTGCTGGCTGGTACCCGATGAGCACGTGGAGGACGCGCTCGCTCCCGGTACCTCGCTGACCGCGCCACTCGACATCGACGCCCAGATCCAGCGGTACGGCGCGACCACCGCGGGCGGCCCACGCACCGATCCACAGGTATGGGCGCGCGTGGCGGCACGTCGGGCGGCGACTTCCTGACCGTCACCGGTGTCCGGTGGCGAATTACCAGCTGATGTCGGCCGTCGACTCCAGCGGGCTGCGCTGGTCCACCGACTCCTGGGTCACGAAAGTGTCGGCGATATGGAGCGCGGCCGGGAATCGGCAGTGCGCTCGCTGTTCGATCTCGGCCACGGCGACCTGGAATACGCGGAACTCGTCGAGGGCGAGCGCTTCGAGTTCGTCGAGGTGCTGGGTCAGCAGGAACGCCTTGCACCGCAGTCGGTTTCCCTCGACGAAGCAGATCACCTTCCAGTACTCCCGCGGCAGGGCCACGCCGCGATGCACTTGATCGTCAGCACGGAAGGCGGGCCCGCCGAGCACGCTCACCTTCAGGTTGTCGACGTCGACGTCGGCGAACACCGCGTCTTCGAGTTGGCCCCACACCCCGGCGCGGCTGCTCTGGTTGAAGTCGTCCATCTGCGGGGTGATGTTCGTGTAGAAGAACGAGTCGACATTGGCCTGCTCGGCTTCGGCCTCACTGCCCCACAGCAGATCCGCCCGCCGCGCCAGGTGCCCGCGATCGAGCCGATTCCGTCGGTAGAGTTCGTTTCCCACCTGCGCCTCGGCGGGGACGCGTGGGTCTTTGACGAAGTCGATGCCGGTGCGGGGAAGTTTGCGCATCGCGGCGCCGTCGATGTTCCAGGCCACCCAGAACGCGAATCGCCGTGGCCTGCTCAGCGCCAACGAGAAGTGGGTGTAGCTGATGACGTCGGAGCCGTCGAGGCGAACCGCATCGCCGCGCACGTCCGCGTCCAGTTCCGGAACCTCGACCCTGGACCCGAGAAAATCCGGGTCGTACCCGGTCCGCGGCGCGTCGCTCTCGATACCGGTTATCGACGGAGAATCCACGTGGACGGTCATCGCAGGCCCCTTCCCGAAGGGTAGACAAGGTGTGTCGGCGGTTGCGTACACACGATCGTCGTCGCCACCGGAGACATCCTCACGAGTAGTCGACTACTTGTCCGCGCCTGCGGGCCGCAGGAGAAGTCCGCGCCTCTATCGGGGGTCCGGTGTCCCGTCGCCGGTCACGGCGAAGGTAGCCCACGCGCGCACGACGACGGTGCCCGCGGCATCGGCGCCGCACAGGCTGACATCGACACGGGATTCGCCGTCCTGCACATAGCTCTGCGTGACACGCCCCGAGCACGACATGACATCGCCGGGCGGCAGGGGTCGCACCGACCTGGTGCGGAAGCGGCGGATCGCCTCGGCCCCGAGCCAGTCGGTGGCGTAGGTCGCCAGCAGCGCCGCCGCCTGCGGCGACGCCTGCTCGCCCGCGAAGGCTTCCGCCGCTGCCCACGACTCGGCGACGAGACCGCCCGTGCGGTCGAAGTATCGGGTGAGCGACTCGGCGGCGCCGACGGCGGGCTGGCCGGGGGAACCCGCGCGGATCGCGGTCAGCTGGTCACCCGCGCGCGGGGGCGGACCGAAGAACCGGTGATCGGTCTCGACCCGCTCCCCCGCCACTGATCCGTCGGCGGGCAGGAAGGTCGGCGGCACCACCGGTCGATCGGCGAGCTGGTAGGCCGGATTGTCCGAGCGCGCCGCTTGTGCGAACAGCCGGATGGCATCGGTGTCCAGTACCACCGCGACGTTACCCATGATTCACTCCTGCTCGTCGAAACCGATGCCGTCACGGTAGGGCGGTCCGCCGGCTGTGATCGGTTCCTCTCCCGGTCATCGGGACAGCGGCCGATCGGGACGAAAACATGTCCGCTGACCGGGAACACCACGACCCGCCGACCCTCGCGCGGCGCGACCATCGGCGCAGCTCATCCCACTCCGTCCGAACATGGAGGTTTCGATGCCGGAGAACTCGCCGAACGGCCGATCGCAGGACACCACCGCCGACTACCGGCAGATCGAGGCCGCCGCGGCGCCGACTCGGTTCGCCCGCGGCTGGCACTGCCTCGGCCTGCTCTCGTCGTTCCGCGACGGCAACCCGCACGAGGTGAAGGCCTTCGGCACCATGCTCGTGGTGTTCCAGTCCGAATCCGACGGCGCGCTGCACGTGCTCGACGGCTACTGCCGCCACATGGGCGGCAACCTCGCGCGCGGCACCATCAAGGGCGACTCGATCGCCTGCCCGTTCCACGACTGGCGCTGGGGCGGTAACGGCAAGTGCACGGCCATTCCGTACGCGCGCAGGGTGCCGCCGCTGGCCAAGACCCGCACCTGGCCGACGCTGGAGCGCAACGGCCAGCTCTACGTCTGGCACGACCCGCAGGGCAGCAAGCCCACCGATGACGTGACCATTCCCGAGATCGAGGGTTACGGCACGCCGGAGTGGACCGACCTGACCTGGAATTCGATTCTGATCGAGGGCTCGCACTGTCGCGAGATCGTCGACAACGTCGTCGACATGGCGCACTTCTTCTACGTGCACTACTCGTTCCCGCGCTACTTCAAGAACGTCTTCGAGGGCCACGTCGCCACCCAGTACATGCGCTCGACCCCGCGCCACGACGTCACCGTCGGCACCAGCTACGACGACCCGGATTCCGCATTGCGTTCGGACGCCTCGTATTTCGGTCCGTCGTACATGCTCGATTGGCTGTGGAGCGAATCGAACGGGATGACAATCGAGACGGTGCTCGTCAACTGCCACTACCCGGTCGACGAGAACTCGTTCGTGCTGCAGTACGGCGCGATGGTCAAGAAGCCGGAGGGCATGTCCGACGAGGACGCCAACGCGATGGCGGCGCAGTTCGCGCAGGGCGTCGAGTACGGATTCGAGCAGGACGTCGAGATCTGGAAGAACAAGGCGCCCATCGACAATCCGCTGCTGTCGGAGGAAGACGGCCCGGTGTATCAGCTGCGCCGTTGGTACAAACAGTTCTACGTCGACGTCGACGACGTCACCGAGGACATGACCAAGCGGTTCGAGTTCGAGATCGATACCGATCGCGCGGTGACGAGCTGGGAAGCCGAGGTGGCCGACAACATCGCCCGCGGCGCCGTCATCGACACCATGTCCTGATCCCTCACCCCACCACGAACAGAAAGCATCATCGGAGATGACCAGAGTTCTCGACAATATCGCCGCCATCGCGGACCAACTGCGCGAGCAGGCACCGGAGGCGGAGCGTCTCGGGCAGCTGCCCGATGCCACGGCCCAGCTGCTGAAGACGGCGGGGCCGATCCGCCTGCTGCAGCCCAAGAAGTACAGCGGCTACGAGGCGCATCCACGCGAGTTCGCCGAGACGGTGATGGCCACCGCCGCGCTCGACCCGGCCAGCGGCTGGATCGCCGGCATCGTCGGCGTGCACCCGTGGCAGCTGGCCTTCGCCGATCCGAAGGTGCAGGACGAGGTGTGGGCCGACGACCACGACACCTGGATGGCCTCGCCCTACGCGCCGACCGGCATCGCCCGTCCGGTCGACGGCGGCTACATCTTCAACGGCCGCTGGCAGTTCAGCTCCGGCACCGACCACTGTGACTGGATCTTCCTGGGCGCCATGCTCGGTGACGCCGAGGGCAAGATGGCGCTGCCGCCGACGATGCTGCACATGATCCTGCCGCGTCAGGACTACCAGATCGTCGAGGACTCCTGGAATGTGGTGGGCCTCAAGGGCACCGGGTCCAAGGACATCATCGTCAAGGACGCGTTCGTGCCCGACTACCGGGTGATGAACGGCGACCACGTCATCGACGGCACCGCGCAGAAGGAGTACGGGGTCACCGAGACGCTGTACAAGATGCCCTGGTCGACGATGTTCCCGCTGGGCATCAGCTCCGCGGTGGTCGGCATCGCCGAGGGCGCGCTGGCCGCGCACCTGGACTACCAGCGCGACCGGGTCGGCGCCCAGGGCACCGCGGTCAAGGACGATCCGTACGTGCTGTTCGCCATCGGCGAGGCCGCCGCCGACATCAACGCCGCGCGCCAGGAACTGCTCGCCAACGCCGACAAGATCTTCGACGCGGTCGACGCGGGCAAGGAGATCGGCTTCGCCGAGCGGGCCGCGGTCCGGCGCACCCAGGTCCGCGCGGCCTGGCGCGCGGTCACCGCCGTGGACCAGATCTTCGCCCGCTCCGGCGGCAACGCCATGCGGATCGACAAGCCGCTGCAGCGCTACTGGCGCGACGCGCACGTCGGCCTCGCCCACGCCATCCACGTGCCGAGCACGGTGTACCACGCCTCGGCCGTCAGCTCCCTCGGTCTCGAGCCCGCGGACAACCTGCGCTCGATGATCTGACCCGAACACCACGAAGGACAACGGAAATGACAGACATCAAAGGCCTCGGCTACGTCAAGATCCAGACCGCCGACATGGACCGGTGGCGCAAGTTCGCGTTCGAGGTGCTCGGCTTCGCCCAGGGCAGCGGGCCCGACGAGAACGCCCTGTACCTGCGGATGGACGAGCGCGCGGCACGGATCACGATCGTGCCGGGTGACAGCGACGCCATCGTCACGATCGGCTGGGAAGTCCGCGACCACGCGGCACTGCTCCGCGTGCAGGAAGCCGTGACGGCGGCGGGGATCGCGGTGAAACCGCTGTCGGTCGAAGAGGCCGACGCGCGCCGGGTCGAGGAGGTCATCACCTTCCAGGACCCCACCGGCGCCACCCTCGAGATCTTCCACGGCGCGGTGCTCGATCACAGCCCGGTGATCACCCCGTTCGGCGCGAAGTTCGTCACCGGCGCACAGGGTCTGGGCCATGTCGTGCTGCCGACCATGGACCCCAACGGCGCGTTCGGCTTCTACACCGATGTACTCGGGTTCCTGCCGCGCGGTGCGTTCCGGATCCCGGCGCCGCCGGAGTACGGCCCGATGCGGGTGCGGTTCCTCGGTGTCAACGAACGCCATCACAGCCTGGCGCTGTGCCCGGCTCCGCACGGTGGCGCGCCGGGCCTGGTGCACATCATGGTGGAGGTCGACTCCCTCGACGCGGTCGGCCAGGCTCTCGATCGGGTGACCAAGGACGGCTTCTCGGTGTCCTCGACGCTGGGCAGGCACACCAACGACAAGATGGTGTCGTTCTACGTCCGCGCGCCCGGCGGCTGGGATATCGAGTTCGGCACCGAAGGCATGCGGGTCGACGAGACGTACTACAGCGCCGAGGAGATCACCGCGGACAGCTACTGGGGCCACGACTGGTCCGGTAGCGAGCCGCTCGCGGCGATGTAATTCCGCAGGTAGCCCACGACGGCCCCTGGCCCGAGCTTCTCGCTCGGGCCAGGGGCCGTCGTTTTTCATATTGGCCCGCCGATTCATGTGACAACGACCACAACGGATGGTATGAATAGGTATATGCCTAATCGAAATATGCGAGTGGGCATCAGCTCGTAGATCCGAATGGAGAGCTCATGGTCATCCAGGCCGAGGCCACCACCCCGAGCGCGATCCTCGATCGCGCGTCCCTGCTGCTCGACGCCTTCGACGGCCCGGGCAGGCTCACGCTCGCCCAGATCGTCCGGCGCACCGGCCTACCCCGGTCCTCGGCGCATCGCATGCTCGATCGGCTGGTGCAGTTGCGCTGGCTACGTCGTGAGGGGCGCGACTACGAACTCGGCATCCGGCTGATGGAGCTCGGCTCGCTGGCGGTGCACCAGGACCGGCTGCACCGTGCGGCGATGCCGTTCCTGCACGAACTGCACCGGGTCACCGGGTTCGTGGTGCACCTGGCGGTGCTGGACGGTCCCGACGTCGTGTACCTCGACAAAGTCGGTGGCGAGCTGTCGGCCGTGGTGCCCACCCGCGTCGGCGGCAGACGGCCCGCTGCCTGTACCGCGGTCGGCAAGGCGATCCTGGCCTACTCCGACGAGCGCCGCGTCGCCGACGCCCTCGCAGGCCAGGCCGGCGCGCGCACCCGCTACTCGATCACCACCAAGGCCCAGCTCGACACCGAGCTGGACAAGGTGCGCGCGCACGGGATCGCCGTCGAGCGCGAGGAGTCGCTGCCCGGCTTCGGCTGTATCGCGGCGCCCATCGGCGATCTCGGCGAGGCCGCCGTGGCGGCGGTGTCGGTGTGCGGACCGGTGGATCGGATGCTGTTCGATCACCGGCTCAGCGCGCCGGTGCGCACGACCGCGCTCAATATCTGGCGCCACGTCGACGACGGCCGGGTCCGGGTACACCCGACCTTGCAGCAGCATCCTCGTCCGCTGGGCGTCGGCCGTTCGTATGCCGACCACCGCGGGCCGCGTACGGCCTGATCCCGCGTCGCGCCGTATGCCGCCAGCCCGAACGCGGGCGGCGCACGGCGCGACTGATCAGACCCGGTCGTTCACGCAGCATCAGGTCAGATCCGGTCGCGGACGATGACTTCCGTCAGAGCGCGCGGTTCACGCAAAAGCTGTGGCAGATCCGGTCGCGGACGATCATGTCCGGATATTCGGGGTCGAACCAGCGGTCGACGTGCGCCCAGTGGACCGGATGCATCAGATAGGGGCCTGCGAGAGCGTCGAGGTCGGCGAACTCCTGCTCCCAGACATGCGTCCATGCCGAGAGTCCGGTGCCACGGGTGACCCGGCTCAACTGCCAGGACCGGATGCCCGGCAGGTAGCGGGGCATCCGCAGCAGGTCTGCCTCGAAGCGCTCGACCGTCGCGCACGGGGTGTCCTGCTCGACTCGCAGCAGCAATACCCGGTATACCGACCCGGTGGCGTCCGGCTCGGCGATACCCGCTGTGCCGCCTTGATATTCAGCGCCGTCGACGTGGGCGACCGGACGCTCGCTCAGCAGGGTATCCACCTCAGTGGTGGTCCCTGTCCAGTCTGCGGACTCGTCGAAGCGCAAGTGCACCAGGACATCACCACCGTTGCGCACTCCCGGCAACGTGGGCTCGACCAGCACGCGGCGTGCGGTCGGGGCGGCGATGTCACGCACCCGGGTCATCAGCCGGTCGCGCACCCCGGCATCGGCGCCGGGCGAGAGATGCACCAGCCGAGTCACTTCAAACATTGCCGAGCCTGTCGATGTCGGTGGCGAGCGCGCCGGTCGAGCGGGTCCGTTCGACGATCAGCTCCTGCGCCGAGGCCCACCACTGCCGCACCGACTCGTCCGCACGCCCCTTCCAGGTCATCTCCCACCAGCCCTGGGCGCCGTCGAGGAACCAGCTCGCGATGATCGTGTTCGACTCGTCGGGGAACCACACGGGCGGACTCACCACGATCCTTTCCAGCACCATCCCGCGTTCCCGCGCGCCCGGCGCGTAGTCGCGGAGATAGGCGTCGACGAATTCCCTTGCCCGTCCAGGCTTGGTCACTACGGTGTCGATCACATAGACCTTCGTGGCTTCCATCCGCCGACAGTAGGCAGCGGCCGACGGGCATCGACCTGGTGTTTCCGCCCAGCGGGAGAACACGGGCCCTGGTCGAGTCGCTCGAAACCAACGCTCACGGGAACGTGATCGCGGCCCACCGAATGACATCAACAGCCATCTTGACAGTCACTCTCATATCGGGTGATACTTTCACCACGGACGTGGTGGGTCATCCGCCGGACAGTTCTCGAAGGTGGTGGTGGGCAATGTCATTGCGCGATCGGCAGCGTCGTCGGGTTCGCGACGACATTCAGCGGGCGGCTTACGGGTTGTTCGCACGGTCCGGATTCGAGGCGGTGACAACCGAACAGATCGCGGCGGAGGCGGGGGTTTCGCCGAGTACCTATTTCCGGCATGTGCGCAGCAAGGAGGACCTGCTGCTGGAGCCGGTGCGAGAGGGAGGGACCGGCGTCGCCGGCCTTCTGGAGACTCGCCCCGGAGACGAGCCGGCCGACATCGCGTTGGCGGGGGCGATCCTGGCACGCTCGACGTCGTTGCCGGTCGAGGAGCTCGAGCAGTGGCGGGCGGCGTTCATGACCGCACCGCATCTGCTGGAGCGGGTCACCTTCATCCCGCCCGATCACCGAGTCCGGTTGGTCGAACTCGTGGCCCACCGGATGTCACGCGATCCCGAGGCCGATCCCACGCCGGGGCTGTTGGTGCATCTGATGCTCGCGGCCGCGGAGTTCGGTCTCCTGCAATGGCTGCGCGATGCACGGAACCCGGCGACCTCGCTGCCGGTCTGTATGGAAGCCGCCCTGGCCGCGGTCCAGGACCCCCGCTGGCGTCAGGTCAGGGCCTGAGCTCCCTGACGACACGGCTCTCTTTCACAGATAGGAATCTGCACCAGCCATGCAACCAGAACACAGTGATACCGACTCCGTCGACGTGCTGGTAGTCGGGTCCGGCGCCGCCGGGATGACCGCCGCGATCACCGCTGCCCACCACGGGCTTTCGGTGCTCGTCATCGAAAAGGCCACCCATTGGGGCGGATCGACAGCCAGATCCGGAGGGGGAATATGGATTCCGGGCAACGCCGTGCTGCGCCGAGAAGCACCCGCCGACGATGTCGAGGCCGCGCGCACCTACCTGACCACCATCATCGGCCCCGCGGTCGACAAGGACATGATCGACACCTACATCGACCATGGGCCGCCGGTGTTCGACTTCCTCACTGCCCACAGCCCGCTGCGGATGCACTGGGTCCCCGGATACAGCGACTACTACCCCGAGGCCGCGGGTGGGCGCGGCCACGGCCGCTCGGTCGAACCCGCCCCCTTCGACGGGCGAGTGCTCGGCGCGGAGTTGGCCACCCTCGAACCCGACTATTCCAAGGCCCCCCGCAACTTCGTGCTCACCCAAGCCGACTTCCGTCAGATTCACCTCGGATTGCGCAACCTCCGGGCGCCCTGGCGTGCGATCCGAATCGCCACGCGCTGGCTGACCGCCCGAATCCGGGGCCGCCATCTGCTCGCTCGTGGCCAGGCGTTGAGCGCCATGTTGCGCAAAGGGATGCTCGACGCCGGGATCCCGCTGCTGCTCGACTCCCCGCTTCTCGAGCTGATCCGCACCGGCGACCGGGTCACCGGCGCCATCGTGCGCCGCGGCGACGGCGAACACCGCATCACCGCGCGAGCCGGGGTCATCCTGGCGTGCGGCGGCTTCGAACGCAATCCCGCCCTACGACAACTGCATCAGCGCGCACCCATCGGCGCGGACTGGACGGTCGGCGCCGCCGCCAATACCGGCGACGGCATCACGACCGGTGCGGCCGTGGGCGCGGCGACCGGTTTCATGGACGACGCCTGGTGGGGGCCATCCATCCCACTACCTCGTCAACCGTGGTTCTGTCTGGCGGAACGCAACCTGCCCGGCAGTCTCATCGTCAACGACCGCGGGCTTCGGTTCATGAACGAATCCTTGCCCTACGTCGAAGCCGTGCACCGCATGTACGGCGGCGAGTACGGCCAGGGCGACGGCCCCGCGGAAAACCTGCCTGCCTGGCTGATCTTCGACCAGCGCTACCGTAACCGCTACCTGTTCGCCGGACTTCCCCCACGTCAACCCCTGCCCCGACGCTGGTTCGACACCGGCGTGCTCACCCGCGCCGCCACCATCGGTGAACTCGCCGACAAGATCGGCGTGCCCGCCGAGCGCCTCACCGGCACGGTGAACCGGTTCAACACCTTCGCCCGCACCGGCGTCGACGAGGACTTCGGTCGTGGTGAGAGCGCCTACGACCGCTATTACGGCGACCCCCGTCAACGCCCCAATCCCAACCTCGGAGCCTTGGCAACCGGCCCCTATTACGCGGCCCGCTTGGTGCCCGGCGACCTCGGTACCAAAGGCGGCCTGGTCACCGACACACACAGCCGAGTCCTGCGCGCCGACGACACCGTCATCGAAGGTCTCTACGCCGCGGGCAACACCGCGACACCTGTCATGGGCCACACCTATGCCGGGCCCGGCGCCACCATCGGACCGGCGATCGTCTTCGCCTACCTGGCCGCCCACCACATCGCCACCACAGATCAGAACAACTTGTGACCATCCGCCGCAGGCGACAACCGGTCGACCAACCCAGCTGATCGACGACCTGGTGTTTCCGCCCAGTGGGAGAACACGGTTCGGATCGCCCCGGGCCGGTCCTACGGTGAGGCCGGCGACGTGCTCGACCGCCGATTCCGTCGCCGAAACCAGGAGGACCAGTGACTGTGCGAACTTTCCCGACCACCGGGCCCGGTGCGGTTCCCGATCCGGAAGTCGCGGCAGTGCTCGCCACGCTCGACGCCGGATTCCCCGATGTCGCCACGATGGCCGCGACCGAGGCGCGTGCCGCGATCCGCGCCAGACGCGCACCGCTGCAACGACTTCCCGATATGCGCGAGGCACGTGACCTCACGATCGACGGACCCGGCGGCCCGCTGCCGCTGCGGGTGTTCCGGCCCCATCACGACCGCGCACCGCTGCCGGTGATCGTGTTCGCGCACGGCGGCGGCTTCGTGTTCTGCGATCTCGACAGTCACGACGAGTTCTGCCGCTCGATGGCGGCGGGTGTCGGTGCGGTGGTGGTCTCGGTCGACTACCGGCTCGCGCCCGAGCACGCCGGCCCCGCGGCCCATGACGACATGTTCGCGGCGCTGCGGTGGGCCGCCGCGAATGCCGGCGCCCACGGCGGCGACCCGTCGAGGATCGCGGTGGCCGGTGACAGCGCGGGCGGCAATCTCGCCGCCACCGTGGCCATCGCGGCCAGAGACGGCGGTGGGCCGCAGATCGCGGCCCAGATTCTGATCTATCCGGTGATCGACGACGATTTCGAGACCGAGTCCTACCGCCGATTCGGCACGGGCCACTACAACACGACCAGCGCCATGCGGTGGTACTGGGCGAACTACGCACCGCACGGCACCGACGACGTGCGGCTCGTGCCGACCAGGGCGGACTCGCTGGCCGGTCTACCGCCCGCGGTGGTGATCACCGCCGAACTGGACCCGCCGTGTTCGGCCGGGGACGCCTACGCCCAGCGCCTGGCAGCCGACGGTGTCGCGATCCGCTATCGGCGCTACACCGGGCTGTTCCACGGATTCCTCAGCATCCCGTCCCTCGCCGCCACCGTCGCCGCGCGCACCGAGATCTGGGCTATGGTGCGCGAGATGCTCGACCTCCCTCGGGACCCGCGGTGATCGGCACCGGTAGCGCCCCTCCCGAGATCTTTCCTGCCCGCGTTCCGAGTAGGCGGTTCAGGTTCAGACCGCGGTGAAGTACTCGATCTTCGGCGCGGCCGCCAGCAAGGGAGCCATCAACTTGCCTGCCGCGCGGAAATGATCCGACCGGCCGTGGGCTTCGACCGCGGCGTCGTCGGAATACAGTTCGAAGAACCGGTAGTGATCGGCATCGGTCCTCGAACGCACCAGCTGGTAGGTCAGATTGCCCGGCTCATTGGCCTTGATCTGTTCGACGAGATCGGCGACGACGGATTCGAACTCCGCACCCGCACCGGCTTTGACGGTCACCTCGGCGATGACTGCGATCATGATTTCTCTCCTTTTCCGTGCGACAGTACCGGCGATCGGTAGCGGGCTGGGCCGCATCGACCCCCAGATCCGCGAACCGCGGGAATCATCACCAGCGCGGGCCTTCCGTTGCGAGCCTTCGCGGGACGCTGCAAGATCTGAACCAGCACAGTGGCTTCACCCACTGTAGAAGAACAGGGCCTAGTCTGTTGCCGGGCCGTGTTGCTCGAGCTCCTCTGCGCGCACGCGCTGCTCGATCTCGCGCCAGCGACCCGGCGTCGGATGGGGGTAGTCGGCGCGTTCGTCGTGTTCGGCGCCCGACAGGACAGTGGCCGCGTTGTCGATGTCATCGATCAACTGCTGCGCGAGGTCGCGTTCGGTCGCGTAGTGGCGCTGCGCCCATTGCAGCACGAGCTGCGAATAGGCCCAGCCCGGTTCGGATTTCGCGGCTTCGGCGTCGATCGCGGCGCGTTGGGCGAGTTTGTCGACGTCGGCGATGTGGTCGTGCAGGATCTGCTTGAGCCGATCCGGGGACCCGAGATGGCCGAACATGACGCGCAGCAGCACGTGGTGTTTGAGCACCGACGGGTCGACCGGCGCCTTGTTCCACCACGTGGTCACCGCGGCCCGGCCCTCCGCGGTGATCTGGTACAGCCGCCTGGCGCGCATGGTGTTGTCGGGATCGAGTCGCGAACTCGCGAAGCCGTGCTGTTCGAGCTTCTTCAGTTCGGCGTAGATCTGGCTGTAGGACGGGGTCCAGTAGACGTAGCGCAGACTCCAGTCCGCCCACTTCTTCAGGTCGTAGCCGGAGATCTCCTCCTCGTACGAAAGCATGGCGAGCACCGCCCAGCTGGTCGGCGGCAGGTTGGGCACGCCGGAGTCGGGGTCAGGGGTAGCCATGGCTGAATGCTAGCAACCGGTCTTCTCGGAATTCACCCATCAGCAACCGCTGACCGGGAGGGCGTCTTGAGCCGCCGCCCGATCTTCCCGGATTCTGAGAAGTATCGAATTCCGTTCGGAAGGACCTCTATGAATGCGGACAACGTCGTCGTCGACGCAGGTATCCCGGCCCCCGCTGACCTGCGCAGAGTGCTCGGTCACTTCGCGACGGGCGTCGCGGTGAT
The DNA here is from genome assembly GCF_042671725.1 of Nocardia sp. NPDC127606. Lineage (NCBI taxonomy): Bacteria > Bacillati > Actinomycetota > Actinomycetes > Mycobacteriales > Nocardiaceae > Nocardia > Nocardia sp. NPDC127606. Next base: position 781,710 of record NZ_JBHXWQ010000001.1, on the reverse strand, counting down.
CGCCGCCCACGACGGGACGCGACCGCTCGGCTTCACCTGTCAGTCGGTGGTCTCGGTGTCGCTGGACCCGCCGTATGTGTCGTTCTGCCCGGCCAAGAGTTCCACCAGCTGGCCGCTGCTGCGTGCGGCGGGCGCGCTGTGCATCAACATCCTGGCGCAGGAGCAGAGCGCGCTGTGCCGCCAGTTCGCGGTGAGCGGGGCCGACAAGTTCGCCGGCGTCGAGTGGGACAGGGCGGGCAACGGCGCGCCCGCGCTGGCCGGGGCGCTGGCCCAGATCGAGGTGACGGTGGAGCTCGAGCACGATGCGGGCGACCACACCGTGGTGCTCGCCCGCATCGGCGACCTGCGGGCTACCGAGGGCGGCGAGCCGCTGCTGTTCTACAAGGGTGGGTTCGGCGGCTTCACGGCCTGACACGACGACGGGGTGGTCCGATGCGGACCACCCCGTCGTCGCCGTTCACGCCTCGATGACGTCGAAGCCCTTGTAGCCGGCGGCCGCGACCTCGGCGATGATCGCGCCGTAGACGCCGAAACCGCCGACGAAGGGCATGAACACCCGTGGCCTGCCTTCGATGTTCGCGCCCAGGTACCACGAATTCGCCTGTGTCATCAGCGTTCCCGCGGCCCGGTTCACGCATTCGAGCACCCACTCCGACACCGCGTCCTGGCGTGCCTCCAGCGCCACGGCCCCCCTGTCATCGAGGAAGCCGATCGCCTCGGCCACCCAGTCGACGTGCAGTTCCGAATGCAGCACCATGTTGGCCAGCACCGACGGACTGCCGGGACCGGTGAGGTTGAACAGGTTCGGAAACCCTGCCATCCCCAGTCCCAGATAGGTTTTCGGCCCTTCGCGCCAGGCGTGGTTGAGCGTCTCGCCGCCCCGGCCGACGATGTTCATCCGCGACACCGAGCCGGTCATCGCGTCGAAGCCGGTCGCGAGCACGAGGGTGTCGAGGGGGTAGTGCGTGTCGGTGGTGTGCACGCCCGCGGCGTCGATCCGGGTGATCGGTGTCGCCTTGAGGTCGACCAGCTCGACATTGGCACGGTTGAAGGTCTGGTAGTAGTTCGTGTCGGTGCAGATCCGCTTGGTGCCGATGGGGTGGTCGTGCGGGACGAGCAGATCGGCGACGCGCGGGTCCTCGATCACGGCCCGCACCTTCTCCTCCCAGAATTCGCGGGCGGTGTCGTTGGCGGCGAGGGTGGTGAGCTGGTCGGGGAAGGTCTTGCTGAACAGCACACCGCCCAGCGCCCAGCGCTTCTCGTAGGCCTCGCGCCGCTCCCGCGCGCTCACCGCGACCGCGGATTCCGGGTGCGCCTGGTGCGGCGAACCGCCGCCGCTGGCCATCGACAGCCGCCTGCGCTCGGGATAGTCCGCCTTCTGCGCGGCCCGGTCCTGTTCGGTCAGCGGCGTATTACCGGCGGGCACACTGTAATTGGCGGTGCGCTGGAACACGTGCAACCGCTCGGCCTGCTCGGCCACGCACGGGATCGTCTGGATACCGGAGGAGCCGGTGCCGATCACGCCGACCCGGCGGCCGGTGAGATCGACTCCTTCGTGCGGCCAGTGCGAGGTGTGCAAAATCTGCCCGGCGAAGGTGTCGAGTCCGTCGATGGCCGGGGTGTTGGCATTGGACAGCGGGCCGGTGGCCAGCACGACGAACCGCGCCGAGACCGCACGGCCGGTGTCGGTGTCGACCTGCCAGCGCAGGGTCTGTTCGTCGAGCACGATATCGGTGACGCGCGTGGCGAATTCGATGTCGCGGCGCAGGTCGTAGCGGTCGGCGACGTGCTCGAGGTAGGCCAGGATCTCGGGCTGGGTGGCGTACTTCTCGCTCCAGTTCCACTCCTGCTGCAACGCGTCGTCGAAGGAGTACGAGTAGTCGACGCTCTCGACATCGCAGCGCGCGCCCGGGTAGCGGTTCCAGTACCAGACGCCGCCCACGCCGTCGCCGGCTTCGAACACCCGCACAGTGAGGCCACTGCCGCGGAAGCGGTGCAGCGCGTAGAGGCCGGCGATGCCCGCACCGACGACGACCACGTCGACGTCGGCCGGGCCTTTCGCTGGTGCCGATGGGGTCTCGGGGTTCACAGTGCCTACCTTTCGATGGAGACCGGTTTCTCTGCGGGCGACGCTAAGGACGCGCACCGCGTTCGAGCAGGTCCCCTTCCCGCTGACCGGCACATTCGCGCATCGATGCTCTCCCGGTGATCGGGAGAGTCGCCCCACGACCACCGGCGCCGGGCCTACCGTCGAGCGCAATTCGAGGTGGTACCAGGAGGAAACAGTGGTGGACTGGAACGACGAGGTGGATGTGCTGGTCGCGGGGTCGGGCGGTGGCCTGGCCGGCGCTTACACCGCCGCCCGCGAGGGACTCAGCGTCGCGGTGGTCGAGGCGACCGACAAGTTCGGCGGCACGACGGCGTATTCGGGCGGCGGCGGGGTGTGGTTCCCCTGCAACCCGGTGCTGGAGCGGGCGGGCACCGACGACACCATCGACGACGCATTGACCTATTACCGCGCCGTGGTCGGTGACCGCACCCCCGACGAGCTGCAGCAGACCTACGTGCGCCGGGGCCGCGATCTCATCGAATACCTCGAAGCCGACGACCATTTCGCGTTCATGGTGCTGCCGTGGCCGGACTACTTCGGGAAGGCGCCCAAGGCCCGGCTCGACGGTCAGCGCCACATCATGCCGACGCCGCTGCCTGCCGCGGAGATGGGTCCGCTGCGCGAATCGTTGCGTGGCACGCTCGACACCGACCGGCTCGGCGCTCCCCCGCAGGACCTGCTGATCGGCGGTCAGGCGCTGATCGGGCGGATGCTGCGCGCGATCTCCAGTTACCCGCACGCACAGCTGCATCTGAATTCGCCGCTGGTGGAACTGGTGGTCGAGGACGGTGTGGTGACCGGCGCGATCGTCGAACGCGACGGCGCCCGGGTCGCGATCCGCGCGCGCCGCGGCGTGATCCTCGCGGCAGGCGGTTTCGAGCAGAACACCGAGCTGCGCAAGCACTACGGTGTGCCCGGCGAGGCGCGAGACACCATGGGGCCCTGGGGAAATCAGGGTTGGGCGCATCAGGCGGGCATCGCGGCGGGCGCCGACACCGATCTGATGGATCAGGCGTGGTGGTCGCCCGGACTGACCCATCCGGACGGCCGCTCGGCGTTCGCGCTGTGGTTCACCGGCGGCATCTTCGTCGATCAGGACGGCAAGCGGTTCGTCAACGAATCGGCGCCCTACGACCGGCTCGGCCGCGAGGTGATCCGCCAGATGAACGACCGCGGGCTCACCCTGCCGTTCTGGATGATCTACGACGACAAAGAGGGCGAGGTGCCGCCGATCAAGGCCACCAATGTCGCCATGGTCGAGACCGAGAAGTACGTCGAGGCCGGTCTGTGGCACACCGCCGACACCCTCGCCGAGCTGGCCGCGAAGATCGGCGTGCCCGCGGCGAACCTGGAGGCCACCGTCGAGCGGTTCAACGCGACGGTCGCCACCGGTGTCGACCCCGATTTCGGGCGCGGCGACGAGGCCTACGACCGGGCCTTCTCCAACGGCGAACCGCCGCTGGTGACCATCGACAAGGGGCCGTACCACGCGGCGGCGTTCGGCATCTCCGATCTGGGCACCAAGGGCGGGCTGCGCACCGACAGCGCGGCACGGGTTCTCGGCCGCGACGGCGAGCCGATCCAGGGCCTCTACGCCGCGGGCAACACCATGGCTGCGGTGAGCGGCGAGGTCTACCCCGGCGGCGGCAATCCGATCGGCGCGTCGATGCTGTTCAGCCACCTCGCCGTCCGCCACATCCTCGGCGAATGACCCACCCCCGGTCTTTCCCGCTGGCCGGGAGAGACCGGGGCACCCGAGCCACCGGATGTGGTTCGGTTCACATACTCATCCCTTTCGACATTTCAGGAGCGACACGATGGCTTCAGCGGACGACATTCGCGCAACGGTGCGCAAATATGTGGAGGCCGTCGGCAGCGGTACGGCCGCCGACGTCGTCGCCCTCTACCGTGAGGACGCGACGGTCGAGGACCCGGTCGGCACCGAACCGCATGTCGGGCACGCGGCGATCACGAAGTTCTACGAGAACATCGAGCCGCTGGAGCGTTCGACCGAACTGTTCTCCGTCCGCGTCGCGGGTAACAGCGCCGCGTTCAGCTTCCGGGTGGTCACCAAGTTCGGCGAGCAGACCTTCACCCTCGATCCGATCGATGTCATGACCTTCGACGAGGACGCCCGCATCGTGAGCATGCGCGCGTTCTGGTCCCAGGACGACATGGTCGTCGGCTGAGCGAGGCGGAGATGACTGCGACCGAACAACACTGGGATCACGAGGTCGGCTTTCTCGTCGTCGGCAGCGGCGCGGGCGGACTCACCGCCGCGCTCGCCGCCGCCGATCGCGGCCTGGACACCCTGGTCATCGAGAAGGCCTCGGTCTACGGCGGCAGCACCGCGCTCTCGGGCGGCGGCATCTGGGTGCCCAACAACCCGACGCTGCTGCGCGAGGGCCTCGGCGATTCCCGCGCCGACGTGCGCGCCTACCTCGACGCCGTGGTCGGCGATCGGGTGCCCTCGACCAACCTCGACGCGTTCATCGACGAGGGCCCGCGCATGCTGGCCTTCCTCGAGACCAGCCCGCACCTGCGTTTCCAGTGGTGCGCCGGCTATTCCGACTATCACCCCGAAGCACCGGGCGGACGGCCCGCGGGCCGCTCCATCGAGCCGCTGCCGGTCGATCTCAAACAGCTCGGCGCCGACGAGGATCTGCTGCGTCCCGCCGCGCTCGCGACACCGCCGGGGCTGTTCATCACCTCCAAGGACTTCGTCCAGCTCAACATGGTGACCCGCACCTGGAAGGCACGCTGGACCGCGCTGCTGACCGGCCTGCGGGCGATCAAGGCGATTGTGTTGCGCAGGCACATGGACACCCTCGGCCGGGCACTGATCGCCCGGCTGCGCCTGGCCGTGCGCGATGCGGGAGTGCCGCTGTGGCTCGACACTCCGTTGTGCTCGCTGATCACCGACGACGCGGGCGCGGTGCTCGGCGTGCTCGCCGAGCGCGACGGCCGCGAGATCCGGATCAGGGCGCGTGACGGTGTGCTGCTGGCCACCGGCGGGTTCGAATACAACCAGGCCATGCGCAAGGACCACCTGCCCGAGGGCGGGCGCGACAACTTCAGCGCGGCGTCAGCGGACAACACCGGCGACGGCATCATCGCGGGCGAAAAGATCGGCGCGGCAGTCGATCTCATGGACGACGCGTGGTGGATGCCGTCGTTCCAGCGCCCGGACGGCATCAACCAGGTGCTGGTGTCGGAGCGCTCGATCCCGCGCTCGATCATCGTCGACAGCACGGGCAAGCGGTTCACCAACGAGGCATCGCCGTATGTGACGTTCGTGCACGCCCAGCTGAAGGGCAGCCACGATCCGGCCTGGCTGGTCTTCGACGCGAAAGCCAAGAGCCGCTACCCGATCGGCGGCATCCTGCCCGGCCAGAAGTTCCCGGCCTCGTGGTCGGGGACCGGCCTGATCCAGTCCGCGCCCGACATCGAAGGGCTGGCCGCCGCGATCGGCGTGCCCGCCGATGCGTTGCGCGACACCGTCGGACGTTTCAACGGTTTCGCTCGCGACGGGCACGACGCGGACTTCGGCCGCGGTGTCAGCGCCTACGACAACTACTACGGTGATCCGACGCTGGCCACGCCCGCCCTCGATGTGCTGGACAAGGGACCGTTCTACGCGCTGCGGGTGCGGATCGGCGACCTCGGCACCAAGGGCGGCCTGGTCTACAACGCCGACGCCCAGGTGCTGCGCGCCGACGGGTCCCCTGTCCCCGGCCTCTACGCCGTGGGCAACACCTCCGCCGCGGTGATGGGCAACGACTACGCGGGTGCGGGCGCGACGATCGGTCCGGCGATGGTGTTCGGCTACATCGGCGCGCGCCATGCCGCCGGCGAGCGATGAGGCGGGCGAGAATGCAACCCGTCGAATGCGCTTCCTGCGGCAACAAGGTGCTGGCGGAGAAATTCAGTCCGAGCCACACCAGCATCCAGTGGCTCGACGACGCCGAGTCCGCGTGCCCCGAGTTCGCTCGGCGCGCGGCACTCGGTGAGCACAGCAGTTGGATCCCCACCTGCCCCGCCCTGCGCGATTCCATCGAGGACGCCGTCCGCGCAGGCGCGTTGGCGACCGATCAGCTCCGCCACGAACCGGTTCCCGGCCGACTCGGCTGACACCCAAGACCAGGAGAGAACCCCATGAACAGACTCGACAACCACCGGACGCTGGTCACCGGCGCCGCCTCGGGCATCGGCCAGGCCACCGCGCTCCGGCTGCTCGACGAGGGCGCCACGGTGGTCGCCGCCGATGTCTCGGCCGACGGCCTCGCCGCGACCAGCGCCCAGGCCGCCGAGCGCGGCACCGCCGACCGGCTCACCACCCTGACCCTCGACATCGGCGACGAACAGTCGGTGATCGCGGGCGTCCGGTCCTCGATCGAGACCCTCGGCGGCCTGGACTCGCTGGTGAACGCGGCGGGCATCCTGCGCGCCTCGCACACCGAGCAGACCTCCCTCGACCTGTGGGACCTCATCATCCGGGTGAACCTCACCGGCACGTTCCTGGTGGTGCGCGAGGCGCTGCCCGCGCTGCTGGCCAACCCGCGCGCGACCGTGGTGAACTTCAGCTCGACGTCGGCGGCGTTCGCGCACCCGTACATGGCGGCCTACGCGGCGAGCAAGGGTGGCATCCAGTCCTTCACCCACGCCATCGCCCTCGAGTACGGCGGCAAGGGCCTGCGCGCGGTCTGCGTCGCGCCCGGCAGCATCAAGTCCGGAATCACCGACGCCACACCGGGATACGTGCCCGCCGACTCCGACTGGGCACTGTTCTCCAAGCTGTCTCCCGTACTGCCGACCGACCGTGAATCCGGCGGCGCGGGCATGGGTGACCCGACCGCGGTGGCGGGTGTGATCGCGATGCTCGTCTCCGAGGACGGCGCCTTCATCACCGGCACCGAGATCCGCATCGACGGCGGTACCCACGCATGACCGACCTGAGCTACGAGGGCACGCTGCGCGAGGTCACCACCGACGCGGGTGTGTTGCGCTACCACGAAGCGGGCGAGGGACCGCCGCTGCTACTGCTGCACGGATCAGGTCCCGGCGTCACCGGGTGGCGCAACTTCCGCGGCAATCTCGCGGTCTTCGCACAACGCTTCCGTTGTCTCGTCCTGGAATTCCCCGGCTTCGGGGTGAGCGACGATTTCGGCGGACACCCGATGGTCACCGCACTCGACGCGGTGGTCCGTTTCGTCGACGCGCTCGGCCTGGACAGCGTCGACATCATCGGCAACTCGATGGGTGGCGGCGTGGCCCTCAACTACGCCATCGCCCACCCGGAGCGGGTCGGCAAGCTGGTGACGATCGGCGGCATCGGCCGCAACCTGTTCAGCCCCGGCCCCGGCGAGGGCATCAAACTGCTGCAGGAGTTCACCGAGGAACCCACCCGCGAGCGGTTGATCCAGTGGCTGCATTCGATGGTCTACGACCCGGCGATGGTCACCGAGGAACTGATCGAGGAGCGCTGGACCCAGGCCACCGATCCCGCGACGCTGGACAGCGCTCGCCGGATGTACAGCAAGGCCGCGTTCGCGATGATGGTGCGGGCCATGGAGGCCTCCGACGCACCGCCACCGTGGGCAATGTTGCACAAGGTGGCCGCACCCACGCTGATCACCTGGGGCCGCGACGACCGGGTGAGCCCCCTCGATATGGCACTGATCCCGATGCGCACGATCCCGCGCGCCGAACTGCACGTGTTCCCCCACTGTGGGCACTGGGCGATGATCGAACGCAAGGACGAATTCGAGTCGGCCGTACTGGCTTTCCTCACCCGCAAGGACACCGCACACTGAACCAGCACAGTGCGCGGGCTGCCATGGGGCAGCCCGCGCATTTCAGTTCTCGCGGCTGACCCCGTGCTGGCAGGATGAACTGCTATGCGCTTCACCGTGCCGACCATCGTGTCGATGATGGCGGCAGTCCTGCTCACCGGATGTTCGCTCTTTCCGCAAGGGCCCGATCAGGCCGAGCGTAACCGCTGGTCGCGGGTGATCGAGACGGCCATCGAGGCCCTTCCCGGAGTGGTCGACGCGTCACATGCGTTCCAGTACCACCCGTACGGCCCCAACTCCTACTACACATCCCGACTCGAGGTGCAGCTCGAGGACGGCGTCACACCCGCCGAGACCGCGTCGGTCGTGCGTGTCATGGGCGCTCAGCAGCTGCCGCCGCACTATCGAGGCGACTCGACCTCGGTCAAGATCCGCCGGATGACGGACTCCTATTCCGGGAGCTGGAGGTTCGGGCGAGACGTGGACGCGGAAGCGAACGCGGCAGACACCTGGACCCGAGTGTCATCGGCCGATACCGGTGCGGAGATACACTGGGCCAGCCACGGCGTCAAGACCACCGGAGACCCGGACGGACACGCCGAATCCATCAGTGTCCGAGCCGGCTCCGAGGCCGAACCCCAGCGTGCCACCGCGGCGATGCGCCGAATCATCCAGGACTTCCCGGACCTGGCATCCAACGACTGGACAGTGTCGCCCGTGCACGGGGAGGGCATGTCCGAGCAGTACTCGAGACTGGAACCCAGTCTGACCCACTCGGACCGCCGCCCCCGTTTCCCCTCCGACGGCGAACTCGAATTGTGGGAGTGGTTCCTGACCGATCAACCCACTCCGTTCCTCGCCGAGGTGTCGGTGCTCGACCCGCCCGACGCAGCGGGCCGCACCCTGGACGTCACGGTATTCCCGCCCGTCGGAGAGAAATTGAGCACCGCGCAAGCGACGCAACTCGCCGACCGGCACCTTCGTTACCTGGCCCGGCCGGGTGCTGTCGTCGACTACACGATCGTGACGCGCGACGGCCCCAGGGTCGCGGTCCTTGTCGGTGGCTGCCCCGCATCCGAGCGCGAGGTCGCACCGGAGTGGGAGTCCTTCGCGCGTCGGTACGAACGTTGCTAGCGCACTAGCGCTGGGTGCTGCCCGCGTCGATGGGCAATGTCACCGCGGTGATGTAGCGGCCTTCGTCCGAGGCGAGGAACAGGGCGGCATTGGCGATGTCGACCGGGTCGACCCACGGGATGGGCAGCATGTTCATCGTCACGGCCGCCTCGGCGAATTCCTCGCGGGTGGGGTTGTCCCGGTCGGGCCGGAACACCTTGCGCACCATGTCGTTCTGGATCATCGGGGTGTCGACATTGGTCGGATGCACCGAATTCACCCGGACATGGTGTGGGGCCAGCTCTTTCGCCAGCGACCGCATCAGCCCCACCACCCCGTGTTTGGCGGCGGTGTAGTGCGCGACGCCGACCAGGCCGCGTAGTCCGGCGATCGAGCTGGTCAGGATCATCGCACCGCCGCCGCGCGCGATCAGGTGCGGGGTGGCGGCCTTGCACGTCTGCCACACGCCGGTCAGGTTGACGTCGATCATCGTCTGCCACTGCTGCTCGGTCAGTTCCAGTGCGCCGCCGCTGGAACTGATTCCGGCGGTGGCGCAGACGATGTCGAGGCCGCCCAGCTGCTCGACCGCGGCGTCGACCGCGGCCCGCAGCGCCGCGCCGTCGCGGACGTCGACGGTCGCGGCGACGATCCGCGCGCCGGTCGCCTCGACCGCGCGCACGGTCTCGGCGAGGTCGTCGTGGGTCGCTCCCGGCGACACCACGGTCTCGACCGGCCCGCAGATGTCGACGGCGACGATGTCGGCGCCCTCCTCGGCCAGCCGGATCGCCTGTGCGCGGCCGATACCGCGCGCGGCGCCGGTGATCAGCGCGATCTTGCCCGAAACCCGTCCCATGTCACACCTTCTGAGTAAGTCCGGCATCGACCACGAGTTGGATTCCCGTCACGTAACGGGACTCGTCGGATGCGAGGAAGAGCACGGCATTGCTGATGTCGACCGGATCCACCCACGGAACGGGCAGAATCGTGCGCCGGGCCAGCGCCTGCGCGGCGTCCTGCTGCGTCGGATTCGGCAGGTCGGGGCGCAGTTTGGCGTACACCGCGTCGTTGAGGATCATCGGCGTGGCGACCGAGCCGGGATGCACCGTGTTCACCCGGATCCCCCGCGGGCCGAGCTCGTTGGCCAAGGTGCGGGCGAGCCCGACCACGGCGTGCTTGCTCGCCGAGTAATGCGCGGCGGCGGCCGCGCCGACGATGCCGTTGGTGGAGCTCACGATCACGACCGAGCCGCCGTCGGACAGAGCGGGAACGGCCGCGCGCACGGTGTGCCACATGCCGGTGAGATTGATGTCGATGGTGCGCTGCCAGGCCTGGTCCGACAGTTCCCAGGACAGGCCGAGGTCGGTGTAGATGCCGGCGTTGGCCACGATCACGTCGAGGCGGCCCAGTGCGGCGACGCCGTCGGCGACCGCCACGTCCAGGGATGCCTGATCGCGCACGTCGGCGATACCGGTGACGCACTGGCGACCCGTTGCCTCGACTTCTCGTGCCGTCTCGGCCAGATCGGGCGCGGCGGCCTCGATGTCGAGTGCGATGATGTCGGCGCCTTCCTCGGCCAGCCGACGGCAATGGGCGCGGCCCATTCCCCCGGCCGCGCCGGTCACCAGCGCGACGGTGTGCTGCATGCGGTTCATCGGGTGCCCCCGGAGAATCTGGTGTCCACGAGCCCGACGCTAGGGTCGCCGCCCACCGCATCCGCCCTGGTCTTCCCGGTGAGCGGGCAGTGCACCGCGATCTCCCGGCCACCGGGAGCCACGGGCTCCGCAATGCCGGCGAGCCTGCGACGGTTGCTCCGCAAGACCGGTTCCGAGATCGAGGAGAACACCAGTGACGAGGGCGACTGTCGACGTTCCACGTAGCTCGCGGGTGGTGACGCTGCGCGTATCGGCGGTGATCGAGGAAACCGCGGACGCGCGAACGCTGGTGTTCGAGGTGCCCGAAGCGGTCGCCGACCGCTTCGCCTTCCGGCCGGGCCAGTTCCTCACGCTGCGCATCCCGAGCGAGCGGCCCGAACCGGTGGCGCGCTGCTATTCGCTGGCGAGTTCGCCGTTCACGGGCGATCCGCCGCAGGTCACCGTCAAGCGCACGCCCGGCGGCTACGGCTCGAACTGGTTGTGCGACAACATCGCGGTCGGCGACACCCTCGACGTGCTGCCGCCGCAGGGCGCCTTCACTCCGGCCTCGCTCGACACCGATCTGCTGTTGTGGGCGGCCGGCAGCGGCATCACACCGGTGATGTCGATCCTGCGTTCGGCCCTGGCCCGCGGCACGGGCCGGGTGGTGCTGTTCTACGCCAATCGCGAGCAGGAATCGGTGATCTTCGCCGACGCCCTGCGCGATCTCGTGGCGCGGTACCCGGGCCGGATCACCGTGGCGCACTGGCTCGAATCGCTGCAGGGCCTACCCACCGCGGCCCAGCTGGCCGAATTCGCCGCGCCGTATCCGTCCTTCGCGTCGTTCGTGTGCGGGCCCGGCCCGTTCATGTCGGCGGTGACCGAGGCACTCTCGGGCGCCGGATGGCCGCGCGAACGCATCACCACCGAGGTGTTCGTCTCGCTGTCGGGTGATCCGTTCGCCGAGCCCGAGCCGCTCGACCCCGTCGACGACGCGGATGCCGCGCGCGTGGAGGTGGAGCTCGACGGGACGGTGCACGCGCTGAGCTGGCCGCGCTCGCGCACCCTCGTCGACGTCATGCTCGCCGACGGGCTCGATGTCCCCTACTCCTGCCGCGAGGGCGAGTGCGGTTCGTGTGCGTGCACCGTCGTCGACGGCGAGGTCACCATGACCAACTCGGCGATTCTCGATCAGGACGACATCGACGCCGGGTACACCCTGGCCTGCCAGGCCCGCCCGCGCACCGACCGAGTCCGTATCCGCTTCTGAGCGAGAGGTGTTCTGTGGCAACCGATACCGCGCGGCCCGATGTCGGATTCGGCTCGGACCGTGGGCCGGTCCTCGCGTCGCTGATGCTGGCCACCGGACTCGTCGCGCTCGATTCGACGATCCTGGCGACCGCGGTGCTGTCGATCACCGACAGCCTCGGCGATTTCACGCTGTTCCCGTGGCTGTTCACGAGCTATCTGCTCGCCCAGGCCGTCACCGTGCCGATCTACGGCGCGCTCGCCGACACCTTCGGGCGCAAGCCGGTGATGCTGTTCGGCATCGTGGTGTTCGCGCTGGGCTCGCTGCTGTGTGGGCTGGCGAGCAGCATGCTCGCCCTGATCGTGTTCCGCGCCGTCCAGGGCATCGGCGCCGGCGCTGTCCAACCGACGACCATGGTCATCGCGGGTGATCTGTACACGTTGGCCGAACGTGCCACCGTCCAGGGCTATCTGGCCGGGGTGTGGGCGGTGGCGTCGGTGACGGGCCCGCTGCTCGGTGGCATCTGCGCCGACTATCTCGGGTGGCGGTGGATCTTCCTGGTCAACCTGCCGCTGGCCGCGCTCGCCGCCTGGATCCTGATCCGTAACTTCCACGAGGCCGTACCGCGGCGTCGGCGCAGCATCGACTACGCCGGGGCGGTGCTGTTGACGCTCGGTGCGGGGGCACTGGTGCTCGGACTGCTCGAGGGCGGTCACGCGTGGGCGTGGGGATCGCCGGTCGGTATCGCGGTCTTCGGGTGCGCCGGACTGTCGCTCACGCTGTTCGTCGTCGTCGAAGCGCGTGCCACGCAACCGATTCTGCCGCTGTGGGTGTTCACCCGGCGGGTGGTGATCGCCGGCAGTGTCGCCGCCATGCTGGGCGGGGCGCTGCTGTTCGGGTTCACCACGTATGTGCCGATGTTCAATCAAGGTGTGCTCGGGTCGAGCGCCTTGGTCGCGGGGCTCGTCACCGGAGCGCTCACCCTCGGCTGGCCGTTGGCCGCGGCCAGAGCCGGAAAGGTGTATCTGCGCTTCGGGTTTCGCACGTGCGCGGTGCTCGGCAGTACCGTCGCGGCGCTCGGCGTGGTGACGACCCTGCTGCTCGACGAGGATTCGGCGCTGTGGCAGGTCGCCGCGTCGTGTTTCGTGGTGGGCGCGGGCATGGGCTTGGTGGCCACACCCACGCTCATCGCGGCGCAGACGAGCGCGCGGTGGGCCGAGCGCGGGGTCGTCACCTCTGCCACCATGTTCGCGCGGTCGCTGGGCAGCGCGGTGGGAGTCGCGGTCTTCGGTGCGATCGTCAACGCGCGCCTCGCTGGGGCCGGTGCACCGACCCCACAATCACTGTCCGCCGCAATACATCTCGTGTTCGTGTCCATCGCGGTCATGACCGTTGTGCTGGTGGCCGCGTGCGCGGCGATCCCTCGCCGGGCCCCGGAATTTCCTGTCCATCCAGCGGGAGAGCCCGGCCCGGTGAGCCGTCTCGACCACGAGCATGGGGTGGCATCACCAGACGAGAAGAGGGAGCCAGGATGCTGACAACCGGCATGCGCACCGAGCTCGCCGCCGAACTGGCGCGGGCGGAGCTGGATCGGGTGGCCGTGTCCCCCATCGTCGACCGGTATCCGGGCATCGATGTGGTGGACGCGTACGAGGTCCAGCTGCTCAATATCCGGCGCAGGCTGGGCGACGGCGGGAAGGTCGTCGGGCACAAGGTGGGGCTGTCGTCGAAGGCGATGCAGCAGATGATGGGGGTCGACGAGCCCGATTACGGTCATCTGCTCGCCGACATGGAGGTCTTCGAGGACGTCCCCGTCGACACCACCAAGTTCCTGCTGCCCCGGGTGGAGGTCGAGGTCGGGTTCGTGCTCGGCGCCGATCTGCCCGGCGAGGACTGCACCGAAGCCGATGTCCTCGCCGCGACTGTCGCCTACGCCCCGTCGATCGAGTTGATCGACTCGCGGATCACCGATTGGAAGATCGGGCTGGCCGACACGATTTCCGACAATGCGTCCTCGGCCGGGTTCGTCCTCGGCAAGGAGCGAGTCGCCCCGGGCGATATCGACATCACCGCCATCGACGCCGTACTCACCCGCAACGGTGAGATCGTCGCCGAAGGCCGCAGCGACGCGGTCCTCGGCGATCCGACGATCGCGGTCGCCTGGCTGGCCCGCAAGGTCGCGACCTTCGGGGTGCGGCTCACAGCGGGCGACATCGTGTTGCCCGGCTCCTGCACCCGCGCCATCGACGCCCGACCCGGCGACGATTTCCGCGCCGACTTCACCGGACTCGGCTCCGTCCGCTTGTCGTTCACCTGAGCCGATCCCACCCGCGGCCTGTCCGGGCCGCCATTCCTCGAGGAGGCCAACCGTGTCCCACGGTTCCGTCACCGCCGCGATCGTCGGATCCGGCAACATCAGCACCGACCTGCTCTACAAACTGCTGCGCTCGCAATCCATCGAGCCCCGCTGGATGATCGGCATCGACCCCGACAGTGAGGGGCTCAAACGCGCCCGCGGGCTCGGCCTGGAAACCTCCGCCGAAGGCGTGGACTGGCTGCTCGCCCAGGACGAGAAGCCCGACATCGTCTTCGAAGCGACCTCCGCGTATGTGCACCGCGCCGCCGCGCCGCATTACGCGGCCCACGGTATCCGTGCGATCGATCTGACTCCGGCTGCCGTCGGGCCCGCGGTGGTGCCGCCGGTGAACCTCGAGGTGAACCTGCACGCGCCGAATGTCAACATGATCACCTGCGGTGGTCAGGCCACCATTCCCATCGTCGCCGCGGTTTCGCGCGTCGTGCCGGTCCCCTATGCCGAGATCGTCGCATCGGTCTCGTCCAATTCGGCGGGCCCGGGTACTCGCGCGAATATCGACGAGTTCACCAAGACCACCAGCCGTGGCGTCGAAACCATCGGCGGCGCTCAGCGCGGCAAGGCGATCATCATCTTGAACCCCGCCGAACCGCCGATGATCATGCGCGACACCATCTTCTGCGCCATCCCCGAAGACGCCGACCACGACGCGATCACCGCCTCCATCCACCAGATGGTCGCCGACATCCAGCAATACGTGCCCGGCTACCGTCTGCTCAACGAACCCCAGTTCGACGAACCGTCCGTCGTTTCCGGTGGGCTGGCGAAGGTCTCGGTGTTCGTCGAGGTCGAAGGCGCCGGCGATTTCCTGCCCCCGTACGCGGGCAACCTCGACATCATGACCGCCGCGGCGACCCGTGTCGGTGAGGTCATGGCCGATCAGATCCTGTCGACGCGGGTGTGATCATGACCGATTCATCAGCCCTCGACACCATCACCCCCGAGGCCCTGCGTCCGCCGCAGCCGAGCCGGGCGTAAGGAGACTCGACCATGCCATTCTCCGCAGAACTCGACATTCGGATCACCGACACCTCCCTGCGTGACGGCTCCCACCACAAACGCCACCAATTCACCGCCACCGAAGTCCGCGACATCGTCGCCGCCCTCGACGGCGCCGGTGTACCCGTCATCGAAGTCACCCACGGCGACGGCCTCGGCGGCTCCTCCTTCAACTACGGATTCTCCAAAACCCCCGAACAAGAACTCATCACCATCGCCGCCCAAACAGCCAAGAACGCCAAAATCGCGTTCCTCATGCTGCCCGGCGTCGGTGTCAAAGAAGACATCAAGATCTCCCAGGACAACGGCGCCTCCATCTGCCGCATCGCCACCCACTGCACCGAAGCCGACGTCTCCATCCAACACTTCGGCTACGCCCGCGACCTCGGCCTGGAAACCGTCGGCTTCCTCATGATGTCGCACACCCAACCCCCCGAAGCCCTCGCCGAACAAGCCCGCATCATGGCCGACGCCGGCTGCCAATGCGTCTACATCGTCGACTCCGCCGGCGCGCTGGTCCTCGAACAAGTCTCCGACCGCGTCGCCGCCGTCGTCGCCGAACTCGGCACCGACGCCCAAGTCGGCTTCCACGGCCACGAGAACCTCGGCCTGGCCGTCGCGAACTCCGTCTACGCCGTCCGCGCCGGAGCCACCCAGATCGACGGCTCCACCCGCCGCTTCGGCGCCGGCGCGGGCAACACCCCCGTCGAAGCCTTCGTCGGCGTCTCCGACAAACTCGGCATCACAACCGGCGTCGATTTCTTCGCCATCGCCGACGCCGCCGAAGACGTCGTCCGCCCCGCCATGCCCCAGGAATGCCTACTCGACCGGCAATCGCTGATGATGGGCTACGCGGGCGTGTACTCCAGCTTCCTCAAGCACGCCGAACGCCAAGCCGAACGCTACGGCGTCTCCGCCGCCGAAATGCTCGTCCGCGCGGGCAAACGCAAACTCGTCGGCGGCCAGGAAGACCAGCTCATCGACATCGCCCTGGAACTCCAGCGCGAAGCCTCCGTCACGGTCTGAAGCACCCGATTCGGTCACCATCGCCCCACGTGGACCGCGCGTGGGGCGATGGTGACTTTCCACGAAGAACACGGTGCGGAAATGGTCTCGCTGGCGAAATCGACTGTCCGAATGGACATTTCGAGTGCGTCGGCTATCGTCTGTCGCACGCCGTTCGGGACCGGTCGACGTGCGACCACCGCACGCCGGGTCCCGATGAAGTGGGGGATCATGGCCCAGCGGAGTCATCGCAGGCAGACCGGTCAGCTGATCACGCCTGACGGCGCGCCCGGCGACGGCGTGGACCAGGTGCACGTCAGCGGTGCGATCTCCCTGCCCGTCCCCCCGGATGTGCTGTGGGACCTGCTGTCCGAGCCGGACAGTATCGCCGCGTGGATGTCCGAACTCCACGCCTGGACCGGATCTGCGCCGGATCGAATCGGTGCCGATCTCGAACTCGCCGCACAGGTCCAGATGTTCGACATGCTCCACGACGTGCGGCTGGTCGTCACCGAATACAGCCCGACCCGGAGCTGGACGATGACGTGCTGCGCGGTAACCGGTATCGCGGTCACCTTCGCGGTCGAACTCGATCACCCGCGCGAGCTCTCGCGCGCCACTCTTCGAACCGGCCTGCACGGCCAGGTGCTACGAGACGCCGACGCGGTCGTGCTTCGTCAGGCCCTGCAACTCGGCCTGGACTCGAGCCTTCGGCAGCTGACCGACATCGCGGCCCCCGACGGAATCACTGTCCCGCCCCCGGTAGCCGTCGTGCACCACCCGGGATAGGGCCGCCGGGTTCACCGGACGTTCAGGCGACCCGCGCGTGTTCCTCGACCGCCGCGGGCTCCTGCGCCGGCTGCGCCGGTCGGCGTCCGGTGACGAGGAACAACACAACCAGCCCGACCGCCAGCCACACATACGTGTCGCCGATGATGTGCTGATCCCACGTCCATGAGGTCTCGCGGTGTTCGCCGTCGGGCAGGAAACTGTGCGGCGCGATCACGAAGACCGCGGCGACGACGACGGTCGTGGCATACCAGCCGCGAGCGCTGCTGACCGGCAGGGTGCGGGCGTGGCAGACCATCGCCAGCAACGCGGGCGCGATCCAGACCCAGTGGTGCGACCAGGAGATCGGCGACAGCAGCAGCGTGAAGACCGCGTTGAGCGACAGGGCGATCGCGGGGGCGTCGGCGGCCTTGCGCATCGCGGCGACGACCAGCACCAGCAGCAGGGCGCCCAGCACGAGCCACAGCGCGTCGAACGGGAGGCCGGTGATGTGCAGGCGGGCCATGACGGCCTGGATCGACTGATTGGTGTGGAAGGCCGAGCCGCTCAGGCCCGAGACGTTGCCGAGGCCGCCGAACCAGTAGCGGGTGGATTCGGTGGGCAGGAACGCGAAGGACGCGATGGTGGCGATCGCACCGGTGCCCGCGGCGGTCGCGGCGGCCTTGTAGTCCTTGCGGACCAGGAAGTAGAGAACGAAAGCAGCGGGCGTGAGTTTGATGGCGGCGGCCAGGCCGATCAGCATGCCGCGCGGGTAGCGGGTCTTCGGCAGCAGGCAGTCGGTGGCGACCAGCACCATCAGCAGGAGATTGACCTGACCGAAGTCGATGGTCGAACGAACCGGTTCCAGCAGCATCGCCAGCGGGACCGCGCAGGCGGTGACGAGCAGCGCGACCTGCTTGCGGTCGGGGTGGTAGCGGCGGGCCACCAGATACAGCGTCCAGGCGACCGCGGCGATCGACACCACGACGTAGAGGATCTTCGCCGTGCCCCACGGCAGCAGCGCGAACGGCGCGAGTGCGATGGCCGCGAACGGCGGGTAGATGAAGGGCAGACCGATGCCGATCGTGGTCTTGGGCAGCTGACCGTACATATCGGCGCCGTCGCGCATCGCCTCGATGCCGAGGCGGTAGACCTGGAGATCGATGAACCCGTCGGAATAGCGTTCGAAGGGCCAGATCGGCGTCCTGACACAGACCACCGACACAATGGTGAGCAACACCGGCACCAGCCACCATGCTCGATTGATCGGGCGTGGGGAACGCTCTTGCTCGGGGTGGGTGGTGTCACTACTCATCCGCGGCGACTATACCGACTCGCGCGCGCTGCCGGGGCACCGCCCATCGGCGGGGGTGACTCGCGCAATAGCCAGGCGGATGCCCGCCCACGGACCGAACGCGCTGAATACGGGGCTGGTCAGTCGCCGCGGTTGTAGCGGGTCAGGTAACCGGCCATGGCCGCGACATCCGCGTCCGTCCAGTCGGCGAAACGCGCCTGAAAAGCCTCCCGGCGCCGGCGTTCGGCCTCTCCGGCGACGGCTCGGCCCTCGGGGGTGGCGTGCAGGACGTGATTGCGCCGATTGCCGGGGTCGACCGCGCGTTCGAGGTAGCCGAGCTTCTCGAGCGCGCCGACCTGCCTGCTGACGGTCGATTTGTCGAGCCGGAACTGTTCGGCCAGGTCGGTGGCCAGGCAACCGCCACGTTCGAGGATCAGGTCGAGAATGCTGTAGGCGACCAGGCTCAGCTCGGGGTGCAGTTCGGCGGCCCGGCCGCGGGCACGGCGGGCGAAGGCGGTGAGTTCCCGCTGGATGGTGTCGACAGCCTGGGTTCTTGTGCTCCGCGCGTCCATAGTTGTATCATACAACCATATATAGTTGCATTTACCAACTGTTTGGAGATCTTCCCCGATGACTCGCACCCAGTTCCGGCACCTCGCCGGACATCTGCTGACGCCGCTGCTGATGTGCCTCGGCATGGCCTTCGCCTACCTCGGCGCGTTCCATCAGCCCGAGCCGAACAATCTCGCGCTCGCCGTCGTCGGCGACTCCCCGCAGACGATGGTGCTGGCGCAGACGATGAAGGACAAGGGCGGCGCCGGGCTCGACATGGTCACCGTGCCCGATCGCGACGCGGCCATCGACGCGCTGCGCAACCGCGAACTCGTCGGCGCCTATGTGCCCGACGGCACCAGGCCGGAGCTGCTGGTCGCCACCGCGAGCTCCGATACCGGCGCGATGGCCGCGGAGGTGGCGTTCCGGTCGGTGGCCGATCATCAGGGCGTGCCGCTGGTGGTCACCGATGTGACGACCAAGGCAGGCGGTGACCCGACGGGGCAGGGCATCTTCTTCCTGCTGGTCGCGTTGAGCGTGGGCGCCTACGGCAGCGTCGCGGTGATCGGCGCGGCGGGCGCGCTGCTGCGGATGCGGGTGCGCGCCGCGGTCGGCGTGGTGACCGCGCTCATCGTGAGCCTCATCGGCGTGCTGGTGGCGGGTCCGGTGTTCGGCGTGATCGACAGCGACGTCGCGAGCGTGTTCGCCATCGCCTGGGTCTACACCTCGGGCATCATCCTGATCGGCATCGGTCTGCACACGTTCTTGAAGCGCTGGACCACCCTCGCCCTGATCACCCTGTTCGTGATGCTGAACTTCACCACCTCCGGCGGCGTCTACGGGCCCGAACTCCAGAACGGGTTCTTCGGTGCGCTGCACTCGTTCTGGAACGGTGCCGACTTCGTCGAAGGGCTGCGCAGTCTGCTCTACTTCGACGGTGGCGCCGGGTTCGGCTCCCGCCTGTTCGGGTTGTTCGCCTGGCTGGTCGCGGGTGTGGTGCTGGTCGGGGTGGCCGGCCGGTACGAGGCACGCCACGCGCCCCAGCCGGTCGCGCCTGCCGCGGTCGAAGAGGAGATCGGCGAATCGGTCGCCGTCTGAACCGTCGACGCCGCGCCCGATCAGTCAGGTCAGGCCCCCGGTGAATCCCGTTGCCCGACATCCGGACACACTGTTACGGACCAGGTCGGCCCGGGTCGCCGGAGCCCCGTCGATTTCAGCGGCCGTCTTGTCATGAATCGACCACGACTCCACGTAGACACGAGTACGGTGTAGCGCGCAACCGCGGACAGTCTGGCGCCGCGAGGGGGTGTAACAGCGGAAAGGGCGGGTGCCACCGATGAATGATCCCGACGCGCAACGCCCTGGCGACCCACTCCCCCTCGATCAGCGCTACGACGGCGCCGATCCGATCGAATGGTGCGGTGCGGCGGTCTATCCGATGTACACCGAGGCGCTGCCCGCCGGAACGACGGCGGTGCATCTGCGCGCGCTGTCGGTGATGGCACCCGAGGATGTGACGGGCCTGGGCCTCGGGCTCTCCGTCCACGACGGGCACGTGAACCTGAACGGGAAATCGCTGGCGGGCGTCGACATCTGGTACGAAGCCCTCGCCGACGGCATCGACATCTCGGTGACCGCGGACGCACCCGACGCGCTGTTCACCCTCACACCCGTCTGGGTGGCCGAATCGGGCACACACCAATCCTGGACCGGCAACTACGGCATGGTCGTCGACCTGCTCCCCGACGGTGCCTCGACCCTGTGGTGCAGCACCGGCCCCGGCACACCCGATTTCAACGAACTGGTCGTCGAACTCAGCACCGGTCCAGCCGAACCGGTTCGCCCCGCACCACCCCTCGATACGGTCGACCCGGCGACGACACCGCTCGGCCCGGCCCCTTCGACTCCCCCCGTCGAACCGAGTCCCCCAGCCGCTTCCACCGAACCGACACCATCGGCTCCCCTACCGAAAATCTCGATCGCACCGGCCGACCCACCCGAGCCCCCACGAACCAGCCAGGGTGTCGGCGGCGCCCTCCACGAACTGGGAACCGCCATGCACGAACGCGGAGAACACGACTCGGCCCGCGCCCTCTGGACCCAAGCCGCACAGGCAGGCCACAGCGGCGCCGCCTACGACCTGGGCACCCTGCTGCTCCAACAAGGCGAACGCGACGCCGCCGAACAATGGTGGAAGGCCGCCGCCCACGACGACCCACGAGCAGCGGCCTCCCTTTCCGCCCTGTCCGAACTGCCCTAGGACGGAGAAAGCCGCCACCCGCGATGATCCGCGGGCGGCGGCTTCGTGTCCGACCTGCCTAGGGCGCCTGATCCGCCAGGACCGCACCGGCTTCCGTGACCTCACGCAAGGGCGTGAAATCGCGGGCGGCGATGTATTGCGGGCGGCGCTGGGGAGCCGCGAAGGGCTCCACCAGGGCGTTTTCCACGCTGTTGAACACCATGAAGATGTTCGAGCGCGGGAACGGGGTGATGTTGTTCGACGAGCCGTGCATCATGTTGGAGTCGAACAACAGCGCCGAACCGGCCCGCCCGGTGAACTGGGTGATGCCGTAGCGGGCGGCCAGGAACGTGACGTCGTCCGTCGTCGGGACCCCGATTCGCTGCTCGCGCAACGACTCCCGATAGTGACCGCTCGGCGTTTCGCCCAGGCACGGTACGAAGGTGCGGTGCGAACCGGGCATCAGCATCAGGCTGCCGTTGAACGGGTAGTTGTCGGTCAACGCGATCGACAGACTCACCGCGCGGGGGGCAGGCATGCCGTCCTCGGCGTGCCAGGTCTCGAAATCGGAATGCCAGCCGAAACCGCTACCACCGAAACCGGGCATGTAGTTCACCCGGGTCTGATGCAGGTACACCGGCGAACCGAGGATCTGCTCGGCGAGGCCGGCGATCCGCGTTTGCGCGACCAGCTCCGCGATCGGTTTGCTGAGCTGATGTACCTGGAACACCGAACGGACCTGCCCCGCAACGGGTTCCACGATCACCCGTTCATCGCCGTAGAGCACGGGGTCGGCCGCGAGGTGGCCGACCTCGGCACCGAAGGCGGCCACCTCGTCGGGGGTGAGCAGGTCGGGGATCGTCGCGAAACCGTTCGCGTCGAATCCGATCAGCTCCGGCGAGGTGACCTGGCCCCACACCGCGGGATCGGTGCGTTCGATATGCGGGGCCGGCTCGGACAACCGGGTCGGGTAGCGGTCGAGCTGATCAGACACTGGCGCCATCCTCCTCGATAATCAGCGGATACACCCCGTTCTCATCGTGTACCTCGCGGCCGGTGACCGGCGGATTGAAAACGCACAACATCCGCAGCTGGGTGCGGGCGGTGACCTGATGACGTTCGTGGCCGTTGAGCAAGTACATCGAACCCGGGCCCAGCTCGTACGTGGTCTGGTTGTCGAGATCGAGCAGGTTGCCCTCGCCCTCGACCAGCCACACCGCCTCGACGTGGTTCTGGTAGTGGAACTCGTGGACGGTGCCTGCCTCGATTGTAGTCTCGTGGAAGGAGAAGCCGACCTTGTCGCCGCCGAGCACGATGCGCTTGCTGCGCCAACCCGGCCCTGCCACATCGCGTTCGGTGCCGGTGATCTCTTCGGTGGTGCGCACGATCATGCGGCACCGCCACAGACGGTGTCGATCGAGGAGACCAGCACCGACAGGCCCTGATCGAGTTCGTCGCTGCCGAGCGTCAACGGCGGCAGCAGTTTCACGACCTCGTCCATCGACCCCGAGGTCTCCACCAGCAGACCCTGTTCGAACGCGGTGCGGCACACCTTGCCCGCCTGCGACGGGTCGTCGAAGACGATGCCGTGCACCATGCCGCGACCACGGGTGGACACTCCGGCATGCCGCTGCGCGACCGCCTCGAGCGTGCGGCCCACGTAGGCGCCGTTCTCGGCGGTGCGCTGGGCGAGCTTGTCATCGGACCAGTACTCGCGCAGGGCCGCGGTCGCGGTGACGAAGGCGGGGTTGTTGCCGCGGAAGGTGCCGTTGTGCTCACCGGGCGCCCACTGGTCGTGCTCGGGCTTGAGCAGCACCAGCGCCATCGGCAGACCGTAGCCACCGATCGACTTGGACAGCGTCACGATGTCGGGGGTGATGCCGGCGATCTCGAAGGAGAAGAACGGACCGGTGCGCCCGCAACCCATCTGCACGTCGTCGACGATGAGCAGGATGTCCCGCGCGGCGCACAGTCCGGCCAGGTGACGCAGCCATTCGGCGCGGGCCAGGTTGACGCCGCCCTCACCCTGCACGGTCTCCACGATCACCGCGGCGGGGCGATCGAAACCCGAGGAGCTGTCGTCGAGGACGCGCTGCATCCAGCCGAAGTCCTCGATGGTGTTGTCGAAGTAGCCGTCGTAGGGCATCGGGGTGGAGTGCTCGAGCGGCACCCCGGCGCCGGCCCGCTTGGCGGCGTTGCCGGTCACCGACAGCGCGCCCAGGGTCATGCCGTGGAAGGCGTTGGTGAAGCTCAGGATGGTCTTGCGCCCGGTGACCTTGCGGGCCAGCTTGAGCGCGGCTTCGACGGCGTTCGCGCCGGTCGGACCAGGGAACTGGACCTTGTAGTCGAGGCCACGCGGCGCGAGCAGATTGTCGCGGATGGTCTCGAGTAGTTCACGTTTGGCCACGGTCGACATGTCCAGACCGTGGGTGATGCCGTTGCTGCCGATGTATTCCAGCAGCGCCTTCTTCAGAATCGGGTTGTTGTGTCCGTAGTTCAACGCGCCGGCGCCTGCGAAGAAGTCGAGATATTCGCGGCCCTGCTCGTCGCGCAACCATGCGCCTTCGGCGGTGCTGAAGATGGCCGGCCAGTCACGGCAGTATCCGCGCACGTTCGATTCCATAGCCTCGAAAATGCTGGTGTCGGTGGTCGTGATCATCGTCGTTCCTCCTGGCGCTGAGCCGGTGAAATCACATACAGCAGCTCTGCCTCGTGTGAATCGGGGAAATCGTTTTCTTCGAACAGGTCCTCGGTGCGCAAATCGGCACCGCGTTCCCGGGCCACCGCGGAGAACAGCGCATGTGAGGCGGTGTTTCCGGGTGAGATCGTGGTTTCCAAGGTGGTGATGCCCGCATCGGCTACCGAATCGAGCAGCGCGTGCAGGATGGCGGCGGCCAGGCCGCGGCCACGAGCTTGCGCGTCGACGGCGATCTGCCAGACGAACAGCGTGTCCGGAGCTTCCGGACGCACATATCCGATGACGAATCCGACGGGCTGACCGTCACTTTCGGCAACCAACGAGGTTGCGGCGAAATCGCGACACCACAGCAGGTACGCATAGCTGGAATTGACGTCGAGTACCTGCGAATCGCGGGCGATCCGCCACAGCTGGGCACCGTCGCCCAGCCGCGGATGACGCAATCTCGGTTCCGAACCAGGGGCCGCCGCGTTGGCGGCCGGCTCGATGGACATGGTGGACGTTGTCATATATCTAACGTGCCCAGCCGACTTTGCGGTCTTTGTGTCGAGCTCTTTGCGGTTGTATGACGAATCGTTTACTACGACTGCACGTCGAGGCGATACCCGAGACCGCGGACGGTAACCACGATGCGCGGGTCGGACGGGTCGCGTTCGATCTTGGTGCGCAGGCGTCGCACGTGGACGTCGACAATGCGCTCGTCACCGAAAAAGCCCTGATCCCATACTCTTTCGAGCAGCACGGATCGACTCAGCACGCGGCCGGGGGTCTCCGCCAGTTCACACAGCAACCGGAATTCGGTGACCGTGAGGTGGATCTCCTCGGCGCCGCGTCGCACCGCGCCGGCGTCGGCCGCCAGCACCAGTGGCGCGTGCGGATCGGCGTCGAGCACGGCCTCGGGGGTCGTGTCGCGATCGGCGGTGATGCGGGCGCGGCGGCGGAGCGCGCGCATCCTGGCGGTGATCTCCTTGATTTCGAACGGCTTGCTCACGAAGTCGTCGGCCCCCGCCTCCAGGGCCGCGACCACGTCGTGGGTGTCGTAACGGGTGCTGATCACGATGATCGGCACGTCGTGGTCACGACGGATCTCCCTGATGCAGTCGAAGCCGTCGGCTTCGCCGCGCATCAGGTCGACGATCATCAGATCGGGTGGCCCGTCGTTCCGCAGCCGATCGAGGGCGTCGGAAGGGACGCCTGCCTCGGCTACGGCATACCCTTCGTCTTCCATCGCGCGACGCAGGTCGCCGCGCATCTGGACGTCGTCGTCCACGATCATCAGGTTCGCGCTCATGTGCACATCCTTTGCTGACACGCCGGGCGTGTGCCGGTGCACTGGGGGGTTTCGCGTCCCCAGACCGACACGACATCCCGCCTTCGAGCTTGTTACCGATCTGTTATGTACCCAGACTGGTGCGGGCGTAAACCCGTCGTAACAATTCGCCCGCTCAACAGGCGCTTCGACGGGGACGTGGCCGGTGGCATAGTCGAGGGGTGACCCCGACTTTCGCTGATATCGAAGCCGCCGCTGCGCGCATCGACGGGCTGGTTCGCCCGATCACTGTCGCACCGGCCGGACCAGGGCCGGACCCGCTATGGTTCGCACTGGAGTTCTTGCAGTTCACCGGCACTTTCAAGGCGCGTGGTGCGCAGAATTTCGTGCGCGCGCACGCGGCTGCGGAAACGTTGCCGGACGCGGGTGTGACGATCGCCTCGGGCGGCAATGCCGGGTTGGCGTGCGCATGGGCGGCACGGGAGGCGGGGGTGCCCGCGACGGTGTTTCTGCCCGAGACCGCGCCTGCGGTCAAAATCGGTCGACTTCGTGACTACGGCGCGCAGGTGCGACTGATCGGTCCGGAATACAAGCAGGCGTTGGCCGCTTGCCGGGAATTCGCCGAGACCAGTGGTGCGCTGGCCGCCCATGCGTATGACGATACGCTCGTCGCCGCGGGCGCAGGCACGCTGATGCGCGAGATCCAGGCGCGCATCCCCGACCTCGACACGGTGCTCGTCGCCGTCGGCGGCGGTGGTTTGTTCACCGGAACGGCCGTCGCCGCACAGCATTTCGGGATCCGCACGGTGGCCGTCGAACCCCGGGGTTGTCGATCGCTGAACGCCGCGCTCGAAGCCGGTCACCCGGTGGATGTCACCGTCGACTCGATCGCCGCGGATTCCCTCGGCGCCCCGAATGTGTCGGCGATGGCTCTGGCCGCCGCCCAGCATCCGAGTGTGCGGTCATTGCTGGTGCCCGACGAGGCGATCCGCGCGGCCAGGCAGCAACTGTGGGACTCCCATCGCATCGCCGTGGAGAACGGCGCGGCCACCGCGATGGCGGCACTGCTCGACACCGGTTCGGGCCCGGCCTATCGGCCCGAACCCGGCGAGCGGGTGTGCGTGATCTTGTGTGGGGCCAATACCGACCCCAGCGACCTCGTCTAACGGACCAGGGCGTTCTTGTCCACATAGTTGGTCATCGCGGAGTTCAGGCCGCGCATGGCCAAGGTGTAGCCGTAGGGGAAGTAGCGCTGACCCCAGTGGGCGAGCTGGATGTCGCGGGAGGTGTAGACCCAGTAGCGGTTGCGCTCGACACCCTTGATCACCGACGTGGCCGCCTGCTCGGGGGTGACGGCGTGGCGCATGAACAGGCCGATCGCCTTGTTCAGCGCCGCGTTGTCGCGGTCGACGCCCGCGATGTCGACGCTGTCGACCATCGGGGTGGCCATCGCGCCGGGGCAGACCAGGCTGACGCCGATCTTGTGGCGGCGCAGGTCGAAACGCAGCACCTCCGAGACCCCGCGCAGACCGAATTTGGTGGCGCTGTAGGGCGCGTGCCACGGTAGACCGAAGATGCCCGCCGCCGAGGACACGTTCACCAGGTGACCGCCGCGACCGGCGGAGATCATCGGGCGCACGAACTCCTCGATGATGTGGATCGGGCCCATCAGATTGATGTCGACGGTGCGGCGCCACTGCTGGGGCGTGAGCTTGTCGACGGTGCCCCAGGTGGCGATGCCCGCCACGTTCATGACGATGTCCACGTGGCTCACGGCCTCGAAGGTGTGGGCGGCCAGACCGACGACCGCGGAATGGTCGCTGACGTCGGCCGCGTGCGCGAGATGCACCGTCGCACCGGTCGCGCGCAGTTCCTCGGCGGTGGTGGCGAGCGCGTCGGCGGTGATGTCGGTGAGGACGAGCGAGGCCCCTTTGGCGGCGGCCGCGAACGCGGTGGCGCGGCCGAGGCCGCTGGCGGCGCCGGTGATCAGGCAGGTCTTCCCGTCGAACTTCGTCATGGTCCCGACCCTACGTTTGGTGAACAGATGCGTCTACGGTTCCGCGGTGATCGCGATGGTGGTCCAGCCGCCGACATGGATCCGGCTGCCTTCGCGCAGTGCGACCGCCTGCTGCGGAGCGATCGGTGTTTCGGCGCCGTCCAGACTGGTTCCATTGGTGGAACCGAGGTCGGTGATGGTGAGCACGCCGTCCCGATCGACCTGGATCATCGCATGCGCGCGGGAGACGCCGATATCCGCCGGGGCGATGCCGAGGTCGATCTCGGGCACGATCCCTTGCGAGGCCGATCGTTTTCCGATCAGGAACTGGCTGCCATGCAAGATGATTCGGCGTTCGGGGTAGAAGTCCGGGAATTCGACACGCTCGGCATCGGGACCCTTGCGGGCCTGGACGCGCGCGTAGAACTCACGGTCGGCGAAGATCCGCGCGACCCACACCCGGGATCGGCCGCTGTCGGGCGGCGCGCCGGTGGCGATCACGGTGGGGTCGAACCCGCCCCGATGATCGGGATGTGCACCCGCACGTGACGATTCGGGCCGCCGCCCGGCCGAGGGGTCGCCGAAGTCGGCCCCGGCGCGGTCGGCCGATTCCGGTCGGTCGCCGGAACGCGGCGACGTCGCGGTCGGTGGCGGCAGGGCGGAATCGTGGCCGCATCCTTCGCAGAAGCGTCCGCTGGTCGGCGCGTGGCAGTTCGGGCACAGGCGCAGAGCCGCCGGGTCGGGCGCGGGGGCCGCGCCCAGAGCCGATCCGCACACATCGCAGTAGTCCGTCGACCGCGACTGGTGTCCGTCCGCGCACATCGGCATGTCAGCCGCCCTCCGGCCGCACCCGGGCGGTCTTGGTGGAGCGGATGTCGAGGGCGAGTTCGTCGGCCGCGGCGACCTGGCCGCGCAGCTTCACGGTGCCGTCGTGCTCGACCTCGACCACACCGCGCAGCAGTTTGGCGGTGGACTCGTGGCCGGAGGCGGCGGCCAGCTCCACCGCGCGCCGCAGCTTCGCGGTCGCGGTGGTGACATCGCCGTTGCGGCGCGCCGCCAGACCTTCCTGAACGGCCTGGGCCAGTTCGACCTGGCCGGTGTAGTGGGCGACACGGGTACTGATGCGGGTCGACAGAGTCGAATCGGTGGTCCAGACCGCGCGTACCAAGCCCTGGCCCAGGACCTCGTCCCCGGCAAGCACACTCAACCGCGCGGCCAGCTTCTCCCGGCCCGGCGCGGCCGGTTCCAGTTCGATCTGCACGTGGTACTCACGTTCCTCGGCGGCCCACGACGACAGCGGATACTCCCCCACCTGCGCGCCCACGTCGATCCGGCGCCCGGTCAGATCCTCGAGCACCGGCGAGACCTGCTTGACCATCCGCACCCGCGCGCCGGCCGGAGTCCATACCTTCAACGTCAGTTCCGGGATCACGCGCGCGGCCGAGGAACGCATCATCGCGGCGAAATCTCGGGCCAGGTCCTTCGGATCCGCGACGATGTTCGCGTCACCGGACAGTTTCGAGGCGATCTTGCGCAGTTCCTCGGCAACCCAGTCGTCGCCGACACCGCGGCAGTCACAGACGAAAAGCCCTTCGGCACGGTCGAGTTCGGTCGCGAGCTCCTGCGGGGTCTCGTGTTCGTTCTTGCCGTCGGTGAGCAGAATCGCGTGCGCCTGCGCGCCGCGGTGCGCGGCGGCGACCTCGCGGGCCAGCGCCAGCCACGAACCCATCGCGGTGCCGCCGTCGGGCCGCAACCGATCCAGGGCCCGTCGAGCCGAGCTGCGGTGCGCGCGGTCGGCAGGGGCGGACAGGGTTTTGTCGCTCGGGTAGATCATCCGCGCCGACTCGGTGCCCTCGATGATGGCGAACGCGGTGCCGTCGGGGATCTCGTCCAGCGCGGTGCGGGTGGCGTTGCGCGCGTTCTCGAACTTGCGCTTGTTGCCCATCGAACCGGAGCAGTCGATGATCAGGATCTCGAGCCGCGGCGGTGGTGTCGCGACGGCGGCGAGTTCGGGGCCGGTGGTCACCGTCAGCACCGCGTCCACCACGCTCGCGCCTTCGGCGAGGAATTCGTTCTGGTCGACGGCGATCGAGATACCGGCTGTCTCAGGGGAACTCATGACACTCCTGGTTCGTGCGATACGGCAACGGGCACCGGAGCCAGGGCGACCGTGATGTTGTCACTGCCGCCGCTGTTCAAGGCGAAGTCGGCGAGCGCGCGAGCGGCGGCCTGCGGCGAGGTCTCGACGGTGAACCCGGCGAGCGCGACCGCCTCGGGCAGGTAGTTCCACAGACCGTCGCTGCACAGCAGCAGCGTGCCCGGCTCGGTGGCGAGCATGCGTTGCAGGCAGTTCGCCGACCACGGCGCTTCGCCACCGTCGGCGCCGAGCCAGCGCAGCAGGGTGTGGGCGCGCGGGTCGTTCATCGCCGCGGTCTCGTCGAGAGCGCCCGCGTCGACGAGGGCCTGGGCCCAGGAATCGTCGACGCTGAGCCGGCGCGAGGCGGCCGGATCGCCCGCGGCGAGCCAGAACGCCCTGCTGTCACCGACATTGGCGACGGTGATGTCGGTGCCCAGGCTCGTCTCACGCACGATCGCGGAGACGTAGGTGCACGACGGCGCGTACTCGGGAGTGCGTGACATGCCGCGCACCGCCGCGGTCGCCGCCGCCAGGCCCGCCATCGCGGCGTCGGAGTCGGCCCTGCCCTCGGCCAGGGCGGCCAGGGCGGCATCGACACCGGTGCGGGCGGCATTGCCGGAGGCCGCTTGCGGATCCTGGGAGGTGGAGACGCCGTCGCTGACCACGATCACCCGGATGCCGTCGCCCTCGCGCACCGCGGCCGCGACCGCGTCCTCGTTGCGGGAGTGGCTGATTCCGCGGTCGGTGAGCACGTACACCGCGCCGAGGTCTTCCTCGAAACGGTCCGGGACCGGCTTGGGGCTGCCGCATTTCACGCAGTAGCCGCCCTCGTAACGGCGTTCACCACACGTCGAGCACTGCGGCACCGCGACCGGATCATGCACGGGCAGTGCGACTTTGCGCACGCCGAGTTCGCGACCGCAGCCTTCGCAGAAGCGGTGCCCCGCCCGCGCCGAGCCCGCGCAGTCGGCACAGCCCGGCGCGGTCACAGGGTGGTCCTGGGGCGCACCGAGTTCGCCTGGTCCACCAGGACGAATCGGGTCCACATGTCGTCTGCCTCGCGCGCCAGTGTCCGCAAGCATCGTTCCAATCCCGTCCGCACGCCCTGCTCGGTGAATTCCACGTCCAACAGCTTGCCTGGTGTACTCGGCCGCTGTCCCGACCGGATCCAGTTCAGTGCCGCCTCGAGGACGAACATCCGCACCTGCGCGGTGCGTTTGCGCGAGTCCAGGCGCAAGTGGTCGACCCGCTCGCCGGTCCGGCGGAGCAGGTCTTCGTCGAGGTCGGCCGGATCACGGTGCGTCAGTAGCGTTTCGACGGCGGAGACCCGGGCCTCGGTGAACATCGAGGAGGTGCGGTCGACCTGATCGAGGACGGCCACCGCGCCCGTGCGGTCGCCGCTGGTGCGGCGCAGTCGCGCCGCGCCGAACGCAGCGGACAGGTAGGTGTGGTCGGTACGCCAGACCACCTCGTAGAGCGCCAGCGCGCGGCGAAGCTCGACGTCCGGCTGATCGCCGCGGGCGGCGGCACCGAGTTCCAGTGCGGCCGCCAGCGCGAGCTTGGGAGCGGGTTCACCGGGCAGTGCCGCGTAGACGGACTCGAAATCCGCGGCAGCGGCCGCATAGTCACCGGTGAGCAGGGCGGCCTGGGCTCGATACCAGACGGGGCGCCAGTCGAATTCGAGCTCGGCGTCCAAGGCGGCCAGCCGGGTCAGCGCCGCTGTCGCGTCACCCGCTTCGAGCTCGGCGCGCACCAGTCGCAGCGGGATCTCGACCGACTCGCCCGAGCCGGTCACCACCGCGCGCAGTCCGGCGGTGAGTGCCTGCTCGAGTTCGGCCGGGGTCGCGGCATCGGTGGTCGCCAGCAGGGCGGCGCCGCTGTCACCGGGGTCCACCAGCGGGGCAGGCAGGCCGGTGACGAGAGCGGCCGGTTCGGGCGTGACGCTGTCGATGCCGAAGACGGCACGGGCGGGACCGAACTGGCTCGACATGCCGGGACGCGGAATGCCGTCGCCGGTCGCCAGCACCTCCCGCAGCACACCGGTGAGCTGGTCGGCCATTTCGCTCGTCGAGGCGAAACGCGCCAGCGGGTCGGGGTCGGTGGACCGCTGCAGGAATCGGTACAGCGAATCATGCTCGGCCAGTAGCGGTTCGGTCTCGGGACCGGGGATGGGGCCGAGCTTGCCGTCGACGGAGGGCACTCGCATCATCAGCACGGCCAGTGTGCGGCCCGCGGTGTAGATCTCGGTGGCCACCGTCGGCCCGGTGTCGGCGATCTCGGGTGCCTGGTAGCCGAGGGTGCCGTAGATGGGACTGGTGCGGTCGTCCATCGCGATGACCGCGCCGAGGTCGATCAGCTCGAGGCGTTCCTCGGTCTGCATCACATTGTCGGGCTTGAAATCGCAGTAGGCCCAGCCACGAGCGTGCAGATAGCCGAGCGCGGGCAACATTTCCAGCACATAGGCGATCGCCTGCGCGGGCGGCAGATAGCGCTGGGTTTCGGCGCGGTGGGCGCGCAGGATCTGCTTGAGCGAGGTGCCGCCGACATAGGCCATGACGATGTAGCCGACGGGTTCGCCGTCGGCGTCGGCGTGTTCGGTGAAGTTGTGGATCTTGACGATGTTGGGGTGGTCGACCTCGGCGAGAAAGCGCCGTTCGGCCAAGGCGGCGGCCAAGGCGTCGGCGTCGCCGGTGTCGATGAGGCCTTTGAGGACCACCCAGCGTTTGTTGACGGCGCGGTCGGTGGCCAGATAGATCCAGCCGAGACCACCGTGGGCCAGCGCCCCCGCCACTTCGTACTGGCCGCCGACGAGATCGCCTGCCCGCAGCCGGGGCACGAACGAGTAGCGGGTCCCACAGTGCGGGCAGAACCCGGAGGTGCGGCCGGGAACGCCGGCCTGGCCGCGACCGACAGGCTTGTCACACTTGCCGCAGAAGCGGTCGGATTCGGGCACCTGGGGGTCGGTGAGCACTGCCGTGGCCGGGTCCACACGCGGGACCGGCGGCACTTCGACGAGCCCGGCGCCGAGCCTGCCGCGCGCGGCCGAACGCGCCGAGCCCGACCGGGTTCGGACCGAGCGACTCGAGGTGCGCCCGCTCGCGCTGACCGTCGACGCGGACGGGCTGTGCATCGGTCCCGTCACCGTGGCGGGCGCGGTACCGCAGGTGTCGCAGTAACCGTCGACGATCGTGCCGTCGCACTCGGGTTCACCACAGGCGCCGGGAACAGGCACGGGTATCGGCGGCGGCTGCGGGTTCGCGCTGCGCGGCTGCGCTGTCGTGCGTCCCGATCGGCCGTTGCCCGCGGGGCGGGCCTGCGGTACCGGTGGCGCGCTCGCGACGGGCGCGGTACCGCACAGTGCGCAGTAGCCGTCCTCGATCGTGCCGCCGCACCCCGGTTCACTACACCTCATGCTGTCCGCCCCGCTTTCTCCCCGATGATCGAACGATAGTCCGCGACGGCCCGGGTGACCGCGGCCAGATCGCACGGTGTGCGGGTGAGCAGTCCGGCCGCGATCCGGTCGGCGGCGAGCACATCCCGGTCCTCGCTCACCCCGAGCCGCGAGGCCTTGGCGCGGTAGGCGGTGAGCCTGCCGCGCAGTTCGGCACGCCGATCGAGCAGACCGCGGGCCAATTCGTCGCGCCGCGTGGCCCTTTCGGCAGCGTCAGCTGCCCGCACACGCAGCGCGAGCAGATGTTCCACGGTCGGCCGGTCGGGTGTATCGCCGAGAGCGTCGAGTTCGGCGCGCAGTCGCGGAGCCGGTTCGCCGCCATCGGGCAGCTCGCCCGTCGCGACCTTGTGCTGAGCCTGGGTGACGGTGTCGTCGGCGCGATCTTGCCGTTCGCCGAGATCGGCCAACTGGGCGCGCAGGGCGGCGACCGCGCCGGGCAGGTCGGCGGCAACGGCGAGATGGTCGCTGTGGCGGGCGGATTCGGTGTCGATCAGCGCCGTGAGCGAGGCGAGGGCGGTGTCGATCTCGCCCGGTCCGAAACCGAGCGGATCGGTGCCGGCGCGGCGCAAGAGCGTGGTCAGTGGTTCGGTGGCCGCGTCCAACGCGCCACGAGCTTGCTCGACGCGCTGTTGCAGCGGGGCGAGTGCACCGAGCACCTGCTCGTCGACCGCCGCGACCTCGTCGGCGAACGGGGCGACGAAGGCGAACGCGGCGCGCATCCGGTCCAGGCAATCGGCGATGCCGACCGTCACGACGGTCTCGCTGGGACCGGTCAGGCCGCGCTGCGCCAGGGGGATCGGGATCCTCGCCACCTCGTGCGGGCGACCGCGCAGCAGCTCGGTGAGCCGCCCCCGCGACCGGTCGTCGACCCTGCCGCGACCGGCACGCACCGTCTGCGCCTCGCCGAGGATGGCGCGCACCCGCCCCAGGTCCTCCCAGAGTTCGCCCAGCGCCTTCTCCACCGGCGCCCAGCGACGCGCGGTCTCCCCCGTCGGCGGATAGCGGCGCACCAGGGCCAGGCCGGGGTGGCGGTCCAGTTCCAGCAGGGTCGTGGTCACCTTCGCCAGTTCCGCTGTGCGCCCCGCCAGTTCACGATCGATCTCGAGCACGCCGAGCATCGGCCAGGTCATCCGACGTACCGGGGCACCGGCGGGCCCTGCGAGGAGCCGAGAGTCGACAGGTGCTGGGCGTAGATCCGCTGCCAGGTGCCGTCGGTGCGGGCGCGGTCGAGCACGCCGTTGACGAAACGCACCAGCTCGTCGCTGCCGCGCGGCACCCCCACCGCGTACGCGCCCGCGCCGATCGGGTCGCCGACGACCTCGAGATTGTGGTCCTGGGCGACCAAGCCCGCCAGGATCGGCTCGTCCCCGCTGATCGCGTCGACGGTGCCCTGCTGCAGGGCCACCAGGCAGTCGGTCCAGTTGGTCACGCCGAGCACGGTGGGTGGCGTCGGCAGGGTGAACAACGGCGCGGCGGCGGTCGTGCCCTTCGCGACGCAGACCCGCTTGCCCGCGAGCCCGGCCCCGTTGGTGATGCCCGCGCCGTGGGGGGCCGCGATGCGTTGCGCCGCACGGTAGTACACGCTGGAGAAGTCGACTTCGCGGCGGCGTTCGCAGGTCGCCGAGAAGGTGCGCACGATCATGTCCACCTTCTTCTCCTGCAACAGCGGGATCCGGTCGGCCGCGGTGACCGAGCGCAGTTCGATCTTGTCCGGGTCACCGAACAGATCGCGCGCGATCTCCCTGGCGAGGTCGATGTCGAAGCCTTCGAGCCTGCCGGTCGAGGGATTGCGGAACCCGAACATGTAGGTGTTCTGATCGACACCCACCCGCAGCCTGCCGTTGGCGATGATGGCGGCCATCGCCGACCCCGCGGGCATCGCACCCGGTCGCGGCTGGGTCGTCGGCGCCAATGTCGCTTCGGTATCGCAGGTTCCGGTGCCCTCGGCCGCCGGCGCCGAGGTGATCGCCTCGGCGCCGGGCAGCGGCGGGGCGACGGCGGTGGCGGCGATGATCGACGGTTCGGGCGCGTCACCGCAGCCCGCGACCAGCGTGACGGCCGCGGCGAGCGCGACCAGCAGTGGACGCCTCACAAGAACTCCTTGAGTCGTGGCCAGAGTCCGGAGATCACCGCGCCGGCCGCGGCCAGCAGCAGGAGCAGGGTGCCGAAGGGGCTGAGGGTCAACGACGTTCCGGCGGCGGCGACGCCGTCGCGCAGGTCGTCGCGGGCCCGGGCGAGGTCGTCGCGCAGTTCCTGGTCGAGGCGGGCGAAGCTGGTGGCCGAGCTGTCGGGGCCGGTGCCGATCGCCTGGGTGACCGCGCCGGGATAGTCGGCCTTCTCGTATGCGGTGCGCTGGGCATTGTGCCCCGCGTTCCAATTCGTCAGCGCGCGTTCGGCATCGGAGTCACCGCCGCCGGCCGCGGTGAGGCGCCCGCGCAGGTCGCCGCTGTGGGTTTGGAAGGCCTTCTCCGTGGCGGTGATGTCACCGCGGGTGATCAGGGCCAGGGTTTCGTCGGTGCGGGCCTGCTGGGCCAGGATGCGGGCCCCTGCCAGGTTCTCCACGCGCGCTCCGGCGCCGGAACTTCCGTCCTCGAGCAATTGCGCGGCGGTCAGAGTGGCGCCCGCGGTCCACAGCAGCGCCACCAGGGCGGCCAGCGCGGCCAGCGCCATCCCGGTGTTCACCAGGCGATTGGTCCGGCGCAGCAACACGATCGACCCGACCAGACACACCACGAGGACCAGCAGCAGGAGCACGATGCTCGTCCACGGCAGCGCGCCGATGCGCTGTTGGTCCTCACGCACCGCGGCGAAGCGGGCCTTGCTGAGTTGTTCGGCATTGGGCAGCAGCGAGGTCTGCATCAGATCCGAGGCCTGGCGCAGATACGCCGAACCCACCGGGAAGCCCTGACGGTTGTTGGCGCGCGCGGTCTCCACCAAGCCCGTGTAGGTCGGCAGGTCGGCGGCGATGCGGGCGACGATCGCCCTGGTCTGCGCGTCGGTGGCACCGGCGGTCGCCTCCGCCAGCGCGGCGGCGGCCTCGGCGAGCGCCTGCTCGTAGGTGTCTCGCACCTGCGGTGATTCGATGCCGCCGGACAGGAAGGCCGTCGCGGCACCCGCGTCGGCGGCGGAGAGCGACACATACAGACTCTGCGCGGCGAAGGCCAGCGGCTCGGTCCGATCCAGCACCTGTTCGGTGCGCACGATCTTGGCGTCGAGCTGTTGGCCCGCCGTCGATCCGGCAACCAGACAGGCCACCGTGGTCACGACGAGGACCACCCCGATCGCACCTGGTGTCGTCGAGGCGAATCGCCGCAGCCACGTCCCCGCGTCACGGATGGTCGCCGGTAGGCGAGATCCCACACCGTCCTCCTTCATCTCCCCGGGCGGTGTCTTCGACCGCGATAGTACGGGAGCCGCTGAAAGTTCGCCCGGGTGAAGGAAATCGGCCGAAACGAGACAGCGAGAAGGGCCGCCACGCGGCCCAACGGCCACGGTGTGGACACGCAAGAATCCGAGGCGGCCGATTCCTGACCGCGACAGATCCCGAATTCGTTGAACAAAATCGTCGCCAGTGACCGTTAACGGGTAGGACTACACTCTTTTCCTACGGTGACCCTCGGGTAGATCGGAGTTGACATGTCGAAGTTGCTGAACTCCTTGTCCGAAGATGAGTACGTCCTGATCCGCGGCACAAAGAAAGCGCAGATGGCCGACCTCGACGAAGAGGCGCTGATCCGGCTGCATACCCGTGTGCGGCGGGCGCGCAACAAATTCGTCAAGTTATATCGCCGATCCGGAGCGGCCAAGGTAGAGGCCAAGGGCGCGCGCGGCGCCGGAAAATCGGCGAACACCCACAGCGCAGGCAAAGCCGAAGTCTTCGAAAGCGCGCTCAGCAGGGTGAGCCGCCAGTTGGCCACGGCTTCGAAGCGCAATGCCCGCAAGTTGAAAGCCGAGAGGCTCGCCCGCGCCCGCAAGGACGCGCCATCGTTCAGCGATATCGGCACCAGTGGCGGGAAGGTGCGCTCCGCGGGGAAAGCGCGCACCGATGCCACCCGCGAGTCCGCCGGTCGAAAGAAGTTCGAGGCCTCCAGCATCGCCGCGGGGGCACGGCGCCAAGCCGAGAAGGACGAGCGCCATCGTCAGTAGCGCACCTAGGCGCCGATGCTCTCCTCGCCCGGCTGCACGGTGGTGCCGGTCTTGCTGAACTGCAGCACGCCGTCCTCGATCGGGGCCTTGTGCATCAGGGTGCGGTCCCGGTAGTAGTTGTTGACCAGTTTCCAGGCACCGCGCGCGCCCTGGCGGGGCATGGCGTCGTTGCCGCGCTGGATGTAGCCCGAGGTGAGGGCGCCACCCATGAGCGACTCGTCGGCGATGTCGCCGGGGTTCGCGTGCACCTCGAAGGTGGTGTAGCCGCGGTCGCGCATGATGTTGAGCACGCGGCACAGGTACGCGGCGGCGAGGTCGGCCTTCAGGGTCCAGGAGGCGTTGGTGTAGCCGATGATCATCAGGAAGTTCGGGATATCGGAGTACAGGACGCTCTTGTAGGCGACCGTCTCGTTGAACTTCACCGGGGTGCCGTCGATGGTGAGCGTGATGCCGCCGAGCATCTGCACGTTCAGGCCGGTGGCGGTGACGATGATGTCGGCCTCGAGCTCCTGACCCGACTCGGTCAGGATGCCCTTCTCGGTGAACTTCGCGATGCGGTCGGTGACGATGTCGGCCTTGCCGCTCTTGAGCACCTTGAACAGGTCACCGTTGGGCACCACGCACAGGCGCTGATCCCACGGGTTGTAGCTGGGGGTGAAGTGGCTCAGGTCCACCTTCTTGCCGAGCTGCAGGCGCACCTGGGCCAGCATCAGCTTCTTGGCCAGCTCGGGGTTGGTGCGCGAGAGCTGGAAGCTGGCGCGCTGCAGGGCGATGTTGCGGGCGCGACCGATCTTGTAGGCGATGGAGTCGGGCACGCGGGACTTCTTGAAACCGATCGCGACCGGGTCGTCCGAGGGCAGTGCCTGGATCCAGGTGGGCGAACGCTGCAGCATGGTGACGTGCGCGGCGGTGTCGGCCATCGACGGGATCAGCGTGATCGCGGTGGCACCGGAACCGATGACGACGACCTTCTTGCCCGCGTAATCCAGATCCTCGGGCCAGTGCTGCGGGTGCACGATCTGACCCTTGAAGTCGTCCTGACCGGGGAATTCGGGCTGGTAGCCCTTGTCGTAGTTGTAATAGCCGCTGGCGCCGACTACGAAGTTCGCGGTCCAGGTCTCGGTCTCGCCGGTCGCCTCGATCACGGCCTGCACGGTCCACAGCGCGGTGCCACGATCGAAATCGGCGGTGACGACCTTGCGGCCGAACGTGATGTGGTCGGTGACGCCGTATTCCTTGGCGGTGTCCTCGACGTACTGCCGGATGCTGGCGCCGTCGGCGAGCACCTTGGTGCCGATCCAGGGGCGGAAGCCGAAGCCGAAGGTGAGCATGTCCGAGTCCGAGCGGATACCGGGGTACTTGAACAGGTCCCAGGTACCACCGATGTTCTCGCGGCGCTCGAGGATCGCGTAGGTGCGTCCGGTCTGCTCGCGAGTCAGGTGACAGGCCGTGCCGATTCCGGAGAGGCCAGCGCCGATGATCAGTACGTCGACATGCCGCGTCATTGAGGAAACTCGTTTCGTAGGGTCGCCGGCCCGAGCACCGTCGCCCGAGCTTTCCACGAGGTTACGTGTTTCGCATAGTTACGTCTAGTTCGGCATGGCTGCGCCTCGGCGTGTCGGGGATTGCGCGCACGGTGATCGGAATCCGTGACGAGGGCGGGCACACCGGTCAGCATCGAGGGATGACCGATCACCGACTGTCGTTTCACTGGTTCCTGCCCACCTACGGCGACTCACGCGGCCTGATGGCGGGCGGACACGGCAGCTTCATGTCCGGTGATCGTCCCGCGACGCTGCGCTATCTCAATCAGCTCACCGCCGCCGCCGAGGACAACGGCTTCGAGGGCGTGCTGACCCCGACCGGCGCCTGGTGCGAGGACGCGTGGCTGACCACCGCCATGCTCGTGCAGACCAGCGAGACGCTGAAGTTCCTGGTCGCGCTGCGCCCCGGTCTGACCAGCCCCACCCTGGCCGCCCAGATGGCGGCCACCTTCCAGCGGCATTCCGCCGGGCGTCTGCTGCTCAATGTCGTCACCGGTGGCGAGCAGCGCGAGCAGGAGGCCTACGGCGACTTCCTGGACAAGACCGAGCGCTACGCGCGCACCGGCGAGTTCCTGCACATTGTGCGCGAGCTGTGGTCGTCGACCGAGCCCTTCAGCTTCACCGGCGAGCATCTGCGGGTGAAGGACGCGATCCTCAGCGCCCGTCCCGATCCGGTTCCGCCGGTGTTCTTCGGCGGTTCGTCGGGGCCGGCCGGGCCGATCGCCGCCCGCTACGCCGACACCTACCTCACCTGGGGCGAACCGGTGGACGCGGTCGCGAAGAAACTTGACTGGATCCGCGGGCTGGCCGCGATCGAGGGCCGCACCGTCGACTTCGGCCTGCGCATCCACGTGATCAGCCGCGACACCGCCGCCGAGGCGTGGACCGAGGCCGAACGGCTCCTCGACGGCATCTCACCCGGTGAGATCGAACGGGTGCAGGCGAACCTGGCCAAGAGCGACTCCGAGGGCCAGCGCCGGATGGCGCGACTGCACAACGGGCGCACCGACGGGCTCGAGATCGCCCCGAATCTGTGGGCGGGCGTCGGCCTGGTGCGCGGTGGCGCGGGCACGGCGCTGGTCGGGTCGCACGCCGAGGTGGCCGATCGTCTGCTCGAGTACGCCGCCATCGGGATCGACCACTTCATCCTGTCCGGGTATCCGCACCTGGAGGAGGCGTACTGGTTCGGCGAGGGTGTGCTGCCGATCCTGGAGCGCAAGGGCGTGTGGACCCATCCCTCGCGGCCGGTGTCGGTGCCGACCGTCGCGCCGTTCACCGCGGCCGCCAGTAGCTGACGCCTCGGGGCGCGACCCGGTTCGGGGTCGCGCCGGTGGTTCGAAACTCTGGAATGGCAGTCGCTGCACCCTTGCCCTTGCTGCCGTGTGCCGGGTGGCACGCCGGCCCAACGTCTTTCGATGAGGGTGTGACCTGCGGGTTGTCCGGTTACCAATCGGTAGGACTCAAATGCCGTGACGCACACCATGCTTGGCTGCACCGCACTCCCCCAACCGTTTTCGGCATCGAGTGCAGCCGGGGTTCCACGTGAATCAGTGCAGTTCGGGGCCGGTCCGGACAGCGATCGACAGGACCGGCGGCCCGCGGCGATAGGCTCGCGAACGTGACCCTCACCGTCGGCTTCGACCTGGATATGACTCTCATCGACTCACGTCCGGGCGTCGCCCTGGCGATCGACACCCTCGCGCGCGAGTTCGATCTCCCGATGGACGGCTCGCATTTCGCCGAGCACCTCGGCCCGCCACTGGCCACGCTGCTCGGCGACGCGGGCGCGCCCGACGATCTGATCCCCCACCTGGTCACCCGCTACCGCGAGCTGTACCCGGACGTCATCGGTCACATCGCCGCTCTCCCCGGCGCCGACGACGCCCTGGCCGCCGTGCGGGCGGGCGGTGGGCGAACGTTGGTCGTCACCGGGAAGTTCGAGCCGCACGCGCGGCTGCACGTCGACCATCTCGGCTGGCAGGTCGATCGCCTCGCCGGTGACCTGTGGGCGACCGGAAAGGCCGACGTGTTGCGCGAGGAATCGGCCCACATCTTCGTCGGCGACCACGCGGGCGATATGCGCGGCGCCAAGGCGGCGGGCGTGGTGGCGGTCGGCGTCACGACCGGACCCTATGACGCCGAGGGATTGTGGACCGCGGGCGCCGATGTGGTGCTCGACGATCTCACCCGGTTCGCCGCATGGCTGGCCGATCACGCATCCGGGCGATAGTCGTCGAAAGAGCTTGTGACGCACACCAGTTCCGGAACCCATCCGCGGCCCGGCACGTTCACCGGTCATGCCGACCGACCCCTACTGGAACCACAACACGCACTACCACCCCTGGGTACTCGATCAGGTGCCCGACACTGCCCGCACGGCATTGGATATCGGCTGCGGTGACGGGTTACTCGCCCGCAAATTAGCGACCCGCTGTGACGCGGTGCTCGGCGTCGACATCGACGACCGGGTCATCGCCAACGCGCCCGCCGCGCCCAACGTCCACCTCGAACACGCCGACTTCCGCGACCTCGATCAAGCCTTCGACGTGGTCACCGCGGTCGCCACCTTGCACCATGTCCCGGTGCGCGAGGGCATCACCGCCCTGCGCCATCTCGTCGCCCCCGGCGGCACCCTCGCGGTGGTCGGCCTCTGGAAGATGCACCCGGTCAGCGACTTCCACTACCTCCCCCTACTCCCGGCGATCTGGGGCCTGGATCGGTGGCGG
The DNA here is from genome assembly GCF_042671725.1 of Nocardia sp. NPDC127606. Taxonomy (NCBI): domain Bacteria; kingdom Bacillati; phylum Actinomycetota; class Actinomycetes; order Mycobacteriales; family Nocardiaceae; genus Nocardia; species Nocardia sp. NPDC127606. The sequence continues at coordinate 740,616 of NZ_JBHXWQ010000001.1, read as the reverse complement.
CGCCGGTCGCTCGGCGGGCCCGATGTCGCACTGGCCGATCCACGCGAAACCCTCGCCGAAATCCGTTCCGCCGCCGCCGAACACCTGCCCGGTGCCGAGATCCATCGCCGCCTGATGTGGCGCTACACGCTGCGCTGGCAGCGCCCACGCTGAGCTGTCACCGCGGGTACGCGGCGACGAGTCCGCCGTCGACGATGATGTCCTGGCCGTTGATATAGGACGCCTCGGCGGATCCGAGAAAGGCGACAAGGGCGGCGATCTCGTCGGTGTTGCCGAATCGTCCGCTCACGACGCGGGCGGCGGCCATGGTGGCGAACTCCTCGGTCATCGCCCCGGCAGACATGGGGGTGTCGATATAGCCGGGGCTGATGGAGTTGACCCGGATGCCGCGGGGACCGAGTTCGGTGGCGAGGGTGCGGGCGAGATTGTGGACCGCGGCCTTGGTGGCGGCGTAGAGGGTCAGGGCGCTGTCGGCGCGATGCAGGGTCCACGACGCGTTGAGGACCACGGCCGCGCCGGGGGTCAGCAGCGGCAATGTCTTCTGGACGGTGAAGAACACGCCCTTGAGGTTGACGTCGACGGTGTGGTCGAAGTCGGCCTCGGTGATGTCGGAGAACGCGGCGAAGGCGCCGGTGCCCGCGTTGGCGAAGACCAGATCGAGCCGGCCGAATCGCGCCGTGACGGTGGCGACCATCGTGTCGATGGCGCTCAGGTCCGCGGTGTCGGCGGCGATGCCGGTGGCGCGCGGGCCGAGTTGCGCGGCGGCGGCCCGGACGCGTTCGTCGGTGCGGCCGGTGATCACGACATGTGCGCCTTCGCCGATCAACCGCCGTGCGGTGGCCAGGCCCATTCCGCTGGTGCCGCCGGTGACGAGCGCGATCTTGTCGGTGTAGCGGTTCATGAGATTCCTTCGGTGAGGTGGTCGGCGACGGCAGGCAGCCAGGCCGACTGGTTGTTGCCGACGAGGTGGTCGCCGCCGGGGATACGCAGGTAGTGGGCTCGGGGTGCGGTGCGTGCCAGCGACGCACCGTCGGTGACTCCGGGGATGACGTCGTCCGCGCCGTCGACGACCAGCAGCGGGCAGCGCAGGGCCGGGGCGAGGGTTGTCAGATCGACTGTCGAGGCGAACGCCTCAGCAGCCTCGCGGGACCCGGCGCGGCGGGTGATGAGGTCACCGACAGGGTCGGGCAGTGTCGGCCAGTCGAGTCGGAACGGCCCACTCACCGTGGCGGCCACGGTGATTCGCGGGTCGAGTGCCGCAGCGGCCGCCGCGTAGTACCCGCCGAGGCTGAGCCCGACGACGCCCACGTCGGCGGCACCGAGCGCGTCGATCGCCGCGCCGATCACGGCGGGATAGTCGGTGGTCATGGTCGAGGTGGCGGCGAGCGTGCCCTGACCGGGTCCGTCCATGGCGAACACGGCCGCGCCACGACGGACGAGCGCGTCGGCGAGCACATGGAACTCGTCCTTGCTCGAGTCGAGTCCCGGCACCACGATCACGGTGCGCGCCGCGTCCGCGGGTCCGCGCAGGATGCCGGTGAATTCGCGACCGGTGATCCGCCGCGAACCCGGTTCCAGGAGCGAAAACCCTTCTTCGGCAGCGGAGTCGGCCGCCGCCGCGTGTACGTGGTGGTCGCTGTCGGGGATGAGCGTGGCCAGATGCGCCCATCGCGCCGCCATCAGGAGATTCTCGCCTCGGGTGACCGACGACGGCGGCGCTGTTCGACACCGCGCGGCCGCCGCCCGGAACCGCTCGGCCGCCGCCGCGCACGCGGGCGCCCAGTCGGCGGGCGTCGCGATCGCGGCGCAGGCCCGGCGATAGTCGTGTGGGTCGATTCCCGCGCCGGTGGCGCGACTGAACATCGACTCGACCGGTTCGGCGTTCATCGCGCCGCACCCGTGGTCAGGACGGCCTTGCCACGAATGCGCCGATCCCGCAGGTCTACCAGTACTTCAGCGGTCTCGGACCAGTCGGCGACCCGGTCGATCTCCGGGTGCAGCCTGTCCTCGGCGACGAGTCGCACGAGCGTGGCGAGGTCGCGATCGTAGGGCGCGCCCGCGTAGTGGAAGTGCCGCAGCGTCGCGTTCTCCGGGCCGGTGAAGAAGTCGAAGAAATCGAGTGTCGCCGGTGTTCGGCTCGCCTGCCCGAACCAGACCGCCGTGCCACCGGGAACGAGCTTCGCCAGGCACAGTGCCAGTGCGGGGCCGCCGGTCGACTCGAGGACCAGGTCGAAAGGCCCGGAGGCCGCGTCGAGGTCGTGCACCACCCGGGTTGCGCCGAGGGCCGAGAGCCGCTGTCCGCGTTCGGGCGTCGCTGTGACGGCGGTGACCGAGGCGCCGGCCGCGGCCGCCAGTTCGGTCACGTAGTGCCCGACGCCGCCCGATGCTCCGGTGAGCAGGATTCGAGTCCCCGCCATCGGCCCCGCCGCACGCAACAACCGCAGGGCGGTGATGCCCGCCAGCGGAAGGGCGGCCGCACGGACCGCGTCCACCCCGTCGGGCAGGGAAACCAGCGAATCCGTCGGCACCGCCACGTATTCCGCCCAGCCACCCAGCGGCGGATGACCGACGACCCGTGTCCCGACCGATGGGCCGGATCCGTCGGCCGCGGCCTGCACGACCAGCCCGGCGATGTCTTTGCCCGGCAACAGATCCGGGCGCGGATCCGCCAGCAGGAAGGTCTCGCCACGGTTGGGCGCGAAGGCCTCGACGCGGACGAGTGCCTCGTCGGCGCGGGGCACGGGTTCGGCCGCTTCGGCCATGGTGACCGGCCGCTTCGGGTCGCCGGTCGGAATCAAACGTCGCATGCCGTGATGTAACCGCCGCACCGTCCACCCGGGCCAACAACGGGGCCGCGATGGTGACAACGCACGGTTGTCGCCGCTGCGTGTCCTATCTGTACGCCGAGCGGGAACGCTATGGTGCGGACGTGGACCTGGACCTGGCAACCGTGCGCGCGTTCGTGCGCGCGGCGCACGAACGGCATTTCGGCCGTGCCGCCGCGAACCTCGGGATCACTCAGCAGGCGCTGTCCAAGCGAGTGGCCCGACTGGAATCGAGCCTCGGTGTCCGCCTACTCGACCGCGACCAGCACGGTGTGCGGCTCACCGACGCAGGCGCGCGGTTTCTGCCGGGCGCCGAGGAGACCCTGCGCGCAAGCGATCGGGCCGTCGCCACCCTCGTCGGCGAGCACGGTCCCCTGCACATCGACGTGTGGGGGCACCTCTTCGCTCCGTTGCGCACCGTCGCCCAGGTCACGAACGTGCCGGGAGCGCCACCGCTGCGACCGGGTCACGGACGCGACCTGCCCACTGTCGCCGCGGCCGTCGTCCGTGGTGAGATCGACGCCGGATTCGGCCGGGTTCATCCACCGCTGCCCGACGGGTTGACCCATCGCCTCGTCCGCCTCGAGCCGGTCGATGTGGTCCTGAGTGCCGATCATCGGCTCGCTGGGGCCACCTCGCTGCGCCCCGACCAGCTGCGCGGCAGCGTCCTGCACGCACCTGCCGATCTCGACCGCCTGGACTTTCTTGCCCGTTTCGCCGAACGTTTCGGTATCAACGAGCACCTCACCATCCCGAATCTCGGTCTCGCACCGATGCTTTCGACGCTGGCCACCGACCCGCGCGGCTTCGCGCTGTTGCCCGCCGACGTCGAGTTCCCCGAGGCGCCAGGGGTCACCGCGATACCGCTGGTGGACCCGACTCCCCTCTACGCCTGGTCGTTGATCTGGCGTAGCGGCGCCGAACCGCCGCTGCTCGAATCACTGGTCACCGTCCTGGTCCGGACGGCAGGCGAGAACCGGTGGCTCGAGTACGACCCGGCCCGCGACTGGCTACCGACGCAGCAACCCACCATCGACTGATCACGGGCCGCAGCGACTCCGCCGGTCGGTATTATCCGAATCGGATGCGGGAGGTCCGCCCACCCGGGTGCCACGTTGATGCGTCCGGTGATCCTGGATCCGCGACGCCGAGAACGGCGTTGACCTCAGACCTGGCCCGAGCAGGCCAGATGCGTACCGACTACGACGAGCCCGAGGACGGCGACCGCCGCCGACAACGCCGGGGCCGGTTCGCGAACCAACCGGGTCGCGCCGCGCCGCACTGCGACCCCTGCCCGCTTCAGCCGGCTCCCGAGGGCCGGACGCCCGGTGGTCTCGTTGTCCGCGCGCCCGCGGACTTTCCGGCGGACGACGCCGAGCAGAGTGAGGACGAGCGCGGTGATCAACATCGTCTTTCCTTCCCGCTCAACGGGTTCCGACAGCAGCGCGCGGCGACTTCGCGGGCCGTCCGGGAGCGGTGACGATGCCGAACGCGATCAGGCTGTCGGCGGTGTCGCGCACGGTGTCCTCGATCGGACGCATGGTCCAGCCCAGCTCACGGCGGGCCTTGTCGGCGCTGACGTGTTCGGTCCGGCCCAGGACCGGCACGGTCAACCGCACACCTTTGTCGAAGACGGCGACGAGGCGGATCACCCAGTTCGGCAGGACCCGGGTGGGGACACGGAAGCCCTCGGCGGCGTAGTCGCGGGCCAGCAGGCCGGCCAGCTCCCCCATCCAGAGCGGATCGGTCGCACAGATGTATCGATTGCCCGCGGCCTCGGGGACTTCCATCGCCAGCCGGTGCGCGACGGCGAGGTCGCGCACGTCGACGGGGGTCCAGCCGGTTTTCACCGAACCGGGGACGTCGCGGGCCAACAGGCGGCGGACCGGCTCGTGGGAGGTACTGGTCCTGGCTTCGAGCAGCGGGCCCAGGATCATGCCGGGATTGACCACCACCAGTTCGAGATCCGATGCGGCGGGCAGGGATTCGACGAAGTCCCAGGCCGCTCGCTCGGCGAGGGTCTTGCTCTTCTGATACGCGGGGATGCGGTCGACCACCGACCAGTCGTTCTCGGTGCGTACCTCGTCGGTGTCGTGGCCGTAGGCGACGGCGGCGACCGAGGAGGTCAGCACGACGCGGCGGACACCGGCGGCCGCGGCGGCGCGGAGTACCCGCAGGGTGCCCTGCACCGCGGGCTCGATGAGGTCCTGCTCGTTGCCGGGCGGTGTCGCGGGGAACGGCGACGCGACGTGCAGCACCGTGTCGCAGCCGGTGACCGCGGCGGCCCAGCCCGTGTCGTCGTCGAGGGAGGCGGCGACGAATTCCAGCTCGCCCCCGGTGCGGCGGGCGAGTTCGGTCAGGTGGGCGCGGCTGGCGTGCGCGGCGAGGTCGCGCACGGTGGCGCGGACGGCGTAGCCGTGGTCGAGGAGTTCGGCGATGCAGTGGCCGGCGACGAAACCTGTCGCGCCGGTGACGAGTACCCGGGTGGTCATGGGGGTCATCCATTCCGTCGATTCGGTGGAGCACGCATCTAAGCGATGCTCAATTAATCTAAACACTGCATAGATTTCCTGTCCAGTGCCAATTCCGGCGCGGGTCTCGCATACGCTCGGAGGGTGAAGCGCACCAGTTACCACCACGGCGACCTGCGCGCCACGCTGATGGATGCCTGCCTGCGCCTGATCGAGAGCGAGGGCCTGGCCGCGGTGAGCTTGCGCCGGGTCGCCAGGGAGGCCGGGGTCAGCAGCGGCGCGCCCTATCACCATTTCGCCGACCGCGCCGCGCTGCTCTCCGCGCTGTCGATCGACGGCTTCCAGCAGCTGGCCACCTACATGACCGCGGCCAGGGCGACGACATCGGACCCTTTGGCGGCCCTCACCGAACTCGGCGATGCCTACGTGCGGTTCTCCCGCGACCACCCCGCCCAGTTCCGGCTCATGTTCCGGCCCGAACTGTCCCAGCCGGAAAAGCACCCCGACGCCCACGCCGCCGGCGACGCCGCCTTCGACGTCCTGGTCCGGACGGTCGCCGACTGTGTCGCCGTCGGGGCGCTGCCCGCCGATCGCGCCGAAACCCTCGCCGTCGCCTGGTGGGGCCTGGCACACGGGCTGGCATCGCTGTGGCTCGACGGACATCTCGAAAAGCGCAGCGAACAGATGGGCACGCACGCGCCCGAACTCGTCGACACGATCATGCGCACCTTCACCGCGCTCATCGCGCCGGGCTCGGCCACCGCCTGACGCGCCGCCGATATTCCGGCGTCCCGGTGCGCGCACTCACCTAGAGTGGGGAGGACCGTCTTTGTCCTCGCGTACCCGTTTCGAGCAGGAGGCCCGATGTCCGGCACCGCGAAACTCGATCCCGTGGTCGAAGCGTTCGTCGACGCGCTCAATGCGCAGGACACCGACCAGTTCTACGGTGTGCTCACCGAGGACGCGACGATGTCCGATGATGGTGTCGAACGCAATGTCGCACAGTGGACCGAGGCCGAGATCTTCAGCAGCAACGGACATCTGGTCGTGGACACGGTCGACTCCGACGACGGCCTCGCACTCACCGCCGACTACACCAACAGCCGGTGGGGTTCGATGCGAACCACCTGGCAGTTCGTCCTGCGCGACGGGCTGATCAGCCGATTCGAAACAGGACAGGCGTGAGCGACGATCTTCTGCTGACCCCGCGTTACGGCACGGCCGCACTCTCCGATCTCCTCCCGTCGGTACTCACCTGCCTCGGCGTCCCCGGCGACACCGACCGGCTCGGCCTCGATCTCGATGTCGACCGGGTCTGCGTACTGCTCGTCGACGGACTCGGCGCGCACGGCCTAGCCGCCGAATCCGCTGCCGCGCCGTTCTTGACGAGCCTGCCCGAGGCCACCCTCGATGCCGGTTTTCCGAGCACCACGGCAACGAGTCTGACCACCCTCGGCACCGGGCTGCCCTCGGGCCGGCACGGCATCGTCGGCTACAGCATGCGGCTGCCCGGCGAGGAGCGCCTGTTCAATTCGTTGCGCTGGCAACTCATCGGCGACGGCCCCAAGGTGGACGCGCGCACCGCGTTCCCGCCCGATCGGGTTCAGCCGCACCGCACCGTCTTCGAGCGCGCTACCGACGCGGGCATCGCCGCCGTGCAAGTAGCACCGAGCTATCAGGACGGGTCCGGCCTGACGCTGGCAGGCTGGCGCGGCGGCGGATTCCGCACGGCCTACTCGGTGGGCGACCTCGTCGACGGGGTGCTGACCGCCCTGGCCTCCGCACCGAAAACGCTTGTCTACACCTATCATTCGGAACTCGACACCACCGGCCACGCGCGCGGGCCCGCCAGCCGGGCATGGCGGTTCGAACTCGCCAATGTCGACCGGATCGCCGCCGAGATCGCCGCGCGCCTGCCCGCGCGCTCGGCGCTGATCGTCACCGCCGATCACGGCATGATCGAACTGCGCGAGCGCGTCGACTTCGACACCCACCCGCACCTGTCGGACAACGTCGCGGCACTCGGCGGTGAACCACGCGCCCGCCACGTCTACACCGACGACCCCGCCGCGGTCGCCGACACCTGGCGCGGCGTTCTCGGGAGCGGATTCCTGGTGCGTACCCGAGACGAGGCGATCGATGCGGGCTGGTTCGGCCCGGTCGTCACCCGCGACGCCGCCGCGCGCATCGGCGATCTCGTCGTGATCGCGAGCGGCGACGGTGGTGTCGTGCGGTCGGGCGCCGAACCGCTGCAATCGATGATGATCGGCCACCACGGCTCGCTCACTGCCGCCGAGCTGCGGGTTCCCCTGCGAATCCACCGCGCCTGAGCACCACCGCATAAGCTGGCGTCGACGCGCAACCGCGCGCAGCGAACCATTCCAGGAGGAATCATGCACGCCAACACCCGAACCGGCGCCGTCGCGGTGGGCGTCGCGGTGCTGGCGGCACTGGCCACCGGGTGCACCGAGGTCGAGCGGGTGCTCAACCAGGGCGGTGACACGAGCTGTCGCGACTACGTCAACCAGGACGCGAACACCAAGCGGATCACCATCACCAAGGCGATCAAGCAGCAGACCGGCAACGACAACGAACCGGCGGGCACCGTGGTCGACTCGATGATCGTGCAGGTCGACCTGCTGTGCGCGACCCAGCGCAATGTCGACACCCCGATCAAGAACGCCGACATCGCCGGGATCTTCCTGAACAAGTAGTCACCGACGTCAAGGCGACGTGACAGCCCGGCGACCGGTGACCGGTCGTCCTCGGCACAAACGTTCCCGCGGCGGTGGCACAGCTGATAGACAGTAAGCGCCACACCCGTTCTCGTCGCTGGAACGGTGCGTCACCGACGAGCAGGGAGCGAACGTGGGCGAGAAACTGGGAAGGGCACCAGGCGCCCACAACGACCCGATCGCCGGACCGCACCGGCCCGAACGACTCTCGGACTACCGGGTCGAACTCGAGAAGCAGTGGAACCGCCTCGCCGCACCCTCACGCCCCCTGACCCTGCCCCGTGACACCGGCGCCGTGCGCAACGATGTCGCCAAATCCTGGCAGCGCTCGCTGCACACCGTCGACCCCGCCACCGAAGTCGCTCCCGGATTCAACGACATCAGCGACCGCTGGTCGGAATCCCCGCTGCGCAGACCGGTCACCGAACTCGCCGGTCAGCTGCGCGGAATGGCCGAGGAATCGGGCTATCTCGCAGTCGTCAGTGACGAATCGGGCACCATCCTGTGGACCGCGGGCGATCGCACGCTGCGCCGCCAGGGAGAGGCGGTGAACTTCGCGCCGGGCGGAGTCTGGGACGAAAGCCACATGGGCACCAACGGGTTATCGCTGGCCCTGCACGACGACAGGGCCGTCACCGTGTTCTCCGCCGAGCATCTCGTCGCCGCGCTGCACGGCTGGGTCTGTTACTCCGCACCCATCCACGGCCCGGACGGACGCACGGTGGGTGTGCTCGATCTGTCCTCGACGTGGGAACGCTCGCATCCGATGGTGATGACCTCGGTCCGCGCGCTGGTCACTGCCGTGGAGACGATGCTGCGCGCCGAGGCACCGACCCCCGCACCCGGCGTTCGACTCGAATGTCTCGGCGCCGCACGGCTTTTGCGGGACGGTAGACCGGTGCCGCTGCCGCCACGTCAGCTCGAGATCCTGGCGCTGCTGGCGCTCGAGCCCGACGGCTACACCCCCGAACAGCTGCACGCCGCGGTCTACGGTGAGCGGTCGGTGTCGCTGAACACGCTCAAAGCCGATGTGTCGCACCTGCGCCGCGCCACCCGCGGCGAGATCACCAACCGGCGCTACATGCTCACCGGCGAGGTGTCCTGCGACGCGGTGGACCTGCTGGCCGCCATCGAGGGCGGCGACCTCACCTCGGCGCTGTGGCTGTATCGCGGTCCGCTGCTGCCTGGTTCGGATCTGCCCGGTGTCGAACAGTGGCGCGCCCACCTCGATGTCGGCATCCGCAACGCTGTGCTGGGCAGCGACCGGCCCGAGCACGCGGTCGCGTTCGGACAGCGCTGCCCCGGCGATGTCGCCGTGCACGAGCACGCGCTGCGGCTACTGCCTCGCGACGATGTGCGCCGCGCCGTCGTGACGGCCCGGCTTTTCACCGCGCGCCAGGGCTGACCTGCGCAGACACCGTCACCAACCTCGTACCAACCTTCGCCGACCATAGTGTGGGGCACCACGCAGAGGTCGCGAGGAGCGAGGCGAATGATCTACGGCAAACCCGGATCGGATACCGGCATAGTCAGCTATGCCGCCCGATACGACAACTTCATCGGAGGCGATTGGTCGCCCCCTGTCGAAGGCCGCTATTTCGACAACACCTCACCGGTCGACGGTGAGACCTTCTGCGCGGTGGCCCGTTCCACCGCCGCCGACATCGACATGGCGCTCGAGGCGGCGCACCGCGCCACCGAGCGCTGGGCCGCGACCTCGGTCACCGAGCGGGCCGACATCCTGCTCAAGATCGCCGACCGGATCGAGAACAGTCTCGAACCGCTGGCCGTGGCCGAGACCTGGGACAACGGCAAACCGGTACGCGAAACCCTGGCGGCCGACCTCCCGCTGGCCATCGATCACTTCCGGTACTTCGCGGGTGTGCTTCGCGCCCAAGAGGGATCGCTGTCCCAGATCGACGCCGATACGGTCGCCTATCACTTCCACGAACCGCTCGGCGTGGTCGGGCAGATCATTCCGTGGAACTTCCCGATCCTGATGGCCGCCTGGAAGCTCGCGCCCGCGCTGGCGGCGGGCAACTGCGTGGTCATCAAACCGGCCGAACAGACACCGGCGTCACTGCTGCTCGTCGTCGAACTCATCGCGGATCTGCTGCCCGACGGAGTTCTCAACGTGGTCAACGGTTTCGGTGTCGAGGCGGGAAAACCGCTGGCGCAGAGCCCGCGGGTGGCCAAGATCGCCTTCACCGGCGAGACCACCACCGGGCGGCTGATCATGCAGTACGCCAGCGAGAACATCATTCCGGTCACCCTCGAACTCGGCGGCAAGAGTCCCAACATCTTCCTGCCCGATGTGCTGGCCGCCGACGACGACTACCTCGACAAGGCCGTCGAGGGGTTCGTCATGTTCGCCCTGAACCAGGGTGAGGTGTGCACGTGCCCGTCGCGGGCGCTGATCCATTCGTCGATCTACGACGAGTTCCTCGCCCGCGCCATCGCCCGCACCGAGGCCATCGTGTCCGGTCATCCACTCGATACCGAGACGATGATCGGCGCACAGGCCGGCAACGACCAGTACGAGAAGATTCTGTCCTATTTCGACATCGGCAGAGCCGAAGGCGCTCGCGTGCTCACTGGAGGGGAAGCACGCAAGGTCGACGGTCTACCGGGTGGGTATTTCATCGAACCCACGGTCTTCTCCGGTGACAATACGATGCGGATCTTCCAGGAGGAGATCTTCGGCCCGGTCGTCGCGGTCACCCGCTTCGATACCGTCGACGAAGCGATCCGCATCGCCAACGACACCCTCTACGGTCTCGGTGCGGGCGTGTGGACCCGCGACATGAACACCGCCCACCGACTCGGCCGCGGCATCAAGGCAGGCCGGGTCTGGACCAACTGCTACCACGCCTATCCCGCCCACGCCGCGTTCGGCGGCTACAAGAGGTCGGGGTTCGGCCGGGAGAACCACGCGATGATGCTCGGGCACTACCAGCAGACCAAGAACCTGCTGGTCAGTTATTCGACGACGAAACTCGGGATGTTCTGATGCAGAATCGAATCCACCGTGTGGAGATCACCGAGCGCGCTCAGTCCCTGCTCCGCCGCCTCATCGAGGACAACGGCCCGGTACTGTTCCGCCAGGCGGGCGACGGCTGCGACGACGACGCCGCACCGGTGTGCCTGTCGGCCAAGCAGTTCCCGATCGAGAAGGCCGACATCCTGCTCGGGCGGCTCAGCTGGCACACCGAATTCTGGATCAGCGCGGCACAGTTCGAATGCTGGAAAGATACCCACCTCACCGTCGACGTGACGCGCGGTGAGGCTGCCGAGGATTCGCTCGAGGCAGGCCAGGGCATGCGCTTCGTGTTGCGCGCCAGGCTGCTGACCGAGGCGGAGCACGCGGCGCTGGCGGCCGGGCCGCCACCACGAACGGGCGCCGACCGCACACTGTAGCGACGCCCGCCGAAAACCTGACCTGGCAGCATCTTTCCCGGCGCTGCCAGGTCGCGGCGAGCCCCCGCCGACTGGGCCATCGCGGCTCAGCCGGCGGGGTGAGCTCGCCGTTTTTTCGTATTCACCCCATATAGCAAATGTGTTCCCGCGCAAACCAAATCGCGTCTCGCTCAGCGAGACACACGCGACAACAGTGCAACGATTCCGTTACGTTATGGCGATGTTCTTAGCGAGACTCGGTGTGCGCACCCGGATTCTGGCGATTGCTCTCATCCCGAGTTTGACTCTGGTGGTGGTCGGCGTCGGTACGGCGGGCTACCTGGTCGAGCAGAGCAACAAGGCCAAGTCGTGGGCCTCGCAGCTCCAGGATGCCGCCGTACCGGCCCGTGAGCTGATCGAGGCGGTCCAATCCGAGCGCCACCTCACCCTGGCCCACATCGCGGGCGACGAGACCGCCGCCCTCGGGCTCGCCGCCGCGCGCACGCGCATGGACGGCGCCTTTCGCGGCCTGATCGCCGCCGGTGATAACTTGCGCGCGATCGATGACTCCAACATCGGCAACGACAAGGCCGGCTTCGCCACGCTCGGCACACATCTGGACGGCGTGCGCAAGGGCGCCGATGCCCGGATGCTGCCGATCGCGGATGCCTACCTGTTCTACAACTCGCTGCTCAACGTGATCATCCAGGGCACCAAAGTCGCCGAGCGCGCGGCGCCCGACGCGATCGTGGCGACCGGTGTATCCGAGGGATTGCGCCTGCTCGGTGCCGCCGAGGCGATGTCACGCAGCAACGCGGTCGCCACCGCGATGGTGGCTTCGGACGGCGCCTCGACCATCCCGCTCGACGAGTTCACCAACCAGAGCGGCCTCTACCACGGCGAAATCGCCAACCTGGCCGCCGGACTCGACGAACCCGAACGCAGTGCCGTCGTCGCTTTGACGGCCACCGGGCACTGGCAGCAGCTCAGCGCGATGGAATCCGCTCTCGTGCAGCGTTTCGCGGTGTCGGCGGCCACCCAGCCGAGCACCTCGACCAGCAAGGCCCCCACCCCCGCCGCACTGCCGATGCCGATACCCGAATGGCAGAACGCCGCGGCCGAGGTCAACCGGAGCCTGCTCGACTCCTACACCAGCTACAACGACCATGTGCAAAAGCTTGCCGAGGACTCGTCGCGCAAGGCCGAGACCAACGCCGCGCTGGCGGGCGGCGGCGTGCTCGCGCTCAGTGTGCTCGTCTTCCTCATCGCGGTGGTCCTGGCCAACCGGATCATCCGCCGGCTGCGCCGCCTGCGCACCGCGACACTGCAACTCGCCGACGAGCAACTGCCCGCCACCATGCGCACCCTGCGCGACGGTGGCGAGGTCGACCCGGCCGAGACCGCGCCCACCCTGGACTTCGGGCACGACGAGATCGGTCAGGTCGCCAAAGCCTTCGAACACGCCGCCGCGGCGGCGATCGGTGCCGCGGTCGACGAGGCCCGAACCCGCGAGGGCGTGCGCGCGGTGTTCCTCAACATCGCCCACCGCAGCCAGATCGTGGTGCACCGCCAGCTCGAGATCCTCGACGAAGCCGAACGCCGCCAAGAGGATCCGGCACTGCTCGAGACGCTGTTCCGGCTCGATCACCTGGCCACCCGCGAACGCCGCAACGCCGAGAACCTGATCATCCTCGGCGGCGGCCGCCCGGGACGGCAGTGGCGTCAGCCCGTGCCCGTGATGGACGTGGTGCGCAGCGCCATCGGCGAAACGCTCGACTACGCGCGCGTGCGGGTCACCAAGCTGCCCGAGGTCAGCGTCGTCGGCACCGTCGTGGCCGACCTCGTGCACCTGCTCGCCGAGCTCGTCGACAACGCCACCGCGTTCTCCCCGCCGCAGTCGCGGGTCGAGGCGAGCGGCAATGTCGTCGGCAAGGGCGTGGTCGTCGAGATCACCGATCAGGGCATGGGCATGAGCGCCGACGACCTGGTCCGCTACAACAACATGCTGGCCGATCCGCCGGACTTCGGTGTCGGCACGTTGTCCTCGGACTCGCGCCTCGGCCTGTTCGTGGTCGCCCGACTGGCCCTCGCGCACGGTGTGTCGGTGCGGCTGAGCGAATCCGACTACGGCGGCATCCGCGCCATCGTGCTGATCCCCCAGCAGTTGCTGGCGGGCGAGGCCGATCTCGCGGGCACGCCGCCCACCATGACCGGCCCGCTGCGCCGTGGGCTGCCCGCCCCGCAGGAACCGGGACCGATCGCCGCCCTCGAATCCGCGCCCGCGCCGGTCGCGACCCTGGTCGCCGACCCGCCGACCCCGCGTCCGATGACACCGGTCCCCGAGGCTCCCGCCACGCAGACCCCGCGCTACGACACCGGCACCGACGAACGACCCGCGCTGCCGCGTCGCAGCAGGCAGACCAATCTGGCGCCCGAGCTCGCCGAGCCCGCCGCCGAGGCGCCACGCGCACCCGAACGCCCCCGCTCCGCGGAACAGGCGCGCGACATCATGTCCGCGATCGAGAACGGCACCCGCCAGGGTCGCAAACAACAGACCACATCGAATCAGGACGAACAGGAAGGCTGAGGTGAACTCTTCCCCCGGTGATCTCAACTGGCTACTCGACGATCTCGTCGACCGGCTGGCAGGGGTCCGCTACGCGGTCGTGCTGTCCACCGACGGACTGCTGCTCGGACGCTCCTCGCAGATGAAGCGTGAAGACGCCGAACACTTCGCCGCCATGTCCTCGACCCTCTACGGTCTCGCGCGCAGCGCAGGCAGCCGATTCGACGGCGGCGGCGTGCGCCAAGCGGTGATCGAGCTCGATCGGGCCGTGCTCTTCGTGACCTCGGCCGGTGACAACGCTTGCCTGGCACTGCAAGCCAACGAGTCGGCCAATCTCGGCATGGTCGCCTACGAAATGAATCTCACCGTGCAGCGGGTCGGCAGCTATCTGTCGACGGAGCCGCGGCACGGGCATGCGCAGCTATAGAAAGTTTCGACAATGACTCGACTCGGCGATCCGTGGTTCGACGACGCGGCCGGACCCCTGGTCCGGCCGTACGCGGTGACCCGCGGCCGCACCATGGGCGCGGCGCACGACCTGGACATGCTCACGGTGGTGGTAGCGGTACATCCCGCCCCCACCCTGCGCAAACCAGAACCCGAGTACGCGACGATCGCGCAGATGTGCAAACGTCCGCAGTCGGTGGCCGAGGTCTCGGCCGTGCTGAAACTGCCTCTGGCGGTGACCAAGATCCTCGTCGGTGATCTCATCGCCGAGGGCCACCTCATCTTCCGGGCTCCGGTAGCGGCCGAGGCCGGTACCGGTGACCTCAACATATTGCGAGCGGTTCTGGATGGCATCCGAAAACTTTGACCCGACGTCCGCAGGCGACCAGCACATGGCCGCCTCGGTCAAAATCCTCATCGCCGGCGGCTTCGGCGTCGGCAAGACCACCATGGTCGGCGCGATCAGCGAGATCGCGCCGCTGCGGACCGAAGAGCTGATCACCGAGGTCAGCACCGGCGTCGACGACCTGTCGGGGGTTGAGCAGAAGCACACGACCACTGTCGCGCTGGACTTCGGGCGCATCACCATCGACCGGGATCTGGTGCTGTACCTGTTCGGCACGCCCGGACAGGACCGCTTCTGGTTCCTGTGGGACGAGCTGTGCCGTGGCGCCCTCGGCGCGATCGTACTGGCCGACACCCGGCGGTTGAGCAATTCGTTCGCGGCGGTGGACTTCTTCGAGCGGCGCGGCTTGCCGTTCCTGATCGCGGTGAACTGCTTCGACGGCGCGCCGCGCTACACGGTCGAGGAGGTGCGTGACGCGCTGGACCTGGATCCGAACACGCCGGTGATCCTGTGCGACGCGCGCGATCGACCCTCGGCCAAGGCGGTGCTGACGCACCTGGTCGAGTACCTGATCGATCGCGCCGCACGGACTCCCGTCACCACCTGAGCGGCTAGGCCGAGCCCGGCGCGGGGATTGCCCGCTCCGCGGCTCGGCTGGTCTGCTCCCAGTCCGACCAGGTGGCCATCTTGGCGCGCGCGAGGTCGAAGGCCAAGTCGTACACCATGTTTCCGAGCAGCAGGCGCAGCGGCGGTTCCTCGGCACCGACAAGCGCGAGCAGCGCCTCGGCGGCGAGGGCGGGCTCGCTGTCGACCGATCCCTCGGCCCACTGGGCCTCGAGCTGGGCGCGCAGCGGGGCGTAGGCCTCGATCGGGGTGGTGTTCACCATCGCCGAATACAGGTCGGTCCAGTATCCGCCCGGCTGCAGAATACTCACGCGCACACCGAATTCCGCGGCTTCCATCGCCAGGGCCTCGCTCATGCCCTCGAGCGCGAACTTGCTCGCGGCGTACATTCCCGACAGCGGGAACCCGGCGAGTCCGCCGATGCTCGACACCTGCACGATGTGCCCGCCGCGCTGTGCGCGCAGGTGCCCGAGCACGGCCTGGCTCACCCAGAGCGCGCCGAAGAAGTTCACCTCCATCTGCGCGCGGGCCTCGGCTTCGGTGAACTCCTCGATCATGCCCATCGACAGGGTGCCCGCGTTGTTGACCACGAGGTCGAGGCGACCGAAGTGGGCGACGGCGGCATCCACCGCCGCGTGCACCGCGGCGCGGTCGGTGACATCGAGAGTCAACGGCAGCACCCGGCCCGGATGGGCGGCGGCGAGTTCGTCCAGGGCGGATCCGGTGCGCGCGGCGGCGGCGACCCGGTCCCCCGCCGCCAGCGCCGCTTCGGCGAAGGCACGGCCGAGGCCGCGGCTCGCTCCGGTGATGAACCAGACGCGGGATGCGGTGGTGCCGGCGGTGGTCATGGCATTCCTCCTTGACTAGACAAGACGTTGCGTCTCGTCTGATGATTCGAGGATGCCAGTGCCGCACCACCCTGTCAAGACGCAACGTCTCGTCTCCTCGCTTGCTAGGATGGCGGCATGAGCCAGCAGGTGAACCCCCGGCCGTCGGCCGACGCGACCCGGCGCAACGAAGGATCCCGGCGCGCGATCCTGTCGGCCGCCTTCGAGCTGGCGGGCGAGATCGGCTACGACAAGCTGACCATCGAGGCGATCGCCGCCAGGGCAGGCGTCGGCAAGCAGACGATCTACCGGTGGTGGCCGTCCAAGGGCGCCGTCCTGCTCGACGCCTTCCTGATGCTCAGCGAGACCGGCGACGACGCGACACCGGGCCTGCCCGACACCGGCGACCTGGAAGCCGACCTGAAACTGGTCCTGCGCGCCACCGTCGCCGAACTCGCCGACCCCCGCTTCGACCTGCCCCTGCGCGGCCTGACCAGCGCCATCATGCACGACACCGCCCTGGCCGCCACCTACGTCGAACGCCTACAGGGCCCCGTGGACGACCTGAAACGCCGCAGACTCGCCGCCGCGCGAACCGCGGGCCAGATCGCCCCCGATATCGACCTCGACGTGGCCATCGCGATGATCTGGGGCCCATTGATGGACCGCTGGCTCCTGCGCACCGGCACCCTCACCACCGAATTCGCCGATCGCGTGGTCGAGACCGCGCTGCGCGGACTACGCGGCTGACCCGACCGAAAGCACGTCATACCAACGGTATTCGGCCTGCGAGGTGCCGCCGCCCGCATGACCGACGCATGGTGTGGCGACTTCACCGGCGTAGCGACTCCGGCAGTGGGGAACGGTCGCCCGCGCCGGGGCCGTCCATCAGTTTCAGGTCGCGGCCGTGGACTCGCTCGCCGCAGTGCGAGCAGGTGGGCTCGATGGTGGCGAGGTGGGCGCAGGTGCGGTGCAGGACCTCCACCGGTGGTCCGTTCGGGGCGGCCCATTCGTCGCCCCACTGACGCATCGCGGTGATCACCTGCCACAGGGAGCGACCCTTGGCGGTCAGGCGGTAGTCGTAGCGGACGGGGTTGT
Source organism: Nocardia sp. NPDC127606 (assembly GCF_042671725.1). Taxonomy (NCBI): domain Bacteria; kingdom Bacillati; phylum Actinomycetota; class Actinomycetes; order Mycobacteriales; family Nocardiaceae; genus Nocardia; species Nocardia sp. NPDC127606. Next base: position 723,281 of record NZ_JBHXWQ010000001.1, on the reverse strand, counting down.
CCTGGTAGGGCTCTCTCGTCATGATCTCGTGCTCGACCAGGCCTTCGAGGCGTTGGGTGAGGACGTTGCGGGCGATGCCCAGGCGGTCGCGGAAGTCGTCGAAGCGGGTGACGCCGAAGAGGGCGTCGCGCACGATCAGCAACGTCCACCACTCCCCGACCACTTCCAGGCACTGGGCCAGGGAGCAGTTCATGTCTTCGAAGCTGGTGCGCCGCATGCCCCGAGTCTAGTCGGTTGCATGAAAGAACTCACCCATCTACGGTGAGTTGCATGATGAAACTCACTGGGCGGTTCGGCGCGCGATTCGCCCTCGCCGCCACGGACTCCGGGCGGTGGCAAGCCGTGGTCGACGACTCCTGGCGCGGCTGGACCGGCCCACACGGCGGCACGCTCGCCGGGCTCCTGATCGACGTCGCACAGCGGGCGAGCTCGCGCGAGCACCCCGTGCGCGCCGCCGATGTCCGATTCCTCGGCCGACCGGCGACCGGCGCGTTCACCCTGCACGCCACCGAACACACCGTCGGGCGCAGCACGACGATGCTGGACGTGGTCGCCGAACAGGACGGTGCGCCGGTCGCCGCGGCCACTGTCACCCTGGGCGCACCCGGTGCGACCGCGATCCCCGCCCACAGCGCCCGGCCCGCACCCGTCGTCGCGGCCGCACCGGACTGCGCGCTGTTCCGGCTGCCCCCGGAGATCGTCCCCGTCGGCGCGCATTTCGTCATCCGTCCCGCCGCGGGCCCGTTGCCCCTCAGCGGCGCGGACGAGGCGATGATGTGCGCCTGGATCGCACTCGACCCCGCGCTGCCCCTCGACGCGCCGAGCCTGGCCATCCTCGCCGACGCACTCCCACCGGGACTGTTCCCGCTGCTCACCGCGCCGGTCGCCGTCCCCACCGTCACCCTGTCGCTGCAACTGCACGCCGATCTCACCCACCTCGGCGACACACCGCTGCTGGTCCGCGCCGCGAACGTCAGTTCCGGTGACGGCTGGTCGGTCGACGACACCGATATCTGGGACGGCGACGGCGTGCTGCTCGCCACCGCCCGGCAAACCCGCCGCGTCCTCGGCTGAACGAGAGCTGGAACATGCAATCCACTACCCCGCCCCGGGAAACGAATCCCCGGTTGGTGCTCGCCATCGTCTCCATCGGCGTGCTGTTGTCGAGCCTGGACCTGTTCATCGTCAATGTCGCCATGCCCGCCATGGCAGACGACTTCGGCGCCGGACTGACCGAACTGTCCTGGGTGCTCAACCTCTATGCCATCGTCTTCGCCGCCCTGCTCGTTCCGGCCGGCCGGCTCGGCGACCGCGGCGGCAACCGCGCCACCTTCCTCACCGGCCTGGCGATCTTCGTGATCGGGTCGGCACTGTGCTCGGCGGCCTGGAACGTGGAGTCGCTCATCGCTTTCCGTGTTCTGCAGGCGGTGGGATGCGCACTCCTCACCCCGTCCTCACTCGCACTGGTGCTCGCCGCGACACCGCCGCAGCGGCGCGCGGGTGCGGTGCGGCTGTGGGTCGCGTTCGGTGGTCTCGGCGCCGCGCTGGGCCCGGTGCTCGGCGGCTTGCTGGTCGAAATCGATTGGCGCTGGGTGTTTCTCGTGAACGTGCCGATCGGGTTGGCGGCGTTCGCGATCGGTGTCCGTAAACTGCCGTGCCCGCCCGCCGCGGGCGGCCCGCTGCCCGATCTGCTGGGTGCAGGCGCGCTGATCGGGGCGGTCGGGTCACTGATCCTGGCCGTCGTCCAGGGTCCCGACTGGGGCTGGACCTCCACCGGAGTCCTCGCCGCGTTCGGTATCGCGATCGTGCTCGGGGTCGTCTTCGCCGTGAGCTCGGCTCGTCATCACAGCCCGATCGTCGACCCAGCCCTGCTCCGGGTCCCGAATTTCGTGCTCGCGGGGGCGAATTCGCTCGTGTTCCAGATCGCGTTCGCGGGCATGCTGCTCTCGGTCACGCTCTGGGCCCAGAACGTGTGGGGATGGTCGGCCTTGCAGACCGGACTCGCGATCGCGCCCGGCCCACTGGTGGTGCCGTTCGTCGCCATCGCCGCGGGCAAACTCATCGCCCGAATCGGTGCGGGACCGGTGATCGCGGCAGGCGGACTCGCCTTCGGCGGCGGACTCCTGTGGTGGGCGCGCGCAGCCGAACTGTCACCGGACTATGTGGGTGGTCTGCTCGGCGGCATGCTGCTGACCGGTCTCGGCGTCGGGCTCACCCTGCCGACCGCGTTCGCCGTCGGCGCGGGAACCCTGCCCCCACAGCGTTTCGCGACCGGATCGGGCGTCCTGAGCATGGCCCGCCAACTCGGCCTCGCCCTCGGCGTCGCACTTCTCGTCGCGCTGCTCGGTACGCCCGACACCCCCGCTGCCACGCTCGACGCCTTCCAGCGCGCCTGGTACGTGACCGCCGCGATCGCGGTCCTCGCCGGACTCATCGGCTTCGCCGTGCGGACCCGATCGCAAGCCGGACCACCGATCGAATCGCCCGGCCACACGCCGGAGGCGACCGAAAGATCCGGGGGCGCAGCAGTATCCGCGTGACCCCGAGCGGTCGGCGACGACGATGTCGCCGGCCGCGTCCTCCGGTCCACTCAGCCCCAGGTCGCCTGATCGGGGACCGAGGAATCGAAGATCACGTAGAAGAAGTGACCGGGAGTCAGTTCGTTCATGTCGTGCCAGCGACCCCAGGGGTCTCGCTGGTAGTAGTTCTCCATCCCGGTGCCGTCGTCGTAGCAGACGATGTTCGACGTGCCGAACGGACTCCAGTACACCTGCGTGCCGGAGCGTGGCATCTCGAGCGGGGTGCGGAACAGGTGACCGCACGGCGTGATGACCGGGTCGTAATAGCTGGGCTGGGCGGCCACGGTGGCCTGCCCGGCGATCCCGGCGACCGTCACAGCGGCGGCCGCGAGGCCGAGACGAACGGTGGAACGCATCGAATCTGCTCCTGACCTGAGCGGACATGAAGGCTCTTCGTATCGCGAACGATATTACGCCCGGTCCTCGATCGGCACCGAAATCCGACCACAGACGGATCTGCCGAGCCGGTCGGTCGCGCTACCGTGGCAGGAGCCGGTCGGCGGAGGGTAGGAACAGCTGTGGACAGCACGACAATCGCACGGCAGTGCACACTGTGTGAAGCGCACTGCGGGATTCTGGTCACGGTCGAGGATTCGCGGGTCACCCGTGTCGAAGGCAACCCCGACGACGTGCTGTCGAAGGGCTACATCTGCCCGAAGGCGACAGCCATGGGCGGTCTGCACCACGACCCCGACCGGCTGCGCACACCGATGCGCCGTGTCGGCGACAGCTTCGAACCCGTCGGCTGGGACGTGGCATTGCGCGAGATCGGACAGCGTTTGCGCGCGGTGCGGTCCGCGCACGGTCCCAGCGCGATCGGGATGTACATCGGCAACCCGGCCGCGCACAGCTCCTCGGTGATGTACGGAGCCCTGCTGCGGGCCGTCCTGCTGACCCGCAACTTCTTCTCCGCGTCCTCGATCGATCAGTTCCCACAGGAGTTCGTCGCGTGGCGGATGTTCGGCTCGAACGTTCTCATGCCGATCACCGATATCGACCGCACCGACCGGCTGGTGGTGCTCGGCGCCAATCCGGCGGTGTCCAACGGATCGATCACCACCATGCCCGGCGCCAAATCACGCATCAAGGCGGTCCGCGCCCGGGGCGGCACCGTGGTGGTGATCGACCCGCGCCGCACCGAAACCGCCCGGCTGGCAGACGAACACGTGGCGGTCCGTCCCGGCGGCGACGTGTACCTGCTGCTCGCGATGCTGCATGTGCTGGTCACCGAGCACCTGTGCGACGAACGGGCGGTCCGCGCGCTGTGCACCGGCTGGGACGAGCTCGCCGAACTGGTCGCCGACACCACCGCCGAACGCATGGCGCCACTGGCGGGCGTCGACGCCGACACCATCAGACGGCTGGCCCGTGACCACGCGGCGGCGCCGTCGGCGGTGCTGTACGCGCGAATCGGGGTGTGCCAGCAGGTGACGGGCACGCTCACCCACTGGCTGGTCAACACGATCAACGCGGTCACCGGCAATCTCGATCGCGCGGGCGGTCAGATGTTCGCGACTCCCGTCGTCGACGCCGCCCGCTACGCGAAGTACCTGCCCATGGGACACGGCGCGTGGACCGACCGCTCCGGCGCGCACAAGTCGTTCCGCAGCGAACTGCCTGTCGCGGTCCTCGCCGAGGAGATCCGCGCCGAAGGACCGGGCCAGATCAAAGCGATGATCACCTACGCGGGCAATCCGGTGCTCTCGACCCCCCAGGCCGACAAGCTCGACACGGCGCTGGAATCCCTGGATTTCTACGTGGCCGTCGACATGTACGTCACCGAGACGACGCGGCACGCCGACTTCATCCTGCCGCCGGTCTCGGCGCTGGAACGCGAGGAACTGAGCCTGCTGTTCCCGATCTTCAGCGTTCGCAACAACGCCCGCTACGACGCCAAGGTGTTCGATCCGCCGTCCGATGGTCTGGAGGACTGGCAGATCCTGGCCCGGTTGGTGACCGAGATGGTCCCGCTGCCGGTACGACGGTTCACCGGACGCGCGCTCAACGCCGCGTTCGAACAGTTCAGCCCCTTGCGACTGACAGCGGCCGCCGTCGCGACAGGTCCCTACGGAGTCCTACGTCGTGGACGAAACGGGTTGACGCTGAAAAAGATTCGGGACGCGGCGGGCGGTGTCGACCTCGGCCCGTTGCAGCCACGGCTGCCCGAACTGATCGGCACCAGCGACGGCAAGACACACTTGGCGCCCGCGGATTTCCTGGCGGCGGTGCGCACAGTCCTCGACGACGCGACCGCGGCGGCCGAACCCGGCTACGACCTCCAGCTCATCGGACGACGTCACCTGCGCAGCAACAACTCCTGGCTGCACAACATGCCGTCGCTGGTGAAGGGCCGTGACCGCTGCACCGTGCTCATCCACCCCGACGACGCCGCCGCCCGCGGTCTCGCCGACGGTGATCCGGCGACGATCGAATCCCCCGTCGGTTCGATCGTGGTTCCGGTGGAGATCAGTGCCGACATTCGCGCCGGGGTGGTGGCGATCCCGCACGGATGGGGGCATGGCGAACCCGGGGTCGGCTGGTCCGTCGCGGCGGCGCTGCCGGGCGCCAATGTCAACCTGCTGCACGACCCGGCCCGCACCGACCCGCTCTCCGGCACGTCGGCGGTCAACAGCACCTGGGTGCGGGTGAACCCCGTGGCGGCCGAAACCCCGGACGCCACACCGCGATCCGAGGTCGCCGCCGCGCCGCGGTGAACCCGGCTACGAGGTCGGGTCCACCGCGCCGGGGTCAGCGAAAGCGCAGGTTCGCGGTGGCGAGGCCGAAGATCTTGCGGCCGCCGGACTTGGCGACGATGGCGATCACCGCGCTGCGGGTCTCCGGGTCGAGGGACTTCACACGGCCGGTGTACTCGACCTGGCCGCCCTCCCTGCCGACGATGGTGTAGGTCGACAGCCGGACGCCGTAGCGGGTGACGGCGCCGGGGTCGCCGGACCACGTGGAGAGGAAGCCCGCGCCCAGCCCCATGGTGAGCATGCCGTGGGCGATGATGTCGGGCAGGCCCGCCAGCTCGGCGATCTTCTCGTCCCAGTGGATGGGGTTACCGTCGCCGGAGACACCGGCGTAGTTGACGAGATCACCGCGCGAGACGCGGGCGTCGCGCAGCGGGAGTTCGTCGCCGACGGTGAGCTCGTCGAACGACATCGTGGTGTTGGGAACGCGCGCGGCCCCCTCGACGGACAGCGGAACCTCGCCCTCGGGACGCAGGGTGGTCTCCACCACGGCGCTCTTGTCGGCGCTGTAGATGCTCACGCCGTGGAGCATGATGTTCTCCACCGCGGCGGTGATCGCGGGATCGACCCCGTCGTCCCCGGTGATGCCGACGACCGTGGTGTGCATGATGTGCACGGTCTCGCCGAGCTCGTCGACGAAGGTGTTGGTGACGGTGATCAGGTCCTTGCCCGCGATCGTGCGCACCGAGGTCAGCTCCACGTCGACCACGAGACGGTCACCGGCCACGATCGGCTTGTGCTGTTCGAAGACCTGCTCGGTCTGCACGAACATGTCGTAGCCGACGACCACCGTCTCGAACAACAGTTTGTTCGCCGCCATAGCCGGGATGGAGACGAACGTCAGCGGCGCGACCAGACCCGGGTAGCCGAGCGCGGCGGCGGCCTCGTCCTCCCAGTGGGCGGGGTGGAAGTCCTGGACGGCGCGCGCGTATTCGCGGATCTTCTCGCGACCGACCTCGTAGACGCCCTCGACCCGGTAGTAGTGCCCTACCTTCGACGCGGTGTCAGGGCCATCGACGGGCGGGGCATCGACTACGGAAGTCACTATGAATCACCTTCGTTCGGGGAACGGACACCCGGCAGGCTAGTCGACGCGCAGGCGGACCGGGCATTCCTTGGCACAGTTCACAGATCCGTGCCCTTCCACCGCGGTCAGAAGGAGGGTACGTCGCTGGTGCTGGCGTTGCCACCGATCGACGGCTGCAGCGTGATCTCCCAATCGGAGTCACCGTCGAACGGGTCGTCGAACTTCTGGAATTCGCGCTCGCGGGTGAAGGCGAGCGTCGCCTCGTCCCAATCCTTGCCGGTCTTCAGATAGACGTAGTACGTGCCGTCGATACCGGTGAGGGTGGCGTTGGAATTGCCCTGCACGTAGATGGTGGCCTGTGGCTTCTTGGGATCGCCGTTGGTGACCACGACCGCGAAGTCGTCGCTGTTGCCGTTGACGATGTCGAGCTTGCCCGCACCGACCAGCCCGTCCTGCTGGACCACCGCGCCGTTCTCGCCCCGACGATTCAGCACCGGCGCCGCGGGAGTGGTCGTCGGCACGGTGGTGGTCGCCTTCGACGAGTTGCTCGCCGGTCCGGCGTCGACGGACCGCCCCGACTCGCATCCACCTACCAGAAGAGCCACCGCGATCGCGGACACCGCATACCACTGACGATTCGACATCGTTCCCACCCCATGCTCGTGAACCGGACTCCCCGATCCGGCCTTCCCCGCCAGTATTGCGTGAATTGCCCGATATGTCATCACGACACATCCCCGAAAACCCTTCCCCTCATCATCTGGAATGAGTCATAATCTGGAATGTGTCCACCACATCGGACTTCGAACAGATGCTGCGCGCAGCCTCACTGCGCGTCACCGCGCCACGCCTGGCGGTGCTCACCGCAGTGCACCAGCATCCGCATGCCGACACGGACACCATTCTGAGCCGAGTCAGAGCCACCCTCGGGACCGTCAGCCAGCAGGCCGTTTACGACGTACTGCGGGCACTCACCAGCGCCGGATTGCTCCGGCGGATCCAGCCGATGGGCACCGTCGCACGCTACGAGACGCGCGTCGGTGACAACCATCATCACCTGGTGTGCCGATCCTGTGGGGTGATCGTCGATGTCGAGTGCGCTGTCGGCGACGCGCCCTGTCTGACTCCCCTCGATGACCGCGGTTTCGTCGTCGACGAGGCCGAGGTCATCTACTGGGGCCGGTGCCCCGACTGCACGACATCACCATCACTCTCCTGAAAGGATTCACCGTGCCCGAGGAACACCCACCTATCGCGGAAGCCAACACGGAACCCGGTGACAGTGGTTGCCCCGTCATGCATCGTCCGTTCGCCTCCACCGACGCGCGCGGAGCGAACGCCGAGTGGTGGCCGAACCAGCTCAATCTCACACTGCTGCAGAAGAATCCGCCCTCGGTGAACCCGATGGGCGAAGACTTCGACTACGCGGCCGAATTCGCCACTCTCGACCTGGCCGCGGTGAAGGCCGATATCGAGCAGGTCATGACGACCTCGCAGTCCTGGTGGCCCGCCGACTTCGGCCACTACGGCCCGTTCTTCATCCGGATGGCCTGGCACTCCGCCGGCACCTACCGGGTCGGCGACGGCCGCGGCGGCGCGGGCGCGGGCCTGCAGCGCTTCGCCCCGCTCAACAGCTGGCCCGACAACGCCAGCCTCGACAAGGCGCGCCGGCTGCTGTGGCCGGTGAAGAAGAAGTACGGCCGCAAGCTGTCGTGGGCCGACCTCATCGTCTACACCGGCAATGTCGCGCTCGAGTCGATGGGCTTCGAGACCTTCGGTTTCGGTGGCGGCCGCGTCGACGCGTGGGAGCCCGAGGAGGACGTGTTCTGGGGCCCCGAGCGCACCTGGCTCGGCGACGAACGCTACACCGGTGACCGCAACCTCGAGCGTCCGCTCGCCGCGGTCCAGATGGGCCTGATCTACGTCAATCCCGAAGGCCCCAACGGCAATCCGGATCCCATCGCGGCCGCCGTGGACATCCGCGAGACCTTCGCGCGGATGGCGATGAACGACGAGGAGACCGCCGCGTTGATCGCCGGCGGCCACACCTTCGGCAAGACCCACGGTGCGGGCGACGCCGATCTGGTCGGCGTCGAACCGGAAGCCGCACCGCTGGAACAGCAAGGGCTGGGCTGGAAGAGCAGCTTCGGCAGCGGAGTCGGTGAGGATGCCATCACCAGCGGCCTGGAAGGCATCTGGAACAGCACCCCCATCACCTGGGACAACAACTTCCTCGAAACCCTCTACGGGTACGAATGGGAGCTGACCAAGAGTCCGGCGGGCGCGCATCAGTGGACCCCGAAGGACGGCGCGGGCGCCGACACTGTGCCCGACCCGTTCGTCCCCGGCAAGAAGCGCGCACCGGTCATGCTGACCACCGACCTGTCGCTGCGGCTCGACCCCATCTACGGGCCGATCACCCGCCGCTGGCTGGACAACCCCGCGGAGTTCGCCGACGCGTTCGCCCGCGCCTGGTACAAGCTCACCCACCGCGATATGGGACCGATCGCCCGCTACCTCGGCCCGCTGGTTCCGTCCGAGGAACTGCTGTGGCAGGACCCGGTGCCGGCCCAGAACGGCCCGGTCATCGGCGACTCCGAGATCGCCACGCTCAAGGGCCAGATCCAGGCCTCCGGCCTGTCCATCGCCCAGCTGGTGACGACGGCGTGGGCGGCGGCCTCGTCGTTCCGCGGCAGCGACAAGCGTGGCGGCGCCAACGGCGGCCGGATCCGGCTGCAGCCGCAGGCGGGCTGGGCGGTCAACCAGCCCGACGAGCTCGCCCAGGTGGTGCGCGTCTACGAGGGCATCCAGGACACGTTCAACACCGCCGGCGGTACGCAGGTGTCGTTCGCCGATCTGGTCGTCCTCGGCGGCGCGGTCGGCGTCGAGCAGGCCGCCCAGAGTGCCGGTTTCCCGGTGACGGTGCCGTTCACTCCGGGCCGCACCGACGCCACGCAGGCCCAGACCGACGTCGAGTCGTTCGACGCGCTCGAGACCCCGGCCGACGGGTTCCGCAACTACGTGTCCAAGGACGCGCAGATCCCCGCGGAGTTCCTGCTGATCGACAAGGCGAACCTGCTCACGCTCAGCGCACCGGAGATGACCGTGCTGATCGGTGGTCTGCGTGTACTCGGCGCGAACTACCAGTCCTCGTCGCTGGGCGTGTTCACCGATACCCCGGGTGCGCTGACGAACGATTTCTTCGTCAACCTCCTGGACATGGGTACCGAGTGGGCGCCCTCGGCCGCCGACGAGAACATCTACGAAGGCCGTGACCGCTCCTCCGGTGCGGTCACGTGGACCGGCAGCCGCGTCGACCTGGTGTTCGGCTCCAACTCGCAGCTGCGGGCCGTGGCCGAGGCCTACGCGACCGACGACGCGAAGGAGAAGTTCGTGCACGACTTCGTCGCCGCGTGGACCAAGGTGAGCAACCTGGACCGGTTCGACGTCACAGCCTGATCCGAACAACGAAACACCCTGCGGCTCAGTCTGAGTCGCAGGGTGTTTCGCTGTGGCTAGGACTCGGCGAGGGTGGCCAGCCGGTCCACCGATGCCTGCAGCTTATCGCCGGTGGTGGCCTTGGCCCGCACCTGACGCAGCTCGTCGTGCAGTTCGGTCCAGTCGTAGGTGTGGGTCACCCGGGTGTGGGTGTCGTCGATCGGCTCGAGCTCCCAGCGCCACAGGTGTCCCGGCGGGGTCTTGTCCCGCTCCGACGGGTTCCACGCGATGCGGCGACCCTCCTCGAACTCGACGATGTGGTTGTCGCGGTCGGCGCCGTTGGTCAGCGTCGTGGTGAACACGTCACCGACCGCGCGGACCCGCTGGCCCTCGACGGCCTGCGCGAGGTTGTCGTTGCCGTCCCAGCGCGGCTGCTGCGCGGGATCGGCGATCAGGTCGAAGATCACGGCGGGGGTCGCCGCGATGTCGCGGGAGGCGTGGACGATGCGTGGCACGTCGATGGTTTCGGTCACCGGGCGATAGAACCAGCAGCTCACCCACCCCGGCAACCATTCCGCTCGAGCGCGCGACTAACTCGTTCGATACACCGCGAACACCGGGATCTCCCGATCGGTCTTGTCGCGGTACTCGGCGAAGCCGGGCAGCCGCTCGACCATCCGGTCGTAGAGGGCGGTGCGCTCGGGGTCGGCGACCAGTTCTGCCTTGCCCCGGTAGGTTTCGGTCCCCACCTCCACGGTGAGTTCGGGGTCGGCAAGCAGATTGTGGTACCAGGCCGGGTGTTTGTCGGCGCCGCCGTTGGAGGCGATCAGCACGATCCGGTCGCCGTCGGGCAGGAACACCAGCGGATTGGTGATCGCACGCCCGGACTTCGCGCCGGTGGTGGTGATGATCACCATGGCGTCGTTGCCTTCGAACATGCCACCGACGCGGCCGCCGTTGGCACGGAACTCGGCGATCACCTGGTCGTTGAAAGCGTTCATCATGGTCCTCTCGTCGGGTAGCTCCCCATGCCCCAACGATCCAGGCGCGCCCCGCATTCCGGCGCCGTCCACGGCATGTGCGCCGAAGTAGTGACTTACTCTAACGTTGCGGGGTGCTAGGACATTCTCATGCGACGAGTGGGGCGCTGGCCTGGGCCGGTACGGCCGCCGCGCTACCGCTCACCGTCGCCGCTTTCCCTCTGTTCGACAGCGACACAACGCGATTCGGCATCGCCGAACTCATCATGGGCACGCTGCTCACCGCGGGTGCGGCGCTGCTGCCGGACGCGGATCATCCCAGCGGCACCATCTCCCACGTACTCGGGCCGGTGTCACATCACCTGTGCCGGTTGATCTCCTGGGCATCGGGCGGACATCGTCACGGCACGCACTCGCTGCTGTTCGTCGTCGCCGCGGTCGCGGCCACCTGGGCCGGGGAGCACTACCTCGGCAGGCCGTTCACCCTCGGCCTCGCGTTCTTCCTGCTCGCCCTCGCGGTGCGCTCGCTGCACCTGTGCCCGCCGGGTAAGAGTGTCCGGACCTACGGAACGGTGATCGTGCTGGCGACGGCGGGGACATTCGCGGTCGACCACTGGATCGTCGACCGACCGGCGTGGCTGCCGATCTGCGTGGGCCTGGGATGCCTGGCCCACCTGCTCGGCGACTGCCTCACCGATCGGGGCTGCCGGTTGCTGTGGCCGTTTCCGTTGCGCACCCGGGTGCCGTTGATCGAGCGGACCGGGAATCGGGTCGAGACCTGGGTCATCTCTCCCCTGTTCGTGCTCGGCACGATGGGCGCGCTCTGGTACGCGATCATGCACCGGCCGTGATCGCTGGGACGGCGGGGCTCCCGCCGTCCTGAGCCGGCCGGCGTAGCCGGTCCCTTTCCTTGTCACACTGTGCCCAATACATCTATTAATGCGCATATCGCAGTATCGGTATGTGAATTGTGAGGCGTCCCAACCTGGACGGGGGGGCATCGTCGCAGGTCTCGAAGCCGCCCCAACTCCAGCATCTTTCAGTGCACAGTTGTACTCTCAACTCTGTGACGGAGCAGCTCCCCCAATCCCAGGCCGAAGTACAGGCGCTCACACGGCTCGCCGGTGACGAGTTCGTCGGCGCAGTCGATGGGATCGCGGCCATCCACCGAGCCATTTCCGACCGGGTGTTCGCGGCGATACGGCTGGGTGTCGGCCCCGCGGCGGCGCCGGTGAAGATCGTGCACGACGCCATCACCGATGGCGTGTACGCCGCCGTCAGCGGCACCGGCTTCGTCGTCGGCGAGGTCGCGAGCGCGGTCCAGCTGCCCGGCGTCACCGCCCCCTCGCGCACCGTGTGGGGTGCGGGCATCCTCGCCGCGATCCAGGGGCTGATCGGTGACACGCTCGAGGACGAGACCCCGATCCTCGCCTCCCCCATGACCTTTCGCATCGACGGCGTCCCCGTCCCACCCGAAGAGTTCGCCGCCCACGTCCCGGTGCCGACAACCCGGCTGGTCGTGCTCCTGCACGGACTCGTGGAGACCGAACACTCCTGGCGGCTCGGCAACCGCCCCACCTACGGCGCGCGCCTCGAAGACGATCTCGGCTACACCCCGATCTTCGTCCGCTTCAATACCGGGCTGCACATCTCCGAGAACGCCGCCCAGCTCAGCGCCCTGCTGACCCGCCTGGTCGACAGCTGGCCGATGCCGGTGCACGAGATCTGCCTGATCGGGCACTCGATGGGCGGACTGGTCATGCGCAGCGCCTGCCATCAGGCCGAGGAGTCGGGCCAGGAGTGGGTGCGGTCGGTGCGACAGGTGGTGTGCCTGGGCTCACCACACCTCGGGGCGCCGCTCGAACAGTTCGTGCACTACGCGTCGGCCGCGCTCGATCTGCTGCCCGAGACCCGGCCGCTGAGCACCCTGCTGCGCAGGCGCAGCGCGGGCATCCGCGATCTGCGGCAGGGTTCACTGGTCGACGAGGACTGGCGCGACCTCGACGTGGACACCCTGCGCGCGCGAGCGGTGAGGGAAGTGCCGCTGCTGCGCGGCGTCGATCACTACTTCGTCACCACCACCATCACCCACAGCCCGAAGCATCCGCTCGGCGTGATCATCGGCGACGGCATGGTTCTCACCGGCAGCGGGACGGGGCGCGGGCGGACCCGGCGCCTGGATTTCGACGCGGTCAACAGCCTGCACATCCCCGCGGCAAACCATTTCAGCCTGCTCAATCACGACGCTGTCTACGAAGCGCTGCACGGCTGGTTGACGAGCGCACCCCGCCGCGCCCGTCAGGTGGATACGCTGTGGCCATGACTCTCGACCACGGCGACCCGGGCGACGCACCTGCCATTCCGCTGCCGACCGCTCCCCTGGCCAACGAGGCCCGCCCCTCGCCGGCCGAAGAAGCCAGAACGATCGCGGCGGGCACCAATACCGGCACGCTGGCCAGCCTCACCGCCGACGGCGCGCCGTGGGCGTCGTTCATCACCTACGGATTGCTCGACGGCGCACCGGTACTCAGCGTGTCGCGCCTGGCCGAACACGGCCGCAACCTGGCCGCCGACCCGCGCGCCAGCATCGCGATCGTCACCCCCGACATCCCGGCCGACCCGCTCGCGGGCACCCGGATCACCCTCGCCGGTTTCGTGGAACGCCCGACCGGCGCCGAGGCCGAAGCGGCCCACGCGGCCCATCTGGCGGCGATCCCGGCGGCCAAGTACTACATCGACTACAGCGACTTCACGCTGTGGGTGCTGCGCATCGAGCGGGTGCGCTGGGTCGGCGGATACGGCCGGATGGATTCGGCCTCGGCCGCGGAATACCTTGCCGCACAGCCGGACCCGATCGTCGCGCACGCCGCGCCCGGTGTCGCGCACCTCAACGCCGACCATGCCGAAGCGCTGCTGGCGATGGCCCAGCAGCTCGGCGGCTTTCCCGACGCCATTGCCGCCACCTGCGAGAAGGCCGACCGCTACGGCCTCGACCTGCGGGTGGAATCACCACGCGGCGTGGCGCTCACCCGAGTCGGCTACGCCACACCCCTGTCCGAGATCAGCGAATTGCGCGCGGCGACAGTCGAACTCGCGCGTCGGGCCCGCGCGACCCCCTGATCACGCCTCGTACAGCTCGAGCGGCAGGTCGTCCGGATCGAAGAAGAAGGCCATCTGCTTACCGGTGTGCTCATCGGTGCGCAGTTCCTCGGTCCGGACACCGCGTGCCCGCAGCTCATCGAGAGCAGCGGGCACGCTCGCGACCGCCAGAGCCAGGTGCCGCAACCCCGCCGCTTCCGGCCTGCTCGGACGTGCGGGCGGGTCGGGGAACGAGAACAGTTCGATGCGAACCCCGCCGGACAGCTCCACGTCGAGCTTCCACGAATCGCGATCGGCCCGGTAGTTCTCGTCGAGGACGGTGCCGCCGAGGGTTTCGGTATAGAAACGCTTGGAGCGGGCGTAGTCCGTCGCGATGATCGCGATGTGGTGGATGCCGAGAAATTGCACGTCGCCACGCTAGCGGATTCCGTATCGAACCGGCGCTCGCCGCCGCAGTCCTCGCCGCGCGCGGAACAACCCGGGCTCACGTCGCGGCCTACTGCTCGCGCGCACCCCTGATCCTCCCCCGTCGACTCAGGTCCAGAGCACCGCGACCAGCACGTTCACGATCGCGAGCCCACCGGCGGCGTCGGTCATCCAATCGATCTGCTTACCCCGCTTCGCGTCACCGCGACCCATTTCGGCGAACGCGGCCACCGCGACCGAGACGACCAGCTTCACAGCCAGCTTCGACGTATCCGGATCCTTGTCGAGGGAGTCGATCCCCGAAGCCAGCCCGGCCAGGATCACCCCGGTGATCAGCTGGGCGCGCGCGCCCCACACCATCAGCTCGGACACCGCCGGACGCGATGCGACATACCCGCCGACCACCGCGGCCATGCCGAGCAGGTGGGTGACAACCACCAGGTTGAAAACGAATTCCATGGGTGCGAAGCGTAGTTCACACGAAAACGGCCGGTGCCCGAAGGCACCGGCCGGTTCAGACGAACTTTTCCGTGGGGAGGCTCAGCCCAGCTGCTCGTCCAGCAGATGCGAGTCCTTGCGGATACCGAAGGCGGTGATGACTTCCATGACACCGATGACGATCAGGAAGATGCCGACGACCCAGACCAGCGTGGTGAGGGAGCTGATCGGCCACACGATCAGGACGACACCGGCCAGCGCGCTGATGATGCCGTAGAAGATCTGCCAGCCCCGGCCGGGCACGCCCGACTCCGAGATGGCGGCGAACAGGACGGCGACGCCACGGAACAGCCAGCTGATGCCGATGAACAAGCCGAGCAACACAATCGAGGTGAGGTCGTCGCGGAAGCAGAACACACCGATGATCAGCGACAGCACACCACTGATGAACGACAGCACCCGAAAGCTGGTGCTCGGCAGGTGGGTGAAGGCGGCGATCAGCTGGAAGATGCCGCTGACAACCATGTAGATACCGAACAGAATGCCCGCCACGAGCAGCGACGGACCGGGCCACACGAGCACGATGATGCCGAGGACCACCGCGAGGAGGCCGGTGACCAGAACTGTTTGCCAGGTTTTCTTGGCAAGAGCCGTGAACGGGCTCCCAATCACGGTATTTGTCGTCATGACGAGATGTTATGCCCGCGTGGTCTGGTTTTCCGGAAATTAGCTGGAGCTGTGATCGTGTCGCGATCGGGCGCGACGCTGTGAGCGGGCGCGCACGCGAGCCGTCACATCGTTGCCCTCGCGAAAGTTTGGTCGGCGACAGTCTCGGGTAGATGAAGAATGTGTCGGTTGTACTCGTGCTGCAAGCTCGGGGCCTCGGTGAGCTTCTCTCCGCGGTCCCGGCTCTGCGTGCCCTGCGCCGGGCCGAACCACAGAGCCGGATCGTCCTCGCGGCGCCGCATCGGTTGGAGCAGATCGTCGACCTGATCTCCTCGGTCGATGAACTCGTCGCCACCGCCGACCCGGCCGCCTTGATCTGGGATGGTCCCGCGCCCGAATTAGCGGTGAACCTGCACGGCCCCGACGGCGCCAGCGCACGAGCACTGGCCGATACCGGGGCCGCGCGGATCATCGGTCATCGCACCCCCGCCCTGCCCAAGCTCGCCGGTCCACGCTGGGATCCCGAAGCCCATGTGGTCGATCGGTGGTGCCGCCTGCTCGAGGGCGAGGGCATCGACGCGGATCGGCGCAACCTCGGATTGGTGCCGCCGGTGGCCTCGATCAGCCGCCGCGACAGCATTGTCGTCCACATCGGCGCGGGTGCGCCCGCGCGCCGGTGGCCGCCGGAGCGGTTCGCCGCGGTGGTGCGCCACCTGCTGGTACTCGGCCGCGACGTGGTGCTCACCGGCGATCCGTTCGAGCACGATATCGCTCGACAGGTGGCCGCGCAGGCAGGCTTGCCCGACGACCGGGTCCTCGCCGGGAGGCAGAACCTCACCGATCTCGCGGCGACCGTGGCCGAGGCCGCCCTCGTGATCAGCGGCGATACCGGTGTCGCGCACCTGGCAACGGCGTTCGGTACCCGCACGGTGCTGCTGTTCGGTCCGAGGCCACCGCGCCGCGGCGGCCCGCCGGCGCACCTGCTGGGCAGGCACGCGGTGCTGTGGGCCGGACAGATCGGCGATCCGGACGGCCTGTCCCCCGACCCCGGTCTGCTGCGGATCGGCGTGCCGGAAGTGATCGCGGCGGTCGATATGCAGCTGGACAAGCAGGCATGGGCCGAATCCGGCAGGTCGCGTTACCGCCGGGTGGGCTGAGCCGGGTCGGCGTCGGCGGCTTCCCGCAGCGCGGCGGCATGAGCCGCCAGGGCGCTGGGCCAGTACTTGTCGAGGTAGTCGCGGGCGTCGTTGAGGCCGCGGGGGTCGAGGGAGTAGAGGTGCCGGTTCCCGTCGCGGCGCATGCGGACCAGATGGGCCTCACGCAGCACGCGCAGGTGTTGCGACGCGGCTGAACTGGTGATTCCGGTGGCGGCGGCGAGGTCGGCCACCGAGCGGGGACCCTGCGGCAACAACTCGAAGATCGCGCGCCGGGTCGGATCGGATAACGCCGTGATCGCACGGACTCCGTTAGCGTCCACTGAATCAGTGTCCCCGGGATGCGGAATTTCGGCAACGATCTTGACCAGGGACATTTCACCCGGTGAGTAACAGGATGTTGGCTATTCGTTAGAGTATCGTTATAGATCAACTGGGGTTATAGCGCTTCGTGATCGCAGCCACATGATTCGCCGCGAAGGTTACGGTTTAGCTACGTTCATAACCATGTTCGTGACCAACCCGTTATCTGCTCGAGTTTCCGACGCCTTCGCAGGTCGTTGGGGAGGCGTGGTCGCGGGTGCGGTGGCTTTGTCCGCACTCGTGGGTACCTCCGTCGCCACTTTCAGTGAGCCCGAGAGCCCTGTCCCCACTACCACGATCGCCGCGGAAGCCACCGAGGCCATCAACTCCGGCCAGTCGCCGTACCGCTTCACCGCGTACACCCCCGCCGAGGCCCAGGGCCCGCAGGGCGAGACCCCCGCGTCCGCCCCGATCCCGTGGGAGGAGCACCGCGAAGCAGTCGGCCTGGAGCTGCCGCCGCTGCCGTTCATCGCTCCCCCGCCGCCGCCGCGCCCGCAGACCGTTCGCCCGGTCTCCGGCAGGCTGACCTCCTACTACGGCGCCCGCTGGGGCACCGCGCACAACGGCATCGACTTCGGTGACCCGATCGGCGCACCGATCTTCGCCGTCACCGACGGTACCGTGATCGAGGCCGGGCCGGCTTCGGGCTTCGGCCTGTGGGTCCGCGTCCAGCAGGATGACGGCACCATCGGTGTGTTCGGCCACGTGAACGACATCCTGGTTCAGGTCGGTCAGCACGTCAACGCCGGTGACACCATCGCCACCGTCGGTAACCGTGGCAACTCCACCGGCCCCCACCTGCACTACGAGGTGCACGTGCCGGACGGCTCGCTGTACGGCGCCCCGATCGACCCGCACCCGTGGCTCGCCGCGCGTGGCGTCGATGCCGGCGTCGCCCAGGACTGATCCCGCTCACCCACTGATCGCCGCCCGGCGCGCGATCAGGAATTCCCGAAGCCGCGCGACCGCGAGCGTCGAGTCATGGTCTCCCGAGACCAGGCCGACCTCGCGGTCGCGTTCGCCATCGATGGGTATCACCGCCAGGTCGGGGTTCGCGACCTCGGCGGCGGGCAGTAGCGCCACGCCCTGCCCGAGTGCGACCAGTGCGCGCAAGGTTTCGAACTCGGTGATCTCGAATACCACTCTCGGCGTGAAACCCGCTGCGGCACACCAACTGTCGAGCAGGGTGCGCAATTGGTAGCTGGGCGGGTTCGCGATGAACGCCTCGTCGGCCAGTTCGGCTAGGTCGATGCGGGCGCGCCGGGCCAGTGGATGCGTGCGCGACACGTGCAGGTCGATGCGCTGACGTCCGAGATCGACGGTCGGCAGGTCGGGCGGGGGCGGGATCATCACCGCGAGGTCGAGCCTGCCGTCGCGCACCTGCTCGGCCAGCGCCTCGCCGTGCGCCTGCACCAGGTGCAACCGGATCCGCGGCGCGCGGGTGTGGAACTGCGCGAGCAGCGACGGAACACTCACCGGGCCGAGCGTGAGCGGGAACCCGAAACGCACCAGACCGCTCTCGGGGTCGGCGTCGGCGCGCACCCGCCGCACCGCGTCGTCGAGTGCGCGCACCAGTCCCCGGGTGTTCTCGTAGAGGTCGCGGCCCTGCGGAGTGAGGGCGACCCCGCGCCCGACCGGCTGGAACAAGGCCACGCCCAGGAGCTGCTCCATCGCTTTGACGCGACGGCTGAGGGAGGACTGCGGTACACCGAGTCGTTGCGCCGCCCGCGTGAAGTGCCCTTCTTCGGCCGCCGCGTCGAAGGCGGCCAGTAGCGGCGCCAGCGCCTGCGCTCCCGTCTCCACTGAATCATCCATATTCGGATCATATCTTCGGCGATTCCGTGTTGGACGGATCGCTGCTCCCGGCGCGACGATGGCGGTACACAGCTCACGGGAGGTTCGACCATGAACGACACCACACCCACACGGCCCCGCACCGGCAGCGGCGACGACATCCTCGACGCGGTACTGATCGGCGGCGGCATCATGTCGGCCACGCTCGGCGCACTGTTGAGCACCCTCGCGCCCGACTGGTCGATCGCGCTGTTCGAGCGGCTCGGCGAACCGGCGGCCGAGAGCAGCCATCCGTGGAACAACGCGGGCACCGGGCACTCCGGGATGTGCGAGCTCAACTACATGCCCGACGCGGGCGACGGCACCAAGGCGGCGGGTATCGCCGATCAGTTCGCGCTCTCGCGCCGGTTCTGGTCGGCGCTGGCCCACCGTGGCGAGCTGGAGCCCGACACGTTCCTCACCCCGACACCGCACGTCACGGTGGTCTTCGGCGAGCGTGACATCGCCTACCTGCGCCGGCGCTACGCGACGCTGCGCGAACTGCCCGCGTTCGCGGAACTCGAGTACACCGAGGACCGTGCGGTGATCGCCGACTGGGCGCCGCTGCTCGTGCGCGGCCGGGCCGACGGCGAGGCGATGGCGGCCACCCGGCACACCGCGGGTACCGATGTCGACTTCGGGGCGCTGACCAGGTCGTTGTTGTCGACGATGAGCGCGGCGGGCAACGCGGTCCGGATGCATCGCGAGATCACCGGGCTCACCCGCGGCGCGGACGGGCTGTGGACCGTGCGCGGCCGCGATCTCGACAGTGGGCGGCGGTTCCGGGTGCGTTCCCGGTTCGTGTTCGTCGGCGCGGGCGGGTACGCGCTGCGGCTGTTGCAGCGGGCCGGACTGCCCGAGGTGCGTGGCTACGGGGTGTTCCCGCTGGGCGCGCAGTTCCTGCGCACCGACAACCCCGAGGTCGTCGCCGAGCATCACGCCAAGGTCTACAGCCAGGCCGCGCTGGGCGCGCCGCCGATGTCGGTACCGCACCTGGATCGTCGCGAGGTCGACGGCGCGGGCGCGCTGCTGTTCGGCCCCTATGCCACTTTCAGCACCCGCCTGCTGCGCCACGGCAAGCTCACCGATCTGTTCACCACGCTGCGCCCGCACAATATCGTTCCGCTGGTCGCGGTCGGTCTGCGCAACTTCGATCTGGTCCGCTACCTCGTCACCGAACTGCTGGCCTCACCCCGTCGCAAGTTCGCCCAGCTGCAACGCTTCTACCCCACCGCCGACCCCGCCGATTGGACCTTGGTCCAGGCCGGGCAACGCGCCCAATTGGTCAAACCCGATCGCGAGCGCGGTGGCGTCCTCGAATTCGGCACCGAGCTGGTCACCGGCGCGGACGGCACCATCGCCGGGCTTCTCGGCGCCTCGCCCGGCGCCTCCATCGCACCGTCGATCATGGGCGACCTGCTCGAGCGCTGCTTCCCCGAACGCCGATACGAGTGGGCCTCGCTGCTCGCCGCGTTGCTGCCGCCTGCCCGATCAACCACCGAAGTCACCTCGTAGAACACCTGTCGGACGAGCAGATCCGCACCCCGGCCGGGGTGCGGATCGTGTTCACCGCGGGGCGGCGAGGAGTGCGCCGATGAGGCGGTGGCTGCGAGCCGACATCTGGGCGGCGGTCTCGTCGGGGTGGCGCAACCACCACAGGACCAGCGAGGTCACCGCGCCCATCCAGACGTCGGTCAGCGCCGACAGGTCGCTGGGGTCGGTGAGCTCGACGGCGCCGATGGCGTCGGCGACACCGCGCGCGGCTTGGGCGGCGATCCGGCGTCGGGCGGCGCGGACGGCGTCGGCGGCGGGGCCGTCGTCGGGGTGGGAGCGGTCGAACAGCACGGTCCAGTCGTGCGGACGCGGTTCCAGCGCGACGAAGATCGCGTCGAGGGTCCGTTCCGCTTTGCTGAGACCACCCGCCCCGGCGATGGCGGATTCGATCGCGTCGAACAGGACGGTGGCCGCCCGGTCCACGCAGGTGATGTAGAGCCCGTCCTTGGACTGGAAGTAGGTGTAGACCAGCGGCTTGGACACGCCGGCGCGCTGGGCGACGTCGGCGAGGGACAGACCCGCGTACCCCACGCGGCCGATCTCGGCGACGGCGGCGTCGAGGATCTGCTGTTCGCGCTCGGGACGCGGGACACCTTTGGTACCGGCTGTGCTCACCGTTCCATCCAACCATCGACCTCCGTGCCGGTTGACACCCAATTGCTCCCTTTGTAATTTACTATTCAGTAAATTACCTGTTCGCCCCCGCCGTACGCCACGACAGGAGTTCCCGTGTTCGCCGAAGTCGCACAATCGGTACTGCTCAACCCACCCGCACTCCCCCGCGTGCTCGCGCGGCTGGTCCGTGGTGCGCAGCAGGAGATCGCGGGGAAGACCGTGGTGCTGACCGGCGCCTCGTCGGGCGTCGGCAAAGCCGCGGCACACGCGCTCGGCCGGGAAGGGGCGCGGGTGGTGCTCGTCGCCAGGAATGCCGAGCCGCTGGCCGAGGTGCGCGACGCGGTCCGCGCCGAGGGCGGGGATGCCGAGATGATCACCTGCGACCTCGCCGACGCCGAGCAGACCGACGCGCTGGCGAAGACCCTGCTCGAGCAGTTCGGCACCGTCGACGTGCTGGTGAACAACGCGGGCCGTTCGATCCGCCGCGGCGCCGCCGACACCACCGACCGGTTCCACGACTACGAACGCACCATGGCGCTGAACTACTTCGGGGCGACCCGGCTCACGATGGGGCTGCTGCCGTCGATGCTCGACGCGGGCACCGGGCACGTCGTCAATGTCGCGACGTGGGGTGTGGCCGCCGGGTCGATGCCGCTGTTCACCGCCTACCACGCGTCCAAGGCGGCGCTCGGCGCGTTCGGGCGCAGTCTGGGCGCGGAGACCCGGCGCCGTGGCGTGCACGTCACCACGATCGGCTATCCGCTGGTGCGCACCGAGATGATCGCGCCCACCGGCAAGTACGCCGACGCGGCGGCGCTGTCGGCCGAGGACGCCGCCGACTGGATCACCACCGCGATCCGGACCCGCCCGGTCGAGCTGTACCCGACCTACACCCGGGTCCTGCAGGCCCTCGCGCTCGTCTCACCCCGCGCGGTCGACGCCGTGATCTGGCGCTCGGGAATCTGAGACAACCCCTAGAACTCGAGTAGGCCGACCCGTACCCCGGTATCGGAGTCGAACCGTTCCGCAGCGGGACGTGGTGTGGCGCACCGGATTTCTACCTTCGGTACATGGCGACGATCGACCTCACCCACACGCTGTCCCGCATCACGTCCCCCACCGCGCGCGACGGCACCGACCGCGCTCCCTGGCACGGCCCGCTGCTGGTGAATTCCGCGCTCATGGCCATGCTGGTCGTGGTGTCGATGGTCGGGATGGTGGTCGATGATCGGCTGCTACTCGGCGAGTCGGTGTGGCTCAAACCGGCCAAGTTCGGCCTCGCCTTCGCCCTCTACGGCGTGACCCTGGCCTGGATTCTGCGACTGCCGCATCGCGGACGGCGTGCCACCTGGTGGCTGGGCACCGTCTTCGCGATCACCGGGGTCGCCGATGTGGGATTCATCGCGGTGCAGGCGGCACGCGGGACGTTCAGTCACTTCAACAACGCCACCGACCCGGTCAACGAGATCGGGCAGCAGGTCTTCGCTTCCGGTGTGCCCGGGTTGTTCGTCGCGAATCTCGTCCTGGCGGTGATCATCTCCTGGCAGAAGCTGGCCGACCGGCCGACCAGGATCGCGTTGAAGGCCGGGCTGTGGCTGGCGGTGACCGGGATGGCGCTCGGGTACCTGATGGGGTTCACCGGGCCGCAGCTCGTGCGCAAGGCCGACGGCACCGTCGTGGGGTTGATGGCCGGGCACACGGTGCGGCCCGGCGATACAGCACGTGACGCTGCCGCGGGCATGCCGATCACCCACTGGAGCACCATCGGCGGCGACCTGCGCATCCCGCACTTCGTCGGGCTGCACGGTATCCAGGCGCTGCTGCTGCTGGCCGTCGCACTGGTGGCCCTCGCGCCTCGTTACCGCTGGTTGCGCACCGAAACGACCCGCGCGGCCCTGCTCGTGGTCGCGGTCCTCGGCTACTTCGGACTGCTCACGCTGGTGGCCTGGCAGGCGCTGCGCGGACAGTCGCTCACGAGTCCCGATCTCGCGACCGCCGGTGCCGCCGCGGCCCTTGCGCTGTTCGTCGCGGGGGGCGTCACCGCGGTGTACCTGCGCGCCCGGGAGTCACTGTCGAGCTAGCGCGGTAGTCGCCCACCGGTGCCGCTCCGTGTGCCCCATCGACGTACGGTGGGGCACACGGGGTTTCGCACATTCAGCGGAGTCGTTCCGCCTCCCGGGCCAGCTGCAGCAACGTCGCGCTCAGCTCCGCCAACTCCGCCGGGGAGGCTCCCTCACCCACCGCCGTCGCCACGTCCTCGGCCGCACACCGCGCCGCGAACCACCGATCGGCGAGATCGGCGGCCTCCTGTGCGGTCAGCACCACCGCGTCCTCGGGAATCCCGGTCCCCTTGAGGCTGCTGCGGTGCTCATAGGCACGTTGGCGACACGACTGGCGGCAATAGCGGCGACGCCGACCCGACTCCGAATCCACGATCTCCCGCCCGCACCACAGGCAGGACAGCAGGCGACTGCGCGACATGATCGGAAACCCTATCGGCCCGCGAAACAATTCGCCGGTTCAGGTCTCGCTGAGCGGGCACCCTCCCGATACCGACCTACCGCCGACGCCGATTCGGGGGTCGCTCGGCTGATGTGGCCGGGCGACTACAATGGAACAGTTCAGACTTCCCGTGCGTTGAGGTAGTACGAGTTGCGGCACCAGCCGCCGAAATTACAGGAGCACACATGGCAGATCGCGTACTCCGGGGCAGCCGGCTCGGAGCGGTGAGCTACGAGACCGATCGCGACCACGACCTGGCCCCGCGCCGGATCGCCCGCTACCGCACCGACAACGGTGAGGAATTCGACGTCCCGTTCGCCGACGACGCGGAGATCCCGCCCACCTGGCTGTGCCGGAACGGCCAGGAGGGTCAGCTCATGGAGGGCACCTCCGTGGAGACCAAGAAGGTCAAGCCGCCGCGCACCCACTGGGACATGCTGCTGGAACGTCGCAGCAAGGAGGAGCTCGAGGAGCTGCTCAAGGAGCGCCTCGACCTCCTGAAGACCCGTCGCCGCGGGTAAAGACAGAAGGTGTGAACGCCGAAGGCCGCCTCCCCTCGGGGAAGGCGGCCTTCGGCGTTCGGTGACTCAGTGGCTGGCGACCTTGCGGTACTGCAGTAGTGCCGCCGGCATCGCGATGGCGAGGATGACCAGCGAGCAGATGATCGCGTAGAGGATGCAGTTCTCCGCGGCCCAGCCTGTCGCGGGGACGAAGGTCGGGGGCGAGTCGTTCTCGAAGAGCTTGCGACCCGCCGCCGACACCGCCGTGATCGGATTCCATTCGGCGATCGCGCGCAGGGGCCCGGGCAGGGTTTCGGCGGAGATGAACGCCGAGGAGATGAACGTCAGCGGGAACAGCCAGATCAGACCCGCGCTCTGCGCCACCTCCACCGTCGGGGAGACCAGACCGGTCAGGGCGCCGACCCACGACATCGCGAACGCGAACAACAAGATGATGGCGAAGGCGATCACGGCGTCACCGAAGCTGCCGTGGATGCGCCAGCCCACGATGTACCCGCAGATCGACATCACACCCAGGCTCACGATGTTGACGACCAGGTCGGACAGGGTGCGCCCCATCAGGACCGCCAGGCGCGACATCGGCAGCGTCCGCATCCGGTCGATGATGCCCTTCTGCAGGTCACCGGCCAGGCCGACGGTGGTGAACGCGGCGTTGAACGCCACGGTCTGGGTGAAGATGCCGGCCAGGAGGAACTCCCGGTACTGGTCGCCGCCGAGCGAGGCGCCGAAAATGTAGGCGAACAGGAACACGAACATCAGCGGCTGGATGGTGGCGGTGACCAGCAGCGTCGGCACCCGCAGGATGGTCAGCAGGTTGCGGTAGGCCACGATCGCGCTGTCGCGCACGAACCGCGCCTTCGGTTCCATCTCCTCGGCAGCGGGCGGCCGCGGGCTGGCCGGCTGGATGGGCAGATCGCGGGTCTCGTACTCGTCCACCGTGACGTCGGGGGCACTCACGACAGGACCTCCTCTTGCACGTCGTCGGTTTCGGGTTCGGGGATGGGCTCGGCAGGGGTGCCGGTGAGGGAAAGGAACACGTCGTCGAGAGTGGGGCGCACGACGTTCGCGTCGAGCACGCAGACGCCGGCGTCGTCGAGGCGGCGCAGCGCTTCGACCATCGTGCGTGACCCGTTGCCGACCACCACCGACACCTCGTCGCTGCCGGGTTCGTGAATGGGTTCGCCGACTCCGACCTGCTGCAGGACCTGCACCGCGGGCCACGGGCTCTGCCCCGCGGCGAGGGTGACCGTGAGCCGGTCGCCGCCGATGGAGGTCTTGAGTTCGTCGGCCGAACCACGGGCGATGACCGTGCCCTTGTCGATGACGGTGATCCGGTCGGCGAGCAGGTCGGCCTCTTCGAGGTACTGGGTGGTGAGCAGGACGGTGGTGCCGTCGTCGACGAGATCACCGATCACTCGCCACATGTCCAGGCGCCCGCGCGGGTCGAGGCCGGTGGTCGGTTCGTCGAGCACCACCACCGGCGGCCGCGCCACCAGCGCACCGGCCAGGTCGAGGCGACGGGCCATGCCACCGGAGTAGGTGCCTGCGCGCCTGCCCGCCGCGTGGTCGAGTCCGAACGCGGTGAGCAGTTCCTCCACGCGGGCGACGGACTGCTTGCGCCCCATGCCGTACAGGCGCGCCACCATGCGCAGGTTCTCGTAGCCGGTCAGGTTCGCGTCGACGGCCGCGTACTGCCCGGACAACCCGATCCTGGTGCGCGCGGTGGCCGGGTCGCCCAGCACGTCGATACCAGCGACCCGCACCGAACCGGCATCGGGTCGCAACAGCGTGGTGACGATCCGCACGGTGGTGGTCTTGCCCGCGCCGTTGGGGCCGAGCAGGCCGAGTACGGTCCCCGCCGGGATCTCCAGGTCGATCTCTTTCAGTACGCGCACCTTGCCGTAACTCTTGGCCAAGCCGTGCACTTCTACCGCGAGGCTCACGGTCGCATCTCCTTCTGGCCGCTGCCGCACACAGTGATGTCCGGGACGGCGTCGAGGTGGCGATGCAGCACGGGGCCGATCGCCGCCAGCGATTCCGGTGTGGTCATCGCCGCGTGCCTGCAGGGCAGGTCGTGGTTGTGGATGTTGCCGGTGACGAACGGCTGCCAGGCGTCGGCACAGCGGCTCGGATCGGCGGCGTTGATCTCGTCCGCCGCAGCGGTGAAGAACACGAGATCGCCGTCGAAGGTGCGCGGCCGGAACCGGTTGGCCATGACGGTGCCGTCGGCGTACCCGGTGTAGAGGCGTTGCAGGTGGTCCACCGAGAGCGCGGCGAACGGGCCCGCGTGGGCCCGTAGCAGATCCGCCGCGTCGTTCAGGTCGAGGTCGGCGGGCAACGGTGCGCCGTCGACCAGGTCGGCCCCGAACTCGCCGAGGATGTCGGCGACGCTGGGCATCGAGGTGTCGAGCCAGCGGTCGCCGAGCTGGTAGCTGTCCATCATCGCCAGCAACGCGACGTCTTCGCCCGCGTCCTGCAGCTGCACGGCGACCTCCTGCGCGATCAGGCCGCCGAGCGACCAGCCGAGTAGGTGATAGGGGCCGTGCGGCTGGATCGACTTGATATGGGCGACATAGTGTCCGGCGGCTTCGGGGATCGAGGTGAAGCTGTCGTCGCCGGACACGTGCGGGGCCTGCAGGCCGTACACCGGGCGCTGCGGGGCGAGATGAGCAAGCAGTCCCGCGTAGCACCAGGCCAGACCGATCGCCGGGTGCACGCAGAACAGCGGGGTGTCGTGCGGGCTGGTGGACGGGCGGATGGCCAGCACCGGGCTGGTGGCCGCCTCGATCACCGCGTCCGGGTCGACGTCGTCGAGCTTGGCCGCGATTCCCGCGGGGGTGGCGTCGCCGAACATCATCTGGACGGGCATGTCGTAGCCCTGCTCACGCAGTGCCGCGACAACTTTGGTGGCCAGCAGGGAGTTGCCGCCGAGTTCGAAGAACCCGTCGTCCGCGCCGACCCGCTCGACCCCGAGCACCTCGGTGAACACCGCGCACAGCGCCATCTCGGCGGCGGTCACCGGCGCGCGGTACCCACCGGAGGCGGTGAACACCGGCTCGGGCAGCCGGGACCGATCGAGCTTGCCGACCGGACTCAGCGGCACCTCGTCGAGCAGCATGATCGCCTGCGGGACCATGTAGTTCGGCACGTGGCCCGCGACGTGCTCGAGCAGTTCGGGCACGCTCGGCGCACTCCCGTTGCGCGCCTTCACATACGAGACCAGCGCGGTGACGCCGGCCTGCGTGGTGTGACCGATGGTGAGCGCGAGCTCGACATCGGCGTGCCGGGCGAACGCGACGTCGATCTCGCCGAGTTCGATCCGGAATCCGCGGACCTTCACCTGATGGTCGGTGCGGCCGACGTACTCCACATCCAGCGCCGACTTGGCGCCGTCACGCCAGCGCACCAGGTCGCCCGTGCGGTACATCCGTTCGCCCGGCGCGCCGTAGGGATCGGCCACGAACCGTTGGGCGGTGAGACCCGGCCGGTTGAGGTAACCGCGCGCCAGGGCCGAGCCCGCCAGCTGCAGTTCGCCGGTGACACCGACGGGGGTCGGGTGCAGTCGCCGGTCGAGCACGCTGGCCGCGACGCCACGAATCGGCCCGCCGATGGTGATCGGGCCCCGCGGACTCATCGGCTGCGGCATCAACGTGACGATGGTCGTCTCGGTGGGGCCGTACACGTTGTAGAAGTTGCGCCCCGGCGCCCAGCGGGCCAGCAGTTCCGGCGGGAGCGCCTCACCACCGGTGAGCACGTGGGCGAGGGAGTTCACGCCGGCCGGGTCGACGGTGCCCAGCGCGGCGGTGGTGATGAACGCGTGGGTGATCCGTTCCCGGATGAACACCTGCCGCAGGTCCTCGCCGCCGACCACCCCGGCCGGGGAGATCACCAGCGTCGCCGCACCACCGAGCGCGAACAGGATGTCGAGCATGGCGGCGTCGAAGCTCGGAGTCGCGAAGTGCAGCACCCGGCTGCCGGGCCGCACATCGAACCGGTCGGCGGTCTCGGCGGCGAAGTTCGACAGACCGCCGTGAGTGACCACCACGCCCTTCGGGGTCCCGGTGGAGCCCGACGTGTAGATCACGTACGCCGGATTGTGCAGGCGCAGTGGACGAATCCGTTCGGCGTCGGTGACCGGCGAGTCATCGGCGCCCAGCACGGTGGCCCGGGTCTGCGGGTCGTCCAGGATCAGCCAGCGGGTGTCGGTGGGCAGCCGATCGCGGTGCTCGAGCAGCGTCAGACCCAGTGCCGCATCGGAATCGGTGAGCATGTGACTGATCCGCTGCGGCGGGTAGTTCGGGTCGACCGGCACGAACGCGGCGCCCGCCTTGGCGACGGCCAACATGGTCGCCACCGATTCCACCGAACGCGGAATACCCAGGGCCACCAGGGTTTCCGGCCCCACACCCTGCGCGATCAGCACACGTGCGAGCCGGTTGGTCCACCGGTCGAGCGCGTCGTAGGTGACCACTGTGTCCCCGGCACACAGCGCGACACCGTCACGGGAACGAGCCACGGCGGCACCGAAGACCGCGGGCAGCGTGACGGCCTGCTCGGCACGGGTGCCGTGCACCGGTGCCAGCGCGGTCCACTCGACCGCGTCGAGCAGCGCCAGATCGCCCACCGCGGTGTTCGGGTCGGCGGCCACGGCGGTGAGCAGCCGGACCAGGCGGTCGCCGAGCCTGCGCGCGGTGACCTCGTCGAACAGGTCCGCCGCGTAGTTCACCGACAGGCTGATGCCGTCGCCCACCCGGTCGGCCGTCTGGGTCTCGGTGAAGGTGAACTGCAGGTCGAACTTGGCGATACCGGCGTCGGCGTCGACGGCTTCGATCCGCAGGCCGGGCAGTTCCAGCATCCGCACCGGGGTGTTGCGCACCGACAGCATCACCTGGAACAGCGGGTGATGTGCCTGGGAGCGCGCCGGATTGACGACCTCGACGAGCCGTTCGAAGGGCAGGTCGGCATGGGCGAACGCGTCGAGATCGCCGTCGCGGACGGTCCGCAGCAGGTCGACGAACGCGCGCTCGTCGGACACCTCGGTGCGCAGCACCAGGGTGTTGACGAACATGCCGATCATCGCGTCGAGCGCCGGATGCCCACGGCCGGCGCTGGCGGTGCCGACGGCGATGTCCTCGGTGCCGGTGACCCGGTGCAGCAGGACCGCCAGCGCCGCGTGCAACACCATGAACATGCTGACGTTGTTCGCCGTGGCGATGCCGCGCAGCGCCCGGTGGATCGCCGCGTCGACCGCGCAGTCGACGGTGCCGCCCTGGTAGGAGGGCACCGGCGGGCGCGACCGGTCGGCGGGCACGGTGAGCAGTTCGGGCAGGCCGTCGAGCACACCGCGCCAGTGGTCGAGCTGCTTGCTGATCAGCGAGTCCGGATCGTCCTCGGTGCCGAGGAGTTCCTGCTGCCACAGGGTGTAGTCGGCGTACTGGACCTGCGGGATCAGTTCACCGAACGGTTCACCGGTCTGGATGCCACGGTAGGCGGCGGCCACTTCGGCAGCGAGCGGTTCCAGCGACCAGCCGTCCATGGCGATGTGGTGCACGACCAGCACCAGCACATGTTCGGTCGAGCGCGCGACAGCGAACTTGGCCTTGGCCGGTGCCGCCTGCCCGGTGTGGTCGACGCTGATCAGCGCCGCCCGCATCGGCACCGAGGCCGACAGGTCGAATCCCGGGGTGACGAAACGGGTCACGGCGGTGTCGACCTCGCGCGCGGTGGCCGTCGCGTGGAACAGCGTGACGGCGGCGATCGCCGGGTCGAGTACCAGCTGCTCGGGCTCCCCCGCGGTCTCCGGGAACACCGTGCGCAGCGTCTCGTGCCGGCGTTGCACCGTGTGCAAAGCGGCAATGAGCGCATCGAGGTCGACCGTGCCGTGCAGGCGCAGCACGACCGGGATGTTGTAGGCGCCCGACGACTGACTGTCACCGTCGGCGCCCGCGTTGAAGCGGTTGAGGAACCACAGCCTGCGCTGCGCCGCCGACAGCGGAATCCGCTCCGGGCGGGGCCGGGGCACCAGGGACGGCCGGTGTTCGTCGCCGGACGGTCCGGATTCGATGAGCGCGGCGAGTTCGGCGACGGTCGGCGCCGCGAACACGGTGCGCACTTCCAGCCGCACATTGCTGGCCGCGGCCAGCCGGGCCACCAGCTGGGTGGCCAGCAGCGAGTTGCCGCCGATGTCGAAGAAGCTGTCGGTGGCGCGGACCTCGCCCGCCCCGACCAGCTCTTCGAACACCCGCGCGACGGTCCGCTCGGCCTCGGTCTGTGGTGCCCGGCCCGCGGTGGCGGTGAACTCCGGTTCCGGCAACGCCGTGCGATCGAGCTTGCCGACCGGAGTGAGCGGCACCCGGTCGATCAGGTTCAGCGACGCGGGCACCATGTGCCCGGCCAGCCGGACCATCGCGTGCCGCTTCACCCCGGCCATCTCGGCCGGGTCGACGCCCTCGTTCAGCTGGATCCAAGCGACGATCCGGTCGTCGCCCGCGATCCGGCGGACCTCGGTGTGCGCGAAGCGGACCTCGGGATGACTGCCGAGCACGGCGCTGATCTCGCCGAGTTCGATCCGGAAACCGCGCACCTTCACCTGATGGTCGCTGCGACCCAGGTAGTCGATCTCACCGTTCGCGGTCCAGCGCACCACGTCGCCGGTGCGGTACATCCGGCTGCCCGCCGGGCCGAACGGGTCGGCGATGAAGCGTCCCGCGGTGAGGCCGTAGCGCTCGTGATAACCCTGGGCGATGCCGGCGCCGCCGATGTAGAGCTCACCCGGCACCCCGGTGACGACCGGCCGCAGCCGCTCGTCGAGTACGAGGGCCCGTGAGCCGCGCACGGGCGTGCCGATGGCGACCGGGACACCCACCCGCAGCTCCGACATCGCGGCGATGACGGTGAACTCGGTGGGCCCGTAGGCGTTGACGAACCGTCTGCCCGGCGCCCAGTTCTCCACCAGGTCCGGCGGCACCGCCTCGCCACCGGCCATCAGACCGCGCAGCATCGGCAGCGGCCAGCGGGTGGCGTCGATCGAGGCCAGCACCGCGGGCGTCAGGAAGGTGTGGGTGATCTGCTCGCGTTCCAGCAGCGTCCCGAGTTCGTCACCGCCGTAGATGTCGATCGGGCCGATCACCATCTCGGCGCCCGAGTAGACGGCGAGGAGCATGTCCAGCACCGAGACGTCGAAACTGGGTGTGGAGAAGAAGAACGTGCGGGAGAACCGGTCGAGGCCCATCCGTTCGCGCAGGTCGAGCGCGAGACTCGTGAGACCGCTGTGGGTGACGGTGACGCCCTTGGGCAGGCCGGTCGAACCGGAGGTGTAGATCTGATAGGCCAGGTCGGCGGTGCGCACCGGACGGACCCGCTCGGCGTTGCTGATCCGGACCCCGTCGTAGCCGGCCAATTCGGCGTTCAGCTCGTCGCTGTCCATCAGCAACCACTGGGTGTCGATCGGGCCCGCGGCCTCGCGCAACGAGTCCGCGTCGGCACGCGCGGTGACGACCGCGCTGGCACCGGAGTCGGTGAGCATGTGCCGCACCCGGTCGGCCGGGTAGCGCGGGTCGACGGGCACGAACGCGGCACCGCTGGCCGCGACGCCGAAGATGGCGAGTGCGCAGTCCAGTGACCGGGTCAGCCCGACGGCCACCCGGTCGCCGGTGCCGATGCCGCGCGCGATCAGCGCCCGGCCGAGCCGGTGCGCCCGGCTCGCGACCTCGGCGTAGTCGAGCTCACCCACTTCCCCGGCGACGCTGCCGTCGGCGAACCAGCGCAGCGCGGGCCGCTGCGGATACCTCGTGGCGGCGCCGTCGAGGATGTCGGCCAGGATGACCGGCGTGACCGCGGCGGGTCCCTGCGCGGGGACGTGGTCGCGGTGCTCGGGCACGGTGAGCGGATCCAGATCGCACACCAGCTGCCGCGGGTCGGCGGTCACCTGGGTGAGAATCTGCACGAACCGGTCGGCGAGGGTGTCGATGGTGGCGGCGTCGAACAGTTCGGTGGCGTAGACGAAGTCGAACCGCAGCCCGCTGTCCTCGGCCGGCGCGACCCGCAGTTCCAGGTCGAACTTGGCCAGGGCGATGTCGAGCTCTTCCGCGGCCAGTCGCAGTCCGGGCAGTTCCAGCGCGGGTGTGCGGTTGTCCTGCATGCTCAGCGCGACCTGGAACAGCGGGTGCCGGTTGCTCGCCCTGCTCTCCCGGCCCAGCGCGTCGACGACGCGCTCGAACGGCACGTCGGCGTGGGCGAGGGCGGCGAGCTCGGCGTCGCGATCGGCGTGCAGCAACTCGGTGAAGCTGCGGCCGGGATCGACATCGGAGCGCAGGACCAGGGTGTTGACGAACATGCCGACGAGGTCGTCGAGCTGGATATCGGTGCGCCCGGCGACCGGGGTACCGATGGGGATGTCGCGGCCGCCGGTGATGCTGCGCAGCAGCACCGACAGGGCCGAGCGCACGACCATGAACAGGCTGACACCGGTGTCGCCGGCCAGCTGGTCGAGTGCGTGCTGCAGCGGTGCCGAGACCTCGCAGGTCACGGTGCCCGCGGACCCGGTGGGTTCGGCGGGGCGTGGCCGGTCGAACGGCAGCGGCAGCTCGTCGGGCAGTTCGGACAATGTCTCGCGCCAGAACGCGAGCTGGGTGGCGGTGATGCTGTCCGGATCGTCCTCGCTGCCGAGCACGGCCCGCTGCCACAGGCTGAAGTCGGCGTACTGCACGGGCAGCGGCGTGCGCTCGGGGACGGCGCCCCCGGTGCGGGCCACGTACGCCAGTGCGAGATCACGCGTCAGCGGGCCCAGCGACCAGCCGTCGGCGGCGATGTGGTGCACGACGACGCCGAGCAGGTGTTCGTCGGATGCGGTGCGCAGCAACGACACTCGCAGCGGCGTCTGCCGGGTGAGGTCGAAGCCCTGGCGGGCCAGCGCGGTCAGCGCCGCGTTCGCCCGATCGGGTGCGGTGTCGACGGCGTCGATCATCGGCATCGACCGGTCGAGCGGCAGGATCACCTGCTGGGCGCCGGAGAGGTCTTCGGGGAAGATCGTGCGCAGTACTTCGTGGCGCCGCACCAGGTCGGTGAGCGCGCCCCGCAACGCTTCGACGTCCAGATCTCCGCCGATTCGCAAGACGAATGCGATGTTGTAGGCGCTCGATTCGGGGGACAATCGGTTCAGGAACCACAGCCGTTGCTGCGGCAACGACAGTGGTATGCGTCCCGGGCGCGGGGTGTGTACCGCCAGCGCCACCCGCTGCGTCCGGGGCGCTTCCGTGATCAGCCCGGCGATGCCCGCCACCGTCGGCGCCTCGAAGATCTGCCGGACCGGCAGGTCCACCTCGAAATCGGCGTGCAGTGCGGCGGCGAGCCGGGTGGCCAGCAGCGAGTTGCCGCCGATGTCGAAGAAGCTGTCCTCCGCGCCGGGAATCGGGCGACCGAGAATCTCGGTGAACACCGCGGCCACCCGCATCTCGAGGTGCGTGCGTGGCGCGCGCGACCCACCGCTGACCACGAATTCCGGTGCGGGCAGCGCCTTTCGGTCGAGTTTGCCCGCCGGGGTGACCGGCATCGCGTCGAGCACCGCCAGCGCGGCGGGCACCATGTAGCCGGGCAACCTGCCGCGGGCCGTGTCGAGCACCGCGGCCGGATCGATCGGGCCGTCGGCGGTGACGTAGGACGCGAGCCGCTGCTGCCCCTGCTCGTCGACGTGGACAACGGTCAGCGCGGACCGAACACCCCGGTGTTCGCGCAGCACATGGTCGATTTCGCGCAGTTCGATGCGGAAACCACGGATCTTGATCTGATCGTCGGCGCGCCCGAGGAAACGCAGCAGGCCGCTCATGTCGGCGACGACGAG
This sequence comes from Nocardia sp. NPDC127606, assembly GCF_042671725.1. Taxonomy (NCBI): domain Bacteria; kingdom Bacillati; phylum Actinomycetota; class Actinomycetes; order Mycobacteriales; family Nocardiaceae; genus Nocardia; species Nocardia sp. NPDC127606. Next base: position 689,498 of record NZ_JBHXWQ010000001.1, on the reverse strand, counting down.
ATCGCCGGTGCGATACATCCTTTCGCCGACTCGCCCGTGCGGGTTGGCGACGAACCGCTGCGCGGTGAGTGCCGACTTGCCGAGGTACCCGCGGGCCAGGCCCGGCCCGGAGACGTAGAGCTCACCCGGTGTTCCGGGCGGCACCGGGTTCATCCGGCCGTCGAGCACGAACAGCCGCATGCCGCGCACCGGTGTGCCCAGCGGGACGGGCTCGCCCGGCACCATGGCCGCGCTCGCGGTGACCGCGACAGTCGCCTCGGACGGGCCGTACATGTTGTGCATCCGGTACTTCGTGGCCCAGGCCTCGACGAGCTCGTCCGAGCACGCCTCGCCGCCGACGATCACGGTGTTGAGAGCCGGGAAGTCGCCGGCGGGCACCGTGGCCAGCGCGGCGGGAGTGATGAACGCGTGGGTGATGCGTTCCGAGCGCAGGAAACCGGCCAGTTCCGCACCGCCGTACAGGTCGGCGGGGGCGACCACGATCGTGGCACCCGCGGCGAACCCGAGCAGCAGTTCCAGCACCGAGGCGTCGAAGCTGGGTGAGGAGAAGTGCATGGTCCGCGCGTGGTCGGTCACCTTGAACAGCTGGGTCTGCTCGCTGGCCAGCGAGGCGATGCCCGCGTGGGTGACCACGACGGCCTTGGGTGTGCCGGTCGAGCCCGAGGTGTAGATGAGGTAGGCGGGCTGACCGGCTCGCATCGGGTGCCTGCGGTCGGCGTCGGACAGCGGGGTGGCCGAGCGGACCGCGCAGTCGGCCTCGAAGTCGGCTGTTCCGAAGACCATCCACTCCGGTGCCGACCGATGCTTGCCGGTGGCGGTGGGCAGCCCGGCGAGATGTTCGGGCAGGGTGAGCCCGAGCGTGGCGCCGGAGTCGCCGATCATGTGCGCGATGCGATCGGCCGGGTAGGCGGGGTCGACGGGGACATACGCGGCGCCGGTCTTGGCGACCGCCCAGATGGCGATGATCGACTCGAGGCTGCGCGGCAGCGCGACGGCGACCACCGTTTCGGGCGCGGCACCGTGCGCGATGAGACTGCGCGCCAACCGGTTCGAGCGTTCGTCGAGTTCGCGGTAGGTGGTGTCGAAACCGAGATAGCGCACCGCGACCGAGTCGGGCAGGTGTTGCGCGGTGTCGCTGAGCAGCCGGGCCAGGGTGCCCGCCGGTTCGGCAGGCGCACCGGCCACGGGGACCAGTCGGGCGATCTCGCGACGGTCGAGCACGTCGAGGTCGCCGATCGCCGTGGTGGGGGTGGCGACGGCGGCGGCCAGCAGCGTGGTGAACCGCCGGGCGATGGCCTGCACCGTGGCACGATCGAAAACGTCGGTGGCGAAACCGAATTCGGCGTGCAGCGGTCCGTCGTCGTGGTTGTCGCGGACCTCGAGCTGCAGGTCGAACTTGGCGACGCCGATCTCGATCGGCACCAGTTCCGCGGTGACACCGGGCAATTCGACGCACAGTTCCGGGGTGCGGTCGTAGGACAGCATCACCTGGAACAGCGGATGCCGGGTGGTCGAGCGATCGGGATTGACCAGCTCCACCAGCCGTTCGAACGGCACGTCGGGATTGGCGAAGGCATCGAGGTCGGTCTCGCGGACCAGGTCGAGCATGCGCTCGAACCCGGCGCCGAGGTCCACCTCGGTGCGCAACACCAGGGTGTTGACGAACATGCCGACCAGCTCGTCCAGGGCCGGATCGGAGCGCCCCGCGATGGGCGTGCCGATGGTGACGTCGGTGCTCGCGCACAGCCGGGCCAGCAGGGTGGCCAGCGCCGCGTGCAACACCATGAACATGCTCACGCCGCGACCGGTGGCGAGTTCGGCTGCCGCGCGCCGGGTTTCGGCGTCGATGACGAATTCGACGGTGTCCCCGCCGGTGCCACGCTGTTGCGGCCGCGGCCGGTCCAGGGGCAGGTCGAGCTGATCGGGCAGCCCGGCCAGCGCACCGCGCCAGTGCCCGAGCTGGCGCGCGATGGGTGCCTCGGGGTCGGTTTCCTCACCGAGCAGTTCCCGCTGCCACATCGCGAAATCGGCGTACTGCACCGGCAGCGCCGCCCATCGGGGTGCGGCACCGCCCGCGCGCGCCGACACCGCGATCATCAGATCCCGGGCCAGCGGAGCGACCGACCAGCCGTCACCGCTGATGTGGTGCAGCACCACGAGCAGCAGATGATCCTCGGCGCCCACCCGGTAGAGCGCGACCCGCAGCGGTGTCTCGGTCCGCAGATCGAAACCGCGCCCCGCCACCTGCGCGGCCAGCGCGGGAATCTCGTCGGCGGCCACCTCGATCGGCGTGAGTTCGGGTTCCACCCCGGCCGCCGGGTGGATGAACTGATACGGACCCTCGGGGCCTTCGGGGAAACTGGTGCGCAGGCTCTCGTGGCGATCGAGCACGTCGCGCAGACCCGCGCGCAACGCGTCGAGGTCGAGCTGTCCGGTGAGCCGCAGGGCCAAGGGCATGTTGTAGGCGGCGGCGTGTTCGGCGAACCGGTTGAGGATCCACAGCCGCTGCTGGGCCAGCGACAGCGGCACCCGCTCGGGCCTGCGCGCCGGAACCAGTTTCGGTGTCGAGGTTTCGGGCCGGTGGGTGCTGATGTAGCCGGCCAGTGCGGCGATGGTCGGCGACTCGAACATCTCCCGGATGGTGAGGTTCGCGTCGAGGGTGGTGTTGATCCGGGCGACCACGCGGGCGGCGACCAGGGAGTTGCCGCCGAGGTCGAAGAAGCTGTCCTCGACCCCGATCGTGGTGCCGTCCAAGGCGAGAACCTCGGTGAAGATCTCCGCGAGCGCGCATTCCAGCTCGGTCTGCGGTGCGGCGGCGCCGGTGGTGACCCGCACACCCACCTCCGGCGCGGGCAGCGCTTTGCGATCGACCTTGCCGTTGGCGCTCAACGGCAGTTCGTCGAGCACCACCAGTGCCGAGGGCACCATGTAGGACGGCAGGCCGCGGCGCAGTGCCGAGAGCAGAGCGGTGGGATCGGGTGCCGACGCCCCGGGCGCGGCGACGACGTAGGCGACGAGTTCGTCCTCACCGATGCGGCCGGTGCGGGCCACGCAGACCGCGCGGGCGATATCGTCCTGCGCGAGCAACGCGGATTCGATCTCGCCGAGTTCGATGCGCAGTCCACGAATCTTCACCTGGAAGTCGGTGCGGCCCAGGTACTCCAGGACGCCGCCGGCGATCTGCCAGCGCGCCAGGTCACCGGTGCGGTACATCCGCTGCCCCGGAGTGAAGGGGTTGGCGACGAACCGGTCGGCGCTCAGGTCGGGACGACCCAGGTAGCCGCGGGCCAGCTGCGCGCCCGCCAGGTACAGCTCGCCGACGACACCGGGCGGCACCGGGCGCAGATGCGGGTCGAGCACATAGGTCTGGGTGTTCCACACCGGCGAGCCGATCGGCACCGTGGTGGCCTCGGCCGGGCACGGCCAGTAGGTGACGTCGACCGCGGCCTCGGTGGGCCCGTAGAGATTGTGCAGCTCCGGTCCGCCGCCGGGGCCGTGCAGCGCGGCGTGGAAATCGGCGACCGTCGCGCCGGGCAGCGCCTCACCACTGCAGAACACCCGGCGCAGCCCCGCCCCGCCGCGCACCCGCGGGTCGGTGACGAACAGCGACAGCATCGACGGCACGAAATGGGCTGTGGTGATGGCCCTTTCGGTGATGATCCGAGCGAGGTAGGCCGGGTCGCGATGCCCTTCGGGAGCGGCGACGACCAGGCGCGCACCGACCTGCAGCGGCCAGAAGAACTCCCAGACCGACACGTCGAAGGTGGCCGGGGTCTTCTGCAGGACCGCGTCGGTGTGGTCGAGCGGGTATTCGGCCTGCATCCAGCGCAACCGGTTCACGATCGCGGCGTGCGTGACACCCACGCCCTTGGGTTTACCGGTGGAGCCGGACGTGAAGATGACGTAGGCGAGGTGATCGGGGCGCAGCGGGGCGGTGCGGTCGGCGTCGGTGATCGGCGCGACGTCGTTCCCGCTCACGTCGAGCGTGTCCAGATCGACCCGCACGGTGCCCTCGGGCAGCCGGACCCCGTCGCGGTCCGCGGTGAGCACGCACACCGGATGTGCCTGTGCCACCACAGCTTCGATGCGATCGACCGGGTGCTCGGGATCCAGCGGCAGGTAGGCCGCGCCGGTCGCGAGTACCGCGTAGATCCCGACGACCAGATCGACACTGCGGTGCAGGCACACGCCCACGGTGGTCTCCGGGCCCGCGCCGCGGGCGATGAGTTCGCGTGCCAGCTGGTTCACCCGGTCACCGAGTTCGGTGTATCCGAGTGTGCGGTCACCGAATTCGAGACCGATGGCGTGCGGGCTGCGGCACACCTGATCCTCGAACAGCGAGACCAGCGTGGCGGCCTGCATCGGCATCTCGGTGGCGTTCCACTCGCGCAGCACCCGCTCGTTCTCGGCGGTGGTGATCGCGGTGAGCGTGTAGGTGGGGGTGGTCGGCTCGGCGGCCAGGAAGCGCGCGAGGAAATCGAGGTAGCGCGCGTGGTGGGCGGCGTTCTCGGACTCGCCGTAGAGCTTCGGATTGGCCTCGAAGTCGAGCTGGATGCGGCCGCCGTCGCCGTTGTAGATATTGATCGAAAGGTCTTCGACGGGTCCGGTGGCGAGCACGTTGAGCTGACCGGCGATGTCGTCGAACTTCAGCTCGTCGTGGAACAGCATGATGTTGACCATCGGCCCGAAGAAGCCGCGCGCGTCGCGGGAGTACCCGCAGTCTCGCCGGATGTCGTCGGAGCGGTAGCGCTGGTGGCGCAGGGCGCCGGTGATCTGCAGTTCGGTCTGGCGCACGACGTCGGCGACGGTGGTGGTCTCGTCGAACCGCAGGCGCAGCGGCACCACGTTCGACACCACACCCGCCGAACGGCGCAGCGCGACGGTGGTGCGAGCCGAAACCGGAAGGCTCAGTACGACATCCGGGTCGCCGGTGACCGAACGGACGTAGGCGGCGAGTGCGGCGACGATCAGCGCGGAGTTGGCCGAACCGTGCGTGGTGATCGCGTCGGTGAGCAGCGTGTCCAGGTCGGTGTCGAGTACGGCGGTGGCACGGTGGCGCCCCGCGTCGTGGGTATCGCCCGCGGCGGTGACCGACGACAGCGTCATCGGTTCACCCACGCCGGCGAGCTGTTCCATCCAGTACTCGCGGTCGGCACGGAACCGGCTGGACTCGCGGTAGCGGGATTCGTCGGCGTAGAGGTCGACGAGCGCGGCGGCGCGGGAAACGGACGGCTCGCGCTGCTCGCCGACGGCCGTGTAGATCTCGGCGGTGCGCGAGAGCGCGTTCATCGCACCGTAACCGTCGATGACGATGTGGTGTCCGCGCTCGTACCAGAACCAGTCCCGGTCGCCGATCCGCAACACCACATTGATGGTGAGGGGCTCGTGCTCCATGTCGATCGGGGTGCTGGCGTGGGCGTTCATCCAGGCCAGTGCGGCGGCCCGGGGGTCGGATTCGCCGCGGAGGTCGATCCGAGCCCAGCCGGGCCGCCACGTGGGGTCCACTCGCTGGTGGGGCACGCCGTCGATCTCGAGTAGGCGGACGTGTCCCACCTGGGATTCCGCGCCGTAGCGCTCGACCGCGTACAGCAACCGGCCGACATCGAGATCACCGTGCAGTTCGACGTAATGAGCGATGGTGAGCGGAATATCGGGCCGAATCCGTTGCGCGTACCACAGTGCTGTCTGACCGGGCGAGAGGGCGAACGGTTGGCCCGGGTCCTCGTCGGTGATGCTCGAGCTGACGTGGTCGGTGGCCAAAGAACTCATCAAGCACTCCGTTTCTGCCTTGTGTCACAACTCCCCGAGCAGCGCCCGGGCACACGACGGCCCAGGGCGTGGCTTTTCCACGCCCATGATTCGGAGTACTACGGCAGCCGGATGGCTACCAATGTGAATTTATTTCGAGCTCAACGAATTACGCCCCTGAAGCAGCAACTTTGTGCCGCTTCCCCCCGGTTGAAACAAACCGCTTATTCAGAATTGTCCGAACTTCGCGCAAGATGCGTCGGATTCGCGCGGCGGCGTCGAAGTAATAGCAATCCGACACCGATCGCGGTCAGGATAACGGACGCGAGTTCCGGCCACGCACCGATTCGGGTAGCGACTGTTGTTGTGTCGCGCAACGGTAGCTGGGCCACCAACGCGGCGGGGATGACCTGCTCGGTGTGCTGCCTGAGCACGCCGTCAGCAGTGATGATCCCGCTGACACCCGTGGTTGCTGACACCACGAGCGCACGCCCGTGTTCGACCGCCCGCACCCGCGACATCGCCAGTTGCTGGTAGGTCATCTCGCTCTCACCGAAGGTGGCGTTGTTGGTGGGCACCGTCAGCAATTGGGCGCCCGCGGCGAGGGAATCCCGAAATGCCCGATCGAACGCGACCTCGTAACAGGTCGCCACGCCGACCGGCACACCGGCGGCCGTCACCGTTCCGTCACCGTTACCCGGCACGAAATAGCCCGCACGGTCGGCATAGGAGGAGAACAAACGGAAGAAACCGCGCATCGGCAGGTATTCGCCGAACGGCTGGATGATCTTCTTGTCGTGGCGCTCCCCCGGGCCCGCCGTGCCGTTCCACACGATCACCGAGTTGGTGGTCGTGCGGTCACCGTTCACCAGGACTGCGCCGACCAGGATCGGGGCGCCGATCTTCACCGAAGCTTCGGTGATCTCGGCGGCGGCGTCGGCATTGCGCAGTGGGTCGATATCGGAGGAGTTCTCGGGCCAGATCACGATGTCGGGCCGTGCGGCCTGTCCGCGGGTGACGGCGTCGGCCAACTCCTCGGTGCGCCGGACGTGGTTGTCCAGCACCGCGCGGCGCTGGGCGTTGAAGTCGAGCCCGAGCCGCGGCACACTGCCCTGGATGGCGGCGACCGTGATCGTTCTGGTCCCGGCGTCCGGGGCGGGCAATGTCGGCCGCAGGATCACTCCGGCCAGGGGCATGATAGCCACGGCCACCACGGCGGTGGCAAATCCGGTCCGCACGGCGCGAGTGTTCGGGCGCGGCGCGGGCGTGCGGGCCCAGGCGATGACGCGCAGCGCGAGTGCGGCGAGCGCGGTGCCGGTCAGCGCGACCGCGAAGCCGACCAGCGGCGCACCACCGTAGGCGGCCAGCGGCAGATACCAACCATCGGCTTGACCGAAAGCGACACGACCCCACGGGAATCCGCCGAACGGGAAGCTCGATCGCACCCATTCACTCGCGGTCCACGCCAGGGCGAGCCAGATCGGCCAGCCCGGCAGCGCGCTCAACCATCGCGCGAGCACACCCCACAGGCCGAAGTACAGCGCGCACACCGTGGACAGCGCCAGCCACGGCACCGGACCCACGTAGATCCCGGTCCACGGCAGCAACGGCACGAAGAACGCCAGCCCACCGAGCATCCCGTACCCGAACCCGCCGCGCAGCGTGCCCGGCCCGCGCACCGCGAGGGTGAGCAAGCCGATGGCCACGGGCGCGAGGAACCAGAACGGGCGGGGCGGGAAGCTACCGAACAGCAGCAGCCCGCCCACGACGGCCGCGAGCAGCCGCAGCACGGTCCGGTGCGGTGTTCTCGCGGCGGATCGGCTCGCACCGGGCTCCACCTCGCGCGCTGCTGATGCCGGCTCGGCTGCGGAGTCGGGGTGGTTACCCGTCGCGGGGTCGATCATGGTGTGTCGCTCCGTGCTTCGTTGCTGGCGGCGGGTCAGGCGGCGTAGATCGTGATGCCGTCGCGCACGGTGCGCAGGCAGGTCGGCAGGTCGACGCCCGGATCGAGGCGCGGCAGGCCGGGTACGCGGGAGCGGGGGTCGGTGGACCAGCGCTGCACGGTGTCGGCGGCCGCCGCGACGACGAGGTCGCCCGCGTCCCACACGGCGTAGGAGGCGGGTGCGCCGGGCACCAGCGTGCCCGCCATACCGTCGCGCACGCCGCCCGCGCGCCAGGCGCCGCGAGTGGCGGCGGCGAAGGCGGCGCGCGGAGACAATCCATGGCCGGGAGTACGGTGGTGGACCGCCGCGCGCACCTGCTCCCACGGGTTCATGACGGTGACGGGTGCGTCGGAACCGATGGCCAGGGAGATGCCCGCCGCCGCCATCGCCGAGAACGGGTTGAGGCCGGCGGCGCGCTCGGCGCCCAGGCGGGTCGCGTACATCCCGTCGGGTCCACCCCACGCGGCGTCGAAGCCGGGCTGCACGGACGCGATCACGCCGAGCTCGGCGAGTTGTGCGATCGCGGCGGCGTCGGTCATCTCCGCGTGTTCCACCCGGTGCCCACGCGACGCGATCGCCGGACCACCGAGTTCGGCTGCGACACGGGCGAATCCGGCGACGACGATATCCATGGCGGCGTCGCCGATGGCGTGGAAGCCCGCCTGGATCCCGGCCTCGGTGCACGCGCGGATATGCGCGGTGACCGTGTCCTCGTCGAGGAAGCTCTTGCCGCAGCCCGCCGCGTCGGCGTAAGGCGCGCGCAGCAGTGCCGTGTGCGAGCCGAGCGAACCGTCGACGAACAGGTCGCCACCGAGCGCGTGCACCCCGAGCTCGTCGAGCAGGGCGCGCGCTTGCTCCGCGGTGCGCACGGCCTGACCCCAGTAGGCCCGCACGGCCACACCGTGGTCGAAAGCGAGCAGTTCGCGGATGTCGTCGCGGCCGGAGATCTCGGGGCCCGCGCATTCGTGGACCGCGACGATGCCGTGCGCGGCCGCCGCGTCGAGGGCCGCACGGCGGGCCGAATCACGCTGGGCGCGAGTGAGTTCCGCGAGCGCGACTGCTCGCACCCGGTGGTGGGCGTCGGCGCGCAGCAGTTCGCCACGCCGATACCCGTCGCCGAGATCACCGGCCGCGTCGAGCAGCGCCGAGGAGGCCACGGCCGAATGCGCGTCGACCCGGGCCAGGTAGACGAGCCTGCCCGCACCGGCGGCCGCGTCGAGTTCGGCGACCGTCGGCGGACGTTGTTCGGGCCAGCCGGTGTCGTCCCAGCCTTCGCCGATGATCACCCCGTCCGGCTGGTTCGCGGCGTGCGCCCGCACCGTCTCGAGCAGGTCGGACAGGGATCCGGCGCCACTCACGTCGAGCCCGGTCAGCTGGAGCCCCAGCGCGGTGACGTGGACATGGGGATCGACGAACGCGGGCGCCACGAACGCACCGTCGAGGTCGATGATCTCCGCGTCGGGGTGCATGGCGCGCCCGGGCGCCTCGGCGCCCAGCCACACCACGGTGCCGTCGGTGACCGCCATCGCGGTCGCGTCCGGGGAGCTCGAACTGTAGAAACGACCGCCGATCAGCAACTGGGTACTCACGGTGTCCCAGTCTGCCGTATCGCCGGATCGTCACCTCGGCAGGGACAGTCTCCGCTCGGCGGCGCGAACGTCAGGTCGGCAGCGACAGCGCGGCGCGCACTTCGGCATCGCCGAACCCGGCGGGACAATGCCCGCCCGCCTCCACGGCGATCAGTTCCAACCGCCATGCGGCGGTGGTGAAGTCCGACATCGACTGTCCGGCAGCGGCGCTCGCTCTGCGCACCGCGTCGGCCAGTTCCTCGCTCACCGTGACGGTGATCTGCTCGGTGGCCATGTCGGTACTGTAGACCCTTCGCCGCCGCGCGCGGGCGTGTCGGTGGAGGCCTTCTCGGATCAGGCGGGGCCGAGCGCGCGCGGACCCGCGGTGTGACCATCGTCGTACCACTGCCCGACCACGGTGCCGTCGACCACGTCACCGTCGGCGTCGACGACCATCCCGCGATACGGCGAGGGCGCGAACGAGGGCAGCGGGCCGAAGCGCCGGGTGCCGAGCTTCTCCAGCGCCGGTCGCAGCAGCGCCCTGGTCGGCGGGAACAGCGCGAGCAGGCCGACGAGTCCGGTGACCAGGCCGGGCACGAACAGCAGCACCGAGCCGGTGGCGACGATCACCCCGTCGGCGACCGCGCTCTCGGCGGTCACCTCACCGCGTGAGGCCCGCCGGAATCGGTCGAACACCCGCCTGCCCTGCCGTCCCAGCAGCACCAATCCCACGCCCGACACCGCGACGAGCACGACCAGCGCCCAGCCGATGCCGATCAACTGGGCGAGACCGACGAGGGCGGCGATCTCGACGACGAGGTAGAGGACGAACAGCACAGCGGTCATGGCGATCCTTTCGGACGATCTACCCCTTCAACGCACGAGCGCCCGATTTTTCTCCCGAGCCGACGAACTCAGCCACCCGGCCGCACGAGCCCGGTCTCGTAGGCCAGCACCACCGCCTGCACCCGGTCGCGCAGGCCGAGTTTGGTGAGCACCCGGCCGACATGCGTCTTCACCGTCGCCTCCGACAGGAACAGTGCTCCGGCGATCTCGGCGTTGGAGCGGCCGACCGCGATCTGTTCGAGCACCTCGCGTTCGCGGGCGGTGAGGACGTCGAGGATCCTCGGGTCGCGCAGACTCGTCGGGTCCTCGGCCACGAGCCGGTCCAGCAGCCGCTTGGTGACCTTGGGCGAGACCACCGCGTCACCGGCGGCGACGCTGCGGATGGCCGAGACGAGATCCTCGGGCGGGGTGTCCTTGAGCAGGAATCCGCTGGCGCCCGCACGCAGGGCACCGAGCGCGTGTTCGTCCAGGTCGAAGGTGGTCATCACGAGCACCCGCACGCCCTCCCCCGCGGCCACGATCTGCGCGGTGGCGGTCACTCCGTCGACGACCGGCATCCGCACGTCCATCAGCACCACATCGGGGCGCAGCTCGCTCGCGCGCCGCACGGCTTCGTCGCCGTTGCCCGCTTCACCGATCACGTCGATGTCGGGGTGCGCGCCGAGCACCATTTTCAGGCCCATCCGCATGAGTTCCTGATCGTCCACCACGAGCACGCTGATCGGCATTGCCCCACCCTAATAGTCACTGCCGCGCAGCGTTCCCCCGTGTTTTCCCGCACCCGGCCGCGGGCGAGCAGAGTTCAGTCCGTTTCGGTACGCAGCGGAAGGTCGGCGCGCACCTGCCAGCGGCCGTCGTCGAGTCTGCCCGCGTACAGAGTGCCGCCGAGGACCGCGACCCGTTCACGCATGCCGACCAGTCCCATCCCCGCGCCGGGAATCTCGGCGCCCGGGCTCACCTGGGCGGGAACGCCGCCACTGTCGACGACTTCGACGAGGATGTCCTCCTCGCGCCGATGCACCCGGACCACCGCCTTGGGCTCCGCTCCCGCGTGGCGCAGGGTGTTGGTGAGCGATTCCTGCACGATGCGGTGCACGCCGAGGCTCACCTCGGGAGCGATGTGGTCGAGTTCGCCGGTCAGCTCGAGGTCGACGGCCAGGCCGGCCTCGCGCATCATCTGGGCCAGCTTCGCGATCCCCGCGCTCCCGTGCTGGGGCAGCAGTTCCGGTGCGTGCTCGGTGCGCAGCAGGGCGACGGTGCGGCGCAGCTCGCGTAGCGCGTCGCGACCGGTACCCGCGATGGTGGCCAGCGCGCGTTCGGCGGTGTCGGGGTCCTGGCGCAGGGCGTACTTGGCGCCGTCGGCCTGCACGATGATGACGCTGACGGCGTGTGCCACCACATCGTGGAGTTCGCGGGCGATACGGGTGCGTTCGGCGGCGACCGCGTCGTGCGCGCGCCGTTCCTTGTCGTAGTCGGCGACCGCCAGCCGGGCCGCCACCTCGGAGTCGTACGCGTGCCGGGCACCGTTGAACTCGGCCAGTGTCCAGCACAGCGCGTAGATGAGCGCGGCCATCGCCAGATCACCACCGCGCGGCTCGTCGAGCAACAGGACCGACAGCGCCATGTCGAGCGCGAGGAACGCGAGGAAGATGAGCCCGTCGCGCCGACCGACATAGGCGACGAGCGTGTAGAGCATCACCCCGAGCCCGATCAGCGCGACATGGTCGGTGGCCTTCACGTCGATCAGGTAGCCGATCAGGGTGTTCAGCAGCGACAGCACCAGCATCGCCGCCGCCACCGCCCGCGGATACACCCGCCGCAGGATCAGCGGCAACGGCAGGATCACCGAGAAGATCAGGTAGACGACCTTGTTGTGTTCGTCGCCCACCCCGAGGGCATCGAGGAACAGCAGCAATCCCGCGAGAATCGAGTCGGCGACGATGGGTCGTCCGCGTAGCCACAGGCTGAACCGGCGCACGGGCCCAGCGTAGCCCCGGCTGGCTTTCCGGCCGTGATCTTGATTGCCTGGACGCGTGCAACTCGGAGACTGGACGGTCCTATTGGTGGCCGCCGCGGCGGCGGGCTGGGTCGATGCCGTGGTCGGCGGCGGTGGGCTGATCATTCTGCCGACCCTGTTTCTCGTCGTTCCCGGCATCGCACCGCAGACCGCGCTGGGCACCAATAAGCTCGCTGCCCTGGCAGGCACCGCGACCGCAGTGGCGACCTTCGCGCGCAAGGTGCCGATGCAGTGGAAGGTGCTGCTGCCCGGCGCGGTGATCGCCGCGATCACCGCCGCGTGCGGCGCGGCCGCGGTGTCGCTGATCGACCGCGACCTGTTCATCCCGCTGGTGATGGTGGTGCTCGTCGGGGTGGCGGTGTTCGTGACCGCGCGCCCCTCGGTCGGCCTGACGATGGCCACCCATCCGCCGACGCGGCGCAAGGTGATCCTGGTGGTCGGCCTCGCGTCCGGTCTGATCGGCCTCTACGACGGGCTGCTCGGACCGGGCACCGGCACCTTCCTGATCATCACCTTCGCGACGCTGCTCGGCACCGAGTTCGTGCGGGCGGCCGCGATGGCCAAGGTGATCAACTGCGGGTCGAACGTGGGTGCGCTGCTGTTCCTCGGCTCGACCGGCCACATCCTGTGGGGTCTCGGCGCGGGCATGGCGGTGGCGAATGTTCTCGGCGCACTGATCGGTTCACGGATGGCGCTGGCCAGGGGCGCGGGGTTCGTCCGGATCGTGTTGCTCGTCGTCGTGGTGGTGATGGTGATCCGGTTGGGGTGGCAGCAGTTCGGTTAGCGCGGCGATTCGGTCAGGGCACCGGTTCGGCAGCCGCGGAGGCGGCGAGCCAGGGTTGCAGGACCCGCGAGGTGGTCTCGTGAATCTTGCGATGGAGGCGTTCACCGTCGTCGATGCTGTGCTGTGGCTGCTGGAACAGCACGGTCAGCGCGCCCGACACCGCACCGACCACAGCGCCGACCAGCGCCGCGGCGCCGACCTCGTCGAGTTCGTGTGGGAACGCGAGGTGCAACTGGTGGGCGATCTCGCGCTGCGCCACCAATTGCGCGTGCGCCGCGCGACCGCTCACCGAGGGGACAGTCCGCGAGACCCGCGCCCGCAGGGCGGCCACCCGCGAACCGACGTCGTCGACGAGGTGTTCGCCGGGGTTGTCGCCCGCCGCCCGCAAGGCCCGCAGCAACACCTCCACCGGTTGCTCGCCGGGCCGACGGGTGGCGATGGCGGCGACCGCCGCGCGCACCCGTTCGTCGGGCTCGGGGAAGAGCAGTTCCTCTTTGCTCGCGAAGTAGTTGAAGAAGGTCCGGGTGCCGACCTCGGCCTCGGCCGCGATGTCGGCGACGGTCGTCTCCTCGTAGCCTCTGGCCTCGAACAATTCGACAGCGGCCACGAGGATCGCACGTCGGGTTCGTTCCCTTTTTCGATCGCGCAGGGCAGATGGCGGCACGGCGGGCACCCTACGGCATTTTCGGCGCCGCTCGCGGGATGACCGGAGTCCGCGCGTCACGGCGACAACCGACATGACGGTGCGCCGGAAGCGGTTCCGGCGCACATGTGTCGGTGGCACCGGTTAGCGTAGGTGCGGTGAGGGATACCACGACTTCCAGAGATGTGGACGAGGAGTTCCGCGCGCTCGGGCTCGCCACCCTGGCCGAGGCCGCGCTGTCGGCGGCCCGCGCGGCCGGCGCCGAGCATGCCGACCTGCGCGTGCAACGGCTGGTGACCCAGTCCATCCGGTTACGGGACGGCCGCGTCGAAGCGGTCACCGACGCGACCGAGCTGGGGCTGGCGGTGCGCGTGATCGTCGACGGCACCTGGGGTTTCGCCTCGCACGCCGCACTCACGCCCGAGATCGCCGCCGAGGTGGCGCGTCGCGCGGTGACCGTGGCGAAGGCGCTGCGCGCACTGAACCGGGAGCGCGTCGAACTGGCCGACGAGCCACGCTATGACGATGTCTCGTGGGTCTCGGCCTACGACCTCGACCCGTTCACGGTACCGACGGCCGACAAAGTGGCGCTGCTGCAGGACTATTCGGAACGCCTGTCGGCGGCCGACGGTGTCGACCACGTCACCGCCTCGGTCCTGCAGGTCAAGGAGCAGACGTTCTACGCCGACACCGCGGGTTCGTCGATCACCCAGCAGCGGGTGCGGCTGCACCCCCAATTGGAGGCTGTCACCGTCGATTCCGCGTCGGGGGTGTTCGAGACGATGCGCACCCTCGCCGCGCCCGCGGGCCGCGGCTGGGAGTACGTCACCGGCGCCGACCGAACATGGGACTGGACAGGCGAACTCGCCCAGATCCCGGGCTGGCTGGCCGAGAAAGTGAAGGCGCCCAGCGTGGTCGCCGGCCCCACCGATCTGGTGATCGACCCGACGAACCTGTGGCTGACGATCCACGAATCCATCGGCCACGCCACCGAATACGACCGCGCGATCGGCTACGAATCCGCGTACGCGGGCACCTCGTTCGCGACTCCCGATCAGCTCGGCACGCTGCGGTACGGCACGCCGATCATGCACGTCACCGGTGACCGCACCCAGGTCAACGGTTTGAGCACCGTCGGGTACGACGACGAGGGCGTGGCGGGCCAGCAGTGGGATCTGGTGCGCGAGGGCATCCTGGTCGGCTATCAGCTCGACCGCGTGTTCGCCCCGCGTCTCGGGCTCGATCGCTCCAACGGGTGCTCGTATGCCGATTCGCCGCACCATGTTCCGATCCAGCGGATGGCGAACGTGTCGTTGCAGCCGGACCCCTCGCGTGACACGACGACCGCCGAGCTGATCTCCCGGGTCGAGGACGGCATCTACATCATGGGTGACAAGAGCTGGTCGATCGATATGCAGCGATACAACTTCCAGTTCACCGGTCAGCGGTTCTTCCGGATTCGCAACGGCGAGCTCGACGGGCAATTGCGCGATGTCGCCTACCAGGCGACGACCACCGATTTCTGGGGGTCGATGGAAGCGGTCGGCGGGCCGAGCACCTGGCAGCTCGGCGGCGCCTTCAACTGCGGTAAGGCACAGCCCGGTCAGGTGGCGGCGGTGAGCCACGGCTGCCCGTCGGTGCTGGTGCGCGGGGTCAACATTCTCAATACCCGGACGGAGGGCGGTCAGTGAACGAGGGTCTGTTCCCGGCGGGCACGGTGGTCGAGCGGGCGCTGGCGGCGTCGAAGGCCGACGAGGCGATCGTGATCGTCACCGACGCGCACGAGGCGTCGCTGCGGTGGGCGGGCAACTCGATGACCACCAACGGCTCGTCGATTTCGCGGGAGTGGGCGGTGATCTCGGTGTTCCGTGACGGCCCGAACACCGCGCGGGTCGGTTCCATCAGCTCCACCAGCGTCGATCCCACCGAGATCGACGCCGTGGTGCGGGCCAGCGAGGAGGCGGCGCGCACGGCCGCCCCGGCCCGCGACGCGATGCCGCTGCTCGAACCCACCGACGACGACACCGCCGCGTGGGATCAGGCGCCCGGCGCCACCGAGATCGACGTGTTCGCCGGGCTGGCGCGCGAGCTGTCCATCGGTTTCGACGGCACCGACCGCCTCTACGGTTTCGCCCACCACCAGGTGCACACCACCTGGCTCGGTACCTCGACCGGTGTTCGCCGCCGATTCAGTCAGCCGACGGGTTCGGTGGAGATCAACGGCAAGCGCGGCGAGGGCAAGGATCTGGCCAGCGCGTGGGTGGGGGTCGGCACCGCCGATTTCACCGACGTCGACACCCCGGGCCTGCTCGCCGAGTTGTCGCGGCGCCTGGACTGGTCCACGCGCCGCGTCGAGCTGCCCGCCGGCCGCTACGAGACCCTGTTGCCGCCCTCGTCGGTGGCCGATCTGATGATCTATCTGGCGTGGAGCATGGAGGGCCGCGGCGCGCACGAAGGCCACACCGCGTTCTCCCGCGCCGGTGGCACGCGAATCGGTGAGCGGCTCAGC
The DNA here is from genome assembly GCF_042671725.1 of Nocardia sp. NPDC127606. NCBI lineage: Bacteria > Bacillati > Actinomycetota > Actinomycetes > Mycobacteriales > Nocardiaceae > Nocardia > Nocardia sp. NPDC127606. Next base: position 673,440 of record NZ_JBHXWQ010000001.1, on the reverse strand, counting down.
GACATTCCGCTGACCCTGTACTCCGACCCGAACGCGAGCGGTCTGGAATACCGGCCGTTCGTGGCGACTCCGTCGTCGTCGGAGTCGCTGTCGGTGTTCGACAACGGTCTGTCCGCGCGGCGGGTCGACTGGATCGGCGAGGGCGTCATCGAATCGCTGGTCTATCCGCGCGCGACGGCGGCCGAATTCTCCGCCCCCGCCACGGTTCCCGGCGAGAACCTTCTCCTCACCGGCGGTGGCGAGGCGTCGCTGGACGACATGATCGCCCGCACCGAACGCGGTCTGCTCCTCACCTGCCTGTGGTACATCCGTGAGGTCGACCCCGCCACCCTGCTGCTCACCGGTCTCACCCGCGACGGCGTCTACCTCGTCGAGGACGGCAAGGTGACCGGCGCGGTCAACAACTTCCGTTTCAACGAAAGCCCCCTCGATCTGTTGCGGCGGGTTTCGGAGGCGGGTGCCACCGAGATCACCCTGCCCCGCGAATGGAAGGACTGGTTCACCCGAACCGCCATGCCGCCGCTGCGCATCCCCGACTTCCACATGTCGTCGGTGAGCCAGGCCACCTGACCACCCACTTGACCGAGGTGAATCCCCTCCGTTCGACGGCCCCGCGCGTGAAAGCATGATCGGGTGACTGGTATCCGGATGTTCGCCACCGACCTCGACGGCACGCTGCTGCGTTCCGATCGCACGATCTCGTCGCGTACCGCCGAAGCGATGGCCGGTGCGCAAGCCGCGGGCATCGAGGTGGTGTGGGCGACGGCCCGGGCCCGCCATTCGGTCCACGAGCTGGCGCGATCATGCGGTTTCCGCGGTAAGGCGGTGTGCGCCAACGGCGCGGTGCTGCTCGACCTGGCCGACGGCACCCCGGAGATCATCGACACGGTCTCGATCGACACCGGCGCGGCGGGTGCGGTGATGGCGCAGATCCGCGACCTGATCCCCGGTGTCGTCTTCGCCAATGTCGGCGCCACCCGGTTCATCGCCGAGCCCGCTTATGCCGCCCTGTGCACGTTCGCCGACCATCACCGGAACCCGCACGAGATGGAATTGTCCGACACGTTGCCGACGGGCGTCGAGGTGATGGTGAAGATCGTCGCCCGCCATCCCGAGCTACCGGGCGCCCAGCTGTACCGCATGGCGGTGGCGGTCGGGATCACCGGCGTGGAGCTGACCCACTCCGGTGCCGCGTACATGGAGATGGCCGCGGAGGGTGTGTCGAAGGCCAGCGCCCTGGCCCGATTGTGCGCACTCGACGGCATCCATCTGTCGGAGGTCGCGGCCGCGGGCGATGCGCTCAACGATGTCGCCATGCTGACCTGGGCGGGTACCGCGCTGGTTCCGGCCAACGCGGTACCCGAGGTCATCGCACTCGCCGACCGGGTGCTCCCGACCAACGACGAGGACGGGGTCGCCTCCTACCTGGAGGAATTGGTCGGCTCGGCACCGCGGCCCTCGGCTAGCTGACCGATGTCGGCGCCCGACCCGCGCCGAGGTGCAGGATCGTATCCGTCACGCTCACGGTGTCCGCGTCCAGCGGGAAGTATCCCTGCTCCTGGGTGACATCGGTGCGGGTCTGTCCGGGTCCGAGTTCTGCCGCCGGGATCAAACCCCAGGTGCCGATGCGGTTCTGCAGCGTGTGTTCGAAGGTGCCCGGCTCGGGTTCGGCGAGTTCGAGGCCGTTGCTGCGTCCCAAACTGCCGAGGATCACCCCGTAGTGCTCCCCCAGGAGCGATCCGACGATCGCCCCCGCGCCGGACCAGACGAGCTCCATCGGCCCCATCCGCATGACGCTGGTGTTGCGCCGCAAGTGCAGGTTGTGCGAGTACACCAGGGTCGGACCACGCCGCGCTTCGACGGACCGGATGTCGAGCAGGTTCTGGGCCATCAGCGCGTCACGGGCGGCGGCCAGGCTGTTCCAGCGCACGCCGTCCTCCGTCGGCTGGGCCGCCTGCCGGTGATACCGGAGCAGGCCGAGTCCGGCGGTGAGATGAATTGCCGCCCTTCGCCACTCGGCCAGTGACGTGGCCGCGATCCGTTCCGGTGCGCGGGTGTAGAGCAGGGCGAGCATGTCGTCGGCCATCACCCGCAACCGCTCGGCCTCGGGGGTGGCACCGGGCGAGTCGCCGGCATCCAGGACTGCTTCGGTGCGGCTCCATCGCTCGTCGCTGCCGGCAGGCCCGCTGATGTCGAAGTCGAGGTCCAGATAGTCGCGGGCGAATTCGAGGTAGGACCGAGGGCTCGGCGCACTCATCGTCTCCATCGCGGCGTCGAATCCGTGGAACCGGATCTGATCCGCGGCCGGCCTGCCCGCGTTGTAGTCGCGCAGCCAGGCGACCAGTTGCCGGTTGCCGTCGAGTTCGCCGAAGTCGTGCGAGAAGCCTGTCCGCATCACCTCGTCGAAGGCGCCGTGGCCGCCTCGGACGAATTCATCCACGGCGAGCGCGGCGACCCGATCCGTTTCGAGAGCGATCGACCGGAAACCACTCGCCACCAACTCGACGAACAGTTCATTGCGGACCGACGCGAAGCCGGGTTCTTTGTGCGTCGGTTCCCCGAGCGCAAGCAGTTCACAGGACGAACGGACGAAGTCGGTGATTTTCTGGCTCATACCTATCAACCGTATCGTTGAAGGAACGGTTGAGACTCGAGCAGCGGACATTCACGAAATATGTCGTAAAGTCTCAAATCAGTGAGAACCCTACGCCCGTCCGACCTGGCCCGCGAGCACGCGATTTCGACCCAGGCGGTCCGCAATTACGAGCAGGACGGTTGCCTGCCGCCGGCCGAGCGCACCCCTGCCGGCTACCGGATCTACACCGACCTGCACGCGGCCGCGCTGCGCACCTACCTGACCCTGATCCCTGCCCACGGCCATGCGAAGGCGGGCGACATCATGCGCGCGCTACACGCGGACGACCTCGACAAAGCCCTCACGGTCATCGACCGCGGACACAGCCAGCTCCTGCGCGACCGCGAGACGCTCGCCACGGTGCGCCGCGCCGTCGACCACCTGATCACCGAATCGAGCTCTGCTGCAACGGTTCCGACGGCGACGAGAACCATCGGCGAGCTCGCCCACCACCTGCGAGTCACCCCGGCCACCCTCCGGGCCTGGGAAGCGGCCGACATCCTGTCCCCCGACCGAGACCCGGCCACCGGCTACCGCCGCTACGGCCCCGCCGACCTCCGCGACGCCGAACTCGCCCATATCCTGCGCCGAGGCCACTACCGCCTCGACCACATCGCCACCGTCATCGGGCAGATCCGCGCCGCGGGCAGCACCGAGGCGCTGGCGAACGCCCTCACCGACTGGCAGGCCACCATCACCGCCCGTGGCGTCTGCATGCTCGACGCCGCCGCCGCACTGAGCCGATATTTCGCCGTGCTACGCCGCTAGGCTGGCACGACCATGCCTGATCTCCTCGGAATCAATCATCTGACGCTCACCACCGCCGACCTCGATCAGCTCGTGCGGTACTACACCGAATTCCTCGGCGCGACATTGTCTTTCGAGCGAGCGGCTACCGCGACCGAGCCGCGGATCGCGATCGTCGACGTAGGCGGCGCCGACCACCTCGTGCTCGTGGAGACCACCACCGCGCCACGCACCGATCGCGATCCGCTCGGCCACGCGGGATGGGGTCTGCGCCTGGGCACGCTGGACCGATTGCGTGCGGTGCACGATCGCCTCGCGGACGCGGGCTTGCCGGTCGGCCCGATCGAGACCCTGCCCACGCAGTGGACGATGACGGCCGAGGACCCCGATGGACGTCCGGTGGACATCCGGGCGCACCGTCCCCGACCCGGTGCGCCCGCCTGACCCGATCAGACGCGTTCGAGAACCGCCGACGCACCGATTCCGCCCGCCGCGCAGATCCCCAGCAGCGCGGTCTGTTTCCCGGTACGGGCCAGCTCGTTGGCCATGGTCGTGACCATGCGGGCGCCGGTGGCGCCGAACGGGTGACCCAGCGAGATGGAGCCGCCGTGCACGTTCAATTTCTCGAGGTCGACGGTGCCCACCGGCTCGTCGCGGTCGAGACGGGCCTTGGCCCACTCGGTACTCTCCAGCACGCGCAGCACCGACAGTGTCTGCGCGGCGAAGGCTTCGTGGATGTCGACGAGGTCGATATCGGCCAGCGTCATGCCCGCCTTGTCGAGGGCGCGCGGCATCGAGATCGCCGGGCCGATGAGTACCTGGTCGGCGGGGTCGACGCTGACGAAACTCCAGGAGCGCAAGGCCGCCTGCGGGGTGAACCCGAGAACGCGCGCCTTCTCCTCGCTCATCAGCAGCACCGCCGACGCGCCGTCGGTGAGCGGGCTGGCATTGCCCGCGGTGACCGTGCCGTTCTTCTCGAACACCGGTTTCAGGGTGGCGAGTTTCTCGACGCTGGTGTCGGCGCGAACGAGTCCGTCGACGTCGATCAGCGTGCCCGACGGCGTGATGACCGGCACGACCTCGTCATCGAAACGTCCCGAGGCGATCGCGGCCGCGGCCCGCCGGTGCGAGCGGGCGGCGAACGCGTCTTGATCAGCGCGGGAGATCCCGTTGATGCGGGCCATCTTCTCCGCGGACTCACCCATCACCTCGCCGGTGGTGCGCTCGGCTATCTTGGGCTGGCGCGGCAGGATGTCGGTGAACGGAGCGAGCCGGCGGACCACATCGAGGTAGTCCATCGCCTTGGGCTTGCCCAGCGCGACCGGCGCGACCGCGTGCACGACCTTCTGCGGCAGCTTGATCTCGGCATTACTGGTGGAATCGCTGCCACCGGCGATCATGATGTCGTACTCGCCGCGTTCGATCGCGGCGGCCGCCGAGGTCACCGCCTGCAATCCGGACGCGCACGCGCGGGTGACCGTGTACCCCTCACACCCGAAGTCCAGGTTCAGGTCGAGAGCGATCTCCCGCGCGATATTGGGCGCGTGACTGGGCAGGACCACGCCGCCCCAGACGATGGACTGGATTTCGCCGGGCGCGATCCCGGTCCGCTCGATCAGCCCGCGGACGGCCGCGCCGGCCAGGGCGATGCTGTCGAGGCGGGTGAAGTCGGTGAACGCACGCACGAACGGCGTCCGCGCGCCCCCGACGACGACGGCTCGGTTGCGTTTCTCGGCCATGTGAGTCCCTTCGGAAGTGCTGCCGAAGACTCACAGTATCCGATACCGGCGGTTCTACATATCGGATCGACGCAAATCAGGAGGGCGTGATCTCGATGCCGATCGTGCCCGCCTTGCCCCGGCGCAGGTTGCTGCCGAGAATCACGAGCGGGCCGGTCAGCCAGTATTTCTTGCGCAGCACCGAGCGGAGTTCGTCGGTCTCGGCCGCGTCGAGCAGCCGTGCGGTGCCGGTCACGATGTCACCGTGCGCATCCCCGCGCACGTTGCAGGGTTGCACCGTCACCTCGGGGTTGCGCCGGACGCGCTTGACCTTCCAGCTGTCGGTGACCGTCCAGACGAACAGCTTGTCGTCACGGGCCACCGCCCAGACAGGCGTTCCCACGGGCGTGCCGTCTTTGCGGAAGGTGGTGAGCAGTACGTAATTCGCGGTCGCCAGTTCGCCGAGGCGGTTCGTCATGGCGACAGCCTAGTGGGCGCGGCGATCCGCGGCCGAGCGGCGAAAAGAGTACGGGCGCTTTCGCGAAACTCTTCGTAACCTCTGGGGCGAAATCGACTCTCTGGCGAAAGGCCGACGATGACCGATACCGCGGTGCCCCTGCTCTGGAGCGGCGACCTGCCGAGCACCCTCGAGTTCTACCGGGCGCTCGGCTACACCGTCACCCATGAGCAAACCCGCCCCTACGTGTACGGCGCGATCGAACAACACGGCTGCGCCCTGCATTTCGCACCCGCGCCGCCGGGCATCGAGCTGCCGGTGGAGCATGCGGGCGCGCTGGTGATGGTCGACGACGTCGCCGCCCGCCATGCGGAGTACACCGCCGCACTGCGCGCGCACTACGGCAAGATCCCGAGCAAGGGCTGTCCGCGGATTACCCGATTCCGTCCGGGCCAGTCCCGGTTCTCCCTGGTCGACCCGGTCGGCAACACCGTCCTGGTGATCCAGCGCGACGAGCCAAGGGAACTCGAGTACGGTGGCTCGCGCGAGCTGGAGGGGCTGGCCCGGGTGCTCGACAATGCCCGCATCCTGCGCGATTTCAAGAACGACGACCGCGCGGCGACCCGTGCCCTGGAGGTCGGCTTGCGCCGTTTCGGCGCTGCCGCGAGCGCGCTCGAGCGGGCCCGCGCGTACGCGGCCCTCGCCGAGCTCGCCGTCGTCGCCGCGGACACCGACCGGGTCGCGCACTGGAAATCCGAACTCGACGCGGTCGAGTTGACCACCGAGGAACGCACGGCGATCGCCGCCGATGCCTCCGATCTCCTCACCGCCTTGCTCACCGCGACCGACTGAACCGGGCCGTCGGGGCGATCGGCCAGTAGGCTTCGGCTATGCGAGGTCGATGGTACGAACGCACCACCCGTGGGCGGCTGACCCGTTGTCTGGCAACAGCAGTCGCGGTGGCCGCCGCCCTCGGGGTGGGCCCGGTCGGTACGGCGCAGGCCGGTGCGCCGTCGTGCGCCGACGGCTGGCACATCGACGTGCTGGCGGCCGATCTGGGTGGCTTGGAGAACCTCGAGTACGACGGGCGCGGCGGCTTCTACGTCAGCGGCATCGTTCGCGGGGAGATCCTGCACGTCGCCGCCGACGGCCGGGTCACCACGATCAGCACCGGCCTCGACAACCCCGCCGGACTGCGGCTGATCGGCGACGATCTCTACTTCGTCACCGGTGACGGCACCACGCCGAACGGCGGCGGCACTCTGAGCCGACTCGACACGGCCACCGGAGACGTCACCGTCGTGCTCCCGAACCTGGTGCAGCCCAACGGATTACTGCTGCTCCCCGACGGCGACCTGCTCATCTCCCAGCTCTCCGTCCCCTGGCCCCCGGTCGGCATCAGCCGCTACCGCCCCGCCACCGGCGAATTCACTCTCGCCTGGTCCTCTGTCCCCCGCCCCAACGGCCTCGCTCTCGCCCCCGACCACCGGGCGGTCATCACCGAGGACGTCCTCACCTCCCAGCTCGTGCGGGTCCCTCTCGACGCCCCGGACCGGCCCACTCCCCTCGCCACGGTGAACGACGGCCTCCTGCCCGGACTGGACGACCTCGATGTCACCGCCACCGGCCTCGCCTTCGTCACCGGTGACTACTCCGGCAGCGTCTACCAGGTCGACCCGACCACGGGCGCCTGGTGCACGCTCGCCACCGGCTGGACCACTCCTCGAGGCTCGCTCCCCAGCCCACCGCCCATCGGCCCCACCTCGGCCCGCCTGGCCCCCGACCTCACCACCGGAGCGTGGTCGCTCTACGTCACCAGCATCGACGGCACGCTCCGCCGCCTGCGCCCACCGCCCGGTATCGACCTCACCCCCTCCTTCCTGCGCTGATCACCGGGACCAGGAGAGACCGGGCGAGGGTCAGTGAGGCCGCTCGGCCCGGAACCGGAACATTCCGAGGCCGGTTTCCACGTCGATGCCCGTGAACCCCGCGACTGCCAGTCGGTCGGCGAGCGTGTCCGCCGGCACCGGTACGCACGTGTCACCCACATGCTGGAGCCGAAACAGCGGACTGTCGAGTCCGTCCGAGCCGGCGAACACCCCGCCGGGTCGCAACACCCGCAGCGCTTCGGCGAACAGGTCGTCCTGCTGCGCGGGTGAGGGTACGTGGTGCAGCATCGTGAAGCAGACCACGGAGTCGAACTCCTTGTCCGGCAACGGCATCGCGGTGGCGTCACCGTCGATCACCCGCAGATCCCGCGCGAACCGGGTGCGCAGACGCGCGGCCAGCACGGCGTCGATTTCCAGACCGGTGAGCGAGGCCGCGCGCTCCCGCAGTGGCGCTACGTTCGCGCCGAAACCCGGGCCGATCTCCAACGCGGACGCCCCGAGGTCGATGTCGCGCATCACCCACGGCACGATCTTCGTCGCCGTCACCCATTCCCACGCCGTGGACCTGCACAACAGCCTGTGCCAGTAATTCATCGCCATAGCTACGACGGTAGGAGCCGGGAGCCGTGGCTGACAGTCACTACGCTGACAGACTATGTCGCAGAACGGACATGACCTGCTGCTGGCCGCGGACACCGGTCCGACAGCCATGGTGCTCGGCGCGGGAATCCTGCCCGCCGGATACTGGTTCGATGAGCACCGCCACCCCCAGCATCAGATCGCCTGGGCGGGCAGAGGAGTCATCGGGATCGACATCGGCGCCAACCACTGGGTGCTACCGCCGACCAGAGCCTTGTGGATCCCCGGCGGCGTGGCGCATCGCACCGGAACGACGGCCGGGGCCGATATGCGCGGCATCTTCGTCGAACCCGACCGGTGCCCGGCACTGTTTCCCGGGCCCACGCTGCTGAGCGTCTCCCCGCTCCTCCGAGAACTCTTCGACCACATGACATCACGGCAGTTGACAGACGACGGACGGACGCGGGCCGAAGCGATGGTGTTCGATCTGCTCGAGCCGGTCGAGGTCATTCCGATCGGCGCGCCACTGCCGACCGACCCGCGAGCACGCGTGGTCGCCGAGGTCCTGCTCGACAATCCCGCCGACGACCGCACCCTCGCCGAACTGGGTAGGCACGCCGCGGCCAGCTCGCGCACCCTGGCTCGCGCCTTCCGCGCCGAGACCGGCCTGACCTTCGCGCAATGGCGGACCCAGATCCGCCTGGCGGCTTCGCTGACCCCACTGGCCGACGGTGTACCGGTGACCCGCATCGCCGCCCGGGTCGGCTATCGCAGCGCGAGCGCGTATGTGGCGGCGTTCCGGCGGGCCGTCGGCACGTCGCCGGGACAGTACTTCGCCGGCTCCGGTGGCAATCGGTCGTCCTGATCGGTCGGGTTTCACGCGTGGTGAGGGCAGGGGTGGCGCGTCGCCGGTCGCCGTGGTGGACTGGCGGATTCGGCTATCGGGAGGTCAGCGTGCGAGCGGCACCGCAGTGGGCACGGCAGGACGGGTTCGGGATTCGGGTGGAGTGGGGGCGAACCGGAGCGGCGGTCCTCGGGCCGGGGGCCGGGTGTCTGGTGGTGATCGACGTGTTGTCGTTCACCACATCGGTATCGGTGGCTACCGCCGCGGGTACCTCGGTGTTCCCGTACCGGTGGCGTGACGCTTCGGCGCGGGCTTTCGCCGCGGAGAATGCCGCCGAATTGGCCGTCGGACGGCGGGAGGCCGGTCCGTGGTCGTTGTCTCCGGCGGCGATCCGGCGCGCGCCGTTCACGCCACGCCTGGTGCTGCCCTCGCCCAACGGTTCCACCATCGCCGCCGCTGTCGAGGGCACGCCCGTCGTCGCCGCCTGCCTGCGCAATGTCAGCGCGGTCGCCGACTGGCTCGTCGCCCAGCACTGGGGCACTCCCGATCGACCGATCGCGATCATTGCGGCGGGCGAGCACTGGCCGGGCACCGACACCGTGCGGCCCGCGCTCGAGGACTGGCTCGGCGCCGGTGCGCTCGCCGCCGCGCTGATCGATCGCGGAATCAGTACTCCCTCCCCCGAAACACGCACGGCTGCCACCGCATTCGCTGCCACAGCCGACGTAGGCGCGCTGATCACGGAGTGTGCGTCCGGCCGCGAACTCGCCGCGATCGGCTTCGCCGAGGATGTGGCCATCGCGATCGAACGCGACGCCGACGCCACCGTTCCGGTTCTCACCGGCAGCGCCTTCGTCGACCGCGGATCTCGCTAGCGCGGACCCGAAAGCTGCCTCCCCGCAACACTTGCGGGGTCGATCGATCAGTCTTGGGAGGTGAGGATCCGTGGGCCGTCGGCGGTGACGGCGATGGTGTGCTCGCTGTGCGCGCACCGGGAGCCGTCGGCCGAGCGGATGGTCCATCCGTCGGCGTCGGTGTAGACCTTCGCCGTGCTCGCCGCGAACCACGGCTCGATGGCCACCGTGAGACCCGGCCGCAGCCGGAACCCGCGCCCGGCCCTGCCGTCGTTGGCGATATGGGGATCCTCGTGCATCGTCCGCCCGAGCCCGTGCCCGCCGAACTCGGTATTGACCGGATATCCGTACCCGCGAGCGACCTGCGCGATCGCGGCGGAGATATCGCCGATCCGGTTGTCGGGTTGCGCGGCCGCGATTCCGGCGGTCAGGGCCTCTTCGGTGGCCCTGACCAGTCGCTCGTCCGCAGGCGACGGGGTGCCGACGATGAACGAGATCGCCGAGTCGGCGACCCAGCCGTCGATCGACACGGCCAGATCCGCCGTCAGCAAATCACCGTCGCGCAAGACGTAGTCGTGCGGAAGCCCGTGTAGCACGGCATCGTTCACCGCCAGACACACCGTATTGCGGAACGGCCCGCGCCCGAACGACGGCGAGTAGTCCCAGTAGCACGACACCGCCCCGCGCTCGCGAATCCGTTCCCGCACATACGCTTCCAGTTCGAGCAGGTTCACCCCGACCGCCGCGCGGTCGCGCACCCCGGCCAGCACGTCGGCGACGAACCGGCCGGTCACCCGCATGCGCTCGATCTCCGCGGGTGATTTCAACTCCACCATCACGCCTCCAATTGGTATTTTCATACCGACACTAGCCGCGCCGGTATAAAAATACCAAAATCAGCGGTTCAGGTTGCCCATGTCCACGGGAATCTGCGCACCGGTGATCTGACTCGCCTCGTACGAGCACAACCAGGCCACGGTCGCCGCGATCTCCTCGGGCTGACAGATGTGACTCGGCAGCGCGTTCATGAAGATGGGCGCGAGCGTGGCACCGTACTCCTCGAACAGCGGTCCCATCTCGTTGATCTGCATGCCGCTCGCCACACCCGCCGGGTGGACGGTGTTCACCCTGATCCGGTGCGCGCCGAGCTCGTTCGCCATCGTCTTGGCCAGACCTGTGATCGCGTGCTTGGTCGCGACATAGTGGCCGGTGAACGGCGTGCCCTTCAGCCCCGCCACCGAACTGATGAACACCATCGCACCACCCTCGCCCTGCGCGATCAGGTGCGGCACCGCGGCTTTCGCGGTGTGGAAAACGCCCGTCAGGTTGACGTCGATGGTCTCCTGCCACTGCTCGGCGGTGATCTCCCACGACATCGCCGCCGAACAGATGCCCGCGTTGGCCACCACCACATCGAGTCTGCCCAGCTGCTCGATGCCCGCCGCCAGCGCCGCGGAGAGCCCGTCGAAGTCGCGCACATCGACCTTGCTCGCGACGATCTTGCCGCCCGCCGCTTCGACGAGCTTCACGGTCTCGGCCAGATCCGCCTCCGTCGCGCCCGCGTAGCTGGTGCTGGCGAACTCCGCGCACGCGTCGATCGCGATCACGTCGGCGCCCTCCTCGGCGAAACGCACCGCCTCGGCCCTGCCCTGCCCGCGCGCCGCTCCCGTCACGAAAACGACCTTGCCCTCGAACCGCCGTGTCATACCCATACCTTTCGAAACTTCGATGTCCTCCCCTGACACCTACCACCGCCACCGCCCGGGCGAGGCGAAAACGGAGATCCCTACTCAGCTTGGCCATCGCGTTCACGAGGACATACCATCGGTCGCATGGTCCGTCTCCCGCTCAGCCCCGCGCAGGTCGAAGCAGGCCGCCGTCTCGGCCGCCGCCTTCGCACCGCTCGCGGCGACCGCGACCTCGCCGAGGTGGCCCTGCGAGCGGGCATTTCCCCGGAGACGCTGCGCAAGATCGAGTCGGGACGGCTGCCCTCACCGGCCTTCGGCACCGTCGTCGGCCTGGCCGAGGCCCTTGCCATTCCGCTGACCGAGCTGGCCGAGTCCTACCGCGCCGAACAGGTCGCCGAGTCCGCCTGATCCACGATCGTCGGCGTGGCAGGCAGCGCGCACTGCCCGCCGCTCGACCCGCCTACCGCCGGTTCATCGACTCCTCGTTCTCGTATCCCAGCGTCACATCGTGGGTGATCTCGCCGCGGGTCACCGATACCTGACTCGCTACGGGTGGGTAGCCGCGGGCGACCACCGTGTACTCCCCCTCCGGCAGGTCCGGCACCAGGTACCGGCCCTTCTCGTCGGTGCGCGCCGTCGCCGCCGGATCGCCCCCCGAGTCCAGGACGGTGATCTGCACATCGGCGACCGGGCGGTCGCCGTCCACCCACGCCGAGCCGAGGAGAATGGCCATCGGTTCGAGGTTGATATCGCGATGCAGCGAGCCCGTCTCCGGCACGGTCAGCGCGACGGCCGCCGGCCGCATGTGATCGGCGACCGCGACCAGGGTGTAAGTGCCGCTCACGACGTCGCGGCATACGTAGGTGCCGTCTTCGCCGGTGATCGCCGCGCCCACCACCTCGCCCTCGGGGTCGGTCAAGGTGATCGTGGCACCCCAGAGCGGTTCGCCGCGCCGCGCCGATCGCACGATCCCGGTGAGTTCACCCGCGCCGGTGAGCATCAGGTCGACGTGCTGGGCGCGCTCCCCGATCGACACGCTCACCGCTTCGGGCTGATGACCGGCCGCCGCGGCGATGAGCACGTAGTTGCCCGGCCGGGGCGCCTGGATCACGTACGCGCCGTCGGCGTCGCCGTTGCCGCGGGCCACCTGATGCCCGTGCTGATCGATCAGGGTGAGCGTCGCGGCGGGCACCGGGCGCGCGTCGTCACGTCGCAACAGCCCCGCGATCACCCGACCGGTGGCGACGGGGTGCAGTTCGCCCGCCATCTCGTGCGCGTCGTGCAGGCTCACATCGCGCAGCGCGGTGGCATCGGACTGCTCCTCCGACGTCGGATCCTCCTGCAGCGGAATCTCTTTCATGAATACCAGTACCAAGCAGGCCACCACGGCGAGGTCGGCGGCGAGCAGGAACACGCTGTGCATCGAGTCGGCGAATCCCTCGAGGATCGGGATCCGCAACTCGTCGGGCAGCGTGGCGATGCCACTGGTATCGCTCAGCAGGCCTTCGAGCCGCGCGTCGTCGAAACCGGGCGGCAGGCTCCCGCCGAAGGCTTCCAGGATCGAACCGGGCAGCCGGTCGAACAGCACGGTCAGGAACACCGCGACCCCGAGGGTCCCGCCGAGCTGGCGGAAGAACGTCGCCGCCGCGGTCGACACACCCATCTCGGTGCGCCCGACCGCGTTCTGCGCGGCGATGACCAGCGTCTGCATGCAGCCGCCGAGTCCGAAACCCATGATCGCGCTGAAGGCGAGCGGCTGCCACAGCGGACCGTCGTAGGTGATCCTGGCGAACAGCGCGCACCCGATCGCCAGGATCAGCGCACCGAGCACCGGCAGCACTTTGTAGCGGCCGGTGGCCTTGGTGATCAGCCCCGAGATCTGCGCGCCTACCATGATCCCGAGTACCAGCGGCAACATCAACAGCCCCGCCTCGGTCGGCGAGAAACCACGCACGACCTGCAGATACTGCGGCACCATCGTGATCGCGCCGAACATCGCGACACCCACGAGGAACCCACCGAGGATCGCGATGCTGAACGTGGAGCTGCGGAACAGCCGCAGCGGGATCAGCGCCGAGTCCTTCATCAGGAATTCGACCAGGACGAACAGCAGCAGACCACCCGCGCAGATGCCGTAGCAGAGTAGCGATTTCGGCTCGGTCCATCCCCAGATCCGCCCCTGCTCGGCGACGATCAGCAGCGGCACCACACCCACGATGAGGGTGATCGCGCCGAACCAGTCGATCCGGCTGCGTTGACGGGTGTGCCCCACATTCAGCACCTTCGCGACCACGAGGAACGCCAGCACCCCGACGGGCACGTTCACCAGGAACACCCAGCGCCAGCCCTCGATGCCACCGAGGCTCTCGTAGTCGGACAGGAATCCACCGACCACCGGGCCGAGCACGGTCGCGATGCCGAACACCATGAGGAAATACCCCTGGTAGCGCACCCTTTCGCGCGGCGGCACGATGTCGCCGACGATGGTGAACGCCAGCGACATCAACCCGCCCGCGCCCAGCCCCTGGAAGGCCCGGCACCCGGCCAGCTGGTACATGGTGGTCGCGAAGCAGCAGGCCGCCGAGCCGATCACGAACAGGGCTATCGCCAGCAGATAGAACGGTTTGCGCCCGTAGATGTCGGCGAGCTTGCCGTAGAGCGGCGTGGTGACGGTGGCGGTGATCAGGTATGCCGTTGTCGCCCATGCCTGTTCGTCGAACCCGTCGAGACTGTTCGCGATCCGGACGATCGCGACGCTGACGATGTTCTGGTCGAGCGCGGCGAGGAACACCCCCAATAGCAGGCCGGACAGAATCGTGAGTGTCTGGCGGTGCGTGAGGCGTGATTCGGCAACGACGGTATCGGTCATGGAAAAGCCCTGGTTCTGATCGGCTGGCAAGTGGGGGTCGATCATTCGGCCCACACGAGGGCCGACAACCCCGCTGCGAGGAAAACTTTGCGCCGCGGGTGGAACTCTTCATGCACTGGTGCGCAGAGCTTACCCACGTCGGATTCGCCGCCTTCACCGAGGGATCAAGTGACCGTTCATTTCACACGGAAACGATAGGTAGCAGCACTACGAACTGTCAGTTCGGGGCGCGTGAACTCAGCAGCCGAGTTCGGCCAGCGCGCACAGAGTTTCCGAGCAGCCCGCGTCGATTCGGAGGGTGGCGAGGTCGTCGCCGCGGGTACGTCCGCGATTCACGATCACCACTGGCACACCGTTTTTCGCCGCTCTGCGCACGAATCGCAGGCCCGACATCACCGTCAGCGAGGAACCGGCCACCAGTAGCGCCTGCGCGCGTTCGACCATGCCGAAAGCGGCTGCCACCCGGTCCGGCGGCACATTCTCGCCGAAATACACGATGTCGGGTTTGAGCATTCCGCCGCACGCCAGGCAGTCGACCATCCGGAATCGGTCGGTATCGATCACCACGGCGTCCGCGTCGGGCGCCACTTCGATACCGGTGGCGCCCGCCGAAACATTTTCCGCGAAACCGGGATTGGCTGCTTCCAGGTGTTGGGCGAGGGTCATTCGGGAGATCAGATTCTCGCACCGCAGGCAACGCACTCGCGCGTAAGTTCCGTGCAGATCGATCACCTGACGCGCCCCCGCTTTCATATGCAGCAGGTCCACGTTCTGGGTGATCACTCCCGACACCACACCCGCCCGCTCCAGCTGGGCGACAGCGCGATGACCGGGGTTGGGCCGGGCGGCATCCATCCGCCGCCAGCCGATGTGATTGCGCGCCCAATACCGTTGCCGGAACACCGGGTCACCGACGAACTGCTGATAGGTCATCGGCGTACGCGGCGGCGAACCGGGACCGCGGTAGTCGGGAATCCCGCTGTCGGTACTCAGCCCGGCGCCGGAGATCACCACGGTGCGGCGCCCGCTCAGCAGCTCGGCCGCGCGCGCCACCGCGTCGGTGGTGTTGTCGTCCACCATGGGTTCCACTCTACGAGCGGGGCGGCGCCGCGTTGTGCGCGGGACGAACACGCCGGGCCGAGTTGCGTGCGGTGGGCGTGCGGCGACATGATGTTTCATCCGCCCGGCATCGACCGCTGCAGAGGAAAACCTATGTCCGACACCGATGAGTACGGCCGCACCGCGCTCAATGCCGCGGTCGACGGGACCATCGTCGCCGTCCGCCGGATGTTCTATGTCCTGGGCGACGAGATCGACCGCACCGAGGGCCCGATCGAATTCACCTTCCACAACGGTTCGACCCTGCTCCTCGACGCCGGCGTCGACGGTGCGGAACTGCGCATCGGCGGCGCACCGTGGCGCGATCCGTTCGAGCCGCTGGTCGACCCGGTGAACATCGAATACGTCGCCAACTCCGGCAAGTACACCGCCTTCGACGTCACCGACGAGTCACCCTACGACGAACTCGCGGGCCGCCGCGTCGACGCGGTCTCGATCGTCCCCCTGGCCGACGGCCGCCCCCGCGCGGCAACCCTCTACCTGGGCACTGGCATGGTGAAGGCCGAGTCGATCGCCGACGAACTCATCGTGACCCTGATCTCCGCGTAGCCGGCACGCCGTCGGCCCAGCGCTGGTGTTCACCGGACTTGCGGCTGCCCGATCGCGTCCGCCACGAACGACTCCGACAGCTCATCGATGACGTCGCCGCGGATCTGCCTGCGTTCGTTGGCCAGCGCGGTGGTCGTGCAGATGCCGAACGCGCCCTGCTCGTCGTAGAGCACCGCCGCGCCCGCCGCGATCCCGTCGTCGCTGAGGTGGCTCTCCGCTTCGAGGCCCATCTCGTCGCCGACGGGCATGCGCGAGAACGTGATCGACACATCGGTGTTGATGAAACCGATGCCCTCGGTGCCCCAGTTGGTGACCAGGCTGGTCTGCTCGCCGGTCATCGCCGCGTAGCAGAACGGCGACGACGGCTCCCCCGCGACGACCGGGATATTGCGCACCCACTTGCGTTTGCGGGCGTCGTTCTGATGTTCGGTCATATTCATCGACCAGCCCTGCCCGTCACTGCCGAACAGGTGCATCGTCTGGTCGATGGTGGCCAGCACGCTCGGCGGCGGCAGCGGCCGATCCCGGTCCGGGCGCCAGACCTCGCCCGGCGGCTGGGTCGAACGCTTCAGCAGCAGCGCGCTGCCGCGGGCCACGATCTCGCCGTCGGCGCGCACGACGATCGTCACCGAGCGGACCCGGTTTCCGTCGCGCACCAGTTCGCTGGCGATCGTCAACGGCACGGCGGGCACCGGACGGTGCAGGTCGACGGTCAATCGCGCGGGGACGAACCCGTCGGCGCAGTAGCCCGCCTCCACCTCGCGCGCCATCAACCCGCACACCGGCGGTCCGGACAGCGTGCTGGGCGCCCACAGGCTCAGCGAGTACCGCATCGGCGTGTAGACGCCGTCCGCGTGCGTGAAATAGCCAGGGGAGGTACTCATCGTGCCCCTTTCCTCCGCGGGTGCCGGGCGGGATCGCCGCGGCACACCATGCCTCACACTAGAACGTGTTGCAGTTTTGCGGCAAGTGCGGTCACTCCAGCTCACCCTCGGTTTCCAGATAGACCTGCCGCAGTTTGTCCAGGGTCTCCTGCTCGGGGTGCTCCCACAGCTTGCGCTCGGCGGCTTCCAGGAGCCGTTCGGCGATGCCGTGCAGGGCCCACGGGTTGGACTGCTCCATGAACTTGCGGTTCACGTCGTCGAACACGTAACTCTCGGAGAGCTTCTCGTACATCCAGTCGGCGACGACATTGGTGGTGGCGTCGTAGCCGAACAGGTAGTCGACGGTGGCGGCCATTTCGAAGGCGCCCTTGTACCCGTGGCGGCGCATCGCCTCGAGCCAGCGCGGGTTCACCACCCTGGCGCGGAAGACACGGGCGGTCTCCTCCGAGAGCGTGCGGGTGCGCACGGCATCGGGGCGGGTGGAGTCACCGATGTAGGCCTCGGGATTCTTGCCGGTCAGCGCGCGAACGGTCGCGACCATTCCGCCGTGGTACTGGAAGTAGTCGTCGGAGTCGGCGATGTCGTGTTCACGGGTGTCGGTGTTCTTGGCGGCGACCGCGATGCGCTTGTAGGCGGTGCGCATGTCGTCGGCGGCGGGGGCGCCGTCGAGGTCGCGGCCGTAGGCGTAGCCACCCCAGGTGGTGTAGACCTGCGCGAGGTCGTCATCGGTGCGCCAGCTCTTGGAGTCGATGAGCTGCAGCAGGCCCGCACCGTAGGTACCCGGCTTGGAGCCGAAGATGCGGGTGGTGGCACGGCGGGTGTCGCCGTGTTCAGCGAGATCGGACTGGGCGTGCGCGCGAACGTAATTGGACTCGGCGGGCTCATCGAGGTCGGCGACGAGGCGAACCGCGTCGTCGAGCAGCGCCAGCACGTGCGGGAAAGCGTCGCGGAAGAACCCGGAGATGCGGACCGTGACGTCGACGCGCGGGCGCCCGAGTTCTTCGAGATCGATCACCGCGAGCGAGGTGACGCGGCGGCTCGCCTCGTCCCACACCGGCCGGACACCGAGCAGCGCGAACACTTCGGCGATGTCGTCGCCGGAGGTGCGCATGGCCGAGGTGCCCCACACCGACAACCCGACCGACTTCGGGTACTCGCCGTGGTCAGCAAGGTAGCGGGCCAGCAGCGATTCCGCCATCGCCTGACCGGTTTCCCAGGCCAACCGCGACGGGACAGCCTTGGGGTCGACCGAGTAGAAGTTGCGACCGGTCGGCAGCACATTGATCAGACCACGCAGCGGGGAACCGCTGGGGCCCGCCGGAACGAACCCGCCGTTGAGCGCATGCAGCACACGCGGGATCTCGATGCTGGTCTCACGCAGGCGCGGCACGACCTCGGTGGCGGCGAACCGCAAGATGGTGGCGATCTGGTCCAGCCGCTCGGCGTCGGCGACCACCACGGCGAGGTCGGTACTCGACGTTGCGGCGCGGTGCCCGTCCAGGATCGCGGTCTCGAAGTCCGCGACCAGCTGCTCGACCGCGTCGACCGACCAGTCCGTCGCCTGCAACGCACCGAGCAGTTCGCGAGCACGCGCCTCGACCACATCCACGCGAACACGGGCCTCGTCGCCGGATTCACTGAGCCCCAACGCCTCTCGCAGGCCGGGCACATTCTGCTCGCCGCCCCACAGCTGACGGGCACGCAGCATGGCCAGCACCAGGTCGAGTTCCATCTCCCCCTCGGGAGCCTGACTCAGGATGTGCAGGCCGTCGCGGATCTGGACGTCCTTGATCTCGCACAGCCAGCCGTCGACGTGCAGGAGCATGTCGTCGAAGACGTCTTCTTCGGGGCGTTCGGCGAGCCCGAGGTCGTGGTCCATCTTGGCCGCGCGCATCAGGGTCCAGATCTGCTGGCGAATGGCGGGCAGTTTGGCCGGATCCAGGGCGGAGATGTTGGCGTGCTCGTCGAGCAACTGCTCCAGACGGGAGATGTCGCCGTAGGTTTCGGCCCGTGCCATCGGCGGGATCAGGTGGTCGACGAGGGTGGCGTGCGCACGGCGCTTGGCCTGGGTGCCCTCACCGGGGTCGTTGACCAGGAACGGATAGATCAGCGGCAGATCGCCCAGCGCCGCGTCGGTACCGCAGGAGGCGGACATGCCGAGGGTCTTGCCGGGCAGCCATTCGAGGTTGCCGTGCTTGCCCAGGTGCACCATCGCGTCGGCGCCGAAACCGTCGGGTGCGGACAGCCAGCGGTAGGCGGCGAGATAGTGGTGACTCGGCGGCAGATCGGGATCGTGGTAGATCGCGACCGGGTTCTCGCCGAACCCGCGAGGCGGCTGCACCATCAGCACCACATTGCCGAAACGCAGTGCGGCGATGACGATCTCGCCCTTGGGGTCGGCAGACCGGTCGACGTAGAGTTCGCCCGGCGGCGGCCCCCACGCCTCGACGACGGCCTCGCGCAGGTCCTCGGGCAGTGACTCGAACCAGCGGGTGTAGGTGGCGGCGCCGATGCGAATCGGGTTGCCCTCCAGCTGTTCCGCGCTCAACCACTCCGGATCCTGACCGCCCGCGGCGATCAGAGCGTGGATCAGCGCGTCGCCGTCTCGTTCCACCAGGCCGGGGATCTCGTCGATATCACCGAGATCGTAACCGGCGGCACGCAATTCGGTGAGCAGGCGGATCGCGCTGGCCGGGGTGTCGAGGCCGACGGCATTGCCGATGCGGGCGTGCTTGGTGGGATACGCCGAGAGCATAATCGCGATCCGCTTGTCCGCGGCCGGGATGTGGCGCAGGCGGGCGTGGCGCACGGCGATCCCCGCCACGCGGGCGCACCGTTCGGCGTCGGGAACATAGGCGGACAGACCGTCGGCGTCGAACTCCTTGAAGGAGAACGGCACCGTGATGATGCGACCGTCGAATTCGGGCACCGCGACCTGGGTCGCGACGTCGAGGGGCGACAGGCCGTCGTCGTTGGCTTCCCACTGCGCGCGGCCGCTGGTCAGGCACAGGCCCTGCAGGATCGGCACGTCCAGCGCGGCGAGCGCGGCCACGTCCCAGGCTTCGTCGTCACCGCCGGCCGAGGCGGTCGCGGGCTTGCTGCCACCTGCCGCGAGGACGGTCACCACGAGGGCGTCGGCGCTGCCGAGCAGGGTGAGGAGCTCGGGTTCGGCGGTGCGCAGCGAGGCGGCGTAGACCGGGAGCGGGCGGGCGCCCTTGGCCTCGATCGCCTTGCACAGCGCCTCGATGTAGGCGGTGTTGCCCGCGAGATGCTGGGCGCGGTAGTACACCACGGCGACGGTCGGGGCGTGCGGTTCGAGGATCCGCGAGGACCGGTCGAGCTCGCCCCAGGTGGGCAGCTGCGCGGGCGGTTCGAAACCGTGACCGGTCAGCAACACCGTGTCGGACAGGAAGTTGTGCAGCTGCCGCAGGTTCTCGGCACCGCCCGCGGCGAGGTAGTTGTGCGCGTCGGCCGCGACGCCGACCGGGACCGTCGAGCATTCCATCAGCTCGGCGTCGGGTGCGATCTCGCCACCGAGGGCGACCATCGGCACCCCGGCGGCCCGGATCGCGTCGAGGCCCTCTTCCCAGGCGCGCTTGCCACCGAGGATTCGCACGATCACCAGATCAGCGCCGTCGAGCAGTTCCGGCAGATCCTCCACGAGCAGCCGCGCGGGATTGCCCCAGCGGTACTCGGCGCCGCTCGCGCGGGCGCTCAGCAGGTCGGTGTCGGAGGTGGACAGCAGCAGGATCACAGGGTGAGACCTTCCTCGGGTTACGCGCCCATCGGGGTATGCGGTGCTCGCCGGGGAGGGTCTGGCTGTTCACAGTGGCGCGACCGCACCGGATTTCCACCGGTTTCCTCGACGCCCGCCGAGCAAGACGATGCTACTGGGCCCTCGCCGCCCGCAACTTTCCAGCCCGCTCCCGCCGCTGGACGATTGATCAGCAGGCGATGGGGCGAGCAGCGCCCGAGAGCGCTTCCGCGCCACTGCCCGATGATCTCGATCCGCGAGGTGGTCTCAGCCGGTCGCTGTCGTCAATGGGTGGGTCGCCGGGTGGTGTCTTCGGCCGCGATGGACACGGCGAGCTCGGTGACGACGCCGCGGATCAGGGCGCCGTAGTCGTCGTCCGGGAGGATGTCGAGGCGTTCGCGGGCGGCGTCGAGGTGGCGGGTGGCGGCGGGGAACGCCCCGAGGCGGCGGAAGTTGTCGGCGAGATTCAGGTACAGCGAGGGGTAGAAGCCGGCGACCTGGAGGCCCGCGTGGTGGTCGTTCAGGCGGGTGTCGGTGAGGGCGTCGGCGGCGTCGAGGGCGCGAACGTCCCAGACCAGGGCTTCGGCCGGGTCGTCGTAGACGTCGGCCAGGTAGTGGGCGAGGGTGCAGCGGTGCAGCGGGTCACCGGCGGGGCCTACCTCGGCCCAGACCTCGAGCAGAGTCGTGCGGGCCCGTTCGGCGTCGCCGGTGCGGAAGTCGGTGACCCCCTG
Organism: Nocardia sp. NPDC127606; assembly: GCF_042671725.1. NCBI lineage: Bacteria > Bacillati > Actinomycetota > Actinomycetes > Mycobacteriales > Nocardiaceae > Nocardia > Nocardia sp. NPDC127606. The sequence continues at coordinate 652,123 of NZ_JBHXWQ010000001.1, read as the reverse complement.
GGTGATTCGGGTCATGATCGGGTCGGCGGTGGTCATCGGGAGGTCTCCTCGGTGGGTTCGGGTCTGCGCGGCATGGCCAGGGTCGACAGGTCGCCGTCGTCGGCCGAGCGGATCAGAACGGGCTGGTCGGGGGCGATGAGGTCGAGCATCACGTCGGGTCCGACGGCGGTGGCGACGGCCGGGTAGAGGGTGGTGACGGCGAAATGGATCGTCATGGCAGGGCCGGTGACTGTCGCCTGCGGGATGTGCCGCGCCGCACCCGGTTGCGGTGCCTCGCACGCAGCGGCCGTGGCGCTCGACCTCTCCTGCGTCACGGATACGGTGCCGGTGGAGGTCGTGCGCAGGACCACGGTGGGCGAGTCGGCGTGTTCCATGGCGTCGAGCAGCGCCGCACGGGTGAGCACGACTCGGGTCCGCACCGGGGCGAGCGCGGCCAGCATCGCTCGGTAGTCGGGGAAGTCGTGGGTCGATCGGCGGCAGCGGCGCCGGGTGTCGTCCGGCTGGGCGGCGTGGCGCGTCGTCGGCTCACCGCCTCCGTCGGTGCGGTCTCGATCGACTGAATCCGGTGTGGCCATGCGGAATTCGACGCTGTCGCGATGGGGGCGGATCGCGACAGCGTGTCGGCGACGCAACCAGGACACGGCCGCACGGAGGTCGTCGGCGTCCACCGTCGCGTCCCAGACCGCCGCGGCACCGACGCGGGTGGGGCGCACGGTGCGGGTGGCCAGGCGGTAGCGGTCCGTCGCGGTGAGGATCAGCTGCTGCCCGTCGGTCTCGAACAGAATCGTGTCGAGGACCGCCCGATCCGGATCGGCGACCGTGGCCGTCGCGACCTGGTCGATCGCCGCCGCCAGCACCGGTCCACTCACCCACACGTCCTCGCGCGACCCCGGCAAACCTCGCTCCGACTCCGGGTTTCGCCCGAGTGCGAGCGGCGATCGAGCACTGCCTCGATCAGCGGTCGGCACCGAGACCTGGTCGCGATGCCCGTTCCCGCCGAATCCGGACGCCGATCCGTGGGTGGCCAGGAGGGCGCCGAGGGCGGCCGCGGCGGCGGCGCGGACCTCGCCCTGGTGCCGGTCCAGGTCGGCGAGGTGCTCGTCGAGCAGGACGAGCGCGCGGGCGGGGTCGGGTTCGGCGAGCAGGGCGGTGACCGCGGGCAGCGGCATGTCCACAGCGCGCAGGTGACGCAGGAGGCGGGCGGGAGCGGACTGCTCCGGGGCGTAGTAGCGGTAGCCGGTGACCGCGTCGACGACGGCGGGGGCGAGGATGCCGGCGTCCGCGTAGAAGCGCAGGGCGCTGGCGCTCAGGCCGCAGGCGCGGGCGAAGGCTCCGATGGTGATCAGCTCGGTGTCGGGCACCGGTTCATGATCGGGGTTCGAGTGAGTCGAAGGTCAAGTCGTCGATCGGTCGGTGCCCGCGGCGACCATCTCCGGGGACCCCGTGCCGAGATTGCGGTACACGTTCGCGACCACCAGCTGGCCGAGGGCGTTGTTGCCGACGCCACCGATCACCGCACCGATACCCGCCGGAATCAGGGTGCCGAACAGCAGCAGTGCACGTTTGACCAGGTAGTTGACGATGAACCGTTTGGCCGGGGAATCGGGCATGCTCGCCAGGCCGGGGATGTGGTCGGTGACGACCGAGAGCCACTGGCCCGTCTTGTGGCCCGCGGTCTCGTCGAGGACCTTGGTACCCGCGTCGCCGAGCACGACCTTCGACACCAGGCGCGCTTGCCGCGAGTCGTCGGGATCGAGGCCGTACGCCGCGGCGGCGCCGACGGACAGCACCGACGACGCCTCGAGGAACACGAGGGTGTCCACACCGGTCGCGGCCAGACCGAGCACTGTGCCCACGCCGGGCACCGCGGCGGTGAGCCCCACCGTGACGCCGCTGGCGGTGACGACCACCAGGTACTGGCGCGACAGCCGCTGCACGATCTCCACCGGCGCGTCCTGCGGGTGCCTGCGGCCCAACCAGTCGACGTAGCGGTGCACCACCGGCGCCTGGGCTTGCGCGACCCTGTCGAGCGCGGGAACGACACGCTTGTCCACGAATTCACGCAGCATGCGGCGACTCTCCTGTCAATACTCGGCTGGCGAGGGATCCGCCACTCACCCTAGCGACTACCCGCGAATCGCCGCGTCACGCGAGACGGCCTCGTCACATCCGTGGGGCCGCGCGGTTGGTCGACCGCTGCGCTGGGTGGAGTGAGCGGCCGGCCCGTCACGGTGCGGTACGGCCCGCAGCGGGTGCGTCGTAGGCTTGAGCATCATGACCAGGAGCGCGCCCGATTCTTGCCCAGGGGTTCTGCGGTTGCATCAAGCTGCCGACGGGCCGTTGGCGCGGATCCGCGTGCCGGGCGGGCGGTTGGCGTCGGCGCAGCTGCAGGCATTGGCCGACGCGGCGCGTGATCTGGGCAACGGGAACCTCGAGCTGACCTCGCGGGGAAACATCCAGCTGCGGCAGGTCCGTGACGCCTCCGAACTCGCGCAACGGCTGGGCGCGGCGGGTCTGCTGCCCAGCGAGACCCACGAGCGGGTGCGCAATATCGTGGCCTCACCGCTGTCGGGGCGAGTCGGCGGGTTCGCGGACGTGCACGGGCTCGCGGTCGACCTCGACGCCGGATTGCGCGGCGATCCGCAGCTGGCGCAGCTGCCGGGGCGCGTGCTGTTCACCCTCGACGACGGGCGCGGTGATGTGAGCACGCTGCACGGTGACATCGGCGTTCAGGCGGTGGGCGCCGACGAGTTCGCACTGCTGCTGGCGGGTGCCGACACCGGGCTTCGGGTCACCGCGGGCGAAGCGGTCGACGTGATGCTCGACGCGGCGCGCGGCTTTCTCGATCTGCGGGGAACCAGCGAGTCGGGGCAGTGGCGGCTGCACGAGATTCCGGGCGGGGTCGAATCGGTGGTCGAGACGCTCGACCGCTCCCCCGCCGGAGAGCCTCTCGAACTCGGTGCGACACACGCTGTTCCGATCGGCTGGCTCGAGCAGGAGGACGGCCTCGTCACGCTCGGCGCCGGGGTACCGCTGGGCACTGTGTCCGCCAGGACGACCGAATTCCTCGCCGCTGTGGAACGGCCCGTCTTCGTCACACCCTGGCGCAGCCTGGTGATCACCGACCTCGACGAGGGGCCCGCCGAAACGGTGGTGCGCGTGCTCGCGCCGATGGGTCTGATCTTCGACGCGAATTCCCCGTGGCTACAGGTCAGCGCCTGCGCCGGACGCCCCGGCTGCGCGAAATCGCGCACCGATGTTCGCGCCGACCTGGCCGCCGCCATCGAATCCGATCGCGTCCTCCCCGAGGCGGCCGGACTCGAGCGGTCGACCACCGCCGCATCAGCCGGTCCCGAGAACGGCACCGCCACCGAGACTTCCGAGCAGCGGCAGCCCACGAAGGAACTCGTACCGGCCGAATCCGTCACCGTGGCGGGTCGCCAGCACTGGTCCGGGTGCGATCGGCGCTGCGGTCGCCCACGCGGTCCCGTGACCGATGTCGTGGCCACCGATCACGGCTATCGCGTCGACACCGACGACGCGACCACCACGTCCTGACCCCACCGCGGCCGAGCGAAACTCGATCGACGGTCGCGGAATCGTTTCGTACCCTTGCCTTCTCACTACGAGGGGGTTCTCATGTCCACACTGCAGGTGACGGCCGAGCGGCTCGTTGTCGTACCACATCCGAATGCCGATCGGCTCGAGCTGGCCCAGGTGGGGCTGTACCGGGCCGTGGTCGCCAAGGGCCAGTTCACGACCGGGGATCACGCAATCTACATTCCGGAACAGTCGGCGCTGCCCGACGAGCTGATCGCCGAGCTCGGCCTGACCGGGAAACTCGCGGGCTCGCTGCGTAATCGGGTGAAGGCGGTCCGGTTGCGTGGTGAGGTGTCGCAGGGCATCGTGTGCACCCCGGCCGCGCTGGACGGAGCGGATCTCGCGGCGGCCGCGTTCGAGCGGACCGACTTCGCCGAGTCGCTGGGGATCGTGAAATGGGTTCCGCCGGTACCGGTCTCGATGTCGGGACAGGTCGAGTCGGCGCCGGATCTGCTGCGGTGGGTCGACGTCGAGAACATCAAGCGGTTTCCCGACATCTTCACCGCCGGGGAGCCGGTGGTGGCGACCGAGAAGATCCACGGCACCGCCTGCCTGCTCACCCATGTGCGTGACGGCGACCGAATTCTGGTGTCGTCCAAGGGCGTCGGTGGTCGGTCGCTGTCGCTGACCGAGGCCGACGGCAACCTGTACTGGCGCGCCATCCGCGCCCACGGGCTCGACGAAGCCGCTCGCAAACTCGCCGCCGCGCTCGACGCGGACCGCATCGGCCTGTTCGGTGAGGTGTACGGCGCGGGCGTGCAGGACCTGCACTACGGCGCGTCCGCCGCGCACGACGAGTCGCTCGGCTTCGGGCTGTTCGACATCGCGGTGGACGCGGGCGCGGCGCCGATCCGCTGGCTCGACCATCACGAGATCAGCGCCCTGCTCGACGATCTCGGCCTCACCGTCTCGCGCGTGCCGGTCCTCTACGAGGGCGCCTACGACGCCGAGTTGCTCATGGAGTTGGCCGAGGGCACCGAAACCGTCAGCGGCGCGGGTGCCAACATCCGTGAGGGCCTGGTGGTGCGGCCTGCCGCCGAACGCCCGTCGCCGATTCTCGGTGGCCGGGCGATCGGCAAGATCGTCTCCGAGGCGTACCTGTTGCGCGACGGCGGCACCGAGTACGAGTGAACCACGAGGCACGGCACCGGCCACCGTCGCGATCGCGCCGCTGATCGCGCAGTGCACGGGCCATCACCCGCTGATAGGCCATCCCGACGCCTCTCCCATCAGGCGGCGCGGCACGAACCCGTAGCGCAAGCCCGTAGCGCAAGCCCGTAGCGCAAGGTCGGCGCTCACATCGCGATCAGACACCCGCACCAGCTGTGCTCGGGTGTGCCATCGGCCCAGTATCCGGGCGGTGGCGGTGCGGTCCGGCTAGCCCACGGTCGTGTCGCGGCGGGTGTGCAGCTCGAGCACGCAGCACTTCACGCCGCCGCCGCCCTTACGCAGTTCGGACAGATCCAGCGGAACGGGGACGAAACCCCGCCCGCGCAGCTGCGCGATGAGGCCGGTGGCGCCGGGGTCGAGGAAGACGTGTTCGCCGTCGCTGAGTCCGTTCAAGCCGAAGCAGAGCGCGTCGTTGTCGTCGGCGAGGATCGCGTCGGGATACAGGGTGGTCAGCACTTCGCGAGCGGCGGGGCTGAACGCGGCCGGGTAGTAGGCAACGGTGGTGTCGTCGAGGACCATCAGCGCGGTGTCGAGGTGATAGAAGCGCGGGTCGACCAGCTCGAGCGACACCACCGGCACGTCGAAGTACCGTTCCACCTCCGCGTGCGCGGACAGCGAACAGCGGAACCCGACACCGGCCAGAATCCGCTGCCCGGCGAACGCGAAATCGCCCTCCCCCTCGTTGGTTTCGGCCGCGGCGGCCAGCTCACGCAGTTCCCGTGCGGCGAACCACTGATGGAACGCGGGCCCCTCGGCGGCGCGTTCGGGGTGGGCGAACCGGGCGGAGAGCGCGTGTCCACCGATCACGATGCCGCTGTTGGCGGCGAAGACCATATCCGGCAGACCGGGTTCGCCGGGCACCGTTTCCACGGTGTGCCCGTGTGCTTCCAGGGTCGCGCGCAGGATCTCCCACTGGGCGAGCGCACGCGCCCGGTCGACCGGGGCGGCCGGATCCATCCACGGGTTGATCGCGTAGGTGACCTCGAAATGGTCGGGGCGGCACAACACATAGCGGCGCGGGGAGGCGGTCCGCGCGGGTGCCGATACACGAAGAGGGCTAGCGGCGGTCATCAGGACTCCTGGTGGCTGCGCGGACGGTTTCACCGACCGTAATCGCCGCTCCATTGCGCGCGGAACACCGATTCGTTGTGCATTTCAATGTAAGAATGGGCAATCATTGCGTGACGAAGCGAAGGAGCGACGTGGACGATATCGATCGGCGCATTCTCGCGGAGCTGCTCGTCCACGCCCGTGCCTCGTTCCAGGAGATCGGTTCGGTGGTCGGGCTGTCCGCGCCCGCGGTGAAGCGGCGGGTGGACAAGATGGTCGCCAGCGGGCAGATCACCGGGTTCACCGCGCAGGTCAACCCGGCCGCGCTGGGCTGGAAAACCGAGGCGTACGTCGAGGTCTACTACCGCGACAACATCTCCCCGGCCGAGCTGCGCCGCACCCTCGAACCGATTCCGCAGGTCGTCGGAGTGTGGACGATCGCGGGCGAGGCCGACGCGCTCGTGCACGTGATGGCCACCGACATGGCCGAGATCGAGGTGACAGTCGAACGGATCAGGGAGAACGCGCGCGTCGGGCGCACCCGCAGCTCGCTGGTGATGTCGCGCATTCTCGAACGCCCCCGCACCTGAGCCGCCGGACGCCACGTCAGACCCAGGTTCTAGGGTTGTCGCCATGTCCGACGTGCGTGCCAGCTACCTCACCGACGGGGCCGAGATCTATCGGCGCTCGTTCGCGACGATCCGCGACGAGGCGGATCTCGCCGGTTTCCCCGCCGATGTGGAACGGGTGGCGGTGCGGATGATCCACGGCTGCGGGCAGGTCGACCTGGCCCCCGACATCGCCTTCTCCCCCGGTGTGGTCGCCGCCGCGCGCGCCGCGCTGCACGCAGGCAAGCCGATCATCTGCGATGCCAATATGGTCGCCTCGGGGGTGACCCGCAAGCGACTGCCCGCCGACAACGCGGTGCTGTGCAACCTCACCGACCCGCGCGTGCCCGAACTCGCCGCGCGACTGGGCAATACGCGCTCGGTGGCGGCACTGGAGCTGCTGCGCGACCAGTTCGACGGCGCGGTGGTGGCCATCGGCAACGCACCGACCGCGCTGTTCCACCTGCTCGACATGCTCGATGCCGGTGCGCCGCGACCCGCGGCGATCATCGGCATCCCGGTCGGGTTCATCGGTGCCGCCGAATCCAAGCAGGCGCTGATCGACTTCGGCGGAATCGAGTATCTGACCGTCCGCGGCAGGCGCGGCGGCAGCGCGATCACCGCGTCGGCACTGAATGCGATTGCGAGCGAACAGGAGTGAGCGAGATCAGCACCGGCAAACTGTGGGGCATCGGCCTCGGTCCCGGCGATCCGGAACTGGTGACGGTGAAAGCCGCGCGGCTCATCGCCGAAGCCGATGTGGTCGCGTTCCACAGCGCCAAGCACGGCCGCAGCATCTCCCGCGCCATCGCGGAGCCATATCTGCGCGCGGGGCAGATCGAGGAGCACCTCGTCTACCCGGTGACCGTGGAGACCACCGATCATCCCGGTGGATACCAGGGCGCGATCGACGAGTTCTACGAACAGGCGGCCGCGCGGCTGGCCACCCACCTGGCCGCGGGGCGCACCGTCGCGCTGCTCGCCGCCGGTGATCCGCTGTTCTACTCCTCCTACATGCACATGCACCGGCGGCTGGCCGATCGATTCGACGCCGAGATCGTCCCCGGCATCACCTCGGTGAGCGCGGCCTCCGCGGCCCTGGGGACTCCCCTGGTAGAGGGTGAGCAGGTACTCACGGTGCTGCCCGGCACCATGCCCGTGGAGGAGCTGACCGAGCGCCTGCGCGAGACCGACGCCGCCGCGATCATGAAACTGGGACGCACGTTTCCCGGTGTGCGCCGGGCACTCGCCGATTCCGGTCGACTGAACGACGCCTACTACGTCGAACGCGCGAGCAGCACCCGTCAGCGGGTGCTCGCCGCGGCCGATGTCGACGAGGCGGACGTGCCGTACTTCTCGATCACCCTGGTGCCCGGTCCGACCCCCACCACACCGATCCCCGCTCGCGGCGCCGCGGGCTCCGCGGCGACCCCGACGCACTCGGCGCCCGCTGTCGGCGACAGCGCGCCGCACGCCGCGAGCGGTGCCGAATCGGTGGAACTGCCGGGCGAAGTCGTCGTCGTCGGTCTCGGCCCCGGTGATGCGGACTGGACCACCCCGCAGGTCACCGCCGCGCTGGCCGAGGCGACGGACCTCGTCGGCTACACCACCTACATCGACCGCGTCCCCGAGCGGGCCGGTCAGCGACGGCACGCCAGCGACAACAAGGTCGAATCCGAGCGCGCCGCGATGGCACTGGACCTGGCCAAGCGGGGCGCGCGCGTCGCGGTGGTGTCCTCGGGCGATCCGGGCGTTTTCGCGATGGCGGCCGCCGTCCTCGAGGTGTCGGCCGAACCGCAGTTCAAGGACGTCCCGGTGCGGGTGCTGCCCGGGCTGACCGCCGCCAACGCGGTGGCGAGCCGGGTCGGCGCGCCGCTCGGGCACGACTACGCGATGATCTCGCTGTCCGATCGGCTCAAGCCGTGGGATGTCGTCGCACAACGCCTTTCGGCGGTCGCGGCGGCCGACATGGCCATCGCGATCTACAACCCGGCCTCCTCGCAGCGCCGCTGGCAGGTCGGCGCCATGCGCGAGGTCCTGCTCGAGCACCGCCCGCCGCACACGCCGGTGGTGCTCGGCCGCGATGTCGGCGGACCGACCGAATCCGTCCGGGTGATCACGCTCGGCGAGCTCGATCCCGACGAGGTCGACATGCGCACCCTGCTGATCATCGGATCCTCGACCACCACCACCTTCGACACGCCGGAAGGCACCCGCGTTTTTACTTCGCGTAGGTACGGGTCGGTAGCGAGCCGGTAGTCCGCGCCGGACAGTCCACAAACCGCACGGTCGGTACCCCGCATCACCCGCGCCGAGCGGGCGCCGAATCCGCACCGCGGGTGACCCCGGCGACCCCCGCGGCCGACCGGAACCTGCGCGGTCCTCGGCAAGCCGCGCGGCCGGCGAGGCCCGGCGACACTCCCGTGCGATGGCACACTTGTTCCGCGGGCATGCCCGCAGGCACAACAGCGTGACAGCTCGTTTCCTGGTTCGATTCCCCAACGCGTCCCACGAGGACGATGAAAGGATTCACCACGATGAGAGTTCAGCACCACGCACAGCACACTCTCGGTACCCGATTACGACGCGGTGTGACGGTCGGCCTGATAGCCGCCGCCATGGCGGTTCCCCTCGCGGGGATCGCGTCGGCCCAGCCGCCGGCGCCGCCCGCGCCCACGGCACCGGACGCGCCCGCGGCGCCCGCCGCACCGATCGCCCCTGCCGCGCCCGAGCTGCCCGGCTTGCCGGGTCTGCCCGGCCTGCCCGGGGCACCTCTCGCCGAGAGCGCCACCAGCATCACGCTGACGGTGAACGGCTTGGACGGCGACCCCATCCCGGTCAGCATCGACAGCACGGCCACGGTCAAGGATCTCAAGGGCCTGATTCAGGAACAGACCGGTGTTCCGGCGGCCGAGCAGCAGCTCATCACCGAGAGCGAGGTCAAGCTCGAGGACTCCAAAACGCTGGCGTCCTACGAACTGGCCGACGGTGACGTCGTGAATCTCGCGTTGGCCTGAGCCTGACGGGTCGATCACCGCGGCGGTGGCGCTCAGCGTGTGAGCGTCACCGCCGCACCCCGGTCCGGCGAACGCGCCGCAACACCGGCACTATTGGTGGACCGCGCACCCAGGCGTAACATTCCACTTAGGAATGTAGTTCGAAGGGAGTTGACCGTTGACCGACACCGCGACTCGACGCCGCCCACTGAACTCCACCGCGGCCTCGCTACTCGGGTTCCTGCACGAGGGCCCGAAGTCGGGCTGGGATCTCGCCACGCAGGCCCAGCAACGCATCGGCGACTTCTGGACCATCACGCAGAGCCAGGTCTATCGCGAACTGTCCACGATGGACGCCGCGGGTCTGGTGACCAAGGGCGAACGCGGCGCCAGGGAGCGCACGCCGTACCGGATCACCGATTTCGGGCGCGAGGCCTTCGCCGAGTGGATCGGGCGCGATCCCGGCGCCGAGACCATCCGCGTGCCACTGCTGCTCACACTGTCCTTCGGCGAGCACCTGGATCCCGCGCACCGCGATCGGATCATCGCCGCCAACAAGAACATTCATCAGGATCGTCTCGACCGCTACCTCGACGAAGACGAGACCGCCCTGGCACCCCACCAGCGCGCGACCCTCGAATTCGGCATCGCCTACGAGCGCGCGGTCCTGCACTGGTTCGACCAGCTGCCGACGATCTTCACGCCGCCGACCCCGCGCTGACAGCGTTCGGCCCCACCCGGTTCAGCGCACTCGATGCGGCGCGGACTCGCGCAACCACTCGACAGCGTCGCCGACCTCGGGCACAGTCACCGCACCCGCGGGCAGCGGTGGCCGGTCGATCATGATCACCGGCAGACCCGCGGTACGGGCGGCGAAGATCTTCGCCTCGGTCTGCTCACCGCCGCTGTTCTTGGTGACCAGCACGTCGATGCGATGACGCGACATCAACACCAGTTCTTCATCGAAGGTGAACGGCCCGCGCGCCAGCAACAGTTTGGAGCGCGGCGGCAGCGGGACCTCGGGCGCGTCGATGGAGCGGATGACGAAGCCGTGCCCCGTGCAGCCGACGAACGCGCCGACGCCCTGGCGCCCGATGGTCAGCAGGACTTGTTCGTCACGCGCGGTCAGGGCCGCGGCCGCCGCAGCGAGATCGGGAACCCTGGTCCACAGGTCGCCGCGTCGCTGCACCCACTCCGGGCGGCGCAGATGCAGCGCGGGGATGTCCAGATCGGCCGCGGCAGTGGCCGCGTGCGTACTCACCTTCGCGGCGAAGGGATGGGTCGCATCCACGACAGCGTCGATCGCGTTCTCCCGTAGCCAGGTTCGGAGGCCCTCGACGCCACCGAACCCACCGACACGGACCGCACCGACCGGCAGCCGCGGATTGGCGACTCGACCGGCAAGGGAGGACACGATGTCGAGTCCACGCTCGCTGGAGGCTCTGCGCGCCAACTCCCTGGCTTCACCGGTGCCACCGAGGATCAGAACTCTCAGGACAGCCCTCCGCAATCATCGGCATCGCCATCGAACTTCGAGTACTTCATGTAACTCTCCATCGTGGAAAACGAACCGGGGGGATTACCCGGAACGGCAACGACCCTACCCCCGGGCCGTGGGTTCTACACGTTCGGTCCCGAAACTTTTACGGCGCGCGGACCCTGCGGGAACGGATTCACCGTGATCTGCGCGTGATCTGATCGTGATCGGGACTAGGGTTCCCCACTCCGGCGACCAGCGGGTTTTCGGACAATCCACTGAGCGACCGGCAAGTGCGGTCGCCAGGCCGTGAAGCCGCCGAGCGGTTCCCCTCGATAGATCTGAAATTTGCGCAGGGTTCCACCGAACCTCGCAGACCAGTCGAGCAGCAGCGCTTCCGATTCCGCGGTGACCGCGTTGGCGACCAGCCGGCCGCCGGGGCGCAGGCGCTGCCAGCACTGCTCGAACATGCCGTCCTGAGTGAGGCCGCCGCCGAGAAATACGGCGTCCGGCGCCGAGATCTTTTCCTCGGCTAACTCTGAGCGCACCTCACCGCGGATCGTTATTCCCGGCACCCCGAGGGCGGTGGTATTGGTCGCGATTTGTTCTCGGCGGGCGGGCAGCCGTTCGAACGTGACGGCGCGGCACAGCGGATGGGTGCGGCACCATTCGATGGCGATACTGCCCGAGCCGCCGCCGATATCCCACAGCATTTCCCCCGGTGCGGGGGCGAGCGCGGTGACGGTGAGGGCGCGAACCTCGGCTTTGGTGAGCTGGCCGTCGCCCGCGAAGGCGGTGTCGGCCAGGCCGGGCAATCGGGTGTCGCGGCGCGTATCGGGATCGGCGCGGCAGTCGATGGCGACGATGTTGAGCGGGTCGCCGGGCGGGTGCGACCAGGTGGCGGCGGAGCCGGTGCACCGGTGTTCGGCGGGGCCGCCGAGTTGCTCGAGGACCGTCAGCGAGGAGGCGCCGAATCCCTTGTCGCGCAGCATTTCCGCGATCCGGCTCGGCGTCGTCTCGTCCTCGCTGAGGACGAGAATCCGCCGACCTTCGGACAATTCGGGCAAGACGGTGGGCAATGGCCGGGCAACCACACTCACCACCGGGGTTTCGGCCAGCGGCCACCCGAGCCGGGCGCACGCCAGTGACGCCGAGGACGGCTGCGGGAACACGCGCAGCGCCGCCGGGCCGAACCGGCGCGCCAGGGTGACGCCGATGCCGTAGAACATGGGATCACCGCTGGCCAGGACGCCGACGCGTCGACCGGCGTTGCGCCCGAACAACTCCGCCAGGGCGGGCAGCAGCGGCGTCGGCCACGGCACCCGTTCGATATCGCTCGCCGGGAGCAGCGCCAGTTGGCGCGAGGAGCCGAAGACCACGTCGCAATCCCCGATCGCCCGACGGACGTTCTCCCCCAGGCCGGACCAACCGTCGGCCCCGATTCCGGCCACCACGATCGGGTGGCCGGTCCAGTCCGTCACCGCGTCGCCGGACGCGGTCACCGTGGCATCCGACGCCAGACGGATTGCGGGAGCAGGCGCATCACGAAGAAGGCAAGGGCAAGGCGGCCGGGGATGGCGACCCGGGTGGCGCCCTTGCCGAGGCTGCGGACCACGGCGTCGGCGACCTGGTCGGGGGTACTGGCCATGGGAGCGGGGTCCATGCCGGTGGTCATGCGGCCGATCACGAAGCCCGAGCGCACCAGCAACAGCTGCACGCCGGTGCCGTGCAGGGCGTCACCGAGGCCGCTGGCGAAGCCGTCCAGGCCCGCTTTGGCCGAACCGTAGACATAGTTCGCCCGACGCACGCGCACGCCCGCGATGGAGCTGAAGACGACGATCTGGCCGGAACCCTGCGCCCGCATGACGGTCGCCAGGGTGGTGAGGACACTGACCTGGGCGACGAAATCGGTGTGCACGACGGCGACGGCGTGCGCCGGGTCGTGTTCGGCACGATCCTGATCGCCGAGGACACCGAAGGCGAGCACCGCTGTCGCGATGCCGCCGTGCTCGGCGGCGAGCTTCTCCAGCAGCGGCGCGTGCGTGGCGGTCTCGTCGGCGTCGAATTCCACGGTGTGCACGGCGGTGGCGCCCGCCGCGCGCACCTGCTCGACCTCGGCCGCCAACGCGTCGGCGCGGCGAGCGGCCAGGATCACCACCCGTCCGGGTGCCAGCCTGCGCGCCACTTCGAGGCCGATCTCACTGCGCCCACCCAGGACCAGCACCGGCCCGTCGATCTGCTGCATTCCCATAGCGCCAGTCTGTCATCCGGCCGGTCCGGCCGGTCCCGGCCTGCCCCTGTTCCGGGCACGGCGCAAACCCGCGCAGCCGCGCGCCGGCCGGCCCGGCTACCGTTTCGGGCATGCCGACCGCCACCGCACAGCTGTCCCCCGCTGCCCTCGAGTTCGTCACCGAGCGGCATCTGGCCACCCTCACCACGCTGCGCGCCGACGGCACCCCGCACGTGGTCGCCGTGGGATTCACCTGGGATCCGGAGAGCGGAATCGCTCGCGTGATCACCGACGGCGCGTCGGTGAAGGCACACAATGCCGGACGTGGCGGCTACGCGGCGGTGAGCCAGGTCGAGGGGCCGCGCTGGCTGACCCTCGAAGGACCGGCGACGGTGCTCGACGACAGCGCCGACGTCGCCGAGGCCGTGCGCCGCTACACCGAGCGCTACCGGGTGCCCCGCGAGAATCCGACGCGGGTGGTCGTCGCGATCCAGGTGCGCCGGGTGCTGTCGTCGGGCACCCTCAAATAGCGGCGGCCGAAAACTACTCGGCGCAGCGCGGGCGCTTGCCGCTACCGACCTCGGTCCGTAGCCGAACCGCTTACAGCACCGTCAGGCCGTGCGGCCGGTTGTTCATCGACTCCACACCGTTGTCGGTGACGACCACGATGTCTTCGATCCGCGCGCCCCATTCGCCGCGCAAGTAGATTCCCGGCTCGATACTGAACGCCATGCCCGATTGGAGAACCAGGTCGTTGCCCGCCACGATGTAGGGCTCCTCGTGCACCGACAGGCCGATGCCGTGGCCGGTGCGGTGGATGAAGGCGTCGCCGAGGCCCGCGTCGGCGAGCACGGTGCGGGCGGCGGCATCGATGGATTCCGCGCTCACCCCCGGTCGCACCGCCGCCACCGCGGCGGCCTGGGCGGCCTCGAGGACCGCCACCTGTTCGACGATCTCCGGGCTCGGGGTGCCGAGCACATAGGTGCGGGTCGAGTCCGAGTAGTAGCCGGGTTCGACGGGGCCACCGATATCGATGACGACCACATCGCCCTGCTCGATGACGCGGTCGGAGACCTCGTGGTGCGGATCGGCGCCGTGCGGGCCACTGCCGACGATGACGAACGCCGCCTCGGTATGACCTTCCTCGACGATCGCGGCGGTGATATCGGCGCTCACCTCGGCCTCGGTGCGACCGGCCCGCAGGAATTCGCCCATCCGCGCGTGCACGCGGTCGATGGCCGCGCCCGCCCGGCGCAGCGCGTCGATCTCGGCCTCGTCCTTGATCATTCGCGACTCGCGCAGCACCGGCGTCGCCGAGGCGGGCAGACCGGTGGTCGATTCCGCGAGCGGGATCAGGTGCAGTGCGGGCATGGCGTCGGCGACCGCGATGCGGGAACCGGCGTGCAGGATCGAGCGAACCAGCTGGTACGGATCGACACCGTCGACCCAGTCGAGCACCTGCAGGCCGAGTTCGCCCGCCGCGGAATCGGCGAGGGAGGCCAGCTCGAGTTTCGGGATGACCACCGAGGGCGTCGATCCGTCGGCCGGGATCACCAGGCAGGTGAGCCGCTCGAAGGATTCCGCGGCCGAACCGATCAGGTACCGCAGGTCGGGGCCCGGCGTGATCAGCAGGGCGTCCAGATGCGCCGCGCGCATCAACTCGACCGCCCGCTCCAGCCGCTGACCGTAGACCTTCGCCGCGAACCTGGCATCCGTGTGCGCGCTCATAGGATCCGACGTTACCCGCCCCGCGCCGAGGGCAGCCACCGAAGCCCATCGGCACGGCCGCGGCCACGGTGTCGGTGGTTCGGGGCACAATCACCGGGTGACCGCTGACGAGAGCACCCGTGGACCCCTGTTGATCCTCGACGGCGCCAGCCTCTGGTTCCGCGCCTACTACGCCATTCCCGACAAGCTCAGGGGCGCGGACGGCCGCTCGGTGAACGCGCTGCGCGGCTTCACCGACATGGTGGCCTCGCTGGTCACCAAACATCGCCCGAGCAGGCTCGTGGTCGGGCTCGACCTCGATTGGCGGCCCCCGTTCCGGGTGGCGCTGGTGCCCTCGTACAAAGCGCACCGACTCGACACCAGCACCAGCGCGGCGCCCGGCGCGGAAGAAGTGCCCGACACGCTCACCCCGCAGGTCGAGATGATCCTCGAGGTGCTCGAGGCGGCGGGCATCGCCACCGGCGGCGCGGAAGGCCTCGAGGCCGACGATGTGCTCGGCACCCTCGCGAGCCGGGAACGCACCGACCCGGTCGTCGTCGTCAGCGGCGACCGCGACCTGCTGCAGCTGGTGCGCGACGAGCCCGCCCCACCGGTCCGCGTGCTCTACGTCGGTCGCGGTCTGGCCAAGGCCGAACTGTTCGGCCCCGCGGAGCTCTCGGCGAAATACGGTGTGCCCGAACAGAACGCGGGACCGGCCTACGCCGACATGGCGACCCTGCGCGGCGACGCCTCCGACGGCCTGCCCGGTGTGGCGGGCATCGGCGACAAGTCCGCCGCCCAGCTGATCACGAAGTTCGGCTCGCTCGACGCGCTCATGGACGCTGTCGCTGATCCCGGTTCCGATATCGCCAAGGGTGTGCGCGCGAAACTCGTTGCCGCGCAGGACTATCTGAAGGTCGCCGCACCGGTCGTGCGGGTGGTCCGCGACGCCGAGGTGATCCTGTCGCGGCCGGATGTCCTGCCCGCCACCCCCACCGACCCCGACCGGCTGCTCGCGCTGGCCACCGCGTACAACGCCGAGAGCCCGATCACCCGCCTCGTCACCGCACTGACCGCGGCACACGCCGGCTGACCGGGACGAACGACACCGGGCCGCCCGCAGACTGCGCGGACGGCCCGGAAAACGTCGTGCGAGCGCCTAGTTGGGGCGGCCGACCTCGTAGGTGCCGTCTTCCTTGGTGATCTTGACGGTGACCTTCTTCGCCTCGCCACTGACCTTCAGGTCGCAGGTGAAGGTCGCGTCGACCTCCACCGCCTGACCGGAGGGGCAGCTGACATCGGAGACGTCGGCGATGCCGTAGGAGTCCTTCAGCACGCGCGAGACACCGTCCTGCACGGCCGCGTTGTCGAGTTCGTCCGAGGACAACACGACCAGGAGCAGGCCGATCACGGCGGCGACCACGAGCACGCCCGCGGCGATGAGACCGATGATCAGGCCCTTGCTCTTACCACCGGAAGACGGCTGCTGTCCCCACTGCTGTTGCGGAGCGGGCTGCTGCCCCCACTGCTGCTGCGGCGCGGGCTGACCCCACTGCTGCTGCGCGTTGGCGGCCTGGTTGTTCCAGTCCTGCGGCGGCGGCTGGGTCTGGCCCCACTGCTGCTGCGGCCCGGTCGGCTGCTGCGGCACGCCACCCTGCTGCGGCTGCTGGCCCCACGGCTGCTGCGGTTGCTGGGGCTGCTGTCCCCACGGCTGCTGCGGCTGCTGGGCGTTCGGATCATTCCACTGCTGGGTGGGCTGGGCGCCCTGTTGTGGCGGCTGCTGCGCGCCACCCCAGTGCTGGGTGGGACCGGCGCCACCGGCCCCCTGCTGACCCCCCCAGTGCTGGGTGGGATCGTTGTTCCCCTCCCCGGGGTTGTTCGGTCCGTAAGGGCCGCTCATCCACTCGCCTCCACTCGCATCATTAGTCCATACGGTAGCCCCCCGCGCCGGGCCTGCCGCATTCGCACGACATCCGCCTCACGGTCGGTACGCGAAGAAATCAAATCACAGACGCCCCGACTACGCGGCGTCCACCGCGACGACACCCCGCCGTACGGCACGCACCGCCTTGGCGGCGGTGGACGCGATCTCGGGGTCGTCGGCGGTGTTGTGGATCTGATCGAGCAGGTCGATCACCTGCCTGCACCACCGCACGAAATCGCCCGCCGACATCGTCGTCCCCTGGTCGCCGCTGGCCAGCAACGCCTCGGCCAACGCGTCGCCGCGCGCCCATTTGTAGACCCCGGTGACAAACCCCAGATCGGGTTCGCGAGTGGGCGGAAGTTTGTGTCGCGCCTCGTCGGAGCGCAGTTCCGACCACACCTCGATGGTGGCCGCGACCGCCCGGCGGATCGGATCGGTCGGTCCCGCCGGCGTCAGCAGACCGGTTTCCTGCCGCGATTCGTAGACCAGCGTCGACACCACCGCGGCGAGTTCGGCCGGGCCGAGTCCGCGCCACAGGCCCTGGCGCAGGGCCTCGGCGACCACGAGATCGCTCTCGGCGTAGATCCGGGCCAGGCGCCTGCCGTCGGCGGTCACCTCACCGTGGGCGACGAACCCGCGTTCCTCGAGCAGCCCGACGATCCGATCGAAAGTGCGCGCCAGCGAATTCGTGGTGGCGGCAACTTTCTGGCGCATCGTCTCGGTCTCGCGGGCGAGGCGCGAATACCGCTCGCCGGTGCGGCTCAGCTGCTCCCGATCGGGACGATTGTGCGCGGGATGGGACCGCAGACTGCGCCGCAGTGTCGAGAGCTGACGATCTTCGCCGCCTCGAACACGATCGTTGCGCTTGCCCCGGCGCGGAGCCGAGATTCCGGTGCCGCGCAACGCCGAGGCCAGGTCGCGGCGGATGCGCGCGGTCCGGTGATCGACCCGACGCGGCAGATCCATGCGCCCGAGCGCTTCGGCGGGCTCCGGAAAATCGGCCGCCGACACCCGACCGGCCCAGTGGTCCTCGGTCAATACCAGTGGACGCGGGTCGCCGGGCGTCTGGTCGGGTTCGAGGATCACCGCGAGCCCGGAACGCTTGCCCACGGGGATGGACACCACGTCGCCACGACGCAACCCGATCAGCGCTTTCACCGCGGCGCCGCGCCGGTCGGCCCGGCCCTGCTGCTGGATATCGCGCTCGCGCTGCTTGATCCGGTCACGCAGCGACAGGTACTCCATGAAATCGCCGTCGACCCCGCCGAGCTGACTCTCCAGCTTGCGCAGCGCGCCCTCGTTGCGTTCGATGCCACGGACGAGCCCCACGACCGACCGGTCGGCCTGGAACTGGGCGAACGACCGCTCGAGCAGGGTTCGGGCCTCCTGGGCGCCCATCCGGTCGATCAGGTTGATCGACATGTTGTAGCCGGGCCGGAACGAGCTGCGCAGCGGATAGGTGCGGGTGGAGGCGAGGCCGGCCACCGCACTGGTGTCGACCTCGGGCTGCCACAGCACCACCGCGTGGCCCTCGACGTCGATACCGCGCCTGCCCGCGCGGCCGGTGAGCTGGGTGTACTCGCCGGGGGTGAGCTCGGCATGGGTCTCGCCGTTGAACTTCACCAGCCGCTCGAGGACCACCGTGCGGGCGGGCATGTTGATGCCCAGTGCCAGAGTCTCGGTGGCGAACACCGCGCGCACCAGACCCTTGACGAACAGTTCCTCGACGGTGTGCCGGAACGCGGGCAGCATGCCGGCGTGGTGGGCGGCCAGGCCGCGCTGCAGCGCCTCGCGCCACTCCCAGTAACCGAGCACCTCCAGATCACCCTTGGGCAGGTCACCGGTGTGCTTCTCGATGATCTCGTCGATCTGCGCGGCCTCGCCCGGACGACTCAGATCGAGGCGGGCCCGCAGGCACTGGGCCAGCGCGCCGTCGCAGCCCGCCCGGCTGAAGATGAACGTGATCGCGGGGAGCAGGTTTTCCTCGTCGAGACGCGCCAGGACATCCGGTCGCGGCAACGGGCGGAAGTTGCCGCCGCGCCCACCACGTCCGCGCGGACCGCCGTACCCGTGCATCCGGTCGGCGCTCTCGCGCTGGCGGATGAACCGCACGAGATCTTCGTCGACCACGACCTTGCGGTCGCTGGACTTGGTGTCGAACAGGTCGAACATCCGCCGGCCGACCATCACGTGCTGCCACAGCGGCACCGGCCTGGTCTCGTCGACCACCACCGCGGTGTCGCCGCGCACGGTTTCCATCCAGGCGCCGAACTCCTCGGCGTTGGACACCGTCGCCGACAGGCTCACCAGCCGCACGTCCGGCGGCAGGTGCAGGATCACTTCCTCCCACACCGCGCCGCGGAACCGGTCGGCCAGGTAGTGCACCTCGTCCATCACCACATAGGACAGGCCGTGCAGCGAGTCCGAGGACGCGTAGAGCATGTTGCGCAGCACCTCGGTGGTCATCACGACCACCGGCGCGCCGGGGTTGATCGACTGGTCACCGGTGAGCAGGCCGACGCTGTCGCGGCCGTGGCGGGCGGTGAGATCGGCGAACTTCTGATTCGACAGCGCCTTGATCGGCGTGGTGTAGAAGCACTTTCCGCCCGAGGCGAGCGCCATGTGCACGGCGAACTCACCGACGATCGTCTTGCCCGCACCGGTCGGTGCGCACACGAGCACGCTGTGCCCGTCTTCCAACGCCGCGCACGCGGTGCTCTGGAAGGGGTCCAGATCGAACGAGATTTCACCGGCGAATTTCGCCAGTTCGCTGGGCAGCCCCGGAGTGTCGGTCACCCCTCAGAGCGTATCGGAGTAGTCCGACACCGGGCGCGCGGTTTTCTCCGGCTCGCTCACCGGATCGGCGGACGCCACCGGCTCGGGGGTCTCCAGCGGAGAGGCCTGTTCGTCGTCGAGCGTGCCCCAGCCCGCCTTCGCCTCCAGGCGGGCCTTGCGCGCGTCACTGAACCGCGCGAACTGCACGGCGAACTCGAACAGCACGGTCAGCGCGATCGCCAGCGCCAGCATCGAGAACGGGTCCTGCGGTGTGACGATCGCGGCGAAGACGAACAGGCCGAAGATCATCCCGCGCCGCCACGCCTTGAGCTTGGTATAGGGCAGCACCCCGACCAGGTTCAGCCCGATGATGATCAACGGCGTCTCGAAACTGACGCCGAAGATGATCAGCAACTGGATGATGAAACCGAAGTACTGATTGCCGCTGAGCGCGGTGATCTGGACGTTGTCGCCGATGGTCATCAGGAACGACAACGCGTGTGAGACCACCACATACGCCAGCACGGCGCCCGTCACGAACAGCACCGAGCCGGTCACCACGAACCCGACCGCGAGCTTGCGTTCCTTCGCGTACAAGCCCGGGGTGATGAACGCCCACAGCTGATACAGCCAGAACGGCGTCGCGATCACCACACCTGCGGTGAACCCGACCTTCAATCGGAGCATGAACTGGTCGAAGGGTCCGGTGGCGAGCAATCGGCAGGCGCCGTCAGGAGTCAGGCTGGCCCGCGCCGATGCGGGCAACGCGCAGTAGGGGCCACGCAGGATCTCGCCCAGGCTCTCCATCCCGAACAGGGTGTGCGCGTACCAGAAGAAGCCGATCAGGGTGGTCACCGCGATCGCGGCCAGTGCCAGCAGCAGCCGGGTGCGCAGTTCCTGCAGGTGCTCGACCAACGACATGGTGCCGTCGGGATTCGTCCTGCGCTTGGTGCGCCGGGGATCGAACGGAATGCGCATAGTGGGTGGTGGCCTCTAACCCTCGGTTCGGCGGATGCTCGGCGACAACTTCTGACGAGACAGCACTTCGCCCCGGAGCGGTGACTACCACTCCGGGGTGATGGCCGAGGTCAGAGGGTTTTGTGGCCCTGCTGCGGTTCGACGATCGGGGTCTGCGCCTGCGTCGCCGACGCGGACAGCTGCTGCTGCGGCGCGGGGGTGGCCGCGGTGGCCGCCGGTGCGTCGGACGCCGACGACTCGGCCTGCATCTGCCCGACCTCGCTCTTGAAGATGCGCAGCGAGCGGCCGAGACCGCGTGCCGCGTCGGGAAGCCGCTTCGCGCCGAAGAGCAGAACGAACAGCAACGCGATGATCAGCAGGTGCGTCCAGCTGAACGTGCCCATTATCAGATACCTCCAAAGACTGTGGTGATTACCGATGCTACCTGTGTTCGGACCGTGGTGGACGCCGAGCCGCAGCGGTGTTCGCCACGCGTTCAATCCGCGACAGCGGCCGCCGCCCCGGTCAGCTCGGCGAACAGCCGGCTTCCGGTGAACCGGGCGGTGTCGCCGGACTCGGCGATCCTGATCAGCTCCGTCAGCCGCCGGTTGACCGGCGTCGGGTGCCCGACCATGTCGCCGAGGCGCACGATTTCCCCGCACAACCACGCGATTTCGGTACGCCGACCGAGCGCGAGGTCATCGGCCATCGACGAGCGGGCGAGCGGATCGATGGCGAGCACCCGCCCGAACACCCGCCGGAAGACCGCGTCGGGAACACGCAGCAGATGCACCATCAACTCGGGCGGCACGGGGGTGAGCTGCGCGGGCCGAATTCGCGCAGTGTTCATCACGGCGAGGGCTTCGGATTGGGTCAGCGCGAGGCAGCGGCGGTAGTCACGCTCGGCGAGTTCCTCACGCAGCGGCCTGCCCGACAGCGCGTTGATCGGGTTGTTCAGATTGAGCAGCAGTTTCGCCCATTGCACCGGACGCAGGTCGCGGTGACGGCGCAGCGGCAGGCCGGCCGCGCGGAAACGGTCGGCGAAGCGGTCGACGACCGGGTCGTCCTGGATCGCGAGGTCACCGTCGCTGGCGCGGTGGAAACACCCGCGACCGCTGTGCACCACGTTGAACATCACCATCCCGGCCAGGGCGATGCTGGTCGGCAGGATCTCTCTGATCACACTGGCGTTGCCGATGCCGTTCTGCAGGCTCACGACCGGCGTGCCGGGGCGTAATCGGCCCGCGACGGCACGGACCGCGGCGGCGGTGTCGGCCGATTTCACGGTCACCAGGACCAGGTCGGCCAACTCCGGTTCGTCGGGTTCGAGCGCGAGGCCGAACCGGTCGGGCGTCACCTCGGTCGAGCCGCCGTCCAGATCGGTCAGGCGCAGGCCGTGTTCGGCGATGTCGTCGAGGATCCGCTGACGGCCGACGAAGATCACTTCCATGCCCGCGGCGGCCAGGTGACCGCCGATGAAAACCCCGACACTGCCCGCACCGAGGACCAGTACTCGCTGACTCACGCGGGTTCGGTCTCCCCCACCAGTCCGGCGGCCGCGTAGGCGGCCAGGGCGGCGTCGGCGCGCGTGCGCACCGCGGCCACCAACTGGGGCGGCCCGAGCACGGTGACGCCGGTGCCGAAGCCGAGCAGCAGTCGAGCCATCCAGTCCGGCGAGGCGAAGCGCATGCCCGCCTCGATGCTGCCGTCGGCGCGCGATTCGATGCGGTGCATGGGGTACTGGTCGAGCACCCACACGTAGTCGGCGCGGATCCGCAGCCGGGCCAGCGGCACGTCGGGGTCGTCCTGGAACAGGTCGAGTGCCGCGGCGTCGTTGGCGGCGTGGCTCGGCGCGCGGGCGGGTTCGTCGAGTTCGGTGGCGTCCTCGATCCGATCGAACCGGAACAGGCGAACGCCCTCTGCCTGCCTGCACCAGGCCTGCAGGTAGCTGTTGTTGTCGACCAGCACCACCCGAATCGGGTCGACGATGCGTTCGGACACCTCGTCGCGGCTGGCGGAGTAGTAGACCAGGCGCAGGGCTCGCGCGTCGGCGAGCGCGGCGCGCACGGTCGCGACCACCGGCTTCTCGACGGGGACATCGACCGGTTTGCCGGTGACGACGGCGTCGGTGCTGGCGATCGCCGATTCGATCTTGGCGATGGCGGCGTGCGCGGCGGTCGGGTCGACCATGCCGGGCATCTCCACGATCGAGCGCAGCGCCACCAGCAGCGCGGTGGCCTCGGTGGAGGTCAGCCGTAGCGGCCGTTCGATGCCGGCCGAGAAGGTGACCTCGATGCTCTCCTCGGAGAACGACAGGTCGATCAGATCGCCGGGACCGTAGCCCGGTAATCCGCACATCCACAGCTGGTTGAGGTCGCTCATCAGCTGTTTGGTGGTGACACCCAGTTCGGCGGCGGCCTCGGCCGCGCTGATACCCGGGTGCGCGAGTAAGTACGGCACCATGTTCAGCAGGCGCGAAAGGCGTAGGGACAGACGCGAACTCACGACGTGACCTCCGTGTGGTCGAGTACCGACCGTAGCCGGTTCATCACGTCGGCGCGCAGTTCCGGTGGTTCCAGGACGAGAACGTCGGGACCGAGGCCGGTGATCAGCCGGGCCACCCAGTCGCGGGAGCGGACCGGCACCTCGAGCACCGAGCCGGGGCGTCCGCCCAGGTCACGGGTGTCGACTTCGGTGCCGATGCGGCGCAATTCGCGACCGCGCCCCTTGGCGACCCACACGGTGGCCGACCCGGTGACGGGAGCGTCGCCGGTGACCCGGTCGACGATCGCGCGCAGATCGGTGTGCGCGGGCTTGTGGACCGCGTCGACCGGACCGTACGGCCGCACCTGTCCACCGATCCGCGACAGCCGGAACGTGCGAACGGCATCGCGTTCACGGTCGTGCCCGACCAGGTACCAGCGACCGTGCCGGGTCACCACGCCCCACGGTTCGACATCGCGGGTCACGAACGGGTCGGTGACCGCGCTGTGGTGGCCGAATCGCACCGCCTGCCCCGCGTCGATCGCCGCGAGGAGTTCCCGCAACACCGGCTCCGACCCTCGGGTGCGTGCGGGCACCGCGGGCACCGACACCCCGACGTTGTCGGTCTCGACGGTGACCCCGGCCGCGCGCAGCTTCAACAGCGCGCCCTCGGCCGCGCCCGCCAATTCCGGTGAGGCCCACATCTGCACCGCGACGGCGACCGCCGCGGCTTCCTCGCTGGACAGGTCGATATCGGGCAGCTCGTAGGCGTCCCGGTTGATCCGGTACCCCTCGAGTGTCGAGAACCGTCCCACCGGACCGACTTCCAAGGGAATGCCCAGATCGCGCAATTCGTTCTTGTCGCGCTCGAACATCCGGCTGAACGCCTCGTCGGTCGCGGAGTCCTCGTAACCGGCCACGCTGGCGCGAATACGTTCCGCGCTCAGGAACTGCCTGGTCGACAGCAGCGCGATGACCAGATTCATCAGCCGCTCGACCTTGGATATCGCCACTCGATAGAGGGTAATGGTCGCGCCCGCACCCCCGCGCGTCGGCGCACACTTGGGCCACGCCCCCGGGGACCATGGACCCACCCGTCGAAAGGATCACGATGCTCGTCGCCTTCTCCGTTGCTCCCAGCGGTTCCGCCCACCACGACGGCTCGGTCGGCGAAGCGGTCGCCGCGGCCATCCGGGTGGTCCGCGCTTCCGGCCTGCCGAACCGCACCGACGCGATGTTCACCACCATCGAGGGTGAATGGGACGAGGTGATGGCGGTGATCAAGGCCGCCACCGACGCCGTCCTCGTCACTGCGCCCCGGTGCAGCCTGGTCCTCAAGGCCGACATCCGCCCCGGCGTCTCCGACGCGCTGAACAGCAAGGTCGACACGGTCGAGCGCTACCTCGCCGACGGATAGCCGGCGCACACGGATGCGAGAATGCGAGGGTGGAACTCCGTCCGGCATGCCGTGCCGCGGGCATCGGCGTGGTGTCGATCAGCGAGCACATCGGTCCAGCTCGGGCACATCGGGCTGTCCCCACCTTGTCGGCTCGACTCGTTGTCGGTCTCGGGGCTCCGCTCCAGATCGACTACGACGGACAGACCCTGCGCACACAGGCGGTCGTGGCCGGATTGATGCGGCCGGGGGTCGCGACGCCGGTCACCACCCTGCTGCCGCGGCAGCCGACGGCGTATGTGGAGTTGTCACCGGCGGCATTGCGCCGCCTGATCGGCATGCCGCTGAGTGAGGTGGACGCGGGCGGGGTGATCGCCGACGCCGTACTGCCGTGGGTGAACTCGCTGTCCGAGGAGTTGGCGGAGCACCCGGCCGGGCGACGCGAAGCGGTCCTGCGGGTCCGGCTCCTCGAACAGCTGTACCGGGCCGGGTACGACACCGCAACCGACCACGCCCTGCGGGCGCTGGACCTGATCAGAGCCGGTAGCGGGACGGTGTCGGTCGACGATCTCGCCGACGACGTGCACCTGAGCGCCCGGCGTTTGCGCGAGCTGATGCGACGCTCGCTGGGGATCACCCCGAAGTTCGCCTCCCGCGTGGCCCGCCTGGAGTGCGCCGTACACCGCGTCGGCACGGGCGCGACGTCCTGGGCCCAGGTGGCAGCCGAGTCGGGCTACCACGACCAGAGCCACCTCGTCCACGAGTTCCGCGACCTCATGAACACCACGCCGACCGACTGGCTCGCGGAAGAGGGCCGAAATCTACAAGCCCGGCAACCCCGCGGTCCACGACCATAGGGACATGAACAGCCAATTGATCCCGAAGCTGCTGGTCTCCGACGCGGACGCCGCGATCACCTTCTACACCCAGGCGCTCGGCGCCGAGGTGAGTCTGCGCGTCGCCGAGGACGCGGTGGTGCAGCACGCCGAACTCACGCTCGGCTCCGTCGTGTTCGCGCTGGCACAGAGTGTCGAGGAGTGGGGGTGGGCCGATCCCGGATCGGCGGGTGGCTCGCCCGTGCTGCTCGTGCTCACCGTCGCCGACCCCGACGCGACAGCGCAGCGGATGGCGCAGCTCGGCGCCGAGGTCGTGATCCCCGTCGACAACCGTCCCTACGGCAAGCGGCAAGGCAGGGTGAAGGACCCTTTCGGGCACCTCTGGGTCCTCAGCGGCGAACTGCGATAGGTCACCGAACCCGCCGTGGCGAGTGCGGGATGCGCTCGCCACCCCCGGATCTCACAGCATGCAGCGGGCGATGGAGTCGGCCACACACGCTGGGCGGTCGGCGTTTTCGAGCTCGACGGTGACGTGCCGGTGGACTTGGACGCCGCCGGGAACCTCGGTGACCTCGGTGAGCGTGAGGTGAGCGCGAATACGGCTGTCGACCGGGACGGGGGTGAGGAAGCGGACTCGGTCGAGGCCGTAGTTGATGCCCGCCTTCGCCGCGCTGACGGTCATGATCTGCTGGGTCATCGGCACGATCAGCGACAGGGTGAGGAAGCCGTGGGCGATGGTGGTGCCGTAGGGGCCCGCGGCGGCGCGTTCGGCGTCGACGTGGATCCACTGGTGGTCGTCGGTGGCCTCGGCGAACAGGTCGATGCGCCGCTGGTCGACGGTGATCCAGTCGCTGGGGCCGAGTTCTGTACCGACCGCCGCCCGCAGGGCGTCGAAATCAGCGAAATCCGTGGTCATGCCGCTCCTCCGAAACGTTGGCGCAGTGCGCGTTTGAGAACTTTATGGGTGGGGCCGAGGGGTAGCTCGGTGACGAACTCGACGCGGCGCGGGTACTTGTACTTCGCCACCTGCTGCTTGGCGAAGTCGATCACTTCCCGCTCGGTCAGCGCACCCTCGGGCACAACGACCGCCACGATCTCCTCACCGTAGTGCGGGTCGGGCACCCCGATCACCGCCACCTGCGCGATCCGCGGGTGCCGCATCAGGGCGGCTTCGACTTCGGTCGGATACACGTTGAACCCGCCGCGCAGGATCATCTCCTTGATCCGGTCCACGATGCGCACCCGGCCGGTGTCGTCCCTCGTGCCGAGGTCACCGGTCCGGAACCAGCCGTCCACCACGGCCGCGGCGGTCGCCTCCGGCCTGCCGGTGTAGCCGCTGAACACGTTGTGCCCGCGCACCACCACCTCGCCCACGTCGCCGACGGGCAGCAGTTCGATGCGGTCGGTGATCGCGGGATCGGCGATCTCCACGTCGACGCCCCACACCGGATGTCCGACGGTGCCCGCCTCGGTGCCGAAGCACGGCTGGTTCACCGCCGCGGTCGGCGAGGTCTCCGACAGGCCGTAGCCCTCGAGCACCGGCGCGTGGAAGATCCGCTCGAATTCCTCGAGCACGGCGACGGGCAGGGCGGCGCCACCACTGATGCACAGTTTCAGCGCGGGCAGTACCGGCGCCGAGCCCGCCGCCTCGATCAGCGACAGATACATGGTGGGCACGCCGTGGAACAAGTTGACCCGCTCGGCCGCCATCAGCGACACCGCCGCGGCCGCATCGAATCTCGGCATCAGCACCAGGGTGCCGCCGACCCGCCAGTGCGAATTCATCGACACCGTCTGCCCGAAGACGTGGAACAGCGGCAGCGCGCCGAGAGCGATGTCGTCGCGGTGGATCTCGTTGGCGTCGAAGGTGTTCACCGTCGCGCACATCACCATGTTGAGATGGCTGAGCTCGGCGCCCTTGGGCGTGCCGGTGGTGCCGCTGGTGTAGAAGACGACCGCCGTATCCAGCGGACCACGCGAGACGAAGTTCGAGATCGGCGCGCCGACAAGCTCTTCGGGCGCCACGACATCGATGCCCACGTTCCTCGCCGCTTCGGTCCCCGTCGCCGCGACCAACGGATGACAGATCAGCAGCGAGGCGCCGCTGTCGCGCAGCACATACTCCATCTCCGGCGCGGTGAGCAGCAGATGGACGGGCACCACCGTCGCGCCCGCGGCGAGGATGGCGAAGTAGGCGCGCGGGAAGTCGGCGGTGTTGGGACACAACAGCGCTACCCGGTCACCCGGTCGCACACCGCGCGCGATCAGGGCGCTCGCCTGTTCGCGCGCTTCGCGCCACAACTCGTCGAAGGTGATGCGGTGCTCGCCCTCGATCAGCGCAAGGTGATTCGGTCGGCGGCGGGCGGGTTCGGCGAGAATGCTCGCCAGGGAAAGTGTGGCGTTCACGGGTGGTTCCTTACGACAACGTTGGCGGAGAGCAGCGGCCACCGCGTGCAGCGGGGCCTGGAGGCGGCGGTGACCGGGGCGATCACCGCACCGGTCAGCGGTGCAGGTGCACGGCGAGTCCCTGACCGACGCCGACACACAGGGTCGCGATGGCGTGGCGGGCATCGCGTTCGACGAGTTCGAGTGCGGCGGTGAGCGCGAGCCGGGCACCGCTGGCCCCGAGCGGATGCCCCAGCGCGATCGCGCCGCCGTGGGGATTGACGTGCTCGGCGTCATCGGGCAGGCCGAGCCCACGCAACACCGCCAGCGCCTGCGCGGCGAAGGCTTCGTTGAGTTCGACCACGTCGATCTCGTCGATACCCAGACCTGTTCGGGCGAGCAGCTTTTCGACCGCGGGCACCGGACCGATGCCCATCGTCCGCGGCGGCACACCCGCCGCCGCGACCGCCCCGACCCGCGCGAGCGGGACGAGACCGTACCGGCGCACAGCGTCTTCGGAGGCGATCAGCAGCGCGGCGGCACCGTCGTTGATCCCGGAGGAGTTGCCCGCGGTGATCGACCCACCGGGCACGACAGCGCGCAGCGCCGCGAGCGCCTCGGCGCTGGTCTCGCGCGGATGCTCGTCGCGATCGACGACAACCGGTTCGCCGCGACGTTGCGGCACCGGCACCGCGGTGATCTCGCGTGCCGACCTGCCCCGGGCGATCGCCGCCGAGGCCCGCTGCTGCGAACGCAGGGCGAACGCGTCCTGATCGGCGCGCGAGATCCCGTATTCGTCGGCGACATTCTGCGCCGTCTCGGGCATGGTGTCGGTGCCGTAGCGCTCGCGCATCCGGGGATTCACGAACCGCCAGCCCAAGGTGGTGTCGGCCAATTCCGCCGATCGGTCCCACGCCGCACCACTTTTCGGCAGCACATAGGGCGATCTGGTCATCGACTCCACACCACCGGCGATCACCAGATCGGCGTCACCGGCCCGGATCGCCCTGGCCGCGTATCCCACGGCGTCCAGACCCGAGGCGCACAGCCGGTTGACGGTGACGCCCGGCACGGTCACCGGCAACCCGGCCAGCAGCGCCGCCATCCGCGCGACATTGCGATTGTCCTCGCCCGCCTGGTTGACGCACCCGAGCACCACGTCGTCGAGTGCGCCGAAGTCCACGCTCGGCAGTCGCTGCACCAGGGCCGTGATCGCGTGCGCGGCGAGGTCGTCGGGTCGCACCCCGGCCAGCGCGCCCCCGTACCGGCCGAACGGGGTCCGCACGCCGTCGACCAGGTACGCGGTGCCGGTCACAAGCCCATGTCCTTGGCGATGATCATCTTCATCACCTCGCTGGTGCCGCCGTAGATCCGGTTGACCCGGTTGTCGGCGTAGAGGCGGGCCACCGGGTACTCGTTGATGTAGCCGTAGCCGCCGTGCAGTTGCAGGCAACGGTCGATCACCCGCGAGGCCACCTCGGAGCAGAAGAGTTTGGCCGAGGCCGCGTCGGCGGCGGTGAGTTCCTCACGATCGAGGGCCTCGAGCGCCCGGTCCACGACCGCCTCGGCGGCGTCGACCTCGGCCTGGCAGGCGGCCAGTTCGAACTTGGTGTTCTGGAACTGCGCGACCGGCTGGCCGAAAACATGACGGCCCCTGGTGTATTCGAGAGTGAACCGGATCGCCGCCTTGGCCTGGGCGTAGGCGCCGAGCGCGATCGAGAGCCGCTCCTGCGGCAGATTCTGGCCCAGGTAGCTGAACCCCTTGTTCGCCTCCCCCAGCAGGTCCGAGACCGGAACCCGCACGTCGGTGAAGGACAGCTCGGCGGTGTCGGAGACCTTCAGACCCAGCTTGTCCAGCTTGCGTCCCACCGCGTATCCCGGCGACGTCGTATCGACGACGAGCAGCGAGATCCCGTGGCGGCGATCTGTTTCCGACGGCGCAGCGGTGCGCGCGCAGACGATCACCCGGTCGGCGTGCACACCGCCGGTGATGAAGGTCTTGGAACCGTTGAGCACATAGTGTGTGCCGTCCTCGGACAGCTGTGCGGTGGTCCGCATTCCGGCGAGGTCGGAGCCGGTGCCGGGCTCGGTCATCGCGATCGCGAACATGATCTCGCCCGAGACGAACCCCGGCAGCCAGCGCTGCTTCTGTTCTTCGGTCGCGAGGTTCTTCAGGTACGGCAGACACAGGCCCACGTGCACGCCGGAGCCGCCGAAGGACACACCGGCGCGGGTGGTTTCCTCCAGCAGGATCGCCTGGAACTTGAACGATTCGATGCCGGCGCCACCGTATTCCTCGGGCACCTCGATCCCGAACACCCCGAGGTCGGCCAGCTCGGCGTAGAACTCGCGCGGCACGATGCCCGCCTCGTACCACTGGTCGTAGACCGGTGCGACCTTCGCTTCGATGAACGCCCGCACGGTCTTGCGGAATGCTTCGTGCTCGTCGGTGAAAACTGTTCTCTGCATGAGGTTTCTCCGCAATCTAGAGACGGCGTCCGCCGTCGACGTACACGGTCTGTCCGGTGACGAAACCGGCATCCGCGGAGGCGAGGAACGCCACCACGTTCGCGATGTCGGCGGGCACGCCGACTCGCCGCAGCGGAGTGATCTCCGCGGTCTCGGCCTGCAGATCCTCGGCGCTCACACCCATTCGCGCCGCGGTGGCCGCGGTCATCTCGGTGGCGATGAACCCGGGGGCGACGGCGTTGACACGGATCCCGAACGGGCCCAGTTCCATGGCGAGCGTGCGGGTCAGGCCCTGGATGCCCGCCTTGGCCGCCGCGTAGTTGGCCTGGCCGCGATTGCCGAGCGCCGAGACGCTCGACGTGTTGACGATGGCGCCGCCACCGTTGTCCACCATGTGCTTCTGCGCGGCCTTGCTGCACAGGAACGCGCCGCGCAGGTGCACCGCCATGACGGTGTCCCAGTCCTCGACCGACATCTTGAACAGCAGGTTGTCGCGCAGCACGCCCGCGTTGTTCACGAGCACGTCGAGCGAGCCGAGGTCGGCCACGGTGCGCGCGACGGCATCGGCCACCTGCGTCTCGTCGGCGACGTCGCAGCCGAGGCCGATCGCGGTGCCGCCTGCCGCGTTGATCTTCCCGGCGGCCAGCACCGCGGCGTCGGCGTCGAGATCGACGACGGCCACGGCGAATCCGTCGTCGGCCAGGCGGGCGGCGGTCGCCGCGCCGATGCCACGGGCCGCTCCCGTGACGAAGGCAGTTCTGTGGGTCATGGGTGGTACTCCTGTGTCAGACAATGGCGTTCACGCCGGTGAGGGCGCGTCCGATGAGCAGCTTCTGGATCTGGGTGGTGCCCTCGTACAGGGTCAGCACGCGGGCGTCGCGCAGGTACTTGGCGACGGGGTATTCGTCGATGTAGCCGTAGCCACCGAACACCTGGATCGCGTTGTTGGCGGCCGAGACCGCGGCTTCGGAGGCGAACAGCTTCGCCATCGACGCGGCGGTGCCGAAGGCCTGCCCGCGGTCGGCGAGATCGGCCGCACGCCACGCGAGCAGCCGGGCGGCGTCGGTCGCGACGGCGATATCGGACAGCAGCTCCTGGACCAGCTGATAGCCGGCGATCGGCTTGCCGAACTGTTCGCGCTCACCGGCATAACGCACCGCGGCTTCGAGGCAGGCACGGGCCACACCGACGCACCCGGACGCGACCCCGATGCGGCCCTTGTCGAGCGCGGACATCGCGATCCGGAAGCCCTGCCCCTCCTCGCCGAGGCGCAGCGCGTCGGGCACCCGGACGCGATCGAGGACGAATTCGGCGGTGGCCTGGCCGCGCAGCCCGAGCTTGCCCTTGATCTCGGTCCGGCCGAAGCCCGGCGCGGCCGTCGGCACCACGAACGCGGTGACGCCCTTGGGGCCGGGCCCGCCGGTCCGCGCGAACACCAGCGCGTGATCGGCCCAGGTCCCGTTGGTGATGAAGATCTTGGCGCCGGACAGCACCCAGTCCGCCCCGTCGCGGACGGCGCGGGTGTCCAGGTTCGCCGCGTCGGAGCCGGTGCCGGGCTCGGTCAGCGCGAAGCAGCCGAGCTGTTCGCCCGCGCAGATCCCCGGCAGGAATCGCCGCTTCTGCTCCTCGGTGCCGTAGGCGGCGATCGACTTGCCGAACAGCCCGAGCGAGACCGACACGATGCCGCGCACCGCGCTGTCACCGCGTCCGAGCTCCTCGAGCAGCAGGCAGTAGTCGAAGGTGTCGCCGCCGCAGCCACCGTATTCCTCGGCGATCCCGATGCCGAGGAAACCGAGAGCGCCGAGTTTGCCGACGATCGCCGGGTCCACCGATTCGTCGCGATCCCACTGCGCGGCGTTGGGCACGACTTCCTTGTCCACCCACGTACGGGCGAGTTCACACAGGTCGGACTGCGCGGGGGTGAGCTGGAAATCCACGGAACCACTCCTGAACCAAACGGCGTTAGGTTTACTCGGGCACCGTATCCTAACGCTGTTCGGTTAATCAAGAGTCGTTTTCGGCATCGGTGATACCGTTCGATTCCCGACGAGAGAGGGAGTACCGCATGGCTAGGCCGCGCGTTCCGCTGTTGAGTCGCGAGCGCATTCGCGACGCCGCGCTGGTCCTGATCGACCGCGACGGACTCGCCGAAGTCTCCATGCGCAAATTGGGCGCCGAACTCGGCGTGCAGGCCGCCTCGCTCTACGGCCACTACCCGAACAAGGACGACCTGTTCGACGACATCGCCACCGGCATCATGAGCCTGGTCGACACCTCGGCCTTCGACACCATGAGCTGGGATCGCGCACTCGCGGACTGGGCGCGCAGCTATCGCGGCGCACTGGCCACCCACCCGAACTTCGTGCCGTACCTGGCCACCGGCCCGGGCCGCCGAGCCGAGAACCTGCGCGCCGCCGACGCCGTCCACGGCGGTCTGGTCGGCGCGGGCTGGCCACCGCGTTACGCCACCATGATCGGCGCGGCCACCCGCTACCTGGTCATGGGTTCGACAGTGGGCTCGTTCGCCGGCGGCTTCGCCGATGACGTGCAGGTCTACCGCGACCGCTACCCGCACCTGAATCAGGCACACCTGCTGCGGGCGATCGCCGACGAAATCGACGACGACAGTTTCGAATTGGCGCTCACCGCGTTCATCGCCGGCCTCGCCGCCACCTACGCGACAGTCGTCACCGCGGACTGAGCGTGCCCACACACAACAAAACCGGTGGCGCCTACGCGATCGCTCCCATGCGCCACCGGTTCTGTTGTCGGTCCCCCCGTCTGAGGGGTTCGCCTACATCGAGGCGATCAGCCGGTCGACGCGCTCGTCGACCGATCGGAACGGATCCTTGCACAGCACCGTGCGCTGCGCCTGATCGTTCAGCTTGAGGTGCACCCAGTCGACAGTGAAGTCACGGCCGGCTTCCTGCGCGGCGGTGATGAAGTCACCGCGCAGCTTGGCGCGCGTCGTCTGCGGCGGGGTGTCCACGGCGGCGTCGACGGCGTCGTCCTCAGTGATCCGCTTGGCCAGACCCTTGCGCTGGAGCAGGTCGAAGACCCCGCGTCCGCGCTTGATGTCGTGGTAGGCCAGATCCAGCTGGGCGATCTTGGGATCCGACATCTCCATGCTGTAGCGGTCCTGGTAGCGCTGGAACAGCTTGCGCTTGATCACCCAGTCGATCTCGGTGTCGACCTTGGCGAAGTCCTGCGCCTCGACCGCGTCGAGGGTACGACCCCACAGGTCCACCACCGCGTCGACCTGCGGATCGCGATCGCGGTTGCGCAGGTGCTCGACGGCGCGGGCGTAGTACTCGCGCTGGATTTCCAGGGCACTGGCCTGGCGGCCGCCCGCCAGGCGCACGGGACGGCGACCGGTGAGATCGTGGCTGACCTCGCGAATGGCCCGTATCGGGTTGTCGAGCGCGAAATCGCGGAACGACACCCCTGCCTCGATCATCTCCAGCACCAGCGAGGCGGTACCGACCTTGAGCATCGTGGTCGGTTCGGCCATATTGGAGTCGCCGACGATCACGTGCAGGCGCCGGTACTTCTCGGCGTCGGCGTGCGGCTCGTCGCGGGTGTTGATGATCGGGCGCGAGCGGGTGGTCGCCGAGGAGACGCCCTCCCAGATGTGCTCGGCGCGCTGCGACAGGCAGAACGTGGCCGCCTTCGGCGTCTGCAGCACCTTGCCCGCGCCACAGATGAGCTGGCGGGTGACCAGGAACGGGAGCAGCACATCCGAGATCCGGGAGAACTCGCCCGCCCGGACCACGAGGAAGTTCTCGTGGCAGCCGTAGGAGTTGCCCGCGGAGTCGGTGTTGTTCTTGAACAGGTAGATGTCGCCGCCGATGCCTTCCTCGGCGAGGCGCTGTTCGGCGTCTATGAGCAGGTCCTCCAGCACCCGCTCGCCGGCCCGGTCGTGGGTGACCAACTGCACCAGGCTGTCGCATTCGGCGGTGGCGTACTCGGGATGCGATCCGACGTCGAGGTACAACCTGGCACCGTTGCGAAGGAAGACATTGGAGCTACGGCCCCAGGACACCACCCGGCGGAACAAGTACCGGGCTACCTCGTCGGGGGACAGCCGACGGTGACCGTGGAAGGTGCATGTCACACCGAACTCGGTCTCGATCCCCATGATTCGTCGCTGCACACTATCGACACTACAGCCATGACCAGTGCCCGCGCGGCGCTCCTGACATCCCATTCGCATACGTGTTCACAACGATTCGGACAGCGAACGACCGCCGCGCACACGACGAGATCGGGCCTGCGAACCGGTGTGATTCGCAGGCCCGATCATGATCGTGACGGTGGGTTACTTCCCCGCGTCGTCGTCGGGTTCGGGCAGCTTCGCCTCTTTCACGGCTTTCGGCTTCGACGCGGCGAGCGCCGACTCCAAGGCGGGGCCCTGCAGCCTGCGGAACGCCCGGCGGGGCCGCTGCTGCTCGAGCGTGGCCACCTCGAGGGAGGCCTCGCCGAGCGACCGCTTGTCCTTGTCGGCCTCGGGCTGACCGGCCAGCAGTGCGCCGATCGCCACCTTCAACGCGTCGTCCAGGGACAGACCCGGCTTGTAGGTGGCTTTGAGCTGGGTCAGGATCGGCTCGGTGGTGCCGCCCATGACGACGTACTCGCGTTCGTCGACGATGGACCCGTCGAAGGTGATCCGATACAGCACCGAGGTCGGTGACTGTTCCGGATAGCCCACCTCGGCGACGCAGATCTCCACCTCGTAGGGCTTGAGCTGATCGGTGAAGATCGACCCGAGGGTCTGCGCGTACAGGTTGGCCAGCCCACGCCCGGTGACATCGCGCCGGTCGTACTGGTAACCCTTGAGGTCGGCCTGCAGGATGCCGCCGCGGCGCAGTGCCTCGAACTCGTTGTACTTGCCGACCGCCGAGAATCCGATGCGGTCGTAGAGCTCGCTGACCTTGTGCAACGTCGCCGAGGGGTTCTCGGCGACGAACAGCACACCGTCGGCGTAGACCAGCACGATCACGCTGCGACCGCGGCCGATGCCCTTGCGGGCGAGCTCGGTCTTGTCGCGCATGATCTGCTCGGCCGAGGCGTAATACGGCAGCGTCATAGGACGGCGCCCCCTTCTTCCGCGGCTTCCCGGTCGGCGATCACACCGCGGGCGATCTCGGCGAGACGATCCTCACCGATCTCGTCCGCACCGTCGGCGTCGATCACCACCGCTGTCGGGTAGATCCCGCGCAGCATGTCGGGACCGCCGGTGGCGGTGTCGTCGTCGGCGGCGTCGAACAGTGATTCCACCGCGATCCGCAGCGCCCGGTCCTGGTCGATGCCGCGCTGGTAGAGCTTCTTCAGCGACGACTTCGCGAACGTCGAACCGGAGCCGACGGCGGTGTAGCCGAACCGCTCCTCGCTACGCCCGCCGACCACGTCGTAGGACACGATGCGGCCGGACCGGTCGAGGTCGAGGATCTGGTCGTCGAACCCGACCAGCAGCGGGATCGCGGCCAGGCCCTGCATGGCGGCAGGCAGGTTGTCGCGAACCATCTTCGACAGCTTGTTGGCTTTACCGTCGAAGGTGAGCGGCACGCCTTCGATCTTCTCGTAGTACTCCAGCTCCACGGCGAACAGCCGCACCATCTCGATCGCGATGCCCGCGGTACCGGCGATACCCGCGGCCGAGAAGGTGTCGGTGATGTACACCTTCTCCGTGTCGCGGCTGGCGAGCAGGTTGCCCATGGTGGCCCTGCGGTCGCCCGCGATCAGCACACCGCCACGGTAGGTGACCGCGACGATGGTGGTGCCGTGCGGCGCCAGATCCTTCGTCGCGGTCAGATCCGAGACCGGAAACCTGTTGGCGGGCAACAGGTCCGGGGCATGCATGCGGAGATGTTCGGTGAACGAGGAGAGAGCCCGCCCCGCGTGGAGGCGCAAGGGGTCACCTGGGGTCACTGGCCGCCCTTCTGCACATATGCCCGCACGAAGTCTTCGGCGTTCTCTTCGAGCACGTCATCGATTTCATCGAGCAAGTCGTCGGTTTCCTCCGCGAGCTTCTCGCGGCGTTCCTGCCCTGCCGCGTCTACGCCCTCGGGGCCCTCGTCCTCGTCGCCACCCCCGGCGCGCTTGGTCTGCTCTTGTGCCATGGCAGCCGACCTCCTCTTCCTCATCACGATGATCGTGTGTGTCCCACAACCCTACCGAGCGGATCCGACAAGGTGGTCGATAGCGATCGGATTGTCGCGCAGTCGACCCCTTCGATCGCGTCAGTGGGTGAGCTGCTCGACCAGTTCCGCGGCCGTGCGCGAGGCATCGAGCAGCCTGCCGACGTGCGCTTTCGTGCCCCGGCGCGGTTCCAGCGTCGGAATCCGGACCAGCGAATCGCCACCGAGATCGAAGATCACCGAATCCCAACTGGCGGCGGCGATATCGGCCCCGAAGCGACGCAGGCACTCACCGCGGAAGTAGGCGCGGGTGTCGGTGGGCGGGTTGGTCATCGCGTCGAGCACCTGCTGTTCGCTGACGAGCCGCTGCATCGACCCGCGGGCCACCAGGCGGTTGTAGAGCCCCTTGTCCAGGCGAACGTCGGAGTACTGCAGGTCCATCAGGTGCAGTTTGGGCGCGGCCCAGCCCAGGCCTTCTCGGGTGCGCATGCCCTCGAGCAGCCGCAGTTTGGCCGGCCAGTCGAGCAGGTGCGCAGCGTCCATCGGATCGCGCTCGAGCAGGTCGAGGACCATCGCCCACTTGTCGATGATGTCGAGCACGCGCGGGTCCTCGTTGGCTTCGCGCTGGACGAACTTGGCGACGCGCTCGTGGTAGAGCCGTTGCAGCGCAAGGCCGGTCAGCTCGCGCCCGTCGGCCAGCGCGACGGTGGCGCGCAGCGTCGGGTCGTGGCTGATCTGGTGCACGGCGGTGACCGGGCGGGCCAGCTGGAACTCCGAGAGGTCCTCGCCCGCCTCGATCATGTCGAGCACCAGCGCGGTGGTGCCGACCTTGAGGTAGGTCGACATCTCGGCGAGGTTGGCGTCACCGATGATCACGTGCAGCCGCCGGTACTTGTCGGCGTCGGCGTGCGGCTCGTCGCGGGTGTTGATGATGCCGCGCTTGAGCGTGGTCTCGAGGCCGACCTCGACCTCGATGTAGTCGGCACGCTGGGACAGCTGGAAACCGGCGTGGTCACCCGATTGACCGATGCCGACCCGGCCCGCGCCACAGATCACCTGGCGGGAGACGAAGAACGGGGTCAGGCCGGCGATGATGTGACTGAACGGGGTGTCGCGGCTCATCAGGTAGTTCTCGTGGGTGCCGTAGGACGCGCCCTTGCCGTCGACATTGTTCTTGTACAGCTGCAGCCGGGGCGCCCCTGGCACGCTCGACGCGTGCCGGGCGGCCGCCTCCATCACCCGCTCGCCCGCTTTGTCCCAGATCACCGCGTCGAGCGGATCGACGACCTCGGGGGCGGAGTACTCCGGGTGGGCGTGGTCGACGTAGAGCCGGGCGCCGTTGGTGAGGATCATGTTGGCCGCGCCGACCTCGTCGGCGTCGATGACCGGGGCGGGCCCACTCATCCGGCTGAGATCGAAACCACGCGCGTCACGCAGCGGGGATTCCACCTCGTAGTCCCAGCGGGTGCGCTTGGCTCGCGGCACTCCCGCGGCGGCGGCAT
The DNA here is from genome assembly GCF_042671725.1 of Nocardia sp. NPDC127606. Lineage (NCBI taxonomy): Bacteria > Bacillati > Actinomycetota > Actinomycetes > Mycobacteriales > Nocardiaceae > Nocardia > Nocardia sp. NPDC127606. The sequence goes on along the minus strand of NZ_JBHXWQ010000001.1, from coordinate 614,420 downwards.
AGGCGAGAACGGCCTGCGTGGAGGTGAGGATCGGGTTGGCCGTCGGCTCCGTAGGGGTCGAGATGCCGTATTCGACCTCGATTCCGATGATGCGCTGCATACCGTCGAGCCTAGGCGACGCGCTGTACCCGCACCCGCATCTCGGCCCAGCGGGGCTGCTGGAGGCCGGCAACGTCCCCCAAGAGGGGGACCCGGAATCGTTCTCGTGAGCGATCCGCCGGGCCGCTCACGCGCTGATACTCGGTGCATGACCGATGCCGTCGCACCCACCACCGAAGCGCCCGTCGCGCCCCGTCCCGCTCGCATGATCGCGCTGGATGTGCTGCGCGGCATCGCGATCCTGGGCACCCTCGGCACCAATATCTGGATCTTCACCAACCCGGCGGGCATGGTCGGCTACCTCGACGAGCTCGCCACGGCCCCCGAGAACGCCTGGATGTGGTCCGAGCGGGTACTCCAGCAGCTCGCGCAGGGCAAGTTCCTCGGCCTGCTGACGGTGATGTTCGGGATCGGCCTGGCCATCCAGCAGGGTTCGGCGCAGCGGGGAGGTCGGCCATGGCCCGGCAAATACCCGTATCGCGCGGGGCTGCTGTTCCTCGACGGTGTGCTCAACTTCCTGTTCGTCGCGGAGTTCGATGTCCTGATGGGCTACGCGGTGACCGGTCTCGTCGTCGCCTACATACTCGCGACAACCGAACGAGCACAACGCCGTTGGCTGATCATCGCCGCGTCGGTCCACGTGACGATGATGACGTTGATCGCCGCCGCGTTGGCCTTCGCGCCACAGCAGGACAGCGCCGACTCGGCACCACTGGACCCGAATCCCTACGCGGACGGCTCCTTCTGGGATCTGGTGCTGTTCCGCCTCGACCATGCGCTGATCTTCCGGCTGGAGCCGATCTTCGTGTTCCCGATGTCGATCGCCCTGTTCCTGCTCGGCGCGCGACTGTTCCGAGCGGGCGTCTTCCGACCCGAGGGCGCGCGCATGCGACGGCGGCTCATGGTGATCGGGTTCGCGGTCGCCGCGCCGCTGGATCTGACGCTGGGCATCGCGGGCGGCGGCGACTTCATCTTCGTCGCCCGGTACGCGACGGCACCGTTCGTCGCCCTCGGAATCTTGGCCGCGGTCGCGGAGTTCTATCTGCGCAGGCCACGCCTCGGGTTCGCGGGCACACGACTGAGCGAAGTCGGCCGTACCGCGCTCAGCTGCTACATCCTGCAGAACCTGATCGCCGGAATCCTCTGCTATGGCTGGGGTTTCGGCCTGGCGGCGCGGGTATCGGATTCGGCCAGGGTGCCGTTCACGGTGGCGATCTACCTGGCCGTGGCCGTCGCGATCATCATCTTCGCGCACCTGTGGTTGCGGCGTTTCGAGCGCGGTCCCGTGGAGTGGCTGTGGAATCGAACCTATCGCGCGCTGGCCGGGTGAGTCAGCGCAGCCGCTCGTCGGGCGGCGGGGCCGCGTCCGGCGCGATGAGTAGGTCAGCGATGAGCGAATCCCGTTGCAGCGGAACGCCGAGACTACGCGCATTGCCCTCGAACAGCGACAGCACCGACTCGGTCAGAATGCCCTGCACCTGCTCGCTGGTCAGCACCGGCTCCGATTCCGCACGCCAACTCGCCACCACGCCGTCGACGAGGCCGACCATACCGAACGCCATCGGCCGCCCACGCGCCGGATCGATACCGAAGCGGGCCAGGGTGGCCGCGAAGATGTCGGCGAGCTGTCCACCCACCGCGCGGCCGGCGCCGCTCAGGCTCGGCGCACCCTGCGGTGCGGCGTCGCCGAGGAAGCGGTGCAGGTTCGGGTGGCGCTCGATCCAGCCGAGGTAGGTGCCGATAGCGCCGCGCACGGCTTCTTTGAGGGTGCCTTCGGACTGCAGGGCGGGCAGCAACTCCGCGAGCAGCAGTTCCAGGATGCGCTGCCGCGAGAGCGCGTCGAGCTCGGCCCGGCCGCCGACATGGCGGTAGACCACCGGCCGCGGCAGTGCCAGATGCTCGGCGATCAGCTGTACCGAGATCTCGAGACCGTGTTCCTCGATCACCTCGATGGCGGCGTCGATCATCTCCGCGCGACGGCGCTCTTTGTGCCCGTGCCAGCGGGTGGCGCGACCGTCGGCGGCGGTCTGATCGGCGTGCGCGGATGGTGCAGTCACAGTGCTAACGATACCCGGACCGGCATTGACCGTGACACCACGTTCCACTAACCTTGGTGATACACGCTGTAACACCTAGCGTGGCACGTTCCGCCGAGAGTGAGCCCGCGATGCGCAACGCTACCGCCTCCCCGCGCGATTCCTTCGCCCAGCGCCTGCTGATCGGCTCGCTGCGAAGAACCTACGACCCGGTGGTCGACATCGCCTGGGCCGAACCCCTCGACCCGGCGAAGCTGTTCCTGCCACCGCGGGTCATCTCGCTCTACGGGACCGATCTGTGGGAGGCGATGACGCCCGACCAGCAGCGGGAACTCTCGCGCCAGGAACTGGCCAATGTGCTCTCGGTCGGCATCTGGTTCGAGAACCTGCTCAACCGGCTGCTGCTGCGCGAGCTGCTGCGCGGCGACCCCACGTCCGCGACCTCGCACTACACGCTCACCGAGATGGCCGACGAGTGCAGGCACATGATGATGTTCGGCAAACTCATCGAGCGCGTCGAGGCCCGACCGTACTGGCCGCGGCCGGCGGCGCGGCTCGCGATCACCGCGCTCCCCGCCGTGCTGCACGGCCCGATGGTGTGGGTGGCGGCCCTGGTCGGTGAGGAGATCTTCGACGCGCTGCAGCGACGGATGCTCGACGATCCGCAGTTGCAGCCGATCGTCGCGCGCGCCATGCGCATCCACGTCACCGAGGAGGCGCGCCACATCGGCTTCGCCAGGGACGCGCTGGCGCGGCGCGTGCCGGCGATGTCGGCGGGCGAGCGGGCCTATATCCGCCTGTGTGTGGCGGTGGCCGGACCCCTGTTCGTGTCACTGATCACCAACCGGCACATGTACATTCGCGCCGGACTCGACGGTCGACAGGCACGCGGTGCGGCGCTTCGCAATCCGATCGCGCGGGAATCCAGGGCGACCGGGGCCGCGGAGCTGGTGACGTTCCTGGGTCAGCACGGACTGATCGGGTCGGCCGGACGCCGGCGGTGGCGGGCGGTGGGTCTGCTGTGAGCGTCGCTGTCATCGGGACCGAATCCCGGGCGATCGTGCGGCGGCTGCGGGCGGCCGGTATCACCGAAGTGAACGTCTACGAACCGGTTTCAGCAGGCGAACCGTCGCGATCTCGGGTCGGCAGACCGCGCCGGACACCATGGACGACACCGCACAGATGGCTGTCTCGCGAGAGTCGACCGGTCCCCCGGCGCCTGGTCGATGTCAGCGAACTCGTTTTCGACGAGAACGAGGACCACTGGCTGATCCACCTGGTCGGGGACGAGCCCGCCCAGGCGAGGGTCGTGATTCTGACCGCCGACACCACCCGTCGACTCCGCGCGAGCTCCGCAACCGACACCGCAGACCGTCCCTTCGGCGCCGTGCTCGAGGAGGTCCGACTGCCGGTCACGGGACGCGAGGCCCGCACACTCGACGCGGCGTGGTCGCGCACCCCGGTCACCTTTCGCGGGATCGCGACCCATGGCTTCCCGAACCTGTTCTTCGCCGGCGGTACCGAACCCGCGGTCCAGGAACCGACGGTCGCCCAATCGGTCCGAGTCGATCTCATCGCCACCTGGGTCCGCGCTCTGCGGCGGCAATCGGGCACCCGGATCGAAGTGCGGGCCAGCACCCAGCACGAATACCACCGTCGGCTCGACCTGACGCCGAGCACGCGTCGCCCGGGCAGCCCGAAACCCCACCATTTCGATATCACCGTCGCCGCCGACCGGCACTCGGATCACGACTACGCCGGACCGGCCGTCCTGGATCTCCCCGGCGCCGAATATCGCGTCATCGCCACCCTCACCGGCCACACCGACCCGATCGACGGCCGCTACCACTGGTACGGGCGCCTCGATCCCACCGAGACCACCGCACTCCCCGAACCGACGCGAGCATCCGCGTTCCTCGTCTTGCCGGGCCGCGAACCCGCGGCGGCGAACCTCACCGAACGCGACCCGTGGGGCAATCTCCGCGTCACCGGCATCGGCACCCCGCCTTTCGCGCTCCAGGCGTAGCAGCGACGCCCGCGCACAGCACCGCCACTGTCCACCGTCGGTATGCTCGGTGACATGCAGACACGGGCGATGGTGATGGCGTACGCGGTTCTCGCGTGCGTGCTGCCCGCCTTCGTGCTCATCTCCACACCGGGCGGCGAGGCCACACGCATGCTCGCGTTCGGTGCTGTCGCCGCCGCGATGGTGTGTGCGCTGGTCGCGGTCACCAGCCGCAGCCACCTGCCTGTTCGGGTCGCGTGCGCGGGTCCGCCACGGTCGGCACAGCGCCGCTTGCGCGGTTCCTTTCTGCGCCAGAGCAATCCCGATGCCGCCGGTCGTCCACGTCCACGAGCTCCGGGGATCGATCACCGCTGACAGGTGCCGCGCCGTCGGCGCCGCCTGTCGGATTTCGTGATCCCACTCCCCCTTTCGTGCGTTCGCGCACGCTTCACGGACAGGTCGTCCCGTCATGCTCGATTTCGTCTATTTTCCCGTGTCCGCGGTCCTGTGGTGCTGGCACCAGCTCTTCGCGATCCCGCTCGGCGCGGCCAGTGGTCTCGCCTGGCTTCTCGCCGTCGTCGCGCTGGTCGTCACCGTCCGCGCGTTGCTCGTGCGCACCGCGCTGCGGCAGGCCCGCTCCCAGCGAGTCCTGCGTTCGCTGCAACCCCAGATGGACGCCATTCGCCGCACCCACCGCGACGATCCGCGCGCCCAGGCCGAGAAGATCCGGCTGCTCCAGCGCGAGCACAACGTCAGCATGTTCGCCGGGTTCGTACCGCTGATCGCGCAGGGGCTGGTCTTCCTCGGTCTGTTCCACGTCTTGCGCTCGTTCGACCGGACCGGCGCCTACGCGGTCGGCCCGTTCACCTCGACGGACAGCCCGCTGTCGGTCGAGGTGAACAACGCGACCGCCAACTACCTGTTCGGCGCACCCGAGGTCCGCGCGTTCCTCGACGCCAGATTGTTCGGCGCACCGCTGTCGGCGACCCTGTCCGGCGCGGGTGAAGTTGTCGTCGCGGTCGCCGCGCTCGCCATCCCGCTGGTACTGATCGCCGCCCTCGCCACGCACTTCACGGCCCGGCTCACCCCGGCGGTCGGCGACAACAGCACAGCCGCGATCATGCGCACCTTGTCGCTGTGGGTGTTCCCGGCGGGTGCGCTCGTCAGCGGCGCCATCCTGCCTGTCGTCGTGCTCACCTATTTCGCCACCAACGCCCTGTGGACCTGCGGCCAGCAGTATCTGATCCAGCGCACCCTCGCCGCCGAGGAATCGGCGAAGAAGGCGCTGGTCACCACGGCAGCCAGAGCCGCCGCTCCGCGACCGGGGGTGAAGCCCCAGCGCCGGAAACGGTGAATCACGGGCCGAGATGCGGGGACCGTGATGCCCCGCACTCGCGGCCGATGACCGCGCGCCGGTCAGCGCTCCCGGCGGATACCCTCGGGCAGTGTCAGCGAATCCGGAAGACGAACTGCTCGCCGTCTACGACGCCGAGGGGCTGGTGATCGGCGAGGCCGATCGGGGCACCGTGTACCGCGAGGGCCTGTGGCACGCGAGCGCGGGCGTTCTCGTGCGATCGTCCGACGGAACCCGCGTGTACGTCCACCGGCGCACCGACACCAAACTCGTCTTCGCGGGCATGCACGACTGCCTCGCGGGCGGGGTGGTCGACGCGGGTGAGACACCGTCCGACACCGCGATCCGCGAACTCCGCGAGGAGCTCGGCATCGTCGTCCCCGTCGGCACGGTACTTCCGTTGCGCGCCACCGCGTCCTGGGACGGTGAGTGGGCGGGGCGCGCCTTGCGTTGCCACCTGTTCGGTTACGAGTACCGCTCCGACGGTCCGTTCGTCCACCAGCCGTCCGAGATCGCGGACGGCTGGTGGTGGACCGATGCCGAACTGCGTGCGCACCTGCGTGATCCGGCATGGCCGTTCGTTCCCGACACGCGGGCAGTCCTGGACGGCCTGCTCATCGGCGACGACGGCTCGCGACCCTGACTCAGTCGAGCGCGCGCAGCGATTGCTCGTCGCGCGCCACCACCGCACCGCCGTCGGCGGTGAGCACGATGGGCCGCTGGATCAGCTTCGGATGCTGCGCCAGAGCATTCAGCCACCGGTCCCGATCCGCCTCGGTGCGCCCCCATTGCGCCATTCCGAGATCCTTGGCGATCTGCTCGCCGGTGCGGGTGATCTCCCACGGCTGCGCACCCAGCCGCGTGAGCACCGCCCGCAGCTCCTCGACGGTCGGCGGATCATCGAGGTAGCGGCGCACGGTGTACTCCACGCCGGCCGCGTCGAGGTGCGCGGTGGCGTTGCGGCTCTTCGTGCAGCGTGGGTTGTGCCAGATCTCGGTCTGCCCGGATGTCATCTTCGCAGCGTAGGTCACCCGCACTGCGGGCACGCTCGCACGTGGCGATACTGGGACCATGAGCGATTCCGCGTCTCCCGAAAACCCTTACGGCACACCGACGACCACCGGCCCCGAGCCGATCCGCTCCTTTCAGTCCCCGCTCAATACCGTCATCCGCGGCCTGCTGAAGGTGCCGGTGCTGTCCGGCATCGTCGGCAAACGACTGGCCACCCTGCATGTCGTCGGCCGCAAATCCGGTGCCGTCTACGACGTCCCGGTGGCCTACACCGTGCACGGCGGCGACTTGCTGATCGGCACGGCGCTGCGGCCGTGGGTGAAGAATCTCCAGGGCGGCGCGCAGGTGCGCCTGTCACGTGGCGGCGCACCCGAAACCTTCACCGCCACCGTGTACACCGACGAACAACACGTCCTGGAGCTGTTCGCGGTGATCGCGCGCGACAACAAGCAGAACGCGAAGTTCAACGGCATCGGCTACCTCCCCGACGGCGAACCGTCCAAGGCCGACATCTACCAGACCTGGCAGCAGGGCGGTGTGGTCATCGGCCTGACTCCGCGCTGAACGCACGGCGACGGTCCATCGGCCGTGCGATGGACCGTCGCGCGTGGGTGACTACTTACCGCCTTCGGTCGGGGTGACCTGCGTGGGCTGGTAGTTCGCGCCCGTCACGTCCACGCCCGCGGCCTTCAACCGGTCGAGCGCCTTGGTGACGTACTCGCTGGTGTAGGCGTCGGCATCGGGGTCTTTGGTGAGAACCGTCGCGCCTTCGGCGTTCTTGGTGTTCTTGGCGATCGTCACTGTGCGGTCCCATGCGGACTTGTCGATGGTGCCGATGCCCGCGGGTGAGGGCCAGATCAGCTTGTTCACCTCGTTGATCTGCCACTGCTGGTGCCCGGCGCCGAGCGTGGCGCCCGCGGCGACGGTGATGTCGCGGCACTTGTCGAGGTTGTCGCGGCAGAACGCCCAGCCCTGGAGCGAGGCGGTCAGGAACTTCACTGTCTGATCCTGGTACTCGCTGTCCTTCAGCTTCTCGGTGTTGGCCCACAGCGCGTCCTGCAGCATGGCCACACCTTCGTCGTTCCAGTCGATGGTGTTGAAATCGTCTGCGGTGTAGAGCTTTCCGGTGGCCGGGTTCTCGGTTTCGAGCAGCTGGGCGTACTCGTTGTAGGACATGGCCTGGGCGGCGGCGATGTCCTTGGCGAGGAAGGCGTTCATGTCGAACTGCTGCTGGACCAGTTTCACGTCCTTGGCCGGATCTATGCCTGCCTTGGTCATCCCGGCGAAGAGCTCGAATTCGTTGCCGTAGCCCCAGTTTCCGACGGTCTTGCCGCGCAGCGCGGCGGGCCCGGCGATGTTCTCGGACTTGAACGAGACCTGTTTGGTGCCCGATTTCTGGAAGATCTGGGCGATCTCGGTGATCCCGGCACCCGCCTCCCGCGATGCGAGGGCCTTGGGCACCCAGGCGACCGCGTAGTCGGCCTGGCCCTGGGCGAGCACCGTCTGCGGCACGATGTCGGTGCCTCCGTCGAGGATCTCCACCGACAGGCCCTGTTCCTTGTAGAACCCCTGGTCCACCGCGGCCAGGTAGCCCGCGAACTGCCCCTGTTTGAACCATTGCAGCTGCAGGGTCACCTTGGTGAGGCCGTCGGCGGTGGTCTCGGAGCCGCTGTCGGTGGTACTACAGCCGGTCAACGCGGCGGCGGCCACGGCGGCCAGCGCCACCGCGGTACGCAACCGGAGTGCGGTCTTGGTCATGGAGATCTCCCTCATCGGATCGTGGACAGCAGTGGGGTTCGGGGTCGGCGGGTGAGTTGTTCGAGCAGCAGCACAGCGGCCAGGAACACCAGGCCCACGCACATCGCACCGACGACGTAGGCCCAGGCCCGCGGATAGGCGGTGTTGGCGGCGGCGGAGGTGATCCGGCTGCCGAGTCCGTTCTGCAGGCCGCCGAAGTATTCGGCGATGATGGCCGCGATGACCGCGCCGGGTGCGGCGATCCGCAGTCCGGTGAACAGGTGCGGCAGTGCGGCGGGCAAGCGCACGGTGCGGGTGATCTGCCACCCCGACGCGGCGTAGGAGGTCATCAGGTCGGCCTGCACCTTCGGCACCTGCCGCAGTCCGCGTGCGGTGCTGACGAAGACCGGGAAGAACACGACGATGGTGACGACGAGCCGTCGCGGCGTCTCGGTGGTCGTGGAGTACATCGAGTTCAGCAGTGGTGCCAGCGCCACGATCGGTACCGCGGCGGCCGCCGCGGCCAACGGTGTGAGCAGCCCGTCGATCAGCTGGAACCGCACCGCGAGTACGGCGGCGGTCAGGCCCAGGATCGTGCCCGCGACGAAGCCGATCAGCGCGTTCGCGCCAGTGGCGAGGGAGGCATCCAGGATGCGGCCCGCGTTCTCGGCGAACTGAGCGGCTATCGCGCTCGGTGCCGGCAGCAGGAACGACGGCACGCCGGCCACCACGGTGAGCACCTGCCACAACGCCAGGACGACGACACCCACCACCAGCGGTGGCAGCCAGGTCTTCATCGCAGATCCTGTCCGGCCGCGGCCGTCTCGTCGTGCTCGCCGCGCAGTGCCGCGCGCACCGCGGCGACGGCGGCGAAGAACTCGCCGGAGGCACGAACATCGGTGCCCGCCTCGCGATCCCAGCCGCCGGTCGCCACGACGTCACTGATCCGGCCCGGCCGTGCGGACAGCACCACCACCCGGTCCGACAGGTACACCGCCTCCGGAATCGAGTGGGTGACGAACACGACGGCGGCGCCGGTCTCCCCCGCGATGCGCAGCAACTCGCCCTGCATGTGTTCCCTGGTCATCTCGTCGAGCGCACCGAACGGTTCGTCCATCAGCAGCAGCGACGGTTTGCGCGCCAGCGCGCGGGCGATCGCGACGCGCTGTTGCATGCCGCCGGACAGTTCGGCCGGATACCGGTCGGCGAACTCGCTGAGCCCGGCCATGGCGAGCAGTTCGGCACTGCGTGCCTTGCGCTGCGCCTTCGACACCTTGTGCAATTCCAGGGGCAGTTCGACATTGGCTGCGACCGTGCGCCAGTCGAGCAGACCGGCCTGCTGGAACGCGATGCCGTAGTCCTGGTCGATCCGTGCCTGTCGCGCGGGCTTGCCGTGCACGGTGACAGTGCCGCTGCTGGGTGTCTCGAGGTCGGCGACGATCCGCAGCAGGGTGGACTTGCCGCAGCCGGAAGGTCCGATGAGCGAGACGAATTCGCCCGCCGCGACGGTGAGCGAGACATCCGACAGTGCCGTCACCGCACCGGCGGCGAAGGTCTTGCCGAGGCGGCTCAGCTCGACCGCAGCCGAGACCGGCGGCACCGGGCTGCCGGGTTCGGCGGCTGAGGTGGTCATGGGTACTTCTTCCTGGAACGTTGTCGTGGAGAGTGTTTCGGCGGCGCTCATCGGCCCTCGCTCGCTGTGCCGGTGCCCGGCGGGTGGCTGTAGCGGCGCAGCGCCAGCTCCACCAGACCGACCAGCGCGGTGAGGACGACGCCGAGCAGCGCGGCGGCCAGCACGGCGGCGTACAGCCGGGCCGAATCGCCGGTGGCCTGCTGGGAGAACACGATGATCTGTCGCCCGATCCCGCCGGCGGTACCGGTGGAGATCTCGGCGACGACCGCGCCGATCACCGCGGCGGCGGCGGCCAGCCGTAGCGCCGGAATCAACGAGGGAACGGCGGCGGGAAACCGCAAGCGTGTCAACGTCGCCCACCACCCGGCCGAGCAGCTACGCATCAATTCGACCGAGGCCGCCGACGGCGCCTGTAGCCCGCGCAGCATTCCGATGGCGATCGGGAAGAAGGCGAGATAGGCCGCGATCACCACGATGCTCATCCACGGCCGCCACGGCTCACCGCCGATGGACAGTTTGCCGCCCCATGCCGCCACCAGCGGGGCGAGCGCGATCAGCGGAACCGTCTGCGACAGCACCACATACGGCAGCAGTCCGCGTTCCAGCCAGCCGAACCGCTGCATCGCTACCGCCAGCGCCACGCCGACCACGGCGCCGAGCAGTAACGCGAGCAGCGACAGACCCAACGTGAACATCGCCGTGCGCAGCAGTGTCTCGCCGACGGTGCCCTTGCCGTCCGCGTCGCCGAGCACGGTGAACACCGCCCAGACGTGCGGGAGCGCGCCGTCGCCGGTGCGCGGAAGTACTCGGGTGCCCGCGATGCTCACACCGTCGGCGGGCACCAGCTCCTTCACCAGTTCCCAGATCACCGCCACGAGCACGAACGCGCTCACCGCGTAGACCGCGCGCAGCACCCGGGTCCGACCGGGTGTGGAGGCTCGGATCTTCTGCGGGACAACAGCTGTCGCCGGATCGATGGTCACCGTGGTCACCGGCGCTCTCCCACCCGCCGCTGCCCGGCGATCATGACAGACCGGCCGCTCGGATCGCGGTGACCTGCCGATTCAGCCGCGGCAACACCTGCTCGCCATAGGCCTCGAGCGTGGCCGTTTTGGCATCGTGCTGCAGATACACCGCGAACTGGGCGACGCCGAGCTGCTCGAGCTCCCACAACCGGGCCAGCTGCTCGTCGGGGGTCCCGATCAGGCAGAACCGGTCCACGATCTCGTCGGGCACGAAATCGGCGTGCGTGTTGCCCGCGCGCCCGTGCTGGTTGTAGTCGTAGCCCTGCCTACCGGCGATGTAGTCGGTCAGCGCCGCCGGAACATCGCCGCCCGTACCGTATTTCGCGACGATGTCGGCGACGTGGTTGCCGACCATGCCGCCGAACCAGCGACACTGGTCCCGGGCGTGTTCCAACCCGGCCTGCGATCCATCGGTGACGTAGGCGGGCGCGGCGACACAGATCTTCACCGACAGCGGATCTCGGCCCGCCGCCTCCGCCGACGCACGCACCTTGCCGATGGTCCATGCGGTGATGTCGGGGTCGGCGAGTTGCAGGATGAACCCGTCGGCGACCTGTCCGGTGAGCTCGAGGGCCTTGGGCCCGTATCCGGCCACCCACACCTCGAGCCGCGAATCGGCGGCCCACGGGAACCGCACCTCGATGTCACCGACCCGGGCGCTGCGACCGTTGCCCAGTTCCCTGATCACCTCGACCGATTCGCGCAGGGTGGCCAACGTCGTCGGCTTGTCCCCGACTGTGCGGACCGCCGAGTCACCCCGCCCGATGCCGCAGATCGTGCGGTTGCCGAACATCTCGTTGAGCGTGGCGAACACGGACGCGGTCACCGTCTGGTCCCGGGTGGCCGGGTTGGTGACCATGGGCCCCACGGTCACCTTCCGGGTCGCGGCCAGGATCTGGCTGTAGATCACATAGGGCTCCTGCCAGAGCAGGTGCGAGTCGAAGGTCCACACGTGCGAGAACCCGTGGGTTTCGGCCACTCTGGCCAGTTCGATCACCCGCGACGAGGGTGGCGTGCACTGCAGGACGACTCCGATGTCCATCGGCACTCTCCGTTTCGACAGTTGGTTTCTACAGAAGGTTCTGTGACAGGCCGCGCCGGATGAACCGGCCGTGCCCGGCGCGCCCGTGGTAAGCGCCGTCGTCGACGATCACCCGGCCGCGCGACAGGACCGTGTCGACATGACCGTCGATCTCGAAGCCCTCCCACGCGGAGTGATCCATGTTCATGTGATGGGTCTTGCCGAGACCGATGCTGGTGTGCCCGTCGGGGTCATAGATCACGATGTCGGCGTCGGCGCCCGGGCTGATCACGCCCTTACGCGGGTACATGCCGAACATCCGGGCCGGCGTGGTGCAGCAGACCTCCACCCACCGTTCGAGCGAGATCCGCCCGTCCTTGACGCCCTGGAACAGCAGATCCATCCGGTGCTCGACTCCGCCGATCCCGTTCGGGATCTTGCTGAAATCGCCCACGCCGAGCTCTTTCTGGTCCTTCATGCAGAACGGGCAGTGGTCGGTGCTCACCGCGGTGACGTCACCGGTGCGGATGAAGCGCCACAGCTCGTCCTGATGGCCCTCGGCGCGCGAGCGCAGCGGTGTCGAGCAGACCCACTTGGCGCCCTCGAAACCCGGTGCGCCCAGCTGTTCTTCGAGCGAGAGGTACAGGTACTGCGGACAGGTCTCGGCGAACACGTTCTGCCCGTTGTCCCGCGCTGTCACGATCTGCTGCATCGCCTGTTTCGCCGAGACGTGCACCACGTACAGCGGGGCACCGGTCAACTGCGCCAGCATGATCGCGCGATGGGTGGCCTCCTCTTCCATCTGCCACGGACGGCTGGTGCCGTGGAAGTAGGGCGAAGTGTCACCGCGGGCGAGAGACTGTTCGACGAGGACGTCGATGGCGATGCCGTTCTCCGCGTGCATCATCATCAGCGCGCCCAGGTCTCCCGCGGACTGCATGGCGCGCAGGATCTGGCCGTCGTCGGAGTAGAAGACGCCCGGGTAGGCCATGAACAGTTTGAAGCTGGTGACGCCTTCGCTGACGAGTTCGCTCATCCCTTTGAGGGATTCGTCGTTGACGTCGCCGATGATCTGATGGAACCCGTAGTCGATCGCGCACAGTCCGGAGGCCTTGCCGTGCCATTCGGCGAGGGTGTCCTGCACCCGCTGGCCCGGTTTCTGCACCGCGAAGTCGACGATGGTGGTGGTGCCGCCCCAGGCCGCGGCCCTGGTCCCGGTTTCGAAGGTGTCGCTGGCCTCGGTGCCGCCGAACGGCAGCTGCATGTGCGTGTGCCCGTCGACACCGCCGGGGATCACGTACTTGCCGGTCGCGTCGATCACCGTCTCGGCGTCGGCGGCCAGATCGGCGCCGAGCGCGGTCGAACCCGGTTGCAGGACAGCGACGATCGTCTCGTCGTCGATCAGCACGTCGAGCAGCTGGGACCCGGTGGCGCTCACCACCGTCCCGCCGTGGATGAAGGTGCGCATCAGGGGTTCACCAACGGTCCGTAGGCCTCCGGGCGACGGTCGCGATAGAACGCCCATCTCTCGCGCACGATCTTGATCAGATCCATATCGAGATCACGAACAACCAATTCCGGCGAAGTGTCGGAGGCGACCTCACCGACGAACTTCCCCTCGGGGTCGACGAAATAGCTCGTACCGTAGAAGTCGTCGTCGCCGTATTCGCTCTCGATACCGACCCGGTTGATCGCACCGACGTAATACTCGTTGGCCACCGCCGAGGCCGGCTGCTCGAGTTTCCACAAATAGCTGGAAAGCCCCCTCGACGTCGCCGACGGATTGAACACGATTTCCGCGCCCGCGAGGCCCAGCGCCCGCCAGCCCTCCGGGAAATGGCGGTCGTAACAGATATAGACGCCGACTTTGCCGACCGCGGTATCGAATACCGGCCAGCCGAGATTGCCCGGCCGGAAGTAGAACTTCTCCCAGAAGCCGGTCACCTGCGGGATGTGGTGTTTGCGGTATTTGCCGAGGTAGGAGCCGTCGGCGTCGATCACCGCCGCCGTGTTGTAGAGCAGCCCGTCCATCTCGCGCTCGTACACCGGCAACACCATCACCATGTTCAGCTCGGCGGCCAGAGCGGCGAACCGTTCGGTCGTCGGGCCCGGTACCGATTCGGCGTACTCGTAGAACTTGGTGTCCTGTAGCTGGCAGAAATACGGGCCATAGAACAACTCCTGGAAGCAGATCACCTGCGCACCCTGCGCCGCCGCCTCCCGTGCGTAGTCCTCGTGCGCCTCGGTCATTGATTCTTTGTCACCGGTCCAGGTGGTCTGGACGAGCGCCGCTCTGACGATTCCCATGCTTTGTTATACTGCACCTACAACTGATTCTGTTGTGTTACAAGAGTGCGGAAACAGTTTCGGTGCCGTAAACCCTGGCGGTGCACCCCGGATCGGCCGCGCACGACCCCGCAGAATGAGTCAATGACCGAAGCCTCGCCGACCGCACTGCCCGCGGACTTCGCCGGGGACCTCGACGAACGAACCGCCGCCGGGATCGCCGCCGCGATCGGTCGCCGCATCCGCTCGGGCGCACTCGCTCCCGGCACCCGGCTGCCCACCGTGCGCGAGGTGGCCCGCGAACTCCGGGTCTCCCCCGCCACCGTCAGCCAGGCCTGGCGCGCGCTGGCCGCGACCGGCGCGATCACCGCGCGCGGACGGGCGGGCACCTTCGTCGGGGAGAGACCCGAGGCTCCGATCGGCCGGTATCAGCGCCTGCACTCGCACTCCGACAACGCCTTTCGCGTCGACCTGTCGCACGGCACCCCCGATCCGGCGCTGCTGCCCGACCTGGCCGCCGCACTGCACGCGCTCTCGCGCGATACCGCGCCGGGCGATCTCTCGGCCCACTATCTCGGCGAGGCGGTGCTGCCCGCGCTCGCCGAGGCGCTGCGCGCCGACTGGCCGTGGCCGTGCGAACGGCTGACCGTCCTCGACGGCGCTCTGGACGCGGTGGACCGGCTCCTCGCCGCCCACGTGCGCTTCGGCGACCCGGTGATCGTCGAGGATCCGTGTTTCCCGCCGTTCCTCGACCTGCTGGCCCGCCTCGGCGCGCGCCCGGTCGCCGTCCGCCTCGACGAATCCGGTTTCCGGCCCGAGGAATTCGCGCGCGCGTTCGACGGACCCGCACCGCGCGTGGTGATCCTGCAGCCGCGCGCCAACAACCCGACCGGCGCCTCCCTCGGCGCGGCCAGAGTCCGCGAACTGGCCGCGATACTGGGCTCGCACCCGGCGCTGATCATCGAGGACGACCACTCCGCGGGCATCGCGACCACCCCGCTGCGCTCCCTGGCCGCGCGCTTCCCCGATCGCGGTGTCTACATCCGCTCCTACTCCAAGTCCCACGGCGCCGATCTGCGGCTGGCCGTCGCGGGTGGGCCCGCGGCACTGCTGGATCCGGTGGTCGAACGCCGGATGCTCGGGCCGGGGTGGTCCAGCCGACTACTGCAGCGCGTGCTGCTGACAATGCTCCACGACGCCGGGGCCCGAGCCACCGTCGCGGGCGCGCGCCTCGAATACCGTAGGCGCGCCACCGTTCTGCGCCGCGCGCTGGCCCGCCACGATGTCGTCGTGGCCGCGGGCGACGGCATCAATCTCTGGCTCCCGGTCTCCGACGAGAACGCCGCGATGATCAGCCTCGCCGCCGCGGGTATCAAGGCCGCGCCGGGCGGCCCGTTCGAAGCGGGCGAGCGGCCGCCCAGCGACCATCTGCGTCTGACGCTGGGCGCCCTCGGCGACACCGATATCGCCTGGCTCGCCGCCGAACTCGCCGCCGCGGCCACCGCCACCCCGACCTACCGGCGCATCCGCAGATCCTGACGTACGGCTGTGCGCGGTCGCGCTACATCGCACGCAGGTCGGTCCACATCTGCGACCACGGCCGCGCCGGCTGTTCGCAGCGCCAGATCGTCACATCACGGGTGGCGCCCTCGTAGCCCAGCCGGGCGTCGGCCCGGCCGATCGGCGTCACCGCTGCGAAGTGCGCGCGCAACTCCTCGTATTGCGCCCCGACATAGACCACCGTGGTCGCCGAATCCGGTGGAATGCCGAGATAGCCGTACCCACGACTCGGGCTGTACACCGCGGGCCAGCCGTACTGCTGCCGATAGGTGTCGAGAGCCCCTGCCTGCCAATAGGATTCGGCGACGATCACCGCGTTGGCGCGCTCAGCAGGTGACAGGGTGCGGTACGCGAGGTCGGTCGACGCGGCCAGGTCGGACCAGCCGAACTTGCCGTGCAGCAGCAGGTCCGCGCCACCGGTGCTCGGCGGGATCGAGGACTCCGGCTGCCAGGGCAGCGACCACGCGGCGAGCGCGACCGACAGCGCGATCACCGGAACCGCGGCGATCCGCTGCCAGGTGGCCTTCGCCTCGACCAACCCGATCGCCCCGGCCGCCATCGCGACCGGATAGATGCCGACGGCGTAGTAGGGCCGTCCGCCGGTCGCCACGAACGCGACCACGAGCAGCACGACCACCAGCCCGAAGAACCGGTAGGGGCGAAGCGATTCCGCGCGGAACAACCGGATCGTGCCGTAGACCAGCAGGATCGCGCCGAGCAGTCCCGCCGCGAGCAGCGCGACCGGCACGAAGATCAACCGCCCGCCGATCATCTCCTGCTCGGCACTGACCACACCGCCCATCGCGAGCTGCGGCCATCCGTTCGCCGACTGCCACAGCAGGCTGGGCACCATCGCGACCGCGGTGATCGCGGCGCCGATCCACAGCGCGGGCCTGCGCAACAGCTCACGGGGTCCGTAGACGAGCACGCTGATTCCGACGCAGATCCAGAAGAACGGGATGAGCCATTTGACCTGCATGTCGATCGCGGTGACGACCCCGGCCATGATCAGCAGCACATCGGCGCGAGTCCGGACCCAGCGCACGAGCAGCCAGGTGATGAGCACCCACAGCGGTCCGTCGATCGCATTGGTGGAGAGCTGGCTGCCCTGCACGAACAGGAACGGTGACGTCGCGTAGGCGAGCGCGCTGATCAGCTGCGCGCCGCGTCCGCCGCCGAATTCCCGCGCGATCGCCGCGGCGAGCACGATGCCGGCCACCGTGATCAGCAGGGCCGGAAGTCGCAGCGCCACCAGCGAACCGGGTGCGACCGAATCCATCAGGCGAGCGATCAGCGGCAGTAGCGGGCCCTGGTCGGCGTAGCTGACCGCCAGGTGGTGCCCGCCCGCCGCGAGGAAGTACAACTCGTCGCCGAAGAAGCCGTACTGCCCGAGCACGGCGAACAGTCCGACCGCGGCCACCAGCGCGATCGCGCCGACGCCGAGCACCGCGAACGGCGGAACCTCCCGTGTCGCATCGGGTTGGGTTGATTCCGTCGTCGTTGTCATCGGTCGTCGTCCTTCCTCGTCACCGCGTCGTACATCTCGATGAGATGCGTGCGGTAGTGGCGCACATCGAAATCGGTTTCCCGCACCGCCCGGTTCGCGATTCCGTCGATCGAGTCCCGGATCAGACGCGCCAGCACGGTCGGGTCGAAATCGCCGAACTCGCCGGCGCGCTGCCCCTCGGCCAGCGCCGAGACCAGCGGCGCGATGATCTCCCGGTCACCGTCGGGGGTGTCGAATCGCAGCGAACCGTCCGGGCCGCGCAGGTTGAGCACGATGTCGCCGACGGCGGCGACGTAGCTCTTGTTGTCGTCGATGAATTGCAGATTCGACGACAGGTAGGCGTGCAGGACGGCGCGGTAGCCGTCGGCGATCGCGGCGGTGAGGATCGGCGACATGAACTCGGCACCGGAGACGAACAGCTGCGTCACGACCTGTGACATCAGCTCGTCTTTGCCGTCGAAATGGTAGGAGATCACGCCCTTGGAGATACCGGCGTGCTCGGCGATCCGGGCCAGCGACGCGTTGCCGTACCCGACCTCGGAGATCACTTCGACGGTGGCCGCGATGATCTGGCGCCGTCGCGCTTCCTCGATGAACGAGCGCTGTTGTCCATCCGGCTTGTTTTCTGGCCGCATGGTCAGAATTTAGCACGATCGGCCTGTAACCGCGCCCTAGATGACGTCAGCCTGGGCCGATACGGCAGAATGAGGGACCCCTCCCCCGGAAAGGCAGCAGTGGTGACGCTCGACATGGCACTCGGCGACGCGGTCGCGCGCATTCCGACGCCGTAGCGACCGACCGAGAATCGGCCGTCGCGTCCGGCGTCGGCGTATTCGAGTCACCAGTACCGTCGATCACCGGGAGCAGCCCGTGTCCACCATCGCCTGGACCGAAGACCACAGTCAACACTCCGCCGTCTGGCATTCGGAGAACGGCGCGCCCGCACCGCGCACCGTCTCCACCGCCGATGACCGGCTCTCGGCCGATCACGCGTTTCGCCGCATCAGGGCCGGTGAGGCGCTGCTGTGGCAGGGCGATTACAACAATGGTCGCCAACTGTTACAGGCGCTGGGCCGACGCGCCGATCGCAAGCCGGCGAAGAAGCCCGCCACCGGTGATCTCGGCGCGCTCTACGAGCACGAGCGAATCCGAAGACGTACGCGGGCGGGCATTCTCGGCAGTCTCCTGATCCGGCTGGGCAAGGGCTACGAGCTCGAGCTGCGCCGGGCTCCCGATGTGGCGGCGGCGTGCGAGGCGGCGTACGGTCCGGCGAACGCCGAACGCGTGGTCACCTTCACCGAACTGCTCGGTGTGGTGAGTGCCTATCGCTGGCAGCAGCAGGGTGTCGAAGTACCCGCGCTCGGAGCGCGCGTGTACCCCGGCTACGGCGTGTTCTCCCCCACCCGAAGTGAATACGTCGATCTCGTCGCCGACGCGCCGCTGGATCCCGAGATCCGCACCGCGTTCGATCTCGGCACCGGCACGGGCGTGCTGGCCGCGCTGCTCGCCACCCGCGGCGTCCCCGAGATCGTCGCCACCGACATCAACCCGCGGGCGTTGCGGTGCGCCAAGGACAACGCCGAACGGCTCGGCTTCGGCCGGATGATCGCCGTGACCGGACCCGCCCTGTACCCACCCGGCCGCGCCGATCTCGTGGTGTGCAATCCGCCCTGGCTGCCCGGCGTGCCGACCTCGGACCTGGAACGTGGTGTCTACGACCAGGACCAGTCGATGCTCACCGAGTTCGCCCGCGACCTGCGCGCACACCTCACCCCCCACGGAGAGGGCTGGCTGGTGCTGTCCGACCTCGCCGAACTACTCGGCCTGCGCCCGGCCGACCACATTCCGCGCCTGCTCGACGACTCGGGTCTCTACGTGCTCGGCAAGCTCACCACACGTCCACGTCACCCCCGCGCGACCGATCGCGACGACCCGCTCGCCGCGGCGCGCACCGCCGAGACGACCACGCTGTGGCGTTTGCGGGCTCGCTAGCCCCGAATGCACGGAATTCTGTGTCGATCACACGACGAGCGGACCGGATCCGGTGGTCTCTCCCCACGCGGACGGGTGCGGCTGGCAGGATGCGCGGTACATCGTCCGGCAGCACCCGCTCTCGAGGAGATCCCGCCAAGGTGACCAGCATTTCGCAGGACCGACCCTTCATTCGCGCGCTCGTCGGCGTCGGCATCGCCGCGGCCGCCCTGGTGGCACTCGCCCCCGCCGCGCAGACCGCACCGATGCGTCAGGCAGTGATCCCCGGCTGCACACCCGCCGTCGCGGGCCAGCCCAACGGCAAGCAGTGGCCCACCGAGCCCGCGATCACCATCGACACCGCGGCGAGCCACACCGCCACCCTCGAAACCACCTGCGGGACAGTCACGATCGCGCTCGACGCCGCCGCGGCCCCGCGCACGGTGAACTCGTTCGCTTTCCTGGCGGGCGAGGGCTACTTCGACCACACCCGCTGCCACCGGCTCACCACCCAGGGCATCTTCGTGCTCCAGTGCGGCGACCCCACCGCCACCGGCATGGGCGGCCCCGGCTACAAGTTCACCGACGAGAACCTCGCGGGCGCGGTCTACCCGGCGGGCACCGTGGCGATGGCCAACGCGGGCCCCGGCACCAACGGCAGCCAGTTCTTCCTGGTCTACCGCGACACCCAGCTGCCCCCGAACTACACCCCCTTCGGCACCATCACCGAGGGCCTCGACGCCCTGACCAACATCGCCAACGCCGGCGTTGCGGGTGGCGGCGCCGACGGCACCCCGGTGGCCGATGTGGTCTTCAACGCCGTGACCACCACACAGGGCTGATCAACCACGGGCTGATCGACGACGAGGGCCGCGCCTCCCGTTTCGGGAGACGCGGCCCTCGTCGCAGCAGGGCTGGTTCGATCAGCCGGCGCTGATCGAACTGAACAGGTTCTGGATGGTCTGCAGGATGATCTCGGTCAGCAATTCAGCGGCGGAACCGGCCATGACAACGCTCCTCGTAAGTCCTCATCAGGTGAAACGAACAAGTGAAGCGTGCCCTATTCACTTGCCACCGCGCAGCGTTTCGGTGAAAAAAAGTGAACAGAAACGCGAAGGCCGCGCCCCACCGGGACGCGGCCTTCGCAGATCGTGACTACAGGTACTGACCGGTGTTGGACTCGGTGTCGATCGCCCGGCTGGCCGAGGCGTTCTTGCCCGTGACGAGCGTGCGGATGTAGACGATCCGCTCGCCCTTCTTGCCCGAGATCCGTGCCCAGTCATCGGGATTGGTGGTGTTGGGCAGATCTTCGTTCTCGGCGAACTCGTCGACGATCGAGTCGAACAGGTGCTGGATCCGCAGACCCGGGTTACCCGTGTCGAGCACCGACTTGATCGCGTACTTCTTCGCCCGGTCCACGATGTTCTGGATCATCGCGCCGGAGTTGAAGTCCTTGAAGTACAGGACTTCCTTGTCACCGTTGGCGTAGGTGACCTCCAGGAACCGGTTGTCGTCGCTCTCGGCGTACATCCGCTCGACGACCTTCTCGATCATCGCCTCGACGCACGCCTGCTTGTCGCCGTCGAACTCGCGCAGATCGCTCTCGTGCAGCGGCAGCGTCTCGGTGAGGTACTTCGAGAAGATGTCCTGCGCCGACTCCGCGTCGGGGCGCTCGATCTTGATCTTCACATCGAGACGGCCCGGCCGCAGGATCGCGGGGTCGATCATGTCCTCACGGTTGGAGGCACCGATCACGATGACGTTCTCGAGGCCCTCCACACCGTCGATCTCCGAAAGCAGCTGCGGCACAACGGTGGTCTCCACATCGGAGGAGACGCCGGAACCACGGGTGCGGAAGATCGAGTCCATCTCGTCGAAGAACACGATCACCGGGGTGCCCTCGGAAGCCTTCTCGCGTGCGCGCTGGAAGATGATCCGAATGTGGCGCTCGGTCTCGCCGACGAACTTGTTGAGCAGCTCGGGGCCCTTGATGTTGAGGAAGAACGACTTGGCTTCCTTGGCATCCTGACCACGCGATTCGGCGATCTTCTTGGCGAGGGAGTTGGCCACCGCCTTGGCGATCAGCGTCTTACCGCAGCCGGGCGGACCGTAGAGCAGCACGCCCTTGGGCGGGCGGAGCGCGTACTCACGGAACAGATCCTTGTGCAGGAACGGCAGTTCCACCGCGTCGCGGATCTGCTCGATCTGACGGCCGAGGCCACCGATGTCGGTGTAGTCGACGTCGGGAACCTCTTCCAGCACAAGGTCTTCGACCTCGGCCTTGGGAACGCGCTCGAACGCGAAGCCCGCCTTGGTGTCGACCAGCAGCGAATCACCCGGGCGCAGTTTGCGAATCGGCGAATCGGGGTCTGCCATGTCGTCGTATTCGGCGATCTTGGACAGCGGACCCGACAGCCATACCACCCGCTCTTCGTCGGCGTGACCGACCACGAGGGCGCGCCTGCCGTCGTCGAGAATCTCACGCAGCGTGCCGATTTCGCCGATGGCGTCGAAATTTCCGGCCTCGACGACGGTGAGTGCCTCGTTGAGGCGCACGGTCTGGCCGTATTCCAGTGCGTCGGCGTCGATGTTGGGCGAGCAGGTGAGGCGCATCTTGCGACCGGAGGTGAAGACGTCGACCGTCTGATCCTCGTAGGCGTGGATGACGATGCCGTACCCGCTCGGCGGTTGGCCGAGGCGATCGACTTCCTCGCGCAACGCGATCAGCTGTTGGCGCGCTTCTTTGAGCGTGTCCATCAACTTGCCGTTGCGGATGGTCAGCGAATCGATCCTGGCTTCCAATTCGCGTGCGCGATCCGGCGAATCGGCGAGTTGCCTGCGAAGAGCAGCCGACTCGGCGCGTACCGCCTCGAGCTCTCGCCAGGCCGCCGAATCCGAATTCTCGTTGGGGCTCATGATGCTGCTCCTCCCAGTCCCGGTCTATCAACGCTACCGGGCGCGGTCCGTTCTCGCTTTCCGACATGGTTTCGTCGTGATCACATCTTGTACGGTCGGTACGACATCAACCACACATTTGCACCTGTTAGGCTCCCCTAACACCCCGTACGGGGCACTCGCCCAACGAGTCGAAAGGTTGCTGTCCATGCTCCTTCCTCCCCGCACGATCCGTGTCACCGTCGCCGCCGCCGCTGCGGCGCTCGCCGTCACCGTCGGACTGACCGGTTGCGGCGATTCCGACGATTCCTCGACGAATGCCACCACGAGCAGTACCAGTATCGCGGCCGCTCCGTCCAGCGTTTCGGCAACTCCGGCACCTTCGGGTGACAACGCCGCTGCCCCCACCGCTGATTCCCTGAAGGCGACGCTGATCAAGTTCGCCGATCCCGGGGTATCCACCGACGACAAGGCGAAACTGATCGTCAACGGCGACGCGCACAAGTCCAACATCGATCAGATGAACGGCATGCTCGCCGGCTACACCCTGACCTTCGCCGTCGACAACGTCGCGACCAGTGGTGACACCGCCACCGCCGATGTGACGATCACCTCGCCGCACGGCACGGCGCCCGCGTTCCCGGTCACCTGGCAGCAGGAGGGCGGCACGTGGAAGCTCTCCGACGCCAGCGGCTGCCTGCTGCTCGGCTTCGCCCAGGCCCCCTGCACGCCCGCCTGACCGATCGGCACGGCCCGGATGGTCCGCCGGTACCACCCCGGCCGTGCGGTCGCTGTGCACCGCACGTAGGCCACAAGATCACCCGGGCTGGATCGATGGTCGCCGACCACCGGCGCGACCAGCGGTCCACACCGCGTAGTTCCACTCAGCGACCGGGGTAGTTCCGCGCTGTGCCCATGGCGCGAATTCTGCGATGGTCTCCGGCATGAGCGTTGTTCCCAGTGTCGCGGTGGTCGCCGCGAACACCCCGGCCGATCGTGACCGGTTTCTGGATCTGCTGCGGATCTCGTCGCTGGTGGTGGTCGTCGCCGGTCACTGCCTGATGCTGACCGTGACGGTGTCGGGCACCGAGGTGCGTTTCGGCAATGTGCTCGCCGATCTGGCGATGCTGCGCCCGCTCACCTGGGTTCTGCAGGTGCTTCCGCTGTTCTTCTTCGCGGGCGTGGCCGCGGGTGCGCGCAGCATCGGGCCCGGGACATCGTGGGGCGCTTGGCTTTTCCGGCGCACCCAGCGGCTGGTCCGACCGCTCGGCTACTTCGTGGCCGCCTCGGTGGCGCTGCTGGTGGTGGCCGATCTGGTGCTCGCGCCGGGGTGGCATCGTCCGCTCGCGGTGACGAGCGTGCAGCTGCTGTGGTTTCTCGGCACGTACCTGGCGGTGCTGACGTTCGTGCCGCTGCTCGCGGCGCGGATCACCAGCGGTCGCCGGATGTTCGCCGCGGTCGCGGTGATCGTGGCCGGCACGGCGATCGTCGACGCGGTGCGGTTCAGCCGCGGGCCGATGGAGCTCGGCTACCTGAACATGTTCGTCTGGCTGGTGCCCGCGGTGCTCGGGATCGGGTACCTGCGTGGTCTGCTGCACCGGTGGACCGCGGCGGTGCTGGCCGGTGTGGTTCTCGCCGTCGACGTGCTCTTGGTCCTGATCGGCCCCTACGAGGTGAGCATGGTCACCGTGCCGGGCCAACGGCTGTCGAACCTGGCGCCGCCCTCGCTGCTGCTGGCCGGGCACGCGGTGATGCTGTGCTGCGCCGCCGTCGCCGTGGCGCCCTGGCTGCGTCGTCTCGCCGCCCGCCCGCGGGTCTGGTGGTTGACCGTCATCGGCAACACCGGCGCCATGACGCTGTATCTGTGGCACATGCCCGCCCTGCTCACCGTGCTGGTGCTCAGTCATCTGGCGGGCGCCGACCGCACCGCACCCACCGAGTCCGGGTTCTGGCTGCTCACGGCGGTACAGCTCACCGCGACCACCGCGCTCACCGTCCTGCTGTTCCTCGGCCTGCGTGGCCTCGAGAACACACCGCTGCGCTGGTGGGACGGGCCGGTCGCGGCGGTGCGCGGCGTCCGCTCGGCCGCCACCGTGCTTGCCGGGATCGCCGCCGGGATCGCGATCCTGCAAGCCACCCGATGGGGCCTCACCGTGGACGGTGCAATCTGGTTCGCAGGCGCGGCGGCGGCGTTGCTCGCCGCCCGCCTGCTCACCCGTGCGTGATCAGCCCTTGGACGGACGGCGCTGCGGCTTGGGCGTGACGGTGCCCTCGGCCAGCCGCCGCGCGCTCACCAGGAACGCGGTATGGCCCTGCATGCGATGCTCCGGGCGCACGGCCAGACCGACGACGTGCCAGCCACGCACCATCGACTCCCACGAGCGCGGTTCGGTCCAGCATTCCTGCTCACGCAGCGCCTCGACCACCTTGGACAGCTGGGTGACGGTGGCGACGTACACCACCAGCACCCCACCGGGAACCAGCGCCTTCGACACCGCGGGCAACGCGTCCCACGGCGCCAGCATGTCGAGCACGACGCGATCGACCTGCGGGCCCTCGTACTGCGCCACGTCGGCGATCGTGATCGACCAGTTCGCCGGCCGCTCGCCGAAGAAGGTCTCCACATTGCGAACGGCGTGCTCGGCGTGGTCGTCGCGGATCTCGTAGGAGATCACCTCGCCCTCGGGCCCGACCGCGCGCAGCAGCGAACAGGTCAGCGCACCCGAACCGGCGCCGGCTTCCAGTACCCGCGCGCCCGGGAACACATCGCCCTCGTGCACGATCTGGGCGGCGTCCTTGGGGTAGATCACCGCGGCGCCACGCGGCATCGACAGCACATAGTCGGTGAGCAGCGGGCGAAGGGCCAGATACGGGGTGCCGTTGACCGACTTCACCACGGTGCCCTCGTCGTTGCCGATGAGGTCGTCGTGCTTGATGCCGCCGCGATGGGTATGGAATTCCTTACCCTCCTCGAGCACCACGGTGAAGAGGCGTCCCTTACCGTCGGTCAGCTGCACGCGGTCCCCGATAGCGAATGGACCGGTTCGTCTGGCCGTCATTGATCTCCCGTTCTTCGAATGGACCTGTCAGCCTGCCAGGCGCGGCGATCCACGCGATCGACGGGTCAGCTATTTCGCGGCGGCCGCGCGATCGTGTCGGTGTGTGCGGTTAACCTGCGAAACATGTCAGTGCCCTTGTCCGTACCCCTGACCGACGACACCGCCGACGCGCCGGTACATCGGTCGCGTCCGGCGTTGTCTCCTTCGCGGGCAAGCGATTTCAAGCAGTGTCCGCTGAAGTACCGGTTGCGGGCGATCGATCGGGTGCCCGAACCGCCGTCGCGAGCGGCGGTGCGCGGGACCGTGGTGCACGCGGTGCTGGAGGATCTGTTCGGATTGCCCGCGGCCGAGCGTCAGCCGGCACGGGCCGCCGAGTTGGTACCGGGGGCGTGGGAGCGTGTGCGCGCGGAGCGCGACGGGGTGGACGAACTGGTCGCCGAGGGTGGCCCGGAGGCGCTGTTCGACGAGGTGCGCAAGCTGGTCGCGAGCTACTACGAGCTCGAGGACCCGCGCCGATTCGAGCCACACGCGCTGGAGGAACGGGTCGAGGTCGACCTCGACGGCGATATTCCGCTGCGCGGTTTCGTCGACCGAATCGACGTGGCGCCCAACGGCCTGCTGCGCGTTGTCGACTACAAGACCGGTCGCTCCCCCGGCCCCCTGCACGAGGCGCGAGCGCTGTTCCAGCTCAAGTTCTACGCGCTGATGATCCTGCGCACCCGCGACATCGTCCCGGCCCAGCTGCGCCTGATCTATCTGGCCGACAAGAACATTCTCACCTACACACCCGAGCGCGAGGAACTGGACCGCTTTCAGCGCATCCTCACCGCGCTCTGGCAAGCCATCATCGACGCGGGCCGAACCGGGGACTTCCCGCCCACACGCAATTCGATGTGCAAGTTCTGCGACTTCAAACCCCTGTGCCCCGAATACGGCGGCACACCGCCGCCGTACCCGGGGTGGCCGGTCCAGGCCCCGGTCCCTGCCGACCTGGTGACCGAACGTCTCCCCGAAGACGTGTGACGACTGAACTGCCCGCATCGGCACATCGGCGCGGTTGTCCGGGCTAGGCTGCGAACACCCTATGCAACTCGTTGAATATGAGAGGAGCTGACCGATGCATCCTTTCCGCACCGCGGTCGAGGCGCGCGACGAAGCGGCCATCGAGGCATTGCTGGCCGAGAATGTGGTCTTCACCAGCCCCGTCGCCTTCCAGCCCTACCCCGGCAAGGCCATCACCGCGGCCATCTTGCGCGCGGTGATCCGCGTCTTCGAAGACTTCCGCTATGTGCGCGAGATCGGCGAGGGGCGCGATCACGCCCTGGTGTTCGAGGCCACCGTGGACGGCAAGCAACTCACCGGGTGCGATTTCGTCCACCTCGATGAGAACGGCAAGATCGACGAATTGATGGTGATGGTCCGTCCGCTCTCGGCCGCGACCGCCCTGGCCGCGCGGATGGGCGCGCAGTTCGAACAGATCAAGGCCGAGGCGACCGCGAGCAGCCGGGCTGATTCCTGAGGCTGCCCGCGGCAGGTACTCAGACCGCGAAGTCGCGGAACAGCAGCACCGAAAGACCCAGGCCCACAGCGAGATTCACGACCGCCGCCGATCCGAAGACCACGATCGGCCGCCAGCCGGCTTCGCGCAACCCGCGCAGCGAGAACTCCAGGCCGATGGAGACGAAGGCCAGGATCAGGAACCAGGTCCGCAGGTCGTTGATGACGGCGATGTGCGCGGCGCCCGTCAACTTGTCGACCGACTGCAGATACAGCGTGCCGATGATCGAGGCGGCGATGAATCCGAGCACGAATTTCGGGAACCTGGCCCAGAATTCGCCGATGCTCGGACGGGCGGCGCCCTCGGTGCGATCCACGCGGAACGCGAACCAGGCGGTGAGAGCGATCGCTACGAGACCGATGAGCGCGTTCTGCGTGGTCTTGACGATCGTCGCGATCTGCAACGACTGCTCACCCGCCAGCGCACCCGCGGCAGCCACCGCGGCGGTGGTGTCGATATTGCCACCGATCCACGCGCCTGCCACCGCATCGGAGAGCCCGAAAACGTCAGCGAGCCAGGGCAACAGGAAGATCGAGGGCAACGCGAAGATGATCACCAGCGACGCCGCGTAGGCGATCTGCTCGCGTCGCGCCTGCACCGCACCCGCGGCCGCGATGGCCGCGCTCACCCCGCAGATCGATACCGCCGACGACAGCAGCGCCCGCAACTTGTCGTCGAGACCGAGCACCCCGCCCAGCCACCAGGTGAACCCGAAGACGATGGTGATCAACGCCAGCGCCTGCACGATCGACGGAGCGGCCGCCGTGACCAGGATCTTCAGATTGATCGAGGCGCCGAGCAGCACCACCCCGGTCTTGATGAAGAACTCGGTCCGGAACCCCGCCGACAGCCGGTCCCGCAGGCCGATCTTGCTCAGCACCACATTGCCGATCAACCCGATCGCGATCGCGTACACCGGATACTCGACCGTCTTCGCGACCCGCTTGAAGGGTGTCTCCGCGGCCCACTGCGGAACATGAGTGTCGAAGAACCGGGTCAACGCGCCCAGCGCTAGCACCAGCAGGATCCCGGCCACGATGTCGCGCACCGCGGGCCGCGAATTCGCCTGCAACGCCGCGGTTTCCGACGTGGTCCTGGTCTCCCCCATCACGGCACCAGCCAATCCGGGATCGCTCCGACCAGCACCAGGCCGATCAGGACGAGCCCGACGACGGTCGCCAACCAGTCTTCGTTCCAGCTGAATGCGCTGCCCGGCCGCGGCTCGGGCCCTGTCTGCGACACGGTGACTCCTTGCTGTTCCTCATCGAGAAAACGCAAGGTAGCAACGGAATCGCGAAGGCACACCGATTGTGTTCAGCCTGAGCGGATCTCGCCGCTGACCGCATAATCGGTTGCATGATGAAAGAGGGGCAGGCGGCCTACTGCAGGCGGCGTTCCTCTTCTTCTTGCAGGCGACGGCGCTCTTCTTCGCGCTCCACCTGCTCCTTCTCGATCTTTTCCTCGTGCTCGTTCTTGTTCGACATGTTCGCCCCGATCACTGATTGTCCGGACAAATCTGCCGTCCAGTTTACGCTCGGCGGGTTCGGCGACGGCGGTCGTGGCCGAGCGCGCAGTAGCGGTCTGCCCATGTACGCGGCCCATGCCGCGAGCATGGACAGCGCGGCGGCAGGCATCGATACCAGACCGATCTCGCTCATCTGCTCGAGCCACTCGGGCGCCGCACTGCCCTCGCTGTCGACCCCGAGAATCTTCGACACCGGGGATTGCCATGCGGCACTGTCGCCGCCATCGGCCAGGAACCAGCAGAACAACGTCAGACTCAGCAGGTGCGCCCAGAGCGCGACCACCACCAATCCCTGTCGAACGCGGGAGGCAGACAGGAATCGCGCGTCGACGACGAGCCCCTTCGCGATCCACCAGCCCGCGCCGAGACACCCCAACCACACCGGCGCCCCGAAGAAGATGAAGAACGCGAACATCCACCCGACTGGCCCATATCCCCGCACGATCCAGTCGACAACGACCATAGAACCCGGCATCCGAGGAGAAGAAATGATCCGCGCTTTGTCCACAGTTGTTGCCACCGCAGCGATCACGCTGGCGATGGCAGGTTGTCCCACCATCGCCTCGGCCGACTCGATCGAAGGGCCTGCCGTGGCCCAGCCCGTGATCGGCGGCGCGCCGACGCCTCCGTTCGACCCGGTGTGCCCCCTGTGCTTCATCCGCGAGGCGCTCGAAAGCTTCTCCGCGAAGTAAACAGTCGGCGTACAGCTGCCCCGACTTCCGTGGCTTTCCGATGACAGAATCATGCCCGTAGGATGTCTGTCGCGGATGAAAGCGATTGCGGCACAGCGGGGGAGGTTGACATGATGTCCGACGGCGACGGCCGCGACCGGCTACGCGCTGAAATCGCCGCGTTCTATGCGGGATTCGGGCAGCCGGCGGCCCTGCTCGCCGCGTTCCGACAGGCCGCGCTCCTCGTTCCCTTGACCGCAGATGATCGCGTCTTCTTCTCTCAGGTAGGCGGCGTCGACTGGTTGTGCGCCTTCACCAGCATCGAGGAGTACGCCCGATTCATGGTGACTCGCGGTCGTCTGCAGGACGACGGCATCGACGCGAACCAGGAATACCGCCACCACTGGCTGTTCGGCCGTCGACTACAGGAATACGTCGACTCCCGCACCGAACCCGCCGGAATCGCGGTCGACATCGTGGGTTCGGCGCCGATGGCGTTTCCGCCGGATGTCGCCGGATAGTCGACGAATGGGGAGGGTTGTGCGATGACGAAGCTCGAGATCGATCCCGCGGTGCTGCAGCAGGCCGCGAAAGGTATCGAGGACACCATCGGTCAGCTGTCGGAATTGGGGATCGGCGAGACGGGCAATATGGGCCGAGGCTTCGCGCTGCTGACGCTCTCGACCCTCGAAGCAGGCAAACACACGGTGCAGAAGACCTTCGAGGAGTTCACCGAACGGTGGTCCTGGGGTGTGCGCGCACTGGTCCAAGGGGGCAACTCGATCGCCCGGACACTCGGTTTGGCCGCGGGCCGGTACGACGAAATGGATTCCAAGGCCGAGGGCACACTCAAGAAGATGTGGACGCACCTGGCAGGCAACCCGCATCTTTCCGACGAGGAGATCACCAAGCGTTCCTGGGGCGATACCTTCGCCGACAACTCCTTCAACCACATCCGCAACGCGGACTACAGCACGAAGTCGTTTCAGGACGCCAACCAGACCATTCAGAACAACATGAAGGTGGTCGAGACGGTCGGTCCGCAGGCGCTGGCGAATGTCAGCCCGGTGAGCGGCCTCGTCACCGGTGAATCGCCCGGCTGGAACACCGGTGCCGCCCAACAGGCAGCCGACATCATGAAAGAGCAGCAAGGAGGGCAATAGTCCGTGGGACTCGGCGATTTCATCGACAAAGTCGGAAGCGCGATCGAGGACGGTGTCGAGGATCTCGTCGAGGGTGCGGGGCAGGTCATCGACGACGGCCTCGACGTGGTCGGCGACGCGGCCGGGTATGTCGGACTGGACAGCGTCGACGACGCACTCGACGATCTGGGCGACAACATCGCCTCCGCGACCGGCGGCGATGTCGAAGAGGAAGAACTCGGGCAGACCGATGACCCCAAAGAACTGATCCTGGGCGAACCATCTGAAATCGGTTCCACCGCGGAGACATTGAAGAAGATGGCCGCGGCGATCGAGTCGACCGGTCAGGCGCTGCAGAAGATCGACGCTGCCGATTGGACCGGCAAGGGCGCGGACGCGTTCAACGAGGTCTACGACAAACAGCCGAAACTCTGGTTCGACGGCGGCGATGCCATGACCGCGGCGGCCGACGCGATGGAGGCGTGGCAGAACGAGGTCAAAACCGCACAGGACAAGGCGGGCAACGCCATCGAACGATGGAAGGCCGCCCACGCCGAGGAAGTCCGGCAGAAGAACTGGTGGAACTCGCTGACCGGCGAGCAGCAAGCGCAGAATCCGCTGGTCGACACCTGGACATCCCTGCGCAACGAAGCGCGAGAGATCCTGCGTGGCGCTCGAATTCAGCGCGACAACGGAGCGTCGATCGCGGACGGTGCGTTGGCAGCGGCCACCGAGAAGGCACCGAAGGAACCCCCTTTCAGCGAACGATGGATCGCCAATATCTCCGATCTCGGTGGTGTGCTCGAGCACGGAGCGCTGAATTTCTACGCCGGCTTGCTGACCAGCCTGACCGGGCTCGTGCAGTTCGTGCGCCAGGTGAACCCGACCGACATCTACAACATCACCCACCCGGCTGACTACGTCGAAGGGTTGTCCAATCTCGGCACCGGACTCGTTGTCGCCGTGGCGGATCCCGGCGCGACCGTCGACGCGATCCTGAAGGATGCCAGGGCCAACCCGTTCGAGTTCGTCGGTGCGCTCACCGGCGATGCCCTGCTCACCGCCGCCACCGGTGGTGGGGGTAGTGCGAAAGTCGCCATCAATGCCTTGAAGAAGGTCACCAATGCGGGCCGACGACTTCCCGACGGCGGTTCCGGTCCGAGCCCGCACAACCCGAGCGCGCCCCGTCAGAACCCGGCCGACGAAAGCGCCCCGACCCGGCAGAACGACCCGGCGGGCCAGACCGACCAACGGCAAGGCGCCGGCCTTCCGACGTCCGATCGGGGGCCGGCACCGGAAGGACGTCCGGTCGAAGGGGCACCGCAACGAGAAGCACCGACCCAGCGCACCGAGGACACCGGAGACGGTTACTCGCCGACACCGGAACACTCCGAACCGCGGCACTCCGAACCGCCGGCCCGGACCGACCGCGACCAGCCGTCACCCACTACCGAACCCACCAGCAGCACACCCGATCCCGAACCGACCCGACAGCCCGAACCCACTCAGGCGCCGGACCGCACTCCCGACGCCGACCCGCAAACGAGTCGACCGGAACCGCGCCCGGAAGCGGCAGGCACATCGACCCCCGACTCGACGCCCTCCCAACGCGCGGATCAAACACCCACCCAACAGACCGACCACACATCAACCCAACGCACCGACCCGACCCCCACCCAACAAACCGACCACACACCGACGCAGCGCACCGATCCGACGCCCGATCAGCACACCGATCGCACCCCGACTCAACACACGGATCCAACGCCGACTCAACAGACCGACCACACACCGACCCAACGCACCGACCCAACGTCGACTAACCACACGAATCCGGATTCACCCGCGACAACGCACGGGGACTCGCCCCGCTCGCAAGCGGATCCCGACACGACCTCGCACAGGGATCAGGACACCGCACCGACTCAGCACACCGATCCCGACCGAACATCCCGCGAGGACGGCTCGGCGTCGGACAACCGGGTGAACCCGACCGCTGATCGAGCGCCGCACACGAACGACGCCCCGTCCGACGTCGACTCCCGACCGACGGTGCGCACGGATCCGACGCCACAGACCTCGAGCCCCACGCCGCCTGCCGCAGGCTGGCAACCCGGCCACAGCACCAACCCCGACAACGGCCCCGCACCCCGACCGACTCCCGACGCACACCCAGCGCGCACCCATCCCGGCGCGACCCCGGCCGGGCCGTCCCATACGCCGCAATCACCCCGCGTCGATTCGACACCACAACGGCCACACCACGATCCAGGCACCGAACCCCACAAGACGCCCGACTCTCCGCGTGCAGGCACAGCGCCCGACCCGGCCGGACGCGCGAACGGGCATTCGCCATTGACCGCCGGACCCCACCCGGATTCTCCGACCAGGTCGACACCAGGGCACACGCCAACACGCGCAGATGCCGAATCGCCGTCCCGTGCGCACCCCGATTCCGACGGCCGAGGACCGGACCACGACCCGGACAAACCCCGCGACCGCGCTGACGGACGCTCCCCCGAGCAGGAACCGGCGCCGAAAGATCGCACGCCCGACCGTGATCCGACCGAACACACCGACCGCACGCCCGACCGAGGGCCGAACGATCCGGCCACTCCCCGTGACCGCACCCCTGACCGCGATTCCGACACGCACACCGACCGCGACTCCCCCAGAGATCGCACCCCCGACCGTGATCACGAAACGGACCGCGACGCGGATCCTGACCGCCGGACGGCGCAGGATCGCGCCGATGCCGATCGCAACGCGCACGAGCACGCGCGGGAGTCCGGTGCGGAATCCGATCGAACACCGGACCAGAAGACCTGTTCCGAAGACCCCGTCGACATCGGCACCGGCGAGTTCCTGCTTCCTGAAACAGATCTCGATCTACCTGCTGTCCTGCCGATGACGCTGCGGCGGGCACACCATTCGAACTACCGGTTCGGTCGCTGGTTCGGCCCGTCTTGGTCCAGCACATTGGACGCGCGGATCGTCGTCGAGGACGCCGGTGTCACCTTCATCGGCGAGAACGCGATGATGCTCGCCTACCCACACTCCGAGGTCGGCGTCGCGACACAGCCGCTCACCGAAGGGCAACAGTGGTCGTTGACCCGCACCGACACCGGCGGCTATCGCGTGTGGGATCAGCGGCGAGAGGTGATCTGGCACTTCGCACCGGAACCGGGACACGACGGTCTCGAAGCTCGACATGGCAACTACGCGATCTCGGCCATCACCGACCGGCACCACAACCGTCTTCGTTTCCACTACGACGCCGACGGGGTACCGGTCGAGGTCACACACTCGGGCGGATATCGGGTCCGCATCGACTCGGACCGTACGCGGATCACCGGACTCGCGCTGATCTCGGACGATCCCGATCTGGGCGAGTTCGCTACGCCGGTACTGGAATTCACCTACGCAGACGCGGATCTGATCGCCGTCACCGACGCCGTGGGAGCACGACCCGCTACACCTACGACGCCGAACACCGGATGACGTCGTGGACCGACTCCAACGGCAATCAGATGGTCAATTCCTACGATGAGTTCGGTCGAGTCGTCTTCCAGCGCGGCACCGCGGGAATGCTGAACTGCGACTACATCTATCGGCAGCTTCCTGACGGCGCCGGCCGCCTCACCGCCGTCACCGATTCGCTCGGCGCCACCACTTCCCACGGTTTCGACCGCGAACTGCAACTGCGCGATCTCGTCGACCCCGCCGGCGGCCATACTCACATCGATTACAACGCCGACCGCAGGCCGCTGACCATCACCGGACCGGATGGAGCAACCACCCGATACCGATACAACGGCGCGGGTGACCCGACGACAATCATTCGACCCGACGGATATTCCACCGAGATCGACTATCTCTGGCGCAACCGTCCCACCACGATCACCTCCCCCGACGGTTCGATCTCGCGCCAGGAATGGTCGGCCACCGGCGACCTCACTGCCATCGTCGGCGCCACCGACGACGATCGCACCGAATTCACCTACCACCCGAATGGCGCGCTGGCCACCGTTGTCGAACCCAACGGCGCCCGAACCACCATCGAGGTGGACGCCGCCGGTCTCGTCGCCCAGGTCACCGAACCGGACGGCGCGGTAACCCGCTTCCGGCGCGACGCCGCCGGTCGACCTACCCAGATCACCGATTCCCTCGGTGCGGTGACCCGCTACGACTGGACTCCCACCGGAAATCTGCTCCGCAGAACAGATCCCGACGGCCACGGCGAAACGTGGACCTATGACGGCGAAGGCAACACACTCACACATACCGACCGCGTCGGTGGCCTCACCCGATTCTCCTACGGGACTTTCGATCTCCTGCACTCCCGTATCGATCCCGACGGCTCGATCACCCGGTACACCTGGGACACCGAACGCCGCCTGATCGCCGTTCACAACCCGATCGGCCAACGCTGGACCTACGAATACGACAGCGCCGGAAGACTTGTCGCGGAAACCGACTACAACGAGGCGACCACCCGATACACCCTCGACCGTGCCGGACGACTCGCCGCGATCACTGCCGCCACCGGCACGACTCGCCATTTCCGCCACGACCTTCTCGGCCGCGTCACCGAGATCACCACCGACGACGACTGGATCCGCTACACCCACGATCCCGCGGGACGTGTCCTGTCCGCCGTCAACGGGGTCGGTGCGACCGCCACCCACGCACTCGAATTCGCCTACGATGCAGCGGGAAGTCTCGCCTCGCAGCGACTCGACGATCAACCGCCGATGCTGTTCGAACACGATGACCGCGGTCATCGGACCCGCCGAACCACGCCCTCGGGCGCGGTGTCGAGGTGGCACCACGATTTCGTCGGTCGCATGGACCGTCTCAGTGCCGACGGCCACGACATCACCTTCGGCTACGACCCCCTGGGGCGCCTGACCAGCTGGCGGATCGGCGAACTGGCGATAACCCGCGGACACTCCGGCCTCGGCCAGTTGGCCGACCAGGAGGTTACCGCGTTTCCGGCGCAGGCGGTTTCGCTCGATTCGGGCTCGACCACCAGGCCCGCACCGCACCGGCTCCGCCGCGACGAATTCACCTATCGCCCGGACGGCTACCTCACCACCCACACCATCGCCCGTGCACAGACCGACCTCGTCCACCGCGACTACAGCCTCGACGCGGTCGGCCGAATCACCACTGTGTCCACCGACGGCGCCCCCACCGAACGCTATGCCTACGACGCACTCAGCAATATCGTCAGCTCGTCCACTCCTGCGGCCGGGACTTCGCCGGCGTCTGCGTCGCGTACCCCACCTGCCGACGACGACCGGCGCGAATATCGCGACAACCTCCTCGTCCGCGACGGCCGAACGCGGTTCCACTACGACCCCGCCGGACGCCTGATTCGCAAGACCACCGTCCGGCTTTCTCGCAAACCCGATGTCTGGCACTACCGATACAACGCTTTCGACCAGCTCACCGACGTGTGGACCCCTGACCATCAGTGGTGGCACTACACCTACGACGCCCTCGGCCGCCGCACCACCAAACAGCAGCTGACGACCGGCGGTGCCGTCCTCGAACGCGTCGACTACGTGTGGGACGGTGTACATCTCATCGAGCAGGCCACCCGCGCCGCTACCACTCGCTGGCACTATCAGCCCGGTTCGCACGCCCCACTCACGCAGTCGACCGACGGGGCCGCGATCGACCGCGAGTTCTACGCGATCATCACCGACCTGGTCGGCGCCCCGACCGAACTGATCGATCCCGGCACCGCTCACCCCGCGGCCACCGCGGGTGCCGACCTCTGGGGCCGAACCACCTGGCGCGGAAAGGCGAGCTCACCGCTGCGCTTTCCCGGACAGATCCACGACCCCGAAACCGGGTTGCACTACAACATGTTCCGGTACTACAACCCGGACACCGGCCAATACCTCACAGCGGACCCGCTGGGTCTGGCCCCAGCACCCAATCCCTACGCCTACACCACCAACCCGCTCCGGTTCGTCGACCCACTCGGGCTGACACCGGCCGCGTGCGAACGGTTCGAGAATTTCCGTAGACAGGTCACGCCCGACGAGCTCTCCGACGCGCCTGCCCCGTACGAGGGCGGCCGACCCGGGCACGCCTGGGACAAGCACATGGTCAGCCGCGAGGTTCAGGCATCCATCCTCAACAACCCGGATCGGATCTTCAGCGGGACCTACCACGGAACGAACCATATAACCGGTGAGCCCTATACCCGCCAGGTCGACATCTACTTCCGTGCGGGCCAGCGGGATACGACGAACAGTTTGGGTTCGGTGGTGATCACGGAAGCGGGCAACAAGAGCTCGGTCGTCACCGCCTATGGTTTGATCGACGGGCGTCCCGGGATTCGGAAGCGACCTGTCAACGCGGACAAGAATTGGGCGAACGACCCGGACTACGTCGAGATCCGCCTCCGGGACGATATCGACGAAGTGGTATTTCCCGACCGGGCGAGCTGGGAAGGAAACAACTGGCAGTGACGACCGACAGCGGCCAAGAGCACGATTCCCCCTCCGGCGGAGGAGACTCGACCATCGATCTCCTCGCTGCGTCCTTTGCCGCGCATCTCGGCCAGCAGGTCACCATCGTCGACTCCAGCGGGATGACACCGGATGGGTTCGCGTGCTTCATCCGAAGCCCTGCACCCACTGGGCCGACCCTCCAGGTGGCGTGGGAGGGAGTTCTCGGGATGAAGTACATCGACGGACGACCCGACATCAGCGTGTCGCTGTTCCTGTTCAGCCGGGGCCGGCGTCTGCGACTCGACGATCATCACCCCGGCAGCTATCTGGAGATCGTCTACGAGGGCCCGCTCGACGGCTCGGGCACCTGGCGTGACCTGGGCTGGCTGCACGACGGTTTCGGCGAGTTCGAAGCATACGACCGCTACGGCGAATAGGTACGCGGCCCCGATCGCGACGCAGAAAAGGGCGGGCCCTGGAGGGGCCCGCCCTTCACCTCTGAAGGCTCAGAAGGCTCGGCAGGAGCGGATGTCGGTGGCGAGGATGGCCTTGGCGCCGAGGTCGGCCAGCTGGTCCATCAGTTCGTTGCCCTGCTTGCGCGGAACGAGCGCACGCACGGCGACCCAGTCGGGGTCGGTGAGGGGCGAAACGGTCGGCGACTCGAGGCCAGGGGTGATGGCGACGGCCTGGTCGAACAGCGACTTGGGGCAGTCGTAGTCGAGCATCAGGTACTGCTGGGCGAAGACGACGCCCTGGATGCGGTTGATGAGCTGGTTGCGGGCGCGGTCGTCGCGGTCGGACCCGGTGCGTTCGATGAGAACGCCTTCGGAGTCGCACAGGGACTCGCCGAACGCGACCAGGTTGTGCTGACGCAGGGTGCGCCCGGAACCGACGACGTCGGCGATGGCGTCGGCGACACCGAGCTGGATCGAGATCTCGACCGCGCCGTCGAGGCGGATCACCTCGGCTTCGATGCCGAAGCGGGCGAGGTCGGCGCGGACCAGGTTGGGGTAGGAGGTGGCGATGCGCTTGCCCGCCAGATCCTCGACCTTCCAGTCCTCGCCCGCGGGGGCCGCGTAGCGGAAGCTGGAGCGGCCGAAGCCGAGCGAGAGCCGCTCGCTGACCGGGGAACCGGAGTCCAGCGCCAGGTCGCGGCCGGTGATGCCGAGGTCGAGCTCACCGGAGCCGACATAGATGGCGATGTCCTTGGGGCGCAGGAAGAAGAACTCGACCTGATTCGCGAGGTCGAGAACGGTCAACTCGCGGGAGTCGGTGCGTTTGCGGTAACCGGCCTCGCTCAGGAACGAGACGGCGGCTTCCGACAGCGAACCCTTGTTGGGAACTGCGACGCGCAACATGGGAATGGGGTCCTTTCGGGGAAGTGGAACGTGTCGATCGGGACGGATCAGCCGTCACAGATGTCGGTACACGTCCTCGAGCTTCAGCCCGCGACCCAGCATCATCACCTGGAGCCAGTACAGCAGCTGGGAGATCTCCTCGGCGAGCGCTTCATCGCTCTCGTGCTCGGCGGCCAGCCAGATCTCGCCTGCCTCCTCCAGGACCTTCTTGCCCTGGAAATGAACGCCTGCGTCCAGCGCGGCCACGGTGCCAGAGCCCTCGGGACGGGTCTGGGCACGCTCGGTCAGCTCGGCGAACAGGGATTCGAAGTTCTTCACGAGTAGAGATTGTTTCATACCCGGCCCAGCGGTTTTCCCGGCGCACCGCGCGGTGCGGCACGCCGGGAAACGATCACGCCGGTTGAGCGAGCAATTCGCGCAGGTCGGCTACGGCGGTGCGCAGGTGGTCGGCGAAGGCGTACATCTGGTCGGACACCGATTTGGGGGTGGCCAGGTAGATGTTCCACCGATCCGGCAGCAGCACGTAGGCGATGCCGATGCAGCGCGGGCTGGTCGAGCCGAAACCGAAGTAGCGGATGTACTTCGACGGGGCCGAGCTGGTCGAGAGGTAGTCGTCGCGCATGGTCGTCCAGCCGGGGCTGTCGAACAGCGCGATCCGCTCCTCGGCGACGCCGAGCTGTTCGCCGCGGCGGCGCTGGATCCACTCCAGTTCCCACAGGTGCTGCTCGGGCGCCTGCCCGGCTTGGCATTCCTTGGCCCGCGCGACGTGGGCGGACGCTGCGGTGCGCGCCGCGGCCAGCTTGGTCTCGGGGTCGGCGTCGTCGGAGACCATCGCGTCGACGAACGCCACCATCTCCGGGGTCACCACGCGCATGGCCTCGGTGCGGCCGTTGCGGAACTGCCGGGTGGCGATGGATTCGTAGGTGGCGCCGGTGAGCCCCTTGCTGCGCCGGTGGGCGAGCTGGTAGCTGAGCTGAGCGAAGGCATCGGGTGAGATGCCCAGCTTCTTGGCCTCGCCGGTGCCGAAGTCGTCGAACGACACCAGCGAGGTGGCCGTGTCGGCGGCGAAGCGGGCGAAGTCGGCGCCCGCCGCG
Source organism: Nocardia sp. NPDC127606 (assembly GCF_042671725.1). NCBI lineage: Bacteria > Bacillati > Actinomycetota > Actinomycetes > Mycobacteriales > Nocardiaceae > Nocardia > Nocardia sp. NPDC127606. The sequence goes on along the minus strand of NZ_JBHXWQ010000001.1, from coordinate 575,403 downwards.
GCGATGTCGGCGCGGGCGGCGGAGTCGAGCACGAACTCGATCGGTTCCACCGAGGGCAGCCCCTGCGACTGCGCGCCGCTGGTCGCCGCGTGATCCTGGGCGGTCCGCTCGAGCAGCGCGTCGACGAACGACAGCACGGTGGTGCCGTCGAGTCCGCAGTGCTCGATATTGATGCCGGCTTGACCGTCGGCGAAGACGATGAACGACACCGACTTGTCGAAGTAGCGGTTGCCGCTGTCACCGTGGAGCAGCTGATCGCAGGCGTGCAGTTCGTCGCGCGGGGCGAAGTCTTCCAGGCACACCGAGAACAGCGCCGTCTCCACCGCGTCGAAGGCCTCGACATTGGCGGGCTCGGAGCGCAGTACTTCCCGGCTCCGCGCCCATGCCGCACGAGCTTTCGTGGTGAGATGGCCGACCGAGGTGTCGGTCGCGGCGGGCTTGGTGCCGCCCTTGATGACCGCGCGCAGCCCGTCGACCACGTCGTCGAACGCGTACGGCGCGCCGTCGGGTCCGACGACGTCCATCCGGAAGATGTTGCCGCGGTAGAAGACCGCGATGTGCCGGGCATCCGAGGGGCCGGGCCATTCCGGGCTGTAGGGCTTGCGGACGCTGTCCTGGATCTCGCCGGGAATCCGGGTCTCGGAGAACAGGTACTTGTTCTGCCACATCGACAGGGCCTGCCCGCGCTGGGTCGCCGGCGCGATCTTCTCCGCGTCCAGCGCCAGCTTGTAGTCGACAGCCGCCCCGATGATCGCGGCGGCGCGCTCGGTCTGCCCGGCGATGGTCGACGCCGCCAGCGGGGTGTCGTCACGGAACAGGAACACGAAGTTGGCGTTGATCGCGATCCGGTCCCGACGGCCCAGATACCGCGACGGCCAGAATTCGTCGAGCCAGCTCCCGACGCCGGGGGTGGCGTCGTAGTCGGCCAGGGCGGCGTGCAGGGCGCGCCCCGCCCCACCGGGGCGCAGCAGCTCGGCTACCGCGCCCTCGGTGGTGGCGTAATCTTCGGCGCCGAGCAGGGGCTGACACCACTGCAGGAACCGCGCGCAACTGTCGTCCAGACTCGGCAGCGGTACCCGGGGCAGCGTGTCTTCGGCGGCGAACGTGGGTTGGTTCAATCCAAGTCCTCAGGTCTCGATGGGATGCGGGCGGGACAGGAACAGGTTGGCGTAGAGCCAGCCTTCGGCTTCGTGGTCGGTGGTGTCGATTCCCTTGGCCGCCAACGCATCCAGCACTTGTTCACGTTCCTGCGACGAGGCGAACCTCCGCTGCTGGAACATACCGGGACGTTGCTCGCTGCGGTAGCCGAGCGCGGCCAGTTCCTCGGCGATGGGACCGAAATCGAACATCCGCAACACGAAATGCGCCATCCACGGTCGCTTGCGCGGATCTGCTTGGGCGACCCTGGACAGGGTTTTCTCGGTGATGTAGCCGACGCATCCGGTGGAGATCACCAGATCGGCGGAGGCGAGCACACGGCGCTGCGCCTCGGTGGGCTCGGTGGCCTCGAGGTCGGCGTGCACGTAGTCGTGCAGGAGTCCGGCGGCGTGGGCGTAGGTCAGCGCCGGGCGTGCGGCGTCCATCCCGATGAAGCGTACGTCGGGCATCAGATCCCCGCGCAACCGCTCCCGGTCGGCGGCGATCAGCCCGATCTTGTCGGTGTCGGCGTGATCGCGGTAGTGCCCGGCCAATTCGTCGACAGTGGTGTCGCTGCGCAGCAGTGCCGCGTTCACCCCGTAGGAGCACCCGAGGTCGAGCACCGTCGGGATCCGGTCCGGCCGAGCGGCCCGCAGCTGGCGCAGTTGCTCGGCGAAGTGCGGCTTCGCCAGCTCCGGGATCCGGTAGTCCAGCTCGTTCATCCGCGCGAAATACGCACGGGGATCGGGACTTTCGTAGATGTCGTCGAAGGATGCTTTGCCGGTGGTGTGCAACGGAACGGACATGGGCGGTTCCTCTCAGTCGAGCAGTCGGTCACCTCGGACGGCGTCGGCCGCGGCGGCCACATGGTCGGGCAGGACACGGCCGAACAACTGCCTGGTGCGTTCGACCGTGCCGATCACCCCTGGACGGTCCGTGTAGGCGAAAATCGCCGAATGTCGTTGTCCCGCACCGGCCACCTCGGTGACGCGATGCAGGGAGAAGCGGCCCTTGAACAGCTGCAGATCGCCGGGGCGCAGTTCCAGCGCGCGAATGAACCGGGTGCCGTCACCGGTGAGCACGGCGCGCACGTCGTCGAGGTGCTCGGCGTGCGGGTCGCGGATATTGGGGCAGTACTCGAACACGCCGCCGGCATCGGGCTTGCGCGTGAGCATGCTGACGGTGAATTCATTGGTGTCGAAATGCCACGGATGCGACATCCCCGGCTCGACCACGTTCAGGCACAAACCCGCCAGCGGGTCGGCGAATTCGTGCAGGTCCTCGAGTTCGAAGCAGTCGGCGACGAAGCGCTGGAACACCGGGTCGGTGTAGAGGCGCTGGATCAGCGCCTCGGCCGGGATCCGGTCGCGGGCCACGAACGCGTTACCGCGGTCGAGCACGATCCGCGCCGGATGGTCGGCGGGCAGGTCGGCGTCGAGGGGAATGTTGTAGGCGTTGACCCGCTCAACCTTGTAGTGGGCGTGCGGTGCGATCGCCTCCCCCTCGGCGCGCAGCGTGTCGAGCAGCTGCGGACGGATGAACTCGCGCAGTACCGTACAGCCGTCCTCGGCCAGCTCGGCGCGGGCGGCGTCGATAGCCGCCTGCCTGCCCGAACCACCGAGATCGGTGAGTGGATACCGTGCGATGTCGACGATTTCGTCAAGCCCCCGCGTGCCCGTCATGTACCCAGTTTGCGGGAATATTCGGGCGAGCGCCCGTGTTTCGACAAATCGGGCATATCCCGGGCAGATCACAATCGGGCGAAATCAACTGTGCGGCAACAGTTTTCGTAGATTCAACCTGGGTTTCGGTACTATCACGGTAGGCTATTACGCCCTATCACGCGCCGCTGCCGAAAGATTCACACGTGCGTCGAGTGCGACTCGCAGATCGTCGACCGACAAACCGATCAGCGACTCCCGGAATACCCGCCCCGGCGCCTCGGGAACCGCGATCTCGCACGGAATCACGATCAGACCGCAGCCCGCGCCCTGTGCCGCGAGCGAACCGGTCGGCGAGTCCTCGATCGCGACACAGTCACCCGGGTCGACCCCGAGCAGTTCCGCGGCGCGGCGGTAGATGGCCGGATCGGGCTTGCCGTGCGCCACCTCGTCACCGCACACGGAGGTGTCGAAGAAGTCGCGGCCGAGGGTGTCGAGGCCGTATTCGGTGAGCGAGCGCTTGGTGTTGGTCACCAGCGCGGACTTCATGCCCGCCTCGCGCACCATCGCCAGCGCGTCCTTGGCGCCGGGACGCCACGGGATCGGGCCGAGCATCAACTCGGTGACCCGGCGTTCCAGGAACTCCCCCGCCTCGGCGATCGTCTGCGGCGACGGGTCGAGGCCGATACCGTCGAAGAGCATGCGCAGCGCGTTCGGACCGGAGGCACCGATCAGGGCGTGCCGGACTTCGTCGGTCAGCTCGCGACCGTGCTCACGGGCCAGTTCGCGAACCGCGATGTCCCACAGCTTCTCCGAATCGAGCAGCGTGCCGTCCATGTCCCACAGCACCGCGGCCGGTCGCGCGCTCACCTGTTACTCGCCTCGTTCTCGTCACACATCGCCGAAGTGCCCGGCGCTCGCCGGACCCCGTTCAGGGTAACGGGTCCGCCTCAGACGCCCGATCCCGCGATCTGCAGGTTGCCCGCGTCGCCGGAGACCTGGATCCAGCGATTCTCCGAGGTCACGGTGCCATTGGCGAGCTGATAGGTGAGCGTCACGACCGCGCGGTTCTGCCCGCTGGGGGTGATCGAGCCGACAGTCACCGACCGCACCGACGACCAGAACGACGAGTACTGCCCGAACCCGCCGGTCTGTGCCTGGTAGCCGGGGGCGAGCTGCGCCCACGCCCCGCCGATGTTGCCGGGCAGCATGCCGTAGTACCCGGCGATGAACTGGTTGATCCGGTCCGGGGTCGGCGGTCCGAACGGCGTGGTGGTGATGGTCGTGCTGGTCGGTTTCGCGGTGGTGGGGGTGGGCTTGGCGGACGTGCTGGTCGGGGTCGCACCGGTGCTCGTCGCACCGCTCGGCAGGGCCTCGGGCGGGGCCGACACGGTGATCGTTTCCTGTTCGGGCACGATGACGACCGTGCTCACCTTGCCGTCGACCACGGTCGTGACGGTGACCGGCGATGCCGGGACCTGCGCCTGCTGATCGGAGTCACCGCCCCGGTCGCGGGTGACCACCAGCACCACCAGCATGACCGTGAAGGCGGCGACGGCCGCGGCCAACAGCAGCACCGCGCGGCTGTTGTTCGCGCGGTCGGTGCGCGAGGGCGGGGCGGGGAACGCGGGATGCAGGCCGGAGCCGTCCGTCGGCCCGGCCGCGGCCTCGGCGCGCAGCTGCGCCTGAGCGCCGGCGCGTTCGACACCGTCCGAGGACTCGGCGTCGCGCGGCCGAACGAGGCCGGGATCGCCCGCCGCAGCCTGCCGCACAGCGCCTGCCTGCCCGACCCCGCCTGCCGCCGCTCGGCCGACGGCCCCGTCCGGTCGGTCCGCCGCGTTGCCGAGCGCGGCCGACGCCGCACTTGCGCTCACGTCCGAGGCCTGCGGGGCGCCCGAGGACGCGCCGGTCGAATTTCGACCCGAGATGGCCGAGCGGGCAGCCTTGGCCCGCGCGAGACCGCTGCCGAACAACGCCGCCGCGCCCGACTTCGCCGTCGCTCCCGCGTTCGCGGGTGCGCCGGCCGACCGAAGCTGCGTCGTGGCCGCCTCGCTCATCGGCAGAATCTTGGTAGCCGAGGCGGGCAGTGCCGGAACACGGCCCGCCGCAACGTCTTCCAGCGCCACACGGGCCTGCGCCATCGTCGGCCGGTCATCGGCCGACGCGGTCAGCAGCCACATCAGGACCGGGGCGAGCGGGCCCGCGTTCTTCGGCTCGGGCACCACACCGCGCGCGACGGCGTGCAGCACGGCCAGGGGGTTGTCGCCCTCACCGAACGGCGGAGCGCCTTCGGAGGCGGCGTACAGCGTGGAGCCGAGGGCGAATACGTCGGCGGCGGGTTTCGGGTTGTCGCCGCGCGCGATCTCGGGCGCCAGGTAGGCGGGGGTGCCCGCCAGGAAGCCCGTGGCGGTGACGGTGACGTCACCGGTCGCGTGCGAGATGCCGAAGTCGGTGAGTTTGACCGTGCCGTCGTCGCCGACGAGCAGATTGGCCGGTTTCACATCACGGTGCATGATCCCGGCGTCGTGCGCGGCGGACAGCGCCGCGGCGGCCTGGGCACCGATCCCCGCCACCTCGATCGGCGGCAACGTCACCCCGCCCGCCAGCTTCACCGCGAGGCTCGGCGCGTTCATGTATTCCATGACCAGCCACGGCTGGCCGTCCTCTTCGGCGACATCGAAGACGGTGATGGCGTTGGGATGGTGCAGACGGGCCGCGATCCGGCCCTCCCGCATCGCGCGCAGCTTTCCTTCGAGTGCTTGCGTACCGGTGAGACCGGGTGCGAGCAGCACTTGCTTCACCGCGACGGTGCGCCGCAACCGCACATCGGTGGCGCGCCACACGACTCCCATCGCGCCCGTGCCGATCGGGTCGGTGAGTCGATAGCGTCCCGCGATCAACCGATCCGATGTCATAGTGTGCCCCTCCTGCTTACCGCTGAGTCGTCTCGCCCTCCGCGCCACAGCGGGATGAAACTTTCGAAAATCCTACGTGCTGAACTGCTTCGATCCTGTTGCGGGACAGCCCGGTCCATGGACCCAGCGCCGCATCGTGACCAGACTCACATGCGCCGCAACGGCAATCGGACCGGTCCGCGGGACCGGTCCGATCTGCCGACGCGTGCATTTGTTGTGCCTGCAGTGTCTCAGGCGTTGAAGTATTTCGCCTCCGGATGCAGCAGCACGAACGCGTCCGTCGACTGTTCGGGGTGCAACTGCAGTTCCTCCGACAACGTCACCCCGACCCGGCCCGCGTCGAGCAGATCGACCAGCTTGGCACGATCTTCCAGGTCAGGGCAGGCACCGTAACCGAAGGAGTAGCGAGCGCCCCGGTAGCCGAGCTTGAAGTAGTCCTGGATGTCGGCGGGATCGTCGGCGGCGACGGACTTGCCGTCGACGGTCAGTTCTTCGCGCACCCGGCGATGCCAGTACTCGGCCAGCGCCTCGGTGAGCTGCACGCCGATTCCGTGCACCTCGAGGTAGTCGCGGTAGTTGTCGGCGGCGAACAACGCGTTCGCGAAGTCGGCGATCGGCTGACCCATCGTCACCAGCTGGAACGGCAACACGTCGACCTGCCCGGTCGCACGGGCCTGCTCGCGCGAGCGGATGAAGTCGGAGATGCACAGGAACCGGTCGCGCTGCTGACGCGGGAAGGTGAACCGATACCGTTCCGGCGCATCAGGATTCGGCTCGGTCAACACGATGACCTCATCGCCCTCCGACACCGCGGGGAAGTACCCGTAGACCAGGGCCGCGTGCTGGAGCACACCCTCGGTGGCGAGCCGGTCGAGCCAGGCGCGCAACCGCGGCCGGCCCTCGGTCTCCACCAGATCCTCATAGGTCGGCCCGTCCCCGGCACGCTGACCGCGCAGACCCCACTGACCGAGGAACAGCGCCCGCTCGTCGAGCAAACCCGAATACTCCGCCAGCGGCAGACCCTTGATCACCCGGGTGCCCCAGAACGGCGGCGTCGGCACGGGCAGATCCGTGGCCACATCAGAGCGTTCGGGCACCACGATCGGCGCCTCGGCGGCCTTGCGCTCGGCCGCGATTCGCTTGGACCGCTCATGCCGCGCCTTGCGCTCGGCGGCCTTCTCCTTGGCGGCGACCGCCGCCGGGCTGTCCGGGTCGAGCCCGCCGCCACGCTTGACGGTCATGATCTCGTCCATCAACCGCAGACCCTCGAAGGCGTCACGGGCGTAGTACACGTCGCCGTCGTAGACCGCGGTGAGGTCGTTCTCCACGTAGGACCGAGTCAGCGCGGCGCCGCCGAGCAGCACCGGGAACTGTTCGGCGACACCCTTGGAGTTGAGTTCGCCGAGGTTCTCCTTCATCACCACGGTCGACTTCACCAGCAGCCCGGACATGCCGATTACATCGGCCTTCTTGTCCTGCGCGGCGTCGAGAATGGTCGCGATGGGCTGCTTGATGCCGAGGTTCACCACCTCGTAGCCGTTGTTGGACAAGATGATGTCGACCAGGTTCTTGCCGATGTCGTGGACATCGCCCTTCACCGTGGCCAGCACGATCCGGCCCTTACCCGCGTCGTCGGTGGCTTCCATGTGCGGTTCCAGGTGCGCGACAGCGGTTTTCATCACCTCGGCCGACTGCAACACGAACGGCAGCTGCATCTGGCCCGAACCGAACAGCTCACCGACGGTCTTCATGCCCGAGAGCAGGGTCTCGTTGATGATCTGCAGCGGCGGCACGGTCTGCATCGCCTCGTCGAGATCGTCACCGAGACCGTTGCGTTCGCCGTCGACGATGCGCCGCTCGAGACGCTCGAACAACGGCAGCAGAGCCATTTCCTCGGCGCGCGAGGCCTTCGACGAGGCCGTCGAGACACCCTCGAACAACGCCATCAGCTTCTGCAGCGGGTCGTAGTCCTCGGTGCGGCGGTCATAGATCAGGTCGAGGGCGACCTGCTGGTGCTCGTCGGGGATCCGGCTCATCGGCAGGATCTTCGACGCGTGCACGATCGCCGAATCCAGTCCCGCTTCGACACATTCGTGCATGAACACCGAGTTCAGCACCTGCCGGGCGGCCGGGTTCAGACCGAAGGAGATATTCGACAGGCCCAGGGTGGTCTGCACCTGCGGGCGGCGGCGCTTGAGCTCGCGGATGGCCTTGATCGTCTCCTCGCCGTCCTTGCGCGACTCCTCCTGCCCGGTGCCGAGGGTGAAGGTCAGGGTGTCGATGATGATGTCGGACTCGGCCAGGCCCCAGTTGCCGGTGATGTCGTCGATGAGGCGCTCGGCGATCGCGACCTTGTGATCGGCGGTGCGAGCCTGACCCTCTTCGTCGATGGTCAGCGCGACGACGGCGGCACCGTGCTCGGAGACCAGCCGCATGATCTGCTGGAACCGCGAGTCCGGGCCCGCGCCGTCCTCGTAGTTCACCGAGTTCACCGCGCACCGGCCACCCAGGTGCTGCAGACCTGCCTGCAACACCGGCACTTCGGTGGAGTCGAGCATGATCGGCAGCGTCGAGGCGGTGGCCAGTCGTGAGGCCAGCTCGTTCATGTCGTCGGCACCGTCGCGGCCCACGTAGTCGACGCACAGGTCGAGCATGTGCGCGCCGTCGCGGGTCTGGTCCTTGGCGATCTCGAGGCAGCGCTGCCAGTCGGCGGCCAGCATCGCGTCACGGAAAGCCTTGGAGCCGTTGGCATTGGTGCGCTCGCCGATCATCATGATCGACGCGTCCTGCTCGAACGGCACCGCGGTGTACATGCTCGAGACGGCGGGCTCGTGCTCCGGGTGACGACGGTCTTCGATCGCGGGCAGCGTCTTCTCGACCTCGCGCACCGCCTCGGCGACCTGGCGAATGTGCTCCGGGGTGGTGCCACAGCAGCCACCGACCAGCGAGAGCCCGAACTCGGACACGAACCCGCTCATCGCGACGGCGAGCTCTTCGGGGGTGAGCGGGTACTCGGCGCCGTTGGCGCCGAGTACGGGCAGACCGGCGTTCGGCATCACCGACACCGGGATGTTCGCGTGGCGCGACAGGTGCCGCAGGTGCTCGCTCATCTCCGCGGGCCCGGTCGCGCAGTTCAGCCCGATCATGTCGATGCCGAGCGGTTCCAGCGCGGTCAGCGCCGCGCCGATCTCACTGCCGACCAGCATGGTGCCGGTGGTCTCCACGGTGACATGGGTGATGATCGGGATCCGGCGGCCCGCCGCGATCATGGCCCGGCGGCTGCCGGTGATCGCCGCCTTGACCTGGAGCAGGTCCTGGCAGGTCTCGATGAGGATGGCGTCGGCGCCGCCGTCGAGCATGCCGAGCGCGGCTTCGGTGTAGGCGTCGCGCAGCGAGACGAACGGCGCGTGGCCCAGGGTCGGCAGCTTCGTGCCGGGGCCCATCGAGCCGAGGACATAGCGCGGGGTGCCGTCGGCGGACGGACCCATCTCGTCGGCGACATCGCGGGCGATGCGGGTGCCGCGCTCGGACAGATCGCGAATCCGGTCCTGGATGTCGTAATCGGCGAGGTTGGGCAGGTTGCAGCCGAAGGTGTTGGTCTCCACCGCATCCGCGCCCGCGGCGAAGTAGGCGCGGTGGATCTCGGCGAGCACATCCGGGCGGGTGTCGTTGAGGATCTCGTTGCACCCCTCGAGGCCGCGGAAGTCGTCGAGCGACAGATCCGCGGCCTGCAACATCGTGCCCATCGCGCCGTCGCCGATGACGACACGCCGCCGCAGCGTGTCGAGGAGCGTGGTATCGAACCCGGTGGGCAAGGACGCAGACATGATTCAAGACTAGAGGGCGCCCCCGACGAACAAGACCACTGTGGGTGAATCGAGTGGCCTGCGCCACTGTTCCCGGTGGAAACACGCAACACCGTCGGTCACCGCAAAACAATTCGCACGAGACACTAGGCTGACCGGGTGGATGCCAGTGAGACCCCCGAGACGGAACTGCCGACCTTGCGCAATCCCGTCATGGTTGCCGCCTTCGAGGGCTGGAACGACGCCGGCGATGCCGCCAGTGGCGCCATCGAACATCTGGAGTTGATCTGGGATGCCGAGCCGCTGGCCGAACTCGATTCCGAGGACTATTACGACTACCAGGTGAACCGGCCGACAGTCCGTCAGGTCGACGGGGTGACCAGGGAGATCCAGTGGCCCTCGACGATGCTGTCGGTGTGTTCCCCGCCCGGTAGCGACCGCGATGTGGTGTTGCTGCGTGGCATCGAACCGAACATGAAATGGCGCAGTTTCTGCGACGACCTGCTCGAGTTCATCGAGCAACTCGGCGTGGAGACGGTCGTCATCCTCGGCGCGCTGCTGGCCGATACCCCCCACACCCGGCCGGTGCCGGTGACCGGTTCGGCCTACAGTCCCGAGGCCGCCGAGCGTTTCAGTCTGGAACAGACCAGGTACGAGGGTCCGACCGGGATCACCGGGGTGCTGCAGGACCAGTGTGTGAAGGCCGGGGTGCCCGCGGTGTCGTTCTGGGCGGCAGTCCCGCACTATGTGTCGCAGCCGCCGAACCCGAAGGCGACGATCGCGCTGCTGCACCGGGTCGAAGACGTCCTCGATATCGAGGTTCCGCTCGGTGAGCTGCCGAAACAGGCCGAGGAGTGGGAAGCCGCGGTCAACGAGATGACCCTCGGCGACGAGGAGATCAGCGAGTACGTGCGCTCGCTCGAGGAGCGCGGCGACGCGGCGATCGACCTCAACGAGACCATGTCCAAGATCGACGGCGACGCCATCGCGGCGGAGTTCGAGAAGTACCTGCGCAGACGCGGGCCGGGCAGCTTCGGCCTCTAGTCCTCGTTCACCCGGAGTTCGCCGCACCGGCGCCTCCCGGCCGCCCTCGGCACGCCGCCTAGACTTCTGCGCGTGCCGACCCTGCCGATCGTCGCCCATCTGCGTGGTTTCGACGACCGCGTCGCGGTGCTGCACCCGGCCGGACCCGCATCCGCCGACACCATGACATCGGTGACCTACGCCCAGCTCGCCGACCGTGTGGCGCAGTTCTCGGCCGGGCTGGGACCGGTCCGGCGGCTCGTCGCCCTCACCGCGGGCAACGACCTCGACTCCCTCGTCGCCTACCTCGGTGCACTCGACGCGGGGTGCGCGGTGTTGCTCACCGGCGAGCTCACCGGCGAGCTGGCCGCGACCTACGACCCGGATGTGATCATCGACCGCGGTCGCGTCATCGCCAATCGCGCGCGGTCGGCGCACCGGCTGCATCCGGAGTTGGCGCTGTTGCTCAGCACCTCCGGGTCGACCGGGTCGCCGAAGCTGGTGCGGCTGTCGGCGCACAATCTGATCGCCAACGCCGAATCCATCGCCGAGTACCTCGCGATCGGCCCGGACGACCGCGCGGCGACGACCCTGCCGCTGTTCTACTGCTACGGCCTGTCGGTGGTCCACAGTCATCTGTTGCGCGGTGCGAGCCTGCTGCTCACCGAGCGCTCCGTGCTCGAGCCGGAGTTCTGGGACGAGTTCCGCGCGCACCGGGCCACCTCGTTCGCCACCGTGCCCTACACCGTCGATCTCCTGGACCGGATCGGGTTCGCGCGGATGTCCCTGCCTGATCTGCGGTACGTGACCCAGGCGGGCGGCAGGCTCGAACCGGCCAGGGTGCGGACCTACGCGCGGCTCGGCGCGAGCGCGGGCTGGCGGTTCTTCGTGATGTACGGCCAGACCGAGGCCACCGCTCGAATGGCGTATCTCCCACCGGAATCGGCGGACGAGCACCCCGATTGCATCGGAATCCCGGTCCCGGGCGGGCATTTCACCTTGGCACCGGTCGACGACGGCGCCGCCGAGGAACTCGTCTACCACGGCCCGAACGTGATGCTCGGCTATGCCCGCTGCTCGGCCGACCTGGCACTGGGCCGCACGGTCGACGCGCTGCGCACCGGCGATCTGGCCCGGCGCACCCCCGACGGGCTGTTCCAGGTCGTCGGCAGGCGCAGTCGCTTCGCCAAGCTGTTCGGTCTGCGCATCGATCTGGGCCGCGTCGAATCAGAGCTGGCCGTAGCCGGTTTCGTCGCCGCCTGCACCGACGACGGTAGTCGGGTGATCGCGGCGATACTCCCCCGCCCGGCAGCGTCCGCGACCTCGCGTCGAGTGCACGGTGTGGCGGCCGCGCGACTGATCACCGAGGTGTCGGGGCTGCCCGCCACCGCGATCAGCGTGACCGTCGTCGACGAACTGCCTCGGCTGGCCACCGGCAAAATCGACTATCCGGCGGTGCGCGCGCTCGCGATGACACCGGCGAGCCCGGGCGACGATGTCGGCGCGATCTACGCCGACGCCCTCGGCCTGCCGCTCGAGACGATCTCGCCCGCACACAGTTTCGCGGACCTGGGTGGCAGTTCGCTGAGTTACGTCACCGTGGCGGCACGCCTGGAGCGTGTGCTCGGCACACTGCCCACCGACTGGCCACAGCGCTCGATCGCCGACCTGGGACGATCGCCGCGCACCCGCCCCCGCTTCGGCCGGGCCCTCGACTCCTCGACGGCATTGCGCGCGATCGGCATCGTGCTGATCCTCGGCTCGCACATCCAGCTGTTCGAACTCTGGGGCGCCGCGCATGTGCTGCTCGCCGTGGCGGGCTACAACTTCGCCCGGTTCGCGGTGAGTTCGGCCCCACGCGCCCGGCGACTGCGACTCACCGGGCGGGCCGTGGCGATGATCGCGGTGCCGACCGCACTCTGGGTCCTGATCACGATGGCCTGGCAGCCCGGCTATTACGGCTGGCAGAACGTAGTGCTGCTCAACAAGATTCTCGGCCCCCGCAATGACACGGCGGGACATCTGTGGTTCCTGGAAGTACTCGTGTACTGCACCGTGGCCTGCGCGCTGCTGATCCGGATCCCCCGGATCGACAGGTGGGAGCGGCGGGCACCGTTCTGGTTCGCCCTCGGCCTGCTCGGACTCACCCTGGTCTTGCGCTGGCATTCGTTCGGGCTCTATCCCGAACGCGATATCGCGTTGTCACCGCTGGCCTGTTGGTACTTCGTTCTCGGCTGGGCCGGAGCGAAGGCGACGGCGGTCCGGCAGCGGCTGATCGTCAGCGCCGTGCTGCTGGCTTGTGTGCCCGGATATTTCGGCGTCACCGAGCGGGAACGCCTTGTCATGGCAGGCATTCTGATCTTGATCTGGCTGCCCGCGCTGCGCGTGCCCGCCGTCGTCGCCGTGGTGGCGGTGGCGGTGGCCGACAGCTCGTTGTTCGCGTATCTGCTGCACTGGCAGGTGTACCCGGTGTTCGGCGACCAGCGATTGCTCGCACTGGTGGCCTGCCTGGCCGCCGGAGCGGCGGCTACCGAGATGGTGGATCGGTGCAGGCATCGGATCCCATGGCTAACGCTCCAGGGTCAGCACTTGAGCGGCCGCCTCGTGCGCCAGCTTCGCGATCAGCAGGTCACGCGGAATCGTCTGGCCGGTAAGGTGATCGAGTGACGGCACCACCACGTGGTGCGCGTCGGCCCGCTTCAATTCCTGGGTGAGTTCGGCGAACGCCGCACCGTCACCCGCGGGTGCTTCGTGGAACGTCGCGGCGAAACACATGCCCGCGGTCCGCGCGAGGCTGCGTAGCGCATCCTCCAATTGGTCGCTCTGACCATCAGCCAGATCGTCCCGCAAGTATCCATAGATCAACGCTTCCACCCGAACCTCCGTTGGATTGGGATCGCTGTTCTGTTGTCGGACTTGTTGTGTACCGATCCCCCCGCGTCGCGCGGCGCGCCACGCGGGGGTACTGCGTTGCCCTGCAAGCTCTCCTGCAGAGCCGGCATCCGGTTGTCGAGCCGAGCACCTGCTTACATCATGAACAATCATGGCCTCCGGCAGCAGATGTCAATCCGATGACATCTACATGCCCTATCCGGGACGCCGAACGTTAACTGGTGGAATACTACCGCCGTGACCGCAACTGATGATCGACCCGTCTGGGCTGTTCGGATGCGCTCGGAACGTGACGCGAGGGGGTGGTCGCAAGCCGATGCCGTTCGCGCGATGCGTGCCAAGTCCTCCCACAACCTGCCGACGGACAGTACCCTGCTGCGCAACTGGCGCCGCTGGGAATCCGGGGAATCGCGACCTGACGAGTTCTACGCGCCGATCATCGCGGCCGCGTTCGACACCGTCCCCGCCGCGTTCTTCCCGAAGTCCCGTCCCAACCGGGATGACGAGCTGTTATCGGCAACCGGTATGGACACACTGGAGTTCATCGGACGACTCAGAATGTCCGACGTCAACAGCGCCACCCTGGACGCGGTGCGGATCACCGCCGAAAGACTGTGCTGCGAATACGCCTACGCCGACCCCTACGCACTGCACACCGAGGGGACCGCGTGGCTGCGCCGGATCACCTCTCTGCTCGACGGCAGACTGACGCTGAGCCAGCATCGGGAAATCCTCGTCCTGGCAGGCTGGGTCGCGTTGCTGGTCGGTTGCGTCGACTACGATCTCGGCCGCCGGGGTGGCGCCGAAGCCACCCGCCGGGCCGCCGATTCGCTGGGCCGCGAGGCAGGCAATACCGAGATCGTCGGGTGGGCCGCGGAGATGTCGGCGTGGTTCGCGTTGACGCAGGGCAACTTCCGTGGCGCGATCGATGTCTCGGAGAAGGCGATGGCGGGTACCACGTCGTCGAGTGTGGGGGTGCAGTTGGCGGCGCAGCGCGCCAAGGGCTGGGCCCGGCTCGGTGATCGCCGCAATGTGCAGACCGCCCTCGACGAGGGCAGGGCGATCCTGTCGCGGATGGGTCATCCGGCCGATCTGGACAACCACTTCGTCGTCGACGCCACGAAATTCGACTTCTACGCGATGGACTGCTGCCGGGTGGCGGGCCAGGATCGACTGGCCGAGCGCTACGCCCAGCAGGTGATCAGCGATTCGACCCGACCTGACGGTTCGGTCCGCAATCCCATGCGGGTCTCGGAGGCGCGGCTCACCCTGGCTGTCGTGGCCGTGCGCGATCGCGATCTCGAGCGCGCGGTCGAGGAGGGTGTCGCGGCGTTCTCCGCGGGGCGCAAGTCGCTGCCGTCGCTGGCCTGGATCGCGGGCGAGGCGGCCAGGGAGATCATCGAACGATACCCAGGAGATCATCGCACCCAAACGTTCCTCGAGCAGCTGCGATCGCTCAATGTCGGGTGAGCTCGCGCGGCGATGCCACGCCGATCGGGGACGGGTCCGGCGGAGCACGGGAAGGCCACCACTAACCTGTCTACGGTGACCGACTCCGCCGACGGCCTGCCCAGCGCCGTACCCGCCCTGTGGGACGAGCGTCTGCGGTTGTTCTCGTTCGCGACCGCCGAGAAGCGCGCCGACTACCTGCGGGTGCTGCGCGCCTTCGACAGCGCTCGTGCCGCCTACGTGGTGTTGTTGCACGCCGACGACGTCGCCGAGTGGATAGCGAGAGCCGAGGCGGGCGGTCGGGCCGAGGCGGCCGCGGGCGTCCCACTGCCCGCGGTCGAGATCGGTCCCCTGCTCGAGCAGCTGCATCGCTGGGGTGTGCTCGAACGCAGCTACGACGGCACCCGCGCGGCCACCCTGGCCGAGTACCGCAACCGGCACTACGTCTACCAGTTCGCGCAGGCCGGGTTCCAGGCCTACCGGGCGGTGGCCGGGGTGCTCGCGGCCCGGATGGAGGACGCGTCACTGTCGCGGCTGGTGCTGCCCGAGCTGCTCGCCGACCTGCACACCCTCTCCGCCGCCAACCGCGACGGCGATGCCGAGCGGGTCTACACCACCTTGCGCAGGCTCGACGCCGCGCTCACCGACATGGCCGCGCGCGCCGCGCATTTCTACCTGTCACTGGGCGATCTGGTGCGCACCACCGAGATCACGCCGGAATCCTTCCTCGCGCACAAGGACGCGTTGCTGGCGCACATGCGCGAGTTCAGCATGGATCTGGCTCGGTTCGCCCCGCGGCTGGCGGCGGCGATCGGCGACGTCGAGGAGACCGGGGTCGAGCAGTTGATCGGTCGCGCGGCCGGGTGCGACGAGCGGGTGTTGCTGAGTTTCGCCGAGCGCGAGGCGGATTGGCGTTCCCGCTGGGACGGGTTGCGCACCTGGTTCGTCGCCGCGGGCACCGAGTCGTCGGAAACCTGTGAGGCCGATCGGCTCCGCGAGGCGACGATGAGCGCGATCGCGGCGGTGCTGTCGCTGTTGCGCCGGGTCACCGAGACCCGCCGCGGCGGCGTCAGCCGGGAATCGGCGTTGCGTCACCTGGCCGAATGGTTCGTCGCCACCCCCAGCGCGGGCAGTGCGCACGCGCTCTACGACGCGGTGTTCGGGCTGGGCAGGCCGCGCCATCTGTCGCTCGAACATCCCGACGCGGAGCTGATCCCCACCAGCCGATCCTGGTGGGAAGCACCGCCTTTGGAGATCTCGCGCACGCTCGCCGAAACCGGTCGCGCACCCACGGCGGGCGCCCCGGCCCGGATCGCACGCAACGACGCTGGCGTGCGTCGGCTGCGGGAGGCCCAACTGGCGGCACAGCGCGAACGGGCCGCGGCCGCCGCCTCGCTGTCCCAGGGCAATGTGCACGAACGCGTGCTCGATCAGCGTGAGACCGAGGTGCTGTTGCGCCTGATCGACGCCGCCTCGACTGCATGGGTTCCGGTGAGCGGAAAGGTCGACGGCACAACAGGTTCCGACAACGGTGTCACGTTGACGGTGCGCCCCTGCGATGGGTCGACGGTCATCCGCACCGCGGCCGGGCTGCTCCATCTGAACAACCGTCGCCTCGAAGTACGCGAGTCGAGCCGACGCGGGGTTTCGCGATGACACTGCGCATCGACTCGCTCGATTCCGGCGTCCACCGCTCGGTGCGACTCCGGTCGGCACGACCGACGTCGGCACGAGGGGCGAAACAATGAAGCGACAGCGGATCGATGCGCTCGCCCTCGACAGTTATCAGCGAGCGGCGCGAGTGATGCTGGCCAATCACCTGGTCACCCGGGTGTACCCCGACCGGATCGCGCTGCCGTTGATCCGGCGGTGGGCGACGGAATTGCGCGAGGATCTGGCCGAGTTGTTCGGTTACCGCTTGGAGGTCACCGAGACCACGGCCCGGCTGTACCCGGTGCACGACCGGCTCGACGACGCCCGGCCCGCTCGCAGCGTCAACGATCGCGTCTTCGACCGCCGCCGCTACGCCTATCTGTCGCTGGCGCTCGCCGCGCTCGGCCGGGCCGGCGACCAGATCACCTTGTCGGAATTGGCCGAGCACGTCGCCGATTACGCGAGCCGGATCGAGGGCCTCGACCTGTCGACCGAGCGGGCCGCCGATCGCGACGCGTTCGTCGATGCCGTCGGCTGGCTGGGCGCGCGGGGTGCGCTGACCCTGGCCGACGGTGACGCGGGCGGCTGGGCCAGCGACCCGGAGGCGGGCGAGGCGCTCTACGACATCGACCGGCCGGTGGTGTTCGCGCTGTTCCGGCCCCCGCGAGCGCTGCAACACCTGCACAGCGTGCGCGGTCTGCTGGCCGAGGACGCCGAACAGGCACCGCCGGATCAGGCCCGCCGGGTTCGCCGGGCGCTGGTG
The DNA here is from genome assembly GCF_042671725.1 of Nocardia sp. NPDC127606. Lineage (NCBI taxonomy): Bacteria > Bacillati > Actinomycetota > Actinomycetes > Mycobacteriales > Nocardiaceae > Nocardia > Nocardia sp. NPDC127606. Next base: position 558,104 of record NZ_JBHXWQ010000001.1, on the reverse strand, counting down.
GAGCGCCCGGTCGTCTATCTCGACGAGCTGTCGCCAGCCGAGCGAACGCTGCTGGGCCAGGACCGGCTGATCGGCGAGGTCGAGTACTGCACCGGCTTGCGAGTCGAGCGCCGGGCCGAGGGGGTCGCGTTGATCGACACCTCGGGTCGGCTGTCCGACACCCGCTTTCCCGGCACCGGGACCCTGGCACAGGTGGCGCTGTTGCTGATCGGCGAGATCGCGGACGTGGTGCTCGACATCGACAACCCGATCCCCCGGCGGCCCGGCGCGCTCACCGCCGATGACGCGCTGCTCGACCAGCTCGACGCGTCCATCCCGACGGCCGGCGTGTTCGCACCACTCGCCGACAACATCGAAACCGTCACTGCCACCACAGCTTTCGTCGACGACGAGGACGAGACCAGCGAACCGGTCACCTACCCGTTCCTGGACCACACCTGGGTGCGGACAACGGTCACCGCACTCACCGACCGCTACGGCGCGACCTTCGCCGCCCAGTGGCAGGCCGATGTCGGCGGGCTCACCACCGAGGTACTCGCGCTGCTCACCAAGCTGCGGCTGATCCGGCCGGTCGAGGACGGGCTGCTGGTCCTGCCCGCGCTGGCCAGATATCGCGGCGCGGTGGTCACCGTGCGCGTGCGCAAGACCGAGGAATTGTTCGTCACCGCCGCCGATACCGACGGCAGCACCGGAGAGGGAGGGGTCTGAGCATGTCACTCATCCACGGCGGAGTGCGGTTCGTCCCGACCCGTGCCGGCATCGTCAACCTGTGGGACTACCGCGACCAGGAGTTCAGTTTCGCCGACGGGCGCCTGGTGCTGCGCGGGCCCAACGGCTCCGGCAAGACCAAGGCCCTGGAAGTGCTGTTCCCGTTCGTGCTGGACGGGCGGATCGAACCGCGCAGGCTGAACCCGTTCGCCGGTGAAGAACGCACCATGAAGTCGAATCTGCTCTATCGCAAGCAGGAATCGGCCTACTCGTACGTGTGGATGGAGTTCGCGCGCGGCAGCTGGGACGACCCGGAGACCGTCACCGTCGGCATCGGCATGCGCGCCACCCGCTCCTCCGACAAGGTGACCCGCTGGTACTTCGTCGCCGACGGCCGCGCCGGGGTCGACTTCTCCCTCATCGGTCCCGACGACCGCCCGCTCACCCGCAAGCAGTTGGCCGAGCAGATCGGCAGCGACGCCATCGTGGACCGGCCCGTGGAGTACCGGGCGGCGATCGACGCGCGCATGTTCGGGCTCGGGGTGCAGCGCTACGACCAGCTGATCAATCTGATCCTCACCCTGCGCAGGCCCCAGCTCGCCAAGAACCTCGACCCGCGCGGCCTCTCCCAGGCACTCACCGACGGTCTTCGTCCCCTCGACGAGCAGTTGATCCTCGACGCCGCACGCTCGTTCAGCGATATGGAGGAGGTCGGCCGCACCCTCGACGGGCTCGTCCAAGCCGACACCGCCACCCGCCGATTCGTCGACGTGTACCGCAAATACCTTGCGGTACAGGCGAAAACGGACGTCGACCAGCTCCGCACTCGGCTCGACGCCGTCACCAACGCCTCCACCGCGCTCTTCGCCGCGACCGCCCTGCGCACCCGCCGCGAAACCGACCGCACCGAAGCCGAGACCAGGGCCGAAAACGCCGACCAGGCCTACGAACAGGCCATCGCCGACCGCGAGAACCTCCAGCGCTCCAGCGCTTACGAGGGCAAACAGCAACTCGACGACCTGGCCGACGCTGTCCGCCGCCTCGAAACCTCCGCCGCGGCCCACCGCGACAAGGCCGCCGAAGCCTCGCACACGCTGCAACGCCGCGCCGAAGAAGCCTCCCGCGCCACCGAAGCGGTCCGCACAGCGGCCGCCGCCCTCGTCCGCGGCGAAGACGCGGTCCGTGCCGCCGCCGAAGAGGCGGGCATCGAATGGACCCCGCCGAGCGCCGAGGGCCGCGGTGACCAGTTCACCGCGGCGGTGCGCGGCCACGCGGAGGAACGTGACGCCGACGTCCGTGCCGTGCGACAAGCAGTGGGCAAGTGGGAAACCGCCGCCGCCGACCGCACCCGCTCCGAACGACTGGCCGAACGCGCCATCGAACTGCGCGACTCGGCCGCCGCCGAAGTCGCCCACGCCGAAGCCGCGGTCGCCCTGGCCCGCAGCGAATCCGCCGCCGCCCTGCGCACCTGGTGGAACGCGCACAGCGAGATCTTCGGGGCCGTCGCCGAACCGGGGGCGCACGGTGACCACCCGGACGCGCATCCCGACCGTGCACGAAAGGTGGCATCCGACACCACCGTCGGCTTGTTCGCAGCGCTCGACGCTGCCATGGCCGGCGCGGGCGTGGAGGACATTCCCTCCGCCTCCGAGGTTTTGGCCGAGTGGTGCGAGCCGCTGCAGGAGCAGATCCGCACCCGCCGCCAGGAGGCGCGCTCGCGTGCCGCCGCCGCTGCCGAGCGCCGCGACGCCCTGGTCGCCGAGCGTGCACAGATCGCCGCCCAGCGTGACGATGCTCCCCCGGCACATCCCGCCAGAACCGGTGTCCGTGAAGGACTTCCGGGTGCGCCGCTGTGGCAACTGGTGCGGTTCGCCGACTCGGTGTCCCCGCAGGACGCGGCCGGTATCGAGGCGGCACTGCAGTCCAGCGGTCTCCTCGACAGCTGGATCTGCGGCCCGACTCTGCCCGCCGGCATCTACTCCGACCACTTCCTGCTCCCCCTGCCGGTCGATCAGCGCCCGTCCGGCCGCACTCTCGCCGATGTCCTTGTCGTCGAAGACGATTCGGCTGATCTCACCGTGCCTACCGAGACCGTTGCCGCGGTGCTGGCCTCCATCGCCCTCCACGACACGTCCGCACAGCCGCGTACGACGACCGATGACACGGCGACCCCGGACGCAGACCGATCCGTGTCCGGCGATGCCACTGGGCTGGTCACCGGCGCCACCCTCAGCGCGCTGACCACTGCCGCCGCGCCGCAGGTCGCGGTCGGCCTCGCCGGAACTTTCCGGCAGGGCGTTCTTGTCGGCCACCACCGCAAGCCCGAAGCCGAGTTCATCGGGACCACCGCGCGAGCGCGCAGGCGCGAATCCCGGCTCGCCGAGATCGAGGCGGCGATCGAGGCCGCCGCTGCCGAGCACGAGGCGGCGAGGGACGAAGACGGTTCCGCCACTGCCGAATTGGCCACGCTGTCGGCCGGCGCCAAGGCACTGCCGCGCCCGTCGGCGGTGACATCTGCCCTGCGCTCCGTGTCCGAGGCCGCCGGTCTGATGCGGTCGCGGGTGGAGGCCGCCACCCAGTCCGAGCGCGAACTCGACCAGGCCGTCGCCGACGTCGCGACCCTGGACAAGAAGGTGCGCGCCGCCGCCCAGGCGCACCGAACCCCGCGCGAGGCACGCGAACTCGACGCGCTGGCCGCCGCGATCCGCCATTTCGAGAACACCGGTACGGGTCTGCTCCGCCTGCGCGCCGAACACGAGCGGGAGCGCGAACGCGAGCGCGAGGGCGCCGATCGGCACGACGAGGCGCGGGCACTGGCCGAGGCGTTCGCCGAAGAGGCCGAGGCTGCCCGACTGGGCTATACCGAGCAGCAGCGCAAACTCGAAACGCTGCGCGAAGCGTTGGGCGCCAGTGCCGCCGACATCGACCGCGATCTCGACCTGGCCCGCGGCGCCATCGAGGCGGCCAAGGCGGAGCAGCGGGCCGCACGCAAGGCCGCCAATGCCGCGATCGAGGCGGTCGGCGATGCCGAGGCGGCCTATCGCACCGCCAACGAAGCGCTCGCCACCGCGCTCACCGAGGTGCTGGCCGAGGTGCGTTCGCTGGCGCCGTACGCCCGACCCGACCTGTTGAGTCTGCTCGGCGCCTCGGTGGAACACCGTTGGCCCAGTAGCGATGCCGCGTGGTCCACCCCGGAGCAACTGCAGTACCGCATCGTGGCCGCGGGGCCCGAATCCGAACCGGTGGTGCTGCCCGACGAGGTGGCCGCGTTGTTCGCCGACCTCGACACCGCCACCAGCCAGGTCCGTGCCACCGAGGCGGGCCGCAAGTCCACCCGGTCCGCGGTCACCACCGCTCTCCAGGAATTCGACGCCGCGCTCACCGCGTCCGGCCGTGACTACCGGCTGAACTGGGACGCCGCCGACGGACTCACCGTCGTCGCCGTCCACGACGAGAACGGCCAGGCCGCACTCGCCGACTTCGCCGCCCGCATCGACGCCGCCCGCCGCGACCAGGAACTGCTGCTCACCGATGCCGAGCGACGCATCCTCGAGGACGCGCTGCTCACCGGTCTGGCCCAGCAGATCCACGAACGCACCACCGACGCTCGCGAACTCATCTCGCGCATGGGTGCGGAGATGAAGCAGCGGCGGATGTCATCGGGCAACACCATCGGTGTGCACTGGATCCTCGCCGACGGCCTGTCGGAGTCCGCGCGCTCCATGTGCAAGTTGCTCGACCGCGACACCACCGCCCTGAGCCAGGAAGACCTCAGCTCGGTGCGCGCCCACTTCGCCGCCGAGATCCGCGCCGCCCGCACCGCGCACCCGGAACGTTCCTACCCCGAGATCCTCGCCGCCACCCTCGATTACCGCACCTGGCGCGTGTTCTCGTTCACGCTCATCTCCGGCGACGGCACCGAGGACAAACTCACCGTCGCCCGTCACAGCGCCCTGTCCGGTGGCGAGCAGTCCGTCTCCCTGCACCTGCCTCTGTTCGCCGCCGCCCACGTGATGCTCGACTCCGCCGACCCGCAGGCCCCTCGCCTGCTGGCGCTCGACGAGGCCTTCGCCGGTGTGGACGACAACGGGCGCAGCGAATTGCTCGGTCTCAGTGTGCAATTCGATCTCGACCTGTTCATGACCGGCTACGACCTGTGGATCACCTACGCCCATGTCCCCGGCTGCGCGCACTACGACCTGGCCCACTCCACCGCCGAGAACACCGTCAGCGCGACCCTGCTGGTCTGGGACAGCGGTGAGCTCCTCGCCGAACACGACGGCGGCGACCTCACCACGGCGCTGGGCTCCCCCAACCGCCGCCGGGTTCCCAACACCATCGAGGGCGGATTGACGCTGGAGGGCATGCCCGGCGAACCCGCATCGGTCGGCTGAACTGCCGATTGCCGGTGACCGGACCCACTGTCTGTCCCGCGACCCGTCACTCGGACGAGGGGCCATAGCGGGCGACGATAGCGGCGGCGCGGTCGCGCAAGGTGGTGCGCAGCCACTGCGGGTCCAGTACTTGCGCGCTCGTGGCGAGCTGCCACATTGCCCATTCGGCGTGTCTCCGATCCTGGAAGGTGACCTCCAGCCGCAGTCGGCCGTCGTGGTCCGCTTCCTCGCTGTGGACAGCCAGCGCGGTGCCGACCAACTCCTCCCGCCGCACCGGGTCGACCAGAACCCGCACGGTGACCACGTCGCCGCCGTCGCGGAACCGGGCGCTGCGTTCCTGCCAGGCCTGGTCCAGGTCGACCCGATCCGGTCGCTGGGCCGGTTCGGACAGCTCCTCGGCGGCCACGACCCGCGACAGCCGGTAGGTGCGGTCCGCGCCGGATCTCGTGGCGAGCAAGTAGCCCTGGCCCCGGACGGTCACCAAGCCGATCGGGTCCACCGTGCGCCACTCGGGGCTCTGGTCGACGGCTGCGTAGTGGATGCGCAGCTTGTGTCCGGCGAGCACCGCGCGCCGGACCTCGGTGAGGATCGTGTCGGACAGTTCCTCGGCGTCGAGCCGACGCGACAGCAGGTCGGTCTCGGGATCGATGAGCAATCGCTCGGCCGCGTCGCTCGCGGTCTCCCGATAGCTTTCCGGCAGCGCGTCGACCACCTTGAGCATGGCCGAGGCGAGCGCGGAGCCGAGCCCGAATGCCTGTGCGCCACGCCGTGACCCGGCGATCAGCAAGGCGAGCGCCTCCTCGTGGTTCAGGCCGGTCAGCTCGGTCCGGAACCCGGGCAGCAACGCGAACCCGCCGTGCCTGCCCCGTTCGGCATAGACCGGAACGCCCGCCGTGGACAGCGCCTCGATGTCGCGCAGCACGGTCCGGGTGGACACCTCCAACTCGCGGGCCAGGGTGTCCGCCGACAGCTGACCGTGCCGCCGCAACAGCAGCACCAGGGAGACCAACCGGTCAGCTCGCATACGCAAAAACTATCCCAGGAATACACGACACAGGATGTCGTGTATTCCTGGGAGGTTCATAGCCATGACAAACACCGACCAGGCGCCCCACACCATCGTCAACCCCGAGGGCCTGCACGACCCGACCCCCTTCGGCTACAGCCACACCGCCGTCATCCCCGCCGGTACCGAACTGGTTCTCGTCTCCGGACAGTACGGGTCCCGACCTGACGGCGCGGTCGTCTCCCCCGACTTCACCGAGCAGGTGAACCAGACCTTCCGCAACATCGCCACCGCCGTGGCCGCCCACGACCTCGACCTCCGCCACGTCGTCCAACTCCGGACCTACGTCGTCGATCACGACGTCAGCAAACTCGGCCCCATCGCCGGTGCCGTACAAGCGAACTGGGGCACAACCCCACCCACCCAAACCCTCATCGGCGTCGCGAGCCTGGCAACACCCGACGTCCTCTTCGAGGTCGAGGCCGTCGCCGCCCGCCCCTGATCGTCCTCCCCACCTGCATCGGGCTGTCGAACCGGATGCAGGTGGGTCCAAACCCCGCCGGGTCGCTGCCCAGACGCGGCAAATGGCCGGTAGCCGCAACCTCGCCGGTGACGATCCGAGACACTCGAACGAGCACGACCGGTCGCTCAATCACCCAGGGCGGCGTGCAGTCGATGCGTGAGGGCACGCAATGCCGCGGTCAGCTCTGGTGAATCGTGGACGTGGAACGGCACTCCCAGGGACGTCAGTTGTGCGGCGAGCCAGGTGGGGTCGTCGTCTCGGGTGGCGGTGAGGCGGCACGTGGTGTCCCGGTCGGAGCGCAGGGTGCTCGGTTGCTCGCCGAGGCGCCCTGCGATTCGGCCCTGCGGCGCGTCGATCGTGACGTCGACGTGGTATTCGGGTGTGGCCCAGTCGGTTCGGCGGCCTGCGACGTAGTCGGCCGGGTCGGCGGCGGGGAGGTCGCGGCGAGTGACGCGGGCGCCGGTGGGGTGGGGAATTTCGATGCGGTCGGCGCGGAAGCTGCGCCAGTCGTCGCGGTCGAGGTCGTAGGCGACGAGGTACCAGCGGCGGCCTGCGGCGGCGACGCCCGCGGGTTCGGTGTGGCGGCGGGACTCGGCGCCGGTGGCGTCGCGGTAGGTGAAGCGGAGGCGTTCTCGGTTGGTGACGGCGGCGGCGAGGGTGGTGAGGACCTCCGGGTCTACGGTGGGACCCTCGCCCGCTCGGACCGTGACCGCCGCGCCGACCACGCGCACTCGTCTGCGCAATGTCGCGGGCAGGACTTGCTCGAGTTTGGTCAAGGCTCGCACCGACGCGTCCTCGATGCCCGCGACCGCCTGTCCCGCGGCGACTCTCAGCCCCACAGCGACGGCGACTGCCTCGTCCGCGTCGAGGATCAGCGGCGGGAGCGCCGAACCCGCGGTGAGCCGGTAGCCGCCGGCCGCACCCATCGCGGCGACTACCGGATAGCCCAGGTCACGCAGGCGGTCGATGTCGCGCCGCACGGTCCGATCGGTGACGCCGAGCCGGTCGGCCAGTTCACTGCCCGGCCACTCCCGTGGCATCTGCAGCAAAGAGAGCAATCGGAGCAGGCGGGCGGCGGTGTCGGTCATGTTGTCGATTCTCTCGCATATCTAGGACCAGAACTGTCCTAGATGGCCGATAGCGTCGGAATCACACCGACAACGAGGAGTCCCGATGACCACCATCCGCCCGTTCCGCATCGACATCCCCCAGGCCGACCTCGACGATCTGCACGACCGGCTGAGCAGGGCGCGCTGGGCGGCTCAACTGCCGGGCGAGGGCTGGGAACGCGGCATCCCCGCCGAGTACCTGCGCGAGCTCGCCCGGTACTGGGTGAACGAATTCGATTGGCGTGCGCAAGAAGCCGCGCTGAACGCGTTTCCCCAGTTCATCACCGAGATCGACGGCCTCGACGTCCATTTCGTGCACGTTCGCTCTCCCGAGCCCGACGCGGTGCCGCTGCTGCTGACCCACGGCTGGCCCAACTCGTTCGTCGAGTTCACCCGCACCATCGGCCCACTCACCGATCCGCGCGCCCACGGCCTCGACCCCGCACTCGCCTTCGACGTGGTGATCCCGTCCGTCCCCGGCTTCGCTTTCTCGGCGGCGCCGCGCGAACCCGGAATGACCACCGCACGGGTCGCCGCGATGTGGGCCACCCTGATGGACCGCCTCGGCTACGACCGCTACGGCACGCAGGGCGGCGACCTCGGCGCCTACGTCGCGCCGGAAATGGCGCTCGCCGCACCGGAACACGTGATCGGCGTGCATCTCGACGGCGGGATCGGCATGCCGACCGAGGCCGACGTGCCCGCGATGTCGGCCGAGGATCGCGCGCAGTGGGCGGAGATGCAGCAGTGGATGACCGGGGGCGTCGACCACCACGCCCTGTTGCGGGCGGCGCCGCAAACGTTCGCCCTCGGCTGGAACGATTCGCCGGTCGCGCTGCTGGCGTGGATGATGCAGAAGTTCCAGGAGTTCGCCTACATGGCCGACCGCGCCGAAGACGTGATCGAGCGCGACCACCTGCTGACCAATATCGCCCTGTACTGGTTCACCCAGACCACCGGCACCTCGTCCTGGCCGATGTACGACGGACTGCGCGACGGCGGCGGATTCGGTTGGCCCACCGATCAGAACCTGGTGCCGACCGGCGTCTACGGTGGCGGTTCACCGCTCATGCGCACACTGGCCGACCGCGGCAACAAGATCACCCACTGGCCGTCGGGCAATCCGGGCAACCATTTCGTCGCGATGGAGGAACCCACCGCGCACGTCGCCGACATCCGGACCTTCTTCGCCGGGCTGCGCTGAGCCGTCGTGGCAGTGCACACGGGTGCACTGCCACGACGGGGTTCAGCTCTGGCGTTGACTCGCGTCCGGCACCCGCGGCGGGCACGGCGCACCGGGCGCGGTCACCAGCTCGAAATGCCACCACTCGTTGTCGAAGGTCCGGCACAGTCCCCACCGGTTGCCGTTGTCCTCGAGCCACTGCGCCCCCACCTGCGGGCCCACATCGACGGCATGGCCGGAGACATGGGTGGATTCCTCCGGCGGCAGCACCCAGCGTCGCGCCTCCTCGGGGCTGCCGTAGGTGGCCAGGCCGTCCTGCCAGAGCCACAACTGCTGCTCGTAGGTGCGATGGCCGGAGGTGATCGACAGCGGCACGTTCTCGGCGTGCGCCTGCTGTTCGGCAAGGGTGTAGGCGGCGGCGAGCGGCGGGTCGAGGCCCTCGGTGCCCGCCGCCGATTGGAACTGTTCGCGCGGCTCGGGTTGGGCCTGGGCGGCGCCGATGCCGACGGCGGTCACGGCCGCGGCGGCCGTCACGGTCACCAGGATCCGGTCGGCCACGCGGCCGAGCACAGTATTCATAGGCGGATTCTATCGACCGGGCTGGTCATCGAGACCACGGCGCCACTGCTCGATCGCCCGGCCGATCTCGGTCTGCGGTGGTTCGTCGTAGAGCCATTCGCGGGCGAGCTGATGCCAGTTGGCGGTGACGCGCAGCTGACCGAGGGTGGCGAAGGTGAACAGGTCGGCCCGGCGGGAGAACACGTGCTCCGGCGGCAGCAGCTGTTTGTGCATGCCCTGGAAGTCCGACGCGCGCGGGTCGACGGCGAGAAGTAGTGCGCCGGTGGCCAGTTCGGGGGTGATCGTGACTTCCTCATCGAGCAGGTGCCAGCCGGTGGCGGCCCAGACGTAGGCCAGACTCTCCTCCACGGTGACCTCGGAATCGGGGTCGATGATCCCCCGGCCCAGCCAAGCGGCGTACAGATCGTCGCCCCGGCCCTCCGCGGCGGCCCGCAGGACCGAGCGCTCGAACTCGACGTGTGCCGGATCCATCTCCTTGTAGAGGCCGAAGTCGACGAAAGCGAGCTTGCCGTCGGCGGCCAACAGCACATTGCCCGGATGTGGGTCGCCGCAGAACTCGTTGTCGGCGAACAGGCCGGCGATGTAGAAGCGGTAGATCAGCTCGCCGAGCCGGTCGCGCTCGGCGGCGGGCAGCGTCTGGATGTGCGAGAAGGGATGCCCTTCAACGAATTCCGTAACCAGCACATTGTGCGTGCAGAATTCCTCGATGCTGTCGGGCACGGTGATGAAGGGATGGCCACGATAGCGCTGCGCGACCCGATGCTGGGTCCGAGCCTCGCGCTCGTAGTCGAGTTCGCTGCGCAGATTGCTGGCGACCTCCTCCAGCACACCCGTATCGGCCATGCTCGGCAGCACCGTTCTGGCCATCTTGCCGAGGAACTCGAGATTGCTGATGTCGGCGTGGACGGCCCGCTCCACCCCGGGGTACTTCACCTTGACCGCGACGACGCGTCCGTCGTGCAGTCGCGCCCGGTGTACCTGCCCGATCGACGCCGCCGCGATCGAGGTCTCACCGAACTCGGCGAAGGTCCGCGCCAGTGGGCCGAGATCGTCCTCGATCACCTGCCGCATCGTCGAGAACGGCATCGCGGGAGCCCGGTCCTGCAGGGCCGCGAGCTGGGCCCGGAACTGCTCGCGATGCGGTTCGGGAACGAAGTCGAGGTCGAGCACCGAGCCCATCTGCCCGAGCTTCATCGCCGAGCCCTTCATGCTCCCCAGCACCGCGACGATCTGCTGCGCCTTCATCATCGCCGACCGCTCGGCCAGCACCTCCCGCGCCTCGTCGGTGCGCCCGATCATCGACAGCCGACGCCCGACCTCCCGCATCGCCTGCCCGGCGGCGAACTGCCCCAGCTTCGCGCTTCGCGTCGCCCGCCCCCGGGGAACTGCACCGCTCGCCAATCCGCACCCCTGTCAGGCCTGTACACCGTATGTCGTGCGTCACACTACACCGGGGTGACGGTCGGCGCCGGGCCCGCCGGACAGACGAAAACCCCGGCGCCCACCGCAGCGGACACCGGGGTATCGGAGCCGGATGACTACACGCGTTCCTTGGAGCGGGTGCGCACGCGCAGGGCGATCGGCTTGGAGGTCTCGGCGAAGAAGTCGTTGCCCTTGTCGTCGACGACGATGAACGCGGGGAAGTCCTCGACGTCGATCTTCCAGACGGCTTCCATGCCGAGTTCGGCGTATTCCAGGACCTCGACGTTCTTGATGCAGTCCAGGGCGAGGCGGGCGGCGGGGCCACCGATGGAGCCGAGGTAGAAGCCGCCGTGTTCGTCGCAGGCCTTGGTGACCTGGGCCGAGCGGTTGCCCTTGGCGAGCATCACCATCGAGCCGCCCGCGGCCTGGAACTGGTCGACGTAGGAGTCCATGCGACCCGCGGTCGTGGGGCCGAAGGAGCCCGACGCGTAACCCTCGGGGGTCTTGGCCGGACCGGCGTAGTAGACGGCCATGTCGCGCAGGTACTGCGGCATGGGTTCGCCGGCGTCGAGCCGTTCCTTGATCTTGGCGTGCGCGATGTCACGGGCAACGACCAGGGGGCCGGTCAGCGAAAGACGTGTCTTCACCGGGTATTTCGACAACTCGGCGCGGATCTCGTCCATCGGGCGGTTCAGGTCGATCTTCACCACGTCGCCGCCGAGGATGTCGGCGGTCTGCTCCGGAAGGTACTGGGCCGGTTCGGTTTCCAGCTGCTCCAGGAAGATGCCGTCCTTGGTGATCTTCGCCAGGGCCTGGCGGTCGGCCGAGCAGGATACGGCGATCGCGACGGGGCAGGAGGCGCCGTGGCGGGGCAGGCGGACCACGCGCACGTCGTGGCAGAAGTACTTGCCGCCGAACTGCGCGCCGATGCCGAACTCACGGGTGAGCTGGAAGACCTCTTCCTCGAGCTCGACGTCGCGGAACGCGTGACCGGTGATCGAGCCCTCGGTGGGCAGATTGTCGAGGTAGTGCGCGGATGCGTATTTCGCTGTCTTCAAAGCGAATTCGGCGCTGGTGCCACCGATGACCACCGCGAGGTGGTACGGCGGGCAGGCCGCGGTGCCGAGCGAGCGGATCTTCTCGTCGAGGAACTCGAGCATGCGCTCGGGGTTCAGGACGGCCTTGGTCTCCTGGTACAGGAACGACTTGTTGGCCGAACCGCCGCCCTTGGCCATGAACAGGAACTTGTACACCGGGTTGTCGGCGTCGCCCTCGGTCGAGTACAGCTCGATCTGGGCGGGCAGGTTGGTGCCGGTGTTCTTCTCGTCCCACATGGTGATCGGGGCGAGCTGGGAGTAGCGCAGGTTCAGCTTGGTGTAGGCGTCGAAGATGCCGCGGCTGAGCCATTCGGCGTCGTCGACACCGGTGAGCACACCCTCGCTCTTCTTGCCCATCACGATCGCGGTGCCGGTGTCCTGACACATCGGCAGCACGCCACCGGCGGAGATGTTGAGGTTTTTGAGCAGGTCGAGCGCGACGAAGCGGTCGTTGCCCGAGGACTCGGGGTCGTCGATGATCTTGCGCAGCTGCCGCAGGTGCGCGGGGCGCAGGTAGTGGCTGATGTCGTGGATCGCCGTCTCGGTCAGCAGCCGCAGCGCCTCGGGCTCGACCTGCAAGAAGGTGCGCCCGTTGTGCTCGAAGGTGCTGACCCCCTCGGTGGTGAGCAGGCGGTAGGGCGTCTCGTCGGCGCCGATGGGCAGCAGATCGGAATAGCGGAACTCCGGCGCGGTCACGGATCGCACTCCTTCGGGCAGGGCGGGCACCGCAACACTGCGGAGCACCAGGCAGGGCTGGTCACAAAGCAATCCGCAGCCTATCGACCCCTGCACACTGAGCCTCTTGTTAGGCAACCCTATTTTCGCGATCGTACCGGGCAAACGGCTATCTCAACCATTATCGAGGTTGCACGTTCAACACAAACGGTGCTACCCATTCTCCGGGCGGTGGCGGGAGTGCACCGTTCAATCCGAAGCCTGCACCTTCAGAATCTGGAGCTCGATCGTGACCGATCCACAGTGGCTCGATGATGTCGAAATGCGTGCCTGGCTGGGCTATGTCCGGACCCGCGACCTGATCGCCGCGGCGATCGGGCGCGACGCCGGCCGGGCAGCCAACCTGAGCTATGTCGAGTATTCCGTGCTGGCCTACCTAGCCGACGCGCCAGGTCAGCGGCTCACCTTCGCCGACCTGGCCTGCGCGCTCGAGTGGTCGCAGAGCCGGCTCTCACACCAGATCACCCGCATGCAGAAGCGCGGCCTGGTCTCTCGCGAGACGATGCCGCACGACCAGCGCCGGACCGTGGCCAAGCTGACCCCGACCGGCGGGCAACTGCTCACCACCGCCGCGCCCGCCCATGTGCGCAGCGTGCGCAAGCACATGATCGATGTACTCGATCGCGACCAGCTCGCGACACTCGCGGAGATCTACGACGTGCTCGTCGATCATCACCGCGACGCGAAGTCGGCCGAACCGATCGGCCGGCTGCAGACCGCCGCGCCCGGCGAGGACTAGGACCCGCCGCTGCCGCCCCCGCCGGAGGAGTCGGGACGGGCCTTGCCCAACCCGCCGCGCGCTACCGAGCCGCCCTTGGTGGGTGCGCCGCGGTCGAAGACGTCGCCGCTGGTCGGACGCAGGAAACTGCCCGCCGCCAGGGCGACAGCGACGCCGATCGCCGGGTACACGAAGGTGTCGGTGTGCTGATACCAGAAGCGCGAGTACGTGGTATCGCTGGTGTCGCACCGGTCGTCGGCCACGCGGACGTTGGTCGTCTTGTCCACGCACACACCGACCGACGCCGGCGTGGCGGCGGTCGGGGTCGTGGTGCTCACCCGCGATGTCGTCGGCGGCGGCTTCGAGGTGGTCGTGAGGGTGGTCGAGGCCGCGCGCGGTGCCGGTTTCGGGGTGGCGGTGCCACATCCGGCCGAGACCAGCGCCACCGCCACCACGGCGGGCAGCGTGTAGGACACGCTGCGCGACATCATGATTCGCCTGCGCGAACCCTCGATTTCCGAAACCACACTCACGAATTCCCCCTCGGGCGGTGATGACCAACCGCCGATACTATCCAGCAGCGGCGCCGCTCACGACTGTTCCGTTGGTAGCGAAATCCTCTTTGCCGGAATCCTTTCGACCCGAAACGACGCCCAACGCGCGTTCGAAACCGGCGGGAACGATGATGTCGTCGCGGGTCAGGTCGGTGACCGAGGTCTTGCGCAGACCCAGCAACGCCGAATCGATACCGCCACGCAGGATGTCGAGAACGTTCTCGACACCGGCCTGACCGTTGGCCGCCAGGCCCCACAGGGAGGCGCGCCCGATCAGCACCGCGCGCGCACCGAGCGCCACGGCCTTGACGACATCGCTGCCGCGCCGGATACCGCCGTCGAGGAGCACTTCGATCTGGTCGCCGACCGCGTCGGCGAGCACCGGCAGGGCGCGGATGGCGGCGGGGGTGCCGTCGAGATTGTTGCCGCCGTGGTTGGACACCGAGATGCCCGCGACGCCCGCGTCGACGGCGCGCAGGGCGTCGTCGACCCGCATCACGCCCTTGAGCAGCACCGGGCCGTCCCACTGCGCGCAGATCCAGGCGACATCGTCCCAATCGGGTGCCGGTGTCTGCATCCATTCGCCGTAGGCGCCGAAGAACCCGGGAGCCGCGCCGCCGCCGATCGCCATATTGGGCGCGGTGAGGTCGGGGATGCTGCCCGAACGCAGGTAGGTCGCGAGCCAGCGGGGGCGCGCGAGGGTCTGCGGCGCGAACTTCATCATCGTGCGCAGGTTCAGCGATTCCGGGATGACCGGGCTGCCCCAGTCGCGACCGTGTGAGAACGACCAGTCCAGGGTGAGGATCAGGCCCACCGCACCGGCCTTCTTCGCTCTGGCCATCCGCTCGAGGATCTGATCCTTGTTGCCACACCAGTACAGCTGGAACAGGGTCGCCGGGTTGGCCGCGATGACGTCCTCGACGGGCTTGCTCGCGAAGGAGCTGAGCCCCATGGCGATTCCGCGTGCCGCCGCGGCGCGGGCGACGGCGACCTCACCGTCGGGGTGCACCGCCTGCACGCCGGTCGGCGAGATCAGCACCGGCATGGACACCTGCTGACCGAGCACCGTGGTCGATTGGTCACGGTCGCCGATCGGGCCCGCGCAGTGCGGGGCGAAACCGAGTTCGGTGAACGCGGTCTGGTTGTCTTCGATGGTCTGTCCGCGTTCCGATCCGGCGATCAGCGCGCCGTACACCGACTTCGGCAGGCGCTTGCGGGCGCGCCGCTGCGCCTCGGCAACGGTCTCGAACCAGGGATTCATCGGGGTCCTTCCTCATGATCCTGCGGCCACCATCGGCGCAGGTCTTCCAGTAGTGCGGTAGTGGCGATCGCCAGCAGGCCGACGCCTTCGTCGGCGCTCGATCCGGTGGGGTCGCCGAGGATTCCATTGGGACTGCACGCCCGCACACCGCCCGCGCGCAGCAGCGGCAGCAGTTCGGCCAGCGGGCGGCGGTCTCCCGGTTCGGCCAGTTCGGTGCGCACCAGGTCGGGGCGCAGCGCGAGCTGGATCGAGGTCTCGGTGCGCCCGGCGTGCGGGTCGCCGCCGTAGCCGGGCGAGAACAGACGCACGTCGCGCGACTCCGACCGCAGCAGCGTGACGGCCCGGCGCAGCGCTTCCACGTTGCCGCCGTGCCCGTTGACCAGCACGATCCGCGAGAACGTGTCCGTGGCGGAGCGACACAGTTCGACGACGAGCAGTTCCAGCGCCGCCTGTCCGATCGACAGGGTGCCCGCGAACCCCGCGTGCTCGCCGCTGGCCCCGTAGGCCACGGCAGGTGCGAGGAGCAGATCGGTTCGCTCGGCCGCGGCCCGGCGGCTCACCGCCGACGCGATATCGCTGTCGGTCGACAGCGGCAGATGCGGGCCGTGCTGCTCGGTCGCGCCGAGTGGGATGACCAGGATCACTCCCTCGGCGGCGCGCACACCTGCCTCGGGCGATGTGAGGTGCGCCACGAACATGGCGCCAACATTAACGTCAGTCACTGACATAATCAAGAGCACGTGCAGGTCGAAAGCTAGTCCCTATCCTGTATCCATGTCCGCCCCGCCGCCGCGCGCACCGATGTCGATTCCGAAGCAGTCGGGGCACCGCGGGCGTCCGCCACGCACCACGCGCCGCGAGCTCGAGGTGATCGCGATGAAGCTGTTCGCCGAACACGGGTTCGACGACGTCACCGTCGAACGCATCGCCGCCGAGGCCGGGGTGAGCGAACGCACGTTCTTCCGCTACTTCCCCACCAAGGCCGAAGTGTTGTGGCACCAGTTCGACAACGAGGTCGACGACCTGCGCGCCGCGTTCGCCGCGGTCCCCGACGACGAGCCGATGATGGCGGCTGTGCGCCGAATTGTGGTAACGGCCAACAGATATCGTCCCGAGGACATCCCTGAACTGCGCACCAGAATGCGGCTCGTCTCCGGAGTTCCGGCCCTCTCGGCAGGCGCGGGGGCGCATTACGACGCGTGGGAGCACGCCGTCGGAGAGTTCGCGGCGAGCCGCCTCGGCGCCGACGCGGGCGACCTGATTCCCCTCGCCATCGGGCGCACCACCCTGGCCGCCGCACGGGCCGCGTTCGATGCCTGGCTCGAACGCGGTGACACCGATCTCACCGTCTATCTGAATCAGGCGCTGCGCGCGCTGGAACGCGGGTTCGCCCCGGAATAGCCGGGCGCGCCACGTTTGGGCAGCACCACAGAGGGGGTATGAGTAGGCTCAGGCTCAACGCGCACTGTGCGCACCGAAAACATCCGTCGTCGAAAGGGGCAGGGGTTTCCATGTCCGAGGTGTCCACGAGTCTTTCGGCGGATTCGCTGCCGGCGCAACCGCTCGACAACCTGCTCCCGCAGCTGGTCGAGCACCTGCGGCAGAACCGCACCGGGCTGCGGGAAGAGTGGGCACGGCGCATCACCGAAGCCGAACTGCTGACCGCGATGACCCCGGAGGAGATCTTCTCCGAGGCGACGTCGATGTACGACAACTACGTCGAGGTGCTCGTCACCGGTAGCGTCGAGGCACTGCAGGCCTACGCCCGCGACCTGTCCGAGCGCATCATTCCGCGAGGCGTCGAGACCGACGAGGTCATCGGCATCGTCCTGCTGCTGCGCGACGTGCTGGCACGCAGCCTCTTCGAGAAGTACCAGTCCAACTTCGAGCTGCTCAATCGCGTGCTCGACGCCTACGAACCGGCCGCCAACCGCATCGCCAACACCGTGGCCGTGTCGTTCGTGCAGGAGCGCGAGCGCGTCATCAGCCGCCAGCAAGAGGCCATCCGCGAGCTGTCGACCCCGGTTCTGCAGGTTCGCGAGCAGCTGCTCATCCTGCCGATCATCGGTGTGCTCGACTCCCAGCGCGCCCGCCAGCTCACCGAGCAGCTGCTGCGCGCCATCCGCGCCAATCGCGCCAAGGTGGTCGTCATCGACATCACCGGTGTGCCCGCGATCGACTCCGTGGTGGCCAACCACCTCGTGCAGACCGTCGACGCGTCCGGCCTGATGGGCGCGAGCGTGATCATCACCGGCCTGTCCTCGGAGATCGCGCTGACCCTGGTGACCATCGGCCTCGATCTGTCCAAGATGAACGCGGTCGGCGACCTCCAGGGCGGTATCGAAGAGGCCGAGCGTCTCCTCGGATACGAGGTCTCCCGAGTGACCGAGCGCTTGAGCGAGCGGGACGGGCGCTGACCAAGCCACCATGCCGGTACCTATTCTCAAGCAGGGCACGTACCTGATCGCCTCGGTACAGTCGGCCCTGACCGACGCCGACACCGAGCGGCTACAGGACGACCTGATGAAGCAGGTCAGTCGCTATCGCGCGACCGGCATCATCGTCGACGTCACCGCCATCGATGTGATGGACTCCTTCGCCGCGCGCTCGTTGCGCACCATCGCGCACATGACCCAGTTGCGCGGCGCCGAAACCGTCATCGTCGGGCTGCAACCCGAAGTCGCCTTCGCCATGGTGCAACTGGGCCTTACATTCGAAGACATGCACACCGCGCTGGATCTCGAGGAAGGCCTCTCCTGGCTGAATCGGCACCCGCGGCGACGAGACGGTCGCGACAGTGGCCGCTGAGCAGGTGGCGATCGCGGTCAAGGTGTCCGAGGACATCGTCACGGCCCGGCAGGCCGGGAGCGAGTTGGCCGGTGACCTCGGGTTCACCCTCACCGACCGCACCATGATCTCCACTGCCATCTCCGAAATCGCCCGCAACATCACCAGTTACGCGGGAAGCGGCGAGATCAGGCTGCTCATCGACTTGCGCGAGGGTCGCCGCGCGCTCGTCATCCAAGCCGAGGATCAGGGTCCCGGCATCCGCGACATTCCCCGCGCGCTGGAAGACGGCTATTCCACCGGCCGCGGACTCGGACTCGGACTGCCCGGCGCGCGCAGGCTGATGGACCGCCTCACCATCGATTCCGCCCCGGGCCGCGGGACGTTGATCGAGATGTGGAAGTGGGTACCCGACGTTGCATGAGGACGGGATCATCGGGCGCATGGAGTGGTCGACGGCCGGTCGGGCACTGCCCGGCCAGGACGTCTCCGGTGACCGCGCGCTCGTGCTCGACACCGGCGCCGGTGTGCTGTTCGCGGTGCTCGACGGGCTCGGTCACGGTGCGCCCGCGGCCGAGGCCGCTGATCGCGCGACGGTCATCCTCACCGAGAACTGTGGCGAACCGCTGGATGTGCTGATGGTGCTCTGTCATCGCGCGATGGTCGAAACTCGCGGCGCCGCGGTGTCGTTGGCATTGATCGAGCCGGGTGAGACGCTGCAGTGGCTCGGTGTGGGCAACGTCGATTCGCGACTGCTCACCCTCGGCCCTGCCGGTCCGGAGCTGCGGGCCACGATGCTGCTCACCGGCGGCATCGTCGGGTACCGGCTGCCCTCGCACCTGCAGCCGCAGACGCTGCCGATCCGCCCCGGCGATCTGCTGCTGATGGCTACCGACGGGATCGTCGCGGTCGGCCCGGAATCGCTGGACCTGGCCAAACCGGCCACTGCCATCGCGGGCGATCTGCTCGCCCGCGACGCGAAGGACACCGACGACGCGCTGGTGCTGGCGGCGCGTTTCCGTGGGCCGTGCCCGTGAGGCCCCGAGACCGCGGCCCGATCGCACCGACCCGGCCGATGAGAGGTTGCCGATGAGCGCTGTCCTGGTCGCATTTCTCGACGACTATTCGGCGGCCATGCGCCGCCACGTCGCCGCACCAGGCCAGGCCGGCCTCTCGGAGGGATACGACCTCGGCAGGCGGGCCCTCGTGGAAGGCATCAGCCTGCTCGATCTCACCGAGCATCACTTCCGGGCCGTCGCCGAGGACGCCGACACCCAGGCCGATCCGCGCCGCGCCGAAGTGGCCCTGGAGTTCCTGTTGCAGACGATGGCGGCGCTCGATATCGCCACCCGCGGCTATCTCGACGGCACCCGCCGCTACGAGCAACAGCGTTCCCGCGCGGAGGATCTCGAAGGCCGCGACGCGTTTCGCACCGCGCTCGTCGAGTCGTTGCAGGACGGGTTCTTCGTCGCCGACGACCACGGCACCATCGTCGAGGTGAACTCCGCGTTCGGGGTACTCACCGGCTACGGCGCCACCGAGGTGCCGTTCTCGCTACCGCACCCCTGGGCACTGAGCGATCGCACCGGCTACCCCCAGATCGGCACGGAGGCAGCGCGATTCGTGATGCCGGTGCGGCATCGCGACGGCCGGGAACGCTGGCTGGCGGTGAGCGCGAGCTCGCTGGTGAAGCAGGAGAACGACGAGCGGATCTTCGTCGGCACCGTGCGCGATGTGACCGCCGAGCACGACGCGCAGGCCCGCGACCAGGCCGCCTCGCGCCTGGCCACCGCCGTCGGCGCGGCGACGAGCATGGTCGAGGTCCTCGCGGTCGGACTCGACGAGCTGCGCCGGACCATGGGCGCCGAGACCGCGCTGGTCGCGATCTGGCCGAGCCGGACCGGACGCCCCGATGTCTATTCCTGCGGCGTGACGCCTTCGAACAGCGAAGAAGCGGAGCCCGCTCCCGAAACTATCAGCGCCGCATCACAATTCATCGCGACGCCGATGCGGCAGAGTGGCCCGCGCGCCGACGGCCCCGTCGTGCTCGACGACGACACCCAGGCCCTGCTCGATCGCTCGCGCAGGCAATCCGCCCGTGGCCTGTCGGCCATCACCGGTGACGAGGGCGGGGTCGACGCGGTCGTCGCGCCGCTCGGCGAGACCGGTGACGCGGCGCTGTGGGTGCGTTTCGGCGCGCCGCGCGCGGTGAGCGCCGCCGACTGGGCCCTGTACTCGCTGCTCGTCGGCCATCTCAGCGTGGCACTGCAGCGCGCCCGCAACTTCGATCAGGCGCGTGCCACCTCGCTCACCCTGCAGCGGGCGATGCTCGGACCGATCGAACTGCCGCCCCGGTTCTCGGTGCACTACGAACCCGCCCTGCCACCGCTGGAGATCGGCGGCGACTGGTACGACGTGGTGCCGTTGCGTGACGGCACCATCGGCGTCGTCGTCGGCGACTGCGTCGGCCGTGGTCTGTCGGCCGCCGTGGTGATGGGCCAATTGCGTACCGCGGCACGGGCTCTGCTGCTGCGTGGGGCCGGACCGGCACAGCTGCTCGCCGAACTCGACGCCGTGGCCTCCCGGATCCCGGGCGCCATGTGTACGACGGTGTGCGCGGCGGTGCTCGACCCGGAGCGCGGGATGGTGCGGTACTCGAACGCGGGCCACATGCCGCCCGTCCTCGCGCCACCTGGTGGACCGGGCCGGATCCTCGAAGGCGGACGCGCGGTCCCCCTGGCCACCTTCGACACGCCGCGCAGGCCGGAGGCCACGACGGCGCTCCCGCCGGGCGCCACCCTGGTGCTGTTCACCGACGGCCTGGTCGAACAGCGCGGGTACGACATCGCCGAGGGCTTCGTCAAGATCGCCGAAGTGCTCAGCGAAACCGGCGCCGCACTCCCCCGCGACGTCGCCGACGCGGTGCTGTCGCGGCTGTGCCCGCCCGCGGGGTACGACGACGACGTCGCCATGGTCGTCTACCGCCAGCCCCCGGAGCCGCTGAGCCTCGACTTTCCCGCTGCCGCGACCGAACTGGCCGGGGTGCGCCGTGGTCTCTACCGCTGGTTCGCCACCGCCGCGGTTCCGCACGACCTGGCCGCCGACCTCGTCGCGGCCGCCAACGAGGCCTGCAGCAACAGCGTCGAACACGCCTACCGTGACACCGAACCGGGCCGCGTGAACCTCACGGCCCGCTGCGACGGTGACCGGGTGGTCCTGGAGATCGCCGACAACGGCAACTGGATCCCCACTCCCACCGACCCCGGCTACCGCGGTCGCGGCGTGGAGATGATGCGGGTACTCACCGAGGATCTCACCTTCGACCACGACGAGACCGGCACCCGGGTGCGCATGTGGGTGACCCTGCCCTCGATCACCTTCCCCACCGCGAACCCGCTGCGGGCCTCCTCGCGGCCGCCGACTGTCAGCTCGCGGCAGAATTCATTCTGACCGGGTCGTCTCGTAGGCCTCGACGTCGAAGGTCTTCAGCATCCGATGGAACCGGAAGCTGAAATCCGGCCACAGGGTGGCGTTGTGGCCGTTCTCGTCGACGAACCAGCTGGTGCAGTCGCCCGCGTTCCACACGGTGCCGTCGAATTTCTTCTGCAGGTCCCGGTTGTAACCGGCCTGCGCGTCCGCCTTGACCTCGACCGTGCGCAGCCCACCGGCCGCCATCGTGGTGATGGCGTCGCTGATGTAGTTGATCTGGGATTCGATGGTGAAGATCGCCGAGGTGTAGCTCAGCGCGGCGTTCGGGCCGATCATCAGGAACATGTTGGGGAAGTTCGCGATGGTCGTACCCTTGTACCCGCTCATCCCTTCGGCACCGAAAACCTCGGACAGCGTGCGGCCGTCCCGCCCGCTGATCAGGTCGTAGGTCGGCGAGTCGGCGATCCGGAAGCCCGTCGCCAGCACGATGGCGTCGACTTCACGCTCGGTGCCGTCGTTCGCGACGATCGACTGCTCGCGGATCTCGGCGATGCCGTCGGCGACGACCTCGACGTTGTCGCGGGCCAGCGCGGGGTAGTACACGTTCGAGACCAGCATTCGCTTGCACCCGAGACGGTAGCCGGGCGTGACGGTGCGACGCAGTTCCCGGTCCCGGATCACCGACCACATCTTCAATCGCGCACCGCGCGAGAAGAAGTCGGCGAACGGTGGGTACTTGGACTGCCAGAGCACGAACGACTCACGCACCCAGTACACGCCGACGCGCGCCAACCGCTGCGCACCCGGAACACGCCGGTAGTAGAGGCGTTCCAGCCACGAGTACTTGCGTCCCATCCGCGGCAACACCCACGGCGCGCTGCGCTGATACAGGTCGAGCTTGGCGACCTCACCCGCGATGGACGGCACGATCTGGATCGCGGACGCACCGGTGCCGACGACCGCGACCCGCTTGCCCGCGAGCTCGAACTCGTGATCCCAGCGCGCGGAGTGGAACATCGCGCCACGAAACGTGGTGATGCCCTTGATGTCGGGCAGCTTCGGGGTACTCAGCGGGCCTGCCGCCGACACCATGATGTCGGCGGTGTAGGAGCCGTCGCTGGTCTGGATCTCCCAGCGCGCGGTGTCGTTGTTCCAGCGCGCGCCGATGACCTCGCAGTCGAGGACGATCGAGTCGCGCACCCCGTGCCGGTCGACTACGTCCTGGACATACCGCTGGATCTGCGGCTGCGTCGAGAACGAATGCGTCCAGTGCGGATTGCGGGCGAACGAGTACGAATACAGCTGCGACGGGACATCGCACCCGGCGCCGGGATAGGTGTTGTCGCGCCACGTACCGCCGATATCGCCGGCCCGCTCGAAGACGACGAAGTCGGCGATCCCCAACTGGCGCAGTCGAACAGCCACACCCAGCCCGGCGAAGCCGGCGCCGATGATCGCGACGCGGGTGTGGCGCGTCGACGGTGCGGTCATCGTGTCTTCGTCGTGGTGTCGTAGGCGTCGATGTCGAACGTGCGCACCATTCGGCGGTATTTGAAGCTGAAGTCCGGCCACAGCGCCGAGTTGTTGCCGTGCTTGTCGAGGAACCAGCTGGTGCAGCCGCCGTTGACCCACACGGTGCGGGCCATCTTCGGCTGGAGCTTCTCGTTGTATTCGACCTGCGCGTCCAGGCGGACCTCGAAGGACTGCAGGTTGCGCTGCTCCATCGTGGTGATCGCGTCGACGATGTAGTTGATCTGGGACTCGATGATGTAGATCAGCGAGGTGTAGTTCAACCCCGAGTTCGCCCCGAGCATGAAGAAGATGTTCGGGAAATTGGCGACCGTGGTGCCCTTGTACATCTGGTAGCCCTCGGCATCGGCTGCCTCCGACACCGTCCGGCCGTCGCGACCGGTGTACAGGTTGAACGTCGGCGAATCGGCGACGTGGAAACCGGTGGCCAGCACGATCGCGTCCACCTCCCGCTCCGTGCCGTCCTCGGACACGATCGAACCGCTGCGGACCTCGGCGATGCCGTCGGTGACGACGTCGACGTTGTCACGATCGAGCGCACCGTAGAACTTGTTCGACACGAGCATGCGCTTGCAACCGATCCGGTGCTGGGGCAGCACTTTTCGGCGGAGCTCCGGGTCACGGATCTCGAAGCGCATCTTGAATCGCCCGACCGTCTCGAGCACGATGCCGGTCCACGGATACTTCACCTGCGTGATCACGAACAGCTCGCGCGTGATGTAGATCAGCGCCCGGATGAACCGTTGCAGGCCCGGAACGCGTTTGAAGGCAAAGCGTTCCAGCCCGAGGTACGGCCGCGAGATCTGCGGCATCACCCAGGTGGCGGTGCGCTGGTACACGTCGAGGTGCTCCACCTCGGGTGCGATCGACGGAACGATCTGCACCGCCGAGGAACCGGTGCCGATGACGGCGACCTTCTTGCCGGCCAGGGTGGCGTCGTGGTTCCACCGCGCGGAGTGGAAGATCTCGCCCTCGAAGCTCGAGATGCCCTTGATATCGGGCAGATTCGGCTCGGCGAGCACACCCGCCGCCGAGACGATGAAATCGGCGGTGAAGGCGCCCTTGCCGGTCTCGATGTCCCACCGGCCGTCGGCGTCGTTCCAGCGGGCCGAGGTCAGCGCGCAGTCGAAGATGTGCTTGTCACGAACGCCGTAGCGTTCGGACACAGTGCGCAGGTACTGCTCGATCTCCGGCTGAGGCGAGAACGACCGGGACCAATCAGGATTGAGCGCGAACGAATACGAGTACAGGTGCGAGGGCACATCGCAGCCCGCACCCGGGTAGGTGTTGTCGCGCCAGGTCCCGCCGACATCGGGGCCGCGTTCGATGACCACGAAGTCGGACAGGCCACGCTGGCTCAGCCGGATGGCGGTGCCGAGGCCGGACAGCCCACTGCCCACGATCATGACCTGGACGTGGCGTGTGTCGTTACTGCTCATGGGGCGACCTCAGCGGGATTCGTAGATGCGTTTGTGACCGGAGACGGCGGCCAGCCGGAACGGGCGGCGAGTCTCCTCGACCATGGCGTGGTAGGCGCCGTCGCTGGGCGAGGTGGCCTCGTGCAGGTCCCGGTAGCGCTCGTAACCGAGCAGCTCACGCGAGCTGATCGCCGCCAGGTTCGCCTCGGTGCGCAGGTGCTCGCGGTAGCCGGGCTGCACGGTGCCACTGAAGAATTCGGCGACGCTGCCCGACCCGTAACTGATCATCGCCAGCGCCTTGTCGGTGAGGTCCCCCGAATGGTCGAGCAGCGAGGCCAAGCCGAGATAGAGCGAGGCGGTGTAGCTGTTGCCGACCGTGCGGTTGTAGGTGGTCGTGGCGCCGATCGCGGCCTCGATGGCGTCGGCATCGGCGGTGTGGCCCTGGCTCTCGAGCAGGTGGCGGTGTGCCTTGTAGGCCATCTTGGTGAAGGGCTGGTGGTAGCAGAACGCGGCGAACTCACCGAGCTCACGACCGCCCTGGCGGCGGTAGTCGGTCCACGCCTCCTGGGCGGCCTTCTGGTAGGCGTTGACCGAGGTCTTGCCGTCCACGATGGCTTCGGTGCGGTAGTTCGGGCGCCAGAAGTCCATGATGTCGGCGCTGTAGAGACCCGAGACCGGGTCCAAAGCCAGGATCGCCGGGTCCGCGGTGACCAGCATCGCGACGGCGGCGGCGCCCTGGGTCGGCTCACCCGGGGTGTCGAGCTCGTACTTCGCGATGTCGGCGGCGATGACCAGCACACGCTGCGACGGGTCGCGAGCGATCAGCCCCGCCGCGAACTGCAGCCCGGCGGTACCGCCGTAGCACGCCTGCTTGAGCTCGACGACACGGGCGGCGTTGGGCAGCCCGATCAGCGAATGCAGGTACAGCGCAGCGGCTTTGGACTGGTCGACACCGGTCTCGGTGGCCAGCAGCACGGTGCGGATGTTGTCGGTGCCGTGCCGTTCCAGGATCGGCTTGGCGGCGGCCGCGGCGATGGTGACGATGTCCTCGTCGGCGGCGGCGACACTCATCTTCTCCTGGCCGATGCCGAGGTAGAACTTGTCACGATCCACGCCGAGTCGCTCGGCGAGGACGGCGTGATCGAGAGCGTAGTGGGTGGTGGCGAACGAGAGGTCGTGGATACCGACCGGTGTAGTTGTCATCGTGGGCTTCCGTTGCTCGTGGTGGACCGCTCGAATTGGGTATGGGCACGCATCAATTCACCGCGATTGGTCTGTGCCGCCATCAGCGACAGCTCCCCGCACAACACGGTGGCCGCCCCGATCACCGCGAGGCGTCGGGCGTTCTCGCCGGGCTGCCGATCTTCGCGGCAGCCGAGGCGTTCCAGGTTCTCGTCGACGAAACTCGCGTGCTTGCCGTTGCCGACCGTGCCCACGATCAGGTTGGGCAGGGTGCACGAGAAGTAGAGGTCGCCGTCGCGATCCTCGGCATGGGTGATGCCCTGGGATCCTTCGACGATATTGGCGGCGTCCTGGCCGGTCGCCAGGTAGTACGCGAGCAGCATGTTGGCGTAATGCGCGTTGGCGGAACGGATTCCACCCGCCAGCAGGGTACCGATCAGGTTCTTGCGGATATTGAGCTGCACCACCTGCGCCGCGGTGGTGTGCAGGCGCTGTTCGACCACCTCGCGCGGGATGAGCAGTTCGGTGATCACGTTCTTACCGCGACCGAGAATGCCGTTGACCGCGGTGGCCTTCTTGTCGGTGCAGTAGTTGCCCGAGATCGAGCCGTAGCGCACCCCGGGCATGGTCGACAGGATGTGATCCATCAGGTGGTCACTGGCCAGGGTCGCCATGTTGTGGCCCGACGCGTCACCGGTGGTGAACTCGAAGCGCAGGAACAGCAGGTTGCCGGTGATCTGATGGTGCAGGTCGATGAGCCGGGCGAAACGGCTACTGCCCGCGACCACCTCCTGGAGCTCGGCCATGCGGCCTTCCAACTGCTGGACCGTGGTGTACGCGGTGTACGCGTCGTCGGCTTCGAGCAGGATCGAGCGCGTCATCCGCTCGTCGATCAGCGTCGCGACGATGCCCTTTTCGGCCAGGGTGCTGATCCGCGCGCCGCGCCCGACCGAGGGCCACAGCGGGGTTTCGTAGGTGGCGAGGGGAACGTCGACGGCGTCGTCGACGACATTTCCGGTAATGCGGACAGGCCCCACCCACTGCAGCGGCACCGCCGCGTACGACATGTCATTCATGGGTGACTCCTTCTCGATTTTCGGATTCACGCCACCAGGGGCTCCGGTGGGCAAGTGCTGCGGCGTCGATACCGCGAAGCCGGCAGAAGCTCGCGACGTCGCCGGTGATGAGCAGGTCGGCGCCGACCAGATCCGCCGGGGTGCGGGCGCCGAGAACGGTGAGGATGGTGCGCAGCTGGTCGAGCCAGGTCCCGATCTGGTCGACCAGGGCGGCGGTGTCGTGGCTCACCAGCGTTTCCAGGAACGCGCCCGCGACACCGGTCGCGTCGGCGCCCAGCGCGAGCGCGCGCGCGATGTCCAGCGGCGAGCGGATGCCACCGGTGGCGGCGATGTCGATGCCGGGGATGCCGGCGCAGTCGAGCAGGCAGTTCGGGGTGGACTGGCCCCAGCTCTCGATGAACCCGAAGTCGCCGCCGACGCGCCGATCGTTCTCGATGCGAGCGAAGTTGGTGCCGCCGCGGCCACCCACGTCGGCCACGGACACGCCCGCCTCGCGCAACCAGGTGACGGTCTGTCTGCTCAGGCCGAACCCGACTTCCTTGACGAAGACCGGCACCGCGGTATCGGCGACGATACGTTCGATCTGGCGCGGCCATGCCCCGAACGAGCGGTCGCCCTCGGGCATGACCACTTCCTGCACGGCGTTGAGATGGATCTGCAACGCATCGGCTTCGAGCAGATCGATGGCGCTGCGCACCTGGTCGACGGTCGCGTTCGCATTGACGTTGGCCATCACGAATCCGTGCGGATTCTCCTCGCGCAGCACACGATAGGTGCCCGCGACCGACGGATCACGGAAGTAGGCGCTCATCGAACCGGAGGCGATGGGGATGCCGGTCTCGCGCGCGGCGATGGCGAGCTGGCGGTTGATCTCGCCGGTCTTGGTGCTGCCGCCGGTCATCGCGTTGACGAACAGCGGGGTGTTCCACTGCTTCCCGGCGACTTCGACGGCCAGGGAGACGTCCTCGGCATCGATGCCGGCGAGGGCGTGGTGGACAAAGGTGACCGAATCGAAGTCACTGACCCCGGTGGCCTGGCGTTGGTGGTTCACCGCGTGGCGAACGTGGTCGTCCTTGCGATCGGCGATCATCGTGGGTCCCCTTCGACAAGGTGGGTTCGCAGGGGCAGCGGGCGGATTCCGGCGGTGATCCAGCGCCCGGTGAGTTCGGCGATCGCCGCGGGGCGGGTGCGTTCGATGAGCGCGATACCGCAGTCACCGCCACCGGCGCCCGAGGGCTTCGCCGCCGCGCCCACCGCGGCGCCCGCGTCGCACAGTGCGTGCAGACGCGGCGTCATGATGCCGAGGCCCGACATCGCGTCGAGATCGACGAGCAGTGTTCGCGCGCTGTCGATTTCGATGCGCATGGCGCGGGAGTCGTCGGCCTCGATCGCGGCAACGAGCCGTTCGACACACTCGTCGCTGTGCGCCCGGAAGGTGGTGCGGTCACCGTCGAGTCCGGCGACCAGCGCCGGTGTGGAGGCGGGGTTCCCGGTCCAGCCGACCTGCAGGGTGAGCTCGGTCGGGGTGGGCAGCGGGCGCACCGACAGGCCAGGCCACGGTGAACGCAGGGCCGCGTCGACGCCGTCGCGGGCGAGCGAGGCCGCCACCTGTGCGCGGTCCGGGGATCGGTAGGCGAGCCAGCCACCCCAGGTACTCACGGCGACATCGCCGCCCGAGGCACGGGGATTGACCGCGATCGTGGCGAGCATGGCCAGCCGGTACCGATCCATGGGATCGAGCCCGAGGGCGAAGTGCTGCCCGAGAGCGGCGACGGTGGCCACCGTGACGGCCGCGCTCGACCCCAAGCCGAACTTGCGACCGTCGGCGTCGCCGAGGTCGGCGGTGACGCTCAGCCGGAAGGCGGAGACAGGGACGGCCCGTTCCAGGAGCAGCCGGTGAACTACCGAAACGGCCGCGAAGACATACGAAAAAGCCGCTGGCACAACAGCATCGGAGGTAGGCGCCAATTCGTCACCGTGACGCACGCACGACAGTGTGCGGCCGCCGTCCAGATCCGAGTGCAGGGTGATCCCTTCGTCGGGATCCGCCGCCGTGACCGTGGCGGTCGCGTAGCGGTCGACCGCCGTGAGCACCGCGAGGTGTCCCGGCTCGACCACGGCGTATTCCCCGGCGATGAAGAGCTTTCCCGGTGCGCGACAACTGGTCATCGATCGCCACCCGCCGCCGGTGCACCGGCCGTCGTCAGCGACGCGCCGGGACCGATGTGCGCGGTCCGGGTGGTGACGAAATCGCCGAGTCCGTCCAGGGTGGCGTCGACCAGTGGCGCGTCCGCACGCGAGCACAACACTTTGACGTTCGGACCCGCGTCGATCGTGGCGTACGCCATGATCCCGTCGGCGCGCAGCGCGAGGACCGCGTCGAGGATGGCGAGCGAATGCGGTGACAGGTAGCGGATTCCCGGGCGTGCGGTGAGCATGGTGGCGTGCATGCCGAGGGCGTTGCGCTCGGCGATCTCGCCGATCGCGGGAAGGTCTCGTCGCGCGACGGCTTTGCGCATC
This sequence comes from Nocardia sp. NPDC127606, assembly GCF_042671725.1. NCBI lineage: Bacteria > Bacillati > Actinomycetota > Actinomycetes > Mycobacteriales > Nocardiaceae > Nocardia > Nocardia sp. NPDC127606. The sequence goes on along the minus strand of NZ_JBHXWQ010000001.1, from coordinate 528,873 downwards.
TCCGCCAGATCGAGCACCGACGATTCGGCCCACGGGCGATAGAACGGCGAGGTGGCGGTGGTCTCGCGCATGGCGACACGGCTCGAGACCGCCTTCGCGCCCTGGTTCACCACGGCGACCACCAGAGCCGGGTCCAGGTCGTCGCCGCCGATCGGCTCCGCGAACGAACTCAGGTCCCCCGCTTCGCCTTCGCCCTCACCGGCGTGCCAGACGACGAATCCACCGAAGATGGAGCGCGAGGCGGAGCCGGAGCCGCGCCGGGCCAGTCGCGACAGGGCGCGACCGTCGAGGTCGAGCTCATAGGCGGCCGCGGCGGCGGTGGCCAGGGCCGCGAAGCCGCTCGCCGAGGAGGCCAGACCGGCGCCGGTGGGCCCGGCGTTGGACGTCACCACCATCGCACGGTCGGCCCGACCGGCCTTGGCGCGCACCAGATCCAGGAACGTCTCGATGCGGGTACGCGCGGCACCGGTCGCCGCGACGCCGTTGAACTCGACGACATCGGCCGGTCCCTCGATCACCCGCACCGACGTGGTGGTCGGGAAGATGTCGAGGGTCATCGACAGGCTGCCGGTGACAGGCAGGAACAGGTCCTCGTCCCGCTTGCCCCAGTACTTCACCAGGGCGATGTTCGGGTACGCGACCGACTCGGCGGACGGCCCGGTCACGGCGCCGCGCTCGGCGACCGCGGGTGATGCGGGAGTGAAAGTCATGGATTGACACCGTGTTCCGAGGTCGAGACGGATAAGGACTCCGCGCCTGAACGCAGGCTGCGGGTGGGGACCGTCCAGGTCTGTACCGCGCCGGCGCGGCGCAACGCGGCGCTGACCGTACGCGCGTCCCCGGTCTCGGTGAGCGCGAGGACACAGCCGCCGAGCCCGGCGCCGGTGAGCTTGGCGCCGTACGCGCCCGCGTCGAGCGCCGCGGCGACCAGCGTGTCGATGTGCGGGGTACTGACGCCGAGTCCGGCGAGCAGGTCCTGGAAGTCGAGCATCGCCCGGCCCAGCGACGCGGCGTCCCCGGACGAGAGGTCTGCCGCGGCACCGCTGATCAGCTCGCCCGCCCTGGTCAGCACCCGGCGCGCGGACCGCGGATCGCGGTCGAGTGTGCGGCGCACCCCGGCGACCGCGTGCTGGGTGGACCCGGGTACCCCGGTATCGGCGATCACCAGCGCGGCGTCGAGACCGATATCGAGTGCGGTGGCGGCGCCCTCGTGGAACAGGATCGGGCCGTCGGCCAGTACCGCGCTCGCATCGATGCCGCTGGCTCGGCCGTGCGCGATCTGTTCACCGCACTGCACGAGTTCGTAGAGCGTGGCGGCATCGACGGTCCGGCCGTGCAGGTCGGCGACCGCACGCACCGCCGCGCCGGCGCAGGCCGCGCTCGATCCGAGCCCGCGAGCGAGCGGAATGTCGCACTCCATCACCACATCGGCGATATGACCGGTCAGGCCCCAGCGCCGCAACGCCTCCTCGACCGCGACGCGCGGTCCGGACAACGTGTTCTCCACGGCATTCGGATTGCCCGCGACGAACCCGAAGTGTCCTTCGGGAACCTCGATGACGCCGCCGGGGGCGCCGGGACGCGCGATCGCCCGCACCGACAGGGTCGGCAGCGGAAACGCGATGGCGGGCGTCCCGTGCACCACGGTGTGCTCACCCAGCAGGATCGCCTTGGCGTGGGCTCGGCCCACGCCACGGACCGGGCCGGTCGCTGTGGAGCTGTGTTCAGTACGTTCTCGAACGGGACTGTTCACGACGATTCCTCTCCAGACTCGGCCCGGCCGTGCCGGTTACCGAGACGATCGACCGAAAATGGCGCGCACGGACGGGAAGAACGCGGGCACCTGCGCGGCGTACGCGCGGTAGGACGCACCGAAACGAGCGATGAGATCGCGCTCCTCCAGGTAGGTTCCGAGCAGGATGTACCCGGTCAGCCCGAGCGCCCACACCAGGTGTCCGACGGTGAACTCACTGGCGAACCAGAACGACACCAGCAGACCGGTCATCAGCGGATGGCGAACCAGCTTGTAGACGCCGTTCACCTGCAGCCGGTCGACCGTCGCGTCCGGTACCTGGATCACATACTGGCGGTAGGCCTGACTGATGCCGAGCAGGTGGAAGTGGTTGAGCAGCAGGGTAGCCGCGTAGACCAGCACGAAACCGATCCAGAACCCGGTGTCGAGCACCACCCCGAGCGCGCCGTCGGCCGACCACAGCACGTGCGGCACCGGCTGCCACGCCAGCATGATCACCCACATCACCAGGCACACGCCGATGATGTAGACGGTGCGCTCGAGCGCCTCGGGCACCCAGCGGGTGATGAACGCCTTGAACGAGGGCCGGGCCATTCCCGAGTGCTGCAGCGCGAACAGCGCGAGCAGCACCAGGTCGATCGCGATCGCGGGGACCGCGGACAGGTGCGGTCCCTTGTCCACCGTCTTGGGCAGCCACCAGCCGCCGGCGAACAGCAGCATCAGCGGCACCGTGATACCGGCGAACCCGTAGACGGCGAAGGAGAACAGGAACGGGACGAGACGCGACGGGCTCTTCACCACGCCCCGAACCTGTTGCGGTGACATCAGATCCATGCGAACCACGGCAGGTAGCGTGAGCGAACGGTGCCCGCTTCCAGACGCGATTCCAGGCGCGCCTTCCACTTGTTGCCGTACCCCTCGTTGAGGAAGCCGCCGGGCACGACCAGACGCCAACCCGACTGCGCCACCATCCAATACGGCACGATGACGCCGGGGTTCACGTCACGCATGTAGTCGAGCTTGTCGGGGATCTGGCTCCAGTGGATGCCGGGGTAGCGGTGGTGCACGCTGTGGTAGCCCTGGTTGAAGATCAGGAAGTTGAGGATGTTGCCCGCGTTGTTCAGCGAGGTGCTCGGCTCATCGGTGAATCCGCGCGCGGGGGCGTGGCTCAGCCAGGCGAAGTAGCCGGCGTTGACCTGGGTGATCAGGAACGGCACCCAGTAGAACAGCACGAACTTCTCGAAGCCGGCGACGTACCACACAGAGCCGATCACGGCGGCGTACACCGCGAGGTCGAAGATGAACTGGTGGCGCGTCTTACGACGGCGCGGCGCCGGATTCGCGGCGAAAACCGTACGCACCGTGTGGATCTTGACGACCATGCCGTAGCGGACCCAGTACCAGAGGGCGCCGATGCCCTTGTCCAGGCCGGTGGTCGCGGTGACATCGCCCGGGCCGTCGTTGAACCGGTGATGGTTGAGGACGTGCACCTCGCGCATCTCGGCCGCGGTCAGGTTGCCGGGCAGGCAGCACAGGATGTCGACCACCCGGTTGGGGAACTTGGACACGAACAGCGGCCGATGGGTGTGCATGTGCATCACGCCGATGGTCAGCGAGAGGTTCAGCAGCGAGAGCACGATGATCAGCGGCACCGCGATGTACCAGGTGGAGGTGCCTGGAATGAACAGCGCGGCGGAGGTCATGCCGATCCACAACGCGATGTGGAGCAGCGGGCCGACGTTGGATGCGTGCTCGAGTTTGAACACGCGCCGGCTGAACGGCGGTTTCTCTGTGGGCGCGACGGGCGTTCCGGTGCTCATAGGAGAGCTCCTTCGCTAGTAGTGACGATCATCGAGGAGGTGTTCCTCGACTACTGGTGGCTGCTGTTGTCGAGAGCGGCGAGCTGCAGCCGTGTGGCCAGCGCCCGGATCGCGTCGGGTTCGTGACTCGGCACCCGCTCCATGGCACCGAAAGCCAGGTGATCGGCGATCATCATGGTGCGGATTGCCGAGTCGGAGAGTTCGCCGGTCAGGCGGCCTTCGGGCAGGGTTTGCACCAGCGCGAAGGTGGTGTCGACGATCAGCGGCATCAACGAGGTTTCCGTCGAAGCGAGGTCGCCCGCACCGAGCACCTGCGAGGCCGACGCCGAACCGGTGGTGAAATCCGGTGAGGCGTCGAGCATTTGATGGATCGCGGCGTCGCCACTGCGGCGCACACGCTCGAGCATCCTGGTCCAGTAGGCCGGCGAGGCGGCGGCCAGTGTGGCCGCGGCGACCGGGCGCCGGAAGGGCGCGGGGGCCCCGACGGCGCCGCACAGGAACGCCGAGGTCGTGATCGTCATGTACGCCATCGCCGCCCGCGCGCCCAGGCTCGGCGTGCCGGGACCGAGCTTGGCCAGCAGCGCGAAGCCACCGAGGGCGGGGGTGAGCTGGCGCAGCATCACCATCCGGGTGAGTTCCTCACGGTCGGCGGCGCCGTAGATCGCGAGCTCGTTGTCGCGCAGGTCGTTGGCCGACTGGGCGATCACGGCGACACAACCGGTCAGCTCCCGCAGATCCGCTTCGGGCAGCACATCTTCGGCGACCAGGGCGCACGCGTAGTGGGTGATCCGGCCGAGGACGCCCTCGCTGTAGGCGACGCGGGTCAGCGGTGCGTCGATATTGCGCGCCATGACCCGGCCGACATCGGTGAGCACAAGCCCGACCCGCTCACGACCCTGCTCGGACAACGCCGCGAGCAATGCCCTGATGTCGGCGATGCGCTCGGCGAGCACCCGGTCGACGGCTTCGCTGTCGCGGATCTTGCCCTCGAGCGCGGGCAGCGGTGTCGGGAGGGTGTCCCCGGCACCGTTGAGGTAATCCACCGCCGCCAGCACGGCAGCGCTGGCTACCGCGCGGTCGCTGAGATCTTCGAAAGCGTCGAGCACGCGACAGGCCAGCAGCGCGGCGGTGGCCTCGGCGCGCAAGGCCGCAGGCAGCAGACCGACGGCGATGCCCAGGTTGCGGCCCGCGGGGATCAGCGCGAGCGCGGCCAGTTCCTGCGGTGACCGCGCGGCGCGCAACGCGTCCAGATCCGGTGCGCGGCGAAGGTTGCGCAGTCCGCGGATCAGGAGGGGAAATCGTGCTGTGCTCATCGGGAGATCACCTGCTCGAGAAGTTCGCGCAGGTCGTCGCGCGCGAGGGAAGGAGGAAAGACGTCCAGTGCGCGGGTGGCCTTCTCGGTGGCGTCCATCGCGACCAGGCGGGCGGCTTTGGTCGCGCCGCTCTCGACCAGGTCTTCTTGCAGGGTCGCGCTGGAAATCTCTGCGTCCAGCCACATTTCACGGGCGCCGGGGCGCGAGCCGAGCCATTCGATGACCGGCCAGGTCGGCACCCGGCGTTCGAGGTCACCGCCGGCGTCCTTGCCGAGGCCGGGTCCGCCCTCGATGTCGCGGACGTCGTCCATGATCTGGAAGGCGAGCGCGAGCTGGTCGGCGTACTCCATCAGGGCGTAGAGCCGGTCGAGGTCGACTCCACCCGCGGTGCCGCCGTAGGAGCACGACAGCCGGAACAGGGTGCCGGTCTTGGCCCCGGCCACGAGTTCGTAGTGGCGGCGCAGCGCGACCTCGTCGATCGAGGGCGGCAGGGTCTCGATGAGCTGACCGTAGGACAGGTCGGAGAGCCGGTCGGCGTAGGTGATGCCGGGCGCCTCACCGACCCGCGCGAACACCTCGGGGTTGTCGGTCAGCACCCGGGCGACGACCTGCATCGACGCACCGGCCAGGTGGAATCCGGCGCGGGCACTGGTACGCACGCCGAACGCGGCGGGCACCGACGGTGCGTCGCGACGCAGCAGCGATCCGTCGCAGATGTCGTCGTGGACCAGCGAGGATTCGTGCAGCATCTCCATCGCGCAGGCCAGGTCGACGGCGTCGGCCAGCGGTGCGGCGGTGTCGACGGCGTCGGGGAGCAACCCGGCACAGGCCAGGACGAGCCGGGCCCGCACACGCTTGCCGGGAGCGGCCAGGATGTGGGTGTAGATCGCGTCGAAATCCTCACCGGTGATGAGCAGTTCCCGCAGTCGTGCGGTGACCAGCGCCAGTTGCTCGGCCGGCCCGGCCGGTCTGGGCAGGACCACCACTCGGTCGCCCGAGTGCTGGTCACCCGAGTGCTGTGCTGCGGGTAGCGCGGGATTATCCATAGCGCTGAGCTCCTTTGGTGTGGTCACGATGCGGAGAGGTTCACCGGCGACTGCCGGACACGGGTTTATGGAGTTTCCGGGCGGGGCAGTCGTAGGGAGTCACCTCTCGCAGCCGACGGGGTCGAGCGTCCCGTTCGCTGGCTACCGACGGGTAGTTTTGTAGAGGAAGCTCGAGATGTCAAGCATTCCAACATGTTCCAAGTTTGAAACCGACAATTGTGCTGTACCACAATGGTTTACGTAGATACTGGGCCGGGAACACAGCAGCGGTGGCCGTCTGCCGATTCCAGCTGTGCGGCGTAATCGCCTGCACGACAATGGCTTCCGCGTCATCGCGGGAATCAGGGGGCGAACTCACGAGTCGCCGAGCTGCCCGAGGTAGACACCTCGAGAGTCATCCGGCGATGCGTGGGGGTCGACCGCGAGGCGGTCGAGTCGGAGCTCGCAACGTCAATGTTGTTGGCACACACACGATTCGGAACCAGAGTGACACGAACTGTCCGTTCGTCAACAGCTCCGGTGACGGGGTCAGCCCTGCTTGAACCATACAATCCGATTCGCGTTACCGCGAGCCGAGGCGCGATAGAGAACCGACCAGAAGGTCCGCAACGATCCGATGACACGCTCTACGCAACTATGAAATCTTATGCAGCACTGTTAGTTTCGCGAGCCACGTAGCGGGCGGCCGAGCGGCGAAGCGAAAAGGCGCGACCGGGCTCGGTCAGCGGGCGGCGGTACTGCCGAGACTGCCGAGGACCAGGAGGTCCGGCGTCGGATGGTCGACGAGCGGGGCCGTGGAACGGGCAGGGGGGCGCATGATCGTGCAGCGCCGGGCCAGGACGGTGCCACAGGCCTGGACGGTGGTGGTGATCAAGTCCTCGGCCAGCGGCAGGTCGTCTTCGCGGTAGGCGTAGACCGAGAAGCGCACCGTGCGGCGGTCGCTGTTCGGGTCGGCCTGCTGAACCGCTTCGGCGGGGCAGCTCGACAGGAGCATGATCGCGGCGGCCAGGTCCGCGCAGGGATCACCGCCGACCAGCGAGCCGGAGGCGAAGGCGGCGAAAAGTGTGCGCAGGCAAGGCTGTTCGGGTCGCTGCTGGGAGTCCTGGATCTGCGACCAACGACGCAAGGCCGGGTGGTCGGCGATATCGGGCCTGCCCTGCCACCGTCGGCGCGCGCAGTCGAGCAGCCGGGCGGCAGTCGAGTCCCACACGTGGGGCGCCTCGATCCGGGCGACGATCCGCAGCAGGCGGCATTCGTCGGCAGCGGTGGCCACGGGCGGCTCGATGAGCGGCGCCGGCGCCTGTCGGTGCGTCTGCATTGTCGACCTCCTACCGCGCGAGAGAAGAACCGAACGGGTGCCGCGCGGCGCGGGAACCGCGCCGCCATGCCAGGCGGAATGCCCACGCCGAGGCCAGCACCGACATGACGACGACGGTGGCGATCACTCCGAAGACCACCCCGCCGGACCACCCGACACCGTCGTATCGCGCGATCAACGCCGACGCGAGAATCGGGCCCGCGGTGATGAACACGGGAATCAGCAAGATCAACCCGAGAGTCACCAGACTCGACGGCGCCATCACTGTTTTCGCTGCGGAGAAATCACGTCGAGAGATCATTGCGTGCGGCCCCGACGGCTGCGTGACTGTAGCCATTTCCGCCCTCTCCGTTACCTGAATGGAACCCAGCGAAACTATCGAGTCCCAAACGTACAGCCCCGATCCGGCCTACCGCCTACTTCGTCACGAAACAGTGATAACTCGAAATTGAACCCAAACCGACCATGGAACATATACCCAGCTCAGGCGCTATTTCTTCGATTGCTGTCAATTTGCCGATGGCATTTTTCATTCAGATCGGATAACAATTTCAGAGGTCGATCGTGTACACGTCACCCTTCTCGCGAGGAGGTCGCATCCACTGCGGAATGAACAGTTCGACCATCTCCCTGATCAGAATGTCATCACGCAATTGCCAAGCGGCTACTGCCGTTTCGAGCCGTTGGGCAGGATATTCGGCGCGTGCGACGCGGAATCAGCTCGGTTCGCTACCGAAGCTGCCTTCGAGCCGATTACGTGAGCCCGGATGCACGAGCCGCGCCACGCTGACCAGCCCGCCCGACGACCAGGTGCGACGCCGGATCAGCAGGCACGGCTCGTCGGCGTCGATGCCGAGCAGCACGCACTCCTCCCGGGCCGCCCGCACCGCCTCGACGACATGCTCACCGCGCAGCAGTGGCGCGACCTCGCTGAGGTAGATGTTCGGGGTGACGGCGGTGAAGTCCTGGGCGAGGTAGTCGGGAGCCTGCGCCGGGTTGACATAGCGGTCCTCGAGCTGGATCGCCACGCCGTCCTCGAAGTGCACCAGCCGGGAATGGAATACCGTGCCGCCCATGGCATTCGCCAGCTCCACGTCGCCCGGCACCTCGGACCGCACGAACACCACCTCGGTGCGATGACGATGCCCGCGACCGGTGATCTCGTCGGCGATGTTGCGGACCTCGAACAGCGGTGAGGTGGCCTTGCTCGCGGCGACGAAGGTGCCGACACCCATCACCCGGGTGAGCGCGCCGTCGGCGGTCAGGTCACGCAGGGCGCGATTGATCGTCATCCGGGACAGGCCGAGCGCGGCGACGAACTGGTTCTCCGAGGGGATCTGCTCCCCCGCGTTCCACCGGCGCGCCTTGATCTGCGCCATGATCAGCTGCTTGACCCGCTCATACGCCGCGAATTCGCTGCCGAGCTCGCCGTACAGCGCGGCCAGCTCCGCATCGACTACCTCGATCGCCACCACCGAAAATCTCCTCGCCTCGCCCAGAGAATACGTTGCGCCCGAACCTCGCCGTCACTTGTATATACAGGACTATACTGGTCCCATGAACGACGTGACACTGCCTGTCTCCGGCCCCCGTCCCGTGTCCGCTCCGCGCGGCACCGAGCTGCACACCCTCGGTTGGCAGCAGGAGGGCGCCTTGCGGATGCTGATGAACAATCTCGATCCCGAGGTCGCCGAACGCCCCGATGACCTGGTCGTCTACGGCGGGACCGGGCGGGCGGTGCGCAGCTGGGCGGCATTCGACGCGATCGTGCGAACGCTGGAGACCCTCGCCGCGGACGAGACGTTGCTGGTGCAGTCGGGCAAGCCGGTGGGGGTGTTCCGCACCAACGAGTGGGCGCCGCGGGTGCTGCTGGCGAATTCGAATCTGGTCGGCGACTGGGCCAACTGGGCGGAGTTCCGCAAGCTCGAGCAGCTGGGGCTGATGATGTACGGGCAGATGACGGCCGGGTCGTGGATCTACATCGGCAGCCAGGGCATTCTGCAGGGCACCTACGAGACCTTCGGCGCGGTGGCACGCAAGCGATTCGGCGGCACCCTCGCAGGCACCATCACCCTCACAGCGGGCGTCGGCGGGATGGGTGGCGCGCAACCGCTCGCGGTGACGATGAACGACGGCGTCGCGCTGTGTGTGGACTGCGACCCGGCGCGCATCGACCGGCGGATCGCGCACGGCTACCTCGACACGAAGGCCGAGACCTTGCGGGAGGCACTGGATCTGGCCATCGCCGCGCGTGACGAGCGCAGGCCGCTCTCGATCGGCCTGGTCGGCAATGCGGCCGAGGTCTTTCCCGAACTGCTGGCCATGGGCGCACCGATGGATATCGTCACCGATCAGACCTCGGCCCATGATCCGTTGTCCTACTTGCCGATCGGCGTCGCGCTCGAGGACTGGCACACCCTCGCCGAGAAGGATCCGGTCCGGTTCACCACCGAGGCGCAGGCGTCGATGGCCGCGCACGTCGAGGCGATGGTCGGATTCATGGACGCGGGCGCCGAGGTGTTCGACTACGGGAACTCGATTCGCGACGAGGCCCGCAAGGGCGGCTACGACCGGGCTTTCGCCTTTCCCGGCTTCGTTCCCGCCTACATCCGCCCGCTCTTCGAAGAGGGCCTCGGTCCGTTCCGCTGGGCCGCACTCTCGGGTGATCCGGCCGATATCGCCGCCACCGACCGCGCGATCCTGGAACTGTTCCCCGACAACGACCATCTGCGCCGCTGGATCACCATGGCGGGCGAGAAGGTGAAGTTCGAAGGTCTGCCCGCGCGGATCTGCTGGCTCGGCTACGGCGAACGCCATCGCGCGGGCCTGAAATTCAACGAGATGGTCGCCTCGGGCGAGCTGTCGGCTCCCCTGGCCATCGGCCGCGACCACCTCGACTCCGGCTCGGTGGCCTCCCCCTACCGCGAAACCGAGGCGATGGCCGACGGCTCCGACGCGATCGCGGACTGGCCGCTGCTCAACGCACTGCTCAATACCGCGTCCGGGGCGAGCTGGGTATCGATCCATCACGGTGGCGGAGTCGGGATGGGCCGATCGATCCACGCCGGCCAGGTGTGTATCGCCGACGGCACCGAGCTGGCCGCGCGGAAGCTGGAGCGGGTGCTGACCAATGACCCCGGCACCGGTGTGATGCGGCACGTCGACGCGGGTTACGAGCACGCGGCCGAGGTGGCTCGCGAACGCGGTGTCCGTATTCCGATGCAAGAGGGCTGACGGGCCCGGAAAAAGACGAGAGCCCCGGCATCGCCGGGGCTCTTTCCACTGTCAATATATAGCGTAAACAGGGACTTGCGGCAAGGCCCCGGGGTTGCTGCACAATCATCCGGTCGCACCGGAAAAAGTACAGTTAGGGGCCTATGTCAGCGCACGGGTACGAAGAGGAACGCCGGTCCGAGCAAAGCTATGTCGCCGAGTTGTACTCGCGCCTCGATGACGAGCGGGCACGGGTGAAGGGCCGCTACAGCGCGGCGCTGCGCACCAAGGGCGACTCCCCCATGGAGCGCGACAACGAGGTGCGGGCGCTGGGCAAGGAAGTACAGCGCCTCGATGTGGCCGACAACGGGCTGTGTTTCGGCCGGCTCGACGCGGCGTCGGGCGAGCGGTCCTATATCGGCCGGATCGGGCTGTTCGACGAGTCGAAGGACCTCGAACAGCTGCTCCTGGACTGGCGGGCCCCCGCGGCACGCGCGTTCTATGTCGCCACCGCGGCCAACCCGGAGGGCATGCGCCGGCGTCGCCAGTTCCATACCCGCGGCCGCCAGGTGGTCGATTTCACCGATGAGGTGCTCGGCCGCCCGGACGGGAGCGAGGGCGGAGCGGACGCCGCGCTGCTCGCCGCCGTCGACGCGCCGCGCGGGGACGGGATGCGCGACATCGTCGCGACGATCCAGGCCGAACAGGACGAGATCATCCGCCTGGAGCACCCGGGCGTGACCGTGATCGAGGGCGGCCCTGGCACCGGGAAGACCGTGGTGGCACTGCACCGCGTCGCGTACCTGCTCTACACCCAGCGCAGGCGGATGGAACGCCAGGGCGTGCTCGTGGTCGGCCCCAACCCGGCCTTCTTGCACCACATCGCCCATGTACTGCCCTCGCTCGGCGAGACGAATGTCGTGTTCGCCACCACCGCCGATCTGGTGCCCGGTCTGCGCGCGAGCGCCGAGGACACCCCGGAGGCCGCCCGGCACAAGGGTTCGCTGCGGATCCTCGACGTCCTCGCGGCGACGATCGCGGACCGCCAGCGCCTGCCCGAGGCGCCGCTGACGATCGCGCTGACCGATGTGACGGTGCGGATCGATGCCGCGACCGCGGAGTGGGCCAGGCAGGAAGCGCGGGAGAGCGGGCGCCCGCACAACGAGGCGCGCGCGGTGTTCACCGAGATCATCACCTACGTCCTCACCGAGCGCGCGATCGCCCGGATCGGCGAGGGCTGGCTGACTCGCGACGACACCGAGGCGTGGGAACAACTGCGCGCCGACCTGGTCCGCGAACTCGCCGACAACGACGAGTTCACCGCGGCGCTGGATCAGTGCTGGCCGATCCTGCGGCCGGAAACCGTGCTGTCCCAGCTATATTCGTCACACGATCGGTTGCGGGCGGCAGGTGCGGACGAGGCACTGTGGCGGGCCGACGGTGGCGGGTGGACCGTCTCGGACGTGCCGCTGCTCGACGAACTCGTCGACCTGCTCGGCCGCGACAAGGCCGCCGACGACTCCGCCGAGCGAGAGCGCAAGGCCGAGGCCGAGTACGCGGCAGGCGTGCTGGACACCCTCATCAGCCGCGAGGACCTGATGGACGACGAGGACCACCTGCTCGCGCAGGACATGCTCTACGGCGAAGACCTGGCCGAACGTTTCCTCGAGCGCGACACCCGCGAACTCGCCGAACGTGCCGCGGCGGACCGTGAGTGGACCTACGGACACGTGGTGGTCGACGAGGCCCAGGAGTTGTCGGAGATGGACTGGCGGGTGCTGATGCGGCGCTGCCCGAGCCGCTCCTTCACGATCGTCGGCGATCTCGCGCAGCGCCGGTCGGCGGCGGGCGCGACCTCCTGGGCCACGATGCTGGAGCCCTATGTCCCCGGCCGCTGGATCTACCGTTCCCTGACGGTGAACTATCGCACCCCGGCGGAGATCATGGCCGTGGCCGCCGATGTGCTCGCCGAGTTCGCGCCCGACGTCCGACCGCCGGATTCGGTCCGGTCCTGCGGTGTCGCCCCCTGGTCGCACCGGATCACCGCCGACGAATTGTCCTGCGCGATCGAGGAATTCGTTCGGGACGAGGCCGGTCGTGAGGGGACGAGTGTCGTGATCGGCCCGCCGGGCGTGCCGGGCACGGTGCCCGCGTCGGAGACGAAAGGCCTCGAGTTCGACGCGGTACTGGTCGTGGATCCGCAGCGGATTCTCGCCGACGGGCCACGCGGGGCCGCCGAACTCTACGTCGCGCTGACCCGGGCCACTCAGCGTCTCGGCGTCCTGCACCAGAGCCCGTTGCCCGACTCGCTCCGCGGACTCACCGAGGTCCGACCGGCACAACAGCTGCAAGCGTAGCGATTCCCGAGACCGCTGCCTCGACTTCGCGGGCGAGGCAGCGGTCCACGCGGGATCTCGGGCACGCGGGGCCGCGGTCGCCGAGCACGCCGTCAGCCGAGGGGGCCGGTCACCGATTCGGCGGCGGCCAGCAACGCACCCGATGTCGCCAGCCGAACCGCTGCCTCGATATCCGGGGCGAGGTAGCGGTCCGGGCCCGGGCCGGGGACTTCGGTGCGCAGCCTCGCCACGACGGCAGCGGTGGCGGGTGCCGGAGCGAGGGGTGCTCGAAGGTCCAATCCGCGTGCTGCCGTGAGGGCCTCGATGGCCAGGACGCGGGTGAGCCCGTCGAGGGCGCGGCGGAGTTTGCGGGCGGCGGACCAGCCCATCGAGACGTGGTCCTCCTGCATCGCCGAGGAGGGGATCGAGTCGACCGAGGCCGGGGCGGCCAGGCGTTTGAGGTCGGAGACGATGGCGGCCTGGGTGTACTGGGCGATCATGTGGCCGCTGTCGACGCCGGGATCGTCGGCCAGGAACGGGGAGAGGCCGTGGTTGCGGGCCTTGTCGAGGAAGCGGTCGGTGCGGCGTTCGCTCATCGAGGCGACGTCGGCGATCACGATGGCCAGGAAGTCGAGGACATACGCGACGGGGGCGCCGTGGAAGTTGCCGTTGGACTCGACCCGGCCGTCGAGGGTGACGACGGGATTGTCCACGGCACTGGCCAATTCGTAGCCGGCGACGCGTTCGGCGTGGTCGAGGGTGTCGCGGGCGGCGCCGGCGACCTGGGGTGCGCAGCGCAACGAGTAGGCGTCCTGGACGACGGTGCAGTCCGGGGTGGCGTGGCTGGCCACGATCGGCGAATCCGCCAGCACGCGCACCATATTGGCGGCCGCGATCGCCTGGCCCGGTTGCGGGCGCAGTGCTTGCAGGTCGGCGGCGAAGACCTTGTCGGTGCCGAGCAGCCCCTCCACGCTCATCGACGCGGTCACATCGGCCAGGCGCAGCAGGGCCCGCAGGTCGTGGCAGGCGAGCACCAGCATGCCGAGCATGCCGTCGGTGCCGTTGATCAGCGCCAGGCCTTCCTTCTCCGCGAGCTCGACCGGGGCGATGCCGGCGTCGGCCATGGCCTCGGCGGCAGGTCGCAGCTCGCCGGTCGCGTCCCGGACGGTGCCCTCCCCCATCACCGCCAGGGCGACGTGGGCCAGCGGCGCGAGATCACCGGAACAGCCCAGGCTGCCGTACTCGTAGACCACCGGGGTGATGCCCGCCGACAGCAGCGCGGCATAGGTCCGCGCGACCACCGGACGCACCCCGGTCCGGCCGGTGGCCAGGGTCGACAGGCGCAGCAGCAGCAAGGCGCGCACCACCTCCCGCTCCACTTCGGCGCCCGATCCGGCCGCGTGCGAGCGGATCAGGCTCCGCTGCAGCTGCTTGCGTGACTCCGGCGGAATATGACGGACGGCGAGCGCACCGAATCCGGTCGACACCCCGTACACCGGCCTCGGGTCCGCGGCCAGCGCTTCGATCCGCGCACGACTCGCCTCGACGGCGGCGACGGCCTCCTCCGAGACCACCACCGCGACGCCGTCCCTGGCCACCCGGACCAGATCCCGCGCCGATACCGGACCCGTGCCGACGACGACCGGTCCGGACCGATCCGAGTCGATGCTCACGATGCTTCTCCCATCACTGCGGGCTACCCCTTGACGTTCTTGTCTATACAGGTCTATACCTATCGTACGTGACCTGGCGCACATCCGCCGGGCCCGCGCTCCACGGCGTCACCGCAGAAAGACAGGCCGCAATTGACAGCGAACGGCACACCCGAGGATCTCCTCACCCCTGAACGCCGAACCATCGACGTCGTCCCCGACGACGAACGCCACGGCACACCCAGGAGCCAGTTCACCCTGTGGTTCGGGGCGAACATGCAGATCACGGCGGTCGTCGACGGCGCACTCGCGGTGGTGTTCGGCGCCGACGCGCTGTGGGCCATCATCGGCCTGCTGCTCGGCAACGTCTTCGGCGGCACGGTGATGGCACTGCACTCCGCGCAGGGACCACGCATGGGCTTGCCACAGATGATCTCGAGCCGCGCCCAGTTCGGCGTCAAAGGGGCCGTGATCCCGCTGGTGCTGGTGATCCTGATGTATCTCGGGTTCGCGGCCACCGGCACCGTGCTCGCCGGGCAGGCGGTGAACAACATGCTCCACGTCGACAACCCGGTGATCGGCATCCTCGTGTTCGGTGCCCTCACCGCGTTCGTCGCGATCACCGGCTATCGCCTGATCCATGTGGTGGGCCGGGTGGCCACGGTGGTCGGCATCGTCGGCTTCACGTATCTGACGATCCGGCTGTTCACGCAGTATCCCGTCGGCGACTTCGTCGGCGTGCGGGGATTCGACACGGTGACCTTCCTGCTCGCGATCTCGCTCAGCGCGGGCTGGCAGTTGACGTTCGGCCCCTACGTCGCCGACTACTCCCGCTACCTGCCGCGCAGCACCAGCGAGCGCACCACCTTCTGGTCGACGTTCCTGGGCAGCGTGCTCGGCTCGCAGTGGTCGATGACTCTCGGCGCACTCGTCGCGGCCGTCGCGGGCAAGGCGTTCCTCGCCGATCAGGTCGGGTTCCTGGGCACACTCGCCGGGCCCGCGCTGCTCGCGTTCGGGGTGTATCTGGTGATCGTGGTCGGCAAGCTGACCGTCAACTGCCTCAATGCCTACGGCGGGTTCATGTCGATCCTGACGACCGTCACCGCGTTCGACGGGCGCTCGCAGATCTCCACGCGCGCCCGCTCGCTCTACATCGTCGGCTTCGTCGGGGTCTCGATGGTGATCGCGCTCGCGGCGAGCGCGGACTTCCTGAACAACTTCAAGAACTTCGTGCTGGTGCTGCTCATGGTGTTCACGCCGTGGAGCGCGATCAATCTGATCGACTACTACCTGATCTCGAAGGAACGCGTCGACCTGCCCGCGCTCTACGATCCGAAGGGCCGCTACGGTGCGTGGAACGTGCCCGCGCTGCTCTGCTACGGGCTCGGCGTGGCAGCCCAGGTGCCGTTCCTCGCGCAGAAGCTCTACACCGGTCCGATCACGGGCCTGCTCGGCGGCGCGGATATCTCGTGGATCGTCGGCATCGTCTTCACCGGCGCGATCTACTACCCGATCGCGCGACGCACCAGCCGTCCACCCGCGCACATGATCTACCCCGCGCACACCGCCATGCTCGACACCCGCGCCCAGGAGGACTCCCCGTGCCCACCACCGTCCTGAGCGATATCGGCACTCTCGTCACCAACGACCCGGCGCTGGGCGAGGGCCCGCTGGGGCTGCGGCGCGACGCCGCGCTCGTCATCGACGACGGGCGGGTGGTGTGGGTCGGTGACAGTGCCGCCGCACCGGCCGCCGACACCGCGTTCGATCTCGGCGGACGCGCGGTGCTGCCGGGGTTCGTCGAATCGCATTCGCATCTGGTGTTCGCGGGCGATCGCGCCGAGGAGTTCGCGGCGAGAATGGCGGGGCGGCCCTACGGGGCGGGTGGCATCCGCACGACCATCGCGGCGACACGGGCGGCGAGTGACGAGCAGCTCACGGCGACGGTGCGACGGTTGCTGGACGAGTCGTTGCGGGCGGGCAGCACCACGGTCGAGTGCAAGAGCGGTTACGGGCAGACCGTGGCGGACGAGCTGCGCAGCGTCCGGATCGCGGCGCGCTGCACCGACGAGGTGACGCTGCTCGCCGCGCACGTGCCGCCACCCGAATACGCCGGGCGCGCCGACGACTACGTGACGATGGTGTGCGAGCAGATGATTCCGCGGTGTGCGCCGTATGCCCGGTGGATCGATGTGTTCTGCGAGCAGGGCGCGTTCGATCGCGATCAGGCGCATGCCGTGTTGACCGCGGGGATCGCGCACGGGCTGGTGCCGCGGGTCCACGGCAACCAGCTGCATCAGGGACCAGGGGTGCGGTTGGCCGTCGAGCTCGGCGCCGCGTCGGTCGATCATGTATCGCACGTGAATCGTGCCGATATCGAGGCGCTCGCGGGCAGCGACACGGTGGCCACGCTGCTGCCCGGCGCCGACTTCTGCACGCGCAACAGCTATCCCGATGCCAGAGCGCTGCTGGACGCGGGGGTCACCGTCGCGCTCGGCGCGGACTGCAATCCGGGCACCAGCTACACCACCAGCCTGCCGTTCTGTATCGCCCTGGCGGTGCGGGAGATGCACATGACGCCCGAGGAAGCGGTCTGGGCGGCGACCGCCGGTGGCGCGAAGGCGTTGCGACGCGGCGATATCGGCGCCCTCTCCCCTGGTTACCGTGCCGATGTCATCGCGCTCGACGCCCCCTCGTACCTGCATCTCGCCTACCGCCCCGGCGTTGCGCTGGTCGACCAGGTGTGGCGCGAAGGCGTACTCGTCGTCACGAATCGAGGTGGGGCGCGATGACTGCCGAATCCGCCTGGACCGGTCGCGTCGACGGCACGACGCCGCGACATCTGCGCTGGCATCAGGCCGTCACGCCGTACGAACCGGGCACCGATCCCGGCGCGTGTGTGTTCGTCGGCTTCGCCTGCGAGGAAGGAGTGCGCCGGAACAAGGGCCGCCTCGGCGCGGCGGCGGGTCCGGACGCGCTCCGTCGCGCGCTGTCGCCGATGGCGCTCGCCACGGAACTGCGGGCCTTCGACGCGGGCACGATCGCCGTCACCGACGACCGGCTCGAGGACGGTCAGCGACGACTGGGCGAGACGGTGTCCGCGCTGCTGGACGACGGCGCCTTCCCGGTCGTTCTCGGCGGCGGCCACGAGGTCGCCTACGGCACCTACCTCGGGCTGGCCGGTTCGGCGCGCCGCGTCCCCGGCAGCGTCATCGGAATCCTCAACCTCGACGCGCATTTCGACCTGCGCCCCGATCCCGTGCCCAGTTCCGGCACCCCGTTCCGGCAGATCCTCGAGACCGACGCCGACGTCCGGTACGCGGTGATCGGGATCAGCCAGCCCAGCAACACCCGGGTCCTGTTCGACACCGCGGACAGATTCGGGGTGCGCTATCTCCTCGACGACGACTGCGAGCCGACCCGGGTCGCCGCCTTCGTCGACGTCTTCCTGGCCGGGATCGACCTGCTGTATCTGACGATCGATCTCGACGTCCTCCCGGCCGCGGTGGCTCCCGGCGTGAGCGCCCCCGCGGCCTACGGTGTCGCGCTGTCCACGATCCAGGCCGTGTGCGACCGCGTCACCGCCAGCGGCAGACTCGCGGTTGTCGATGTCGCCGAACTGAATCCGCGGCTCGACATCGACCACCGCACTGCCCGCACCGCCGCCCGGCTGATCCACCGGATCGTCACCCGGCACGTCGGGTGAGCACCGTCGTGGGACTCAGAAGTACCGGATCCACACATAGATCCAGGCGATGACACTGCTGAGCATCGTGACCGACATGCCGTACTTGGTGAACTGCCAGAAGGTGATCCGCTGCCCCGCGCGGGCGGCGATCCCGAGGGCGACCACATTGGCGCTGGCCGCCACCGCCGTGCCGTTCCCACCGAAGTCGGCGCCCAACGCGAACGCCCACCACAGTGCTTGCCCGGTAGCCGGATCCGGTGCGCCCGCGACGATGTCCTCCACCACCGGCGCCATGGTCGCGGTGTAGGGAATGTTGTCGACGAACGCGCCGAGGATCGCCGACCCGAACACCAGCGCGGTCGCGGCCAGGAAATAGTTGTCCCCGACCCAGCCGATCGCGGCGTCACCGATCGTGGCGATCACCCCGGTGTGCACCAGGCCCGCGACCATCACGAACAGGCCCATGAAGAACACCAGCGTCGACCATTCCACCTCGTGCAGGACATCGCCGATGTCGAGGCCGGAGACCAGCACCATGATGCCCGCGCCGACCAGCGCGATCACCGACGGCGCGACGTGCAGCACGCTGTGCAGGCAGAAGCCGACGACCACACCGGTCAGCACGATCATCGAGCGCACCAGTAGTTTCGGATCGCGGATCGCGCGCCGTTCCTGCAGCGCCATCACCGCGTCGACCGAAGTGGGATCGGTGCGCAGCGCGGAGCGGAACAGCACCCGGGTCAGCGCGACGAACAGCACGAAGGTGATCACCACGATCGGCGCCATGTGCACGAGGAAGTCGTTGAACGTCAACCCGGCCCGGCTGGCGATGATGATGTTGGGCGGGTCACCGATCAGCGTCGCCGCGCCGCCGATATTGGACGCGAGGACCTCGGCGATCAGGAACGGTTGCGCGGCGAGGCCGAGACGTCGGCACACCACCAGTGTCACCGGGGCGACCAGCATGATGATCGTGACGTTGTCGAGAAACGGCGACGCGATCGCGGTGATCAACATCAGCATCACCATCAGGCGATACGGGTTGCCCCGCGAACGTTTGGCCGACCAGATCGCCAGATAGTCGAACAGGCCGGTCTGCTTGATGACGCCGACGATGATCATCATCCCGAGCAGCAGGAAGATGACGTTCCAGTCGATGCCTTCGTGGGCGGAATAGAAGACCTCGTCGCCGGGGATCAGGCCGAGCAGAGCCATCGCCCCCGCGGCGATCAGGACGGTTCTGACCTTGTCGGCTTTCTCCGTGGCGATGAAGAAGAAGGCGACCACGAAGATGATGACGGCAAGCGCTGCGGCCATGCGCGGCGGCCGTTCAGTCGCCGGGGCCGACGACAGCGAGGCTGGTCAGCAACCGTTCCAGGGTGATCGCGCCGCGCAGGGTGCGCGAACGGTCGACCACGGCGATGAGCGGACTGTGCTTGCGCGCCATCAGGATCGCGATTTCGAGCAGGGTCGCGTCGGGGGTGACGGTGGCCGGCTTGCTCGCACCGTCGGGCAGACAGTCGCCCACGGTGAGGCTGCCGGGTTCCTGCCAGAACAGGTCGGCGTGCACCTCGTCGATCGTGCGGACCAGTGTCGGGTCGTCGTGGTAGGAGGCGGGAATCGCCAGGCGCAGCACCTGGGTTCCCGGCAGGACCGCCACCGGCCGGTCGAGCTCGTCGACGACGATCAGACCGGGCAACCGGTTGACGACCATCAGCCGCACCGCACGAGCGACGGGGTCGCCGGTGCGAACGGTCGGCAGGTTCATCGCGATATCGCGTGCGCGCATGGCATGGCTCCGGGGGGATTCGACGGTGCTCACGGGTGGGCCTGCCGTCCGGTCAGGTGGTCCAGGCGTTGTTCCAGGCGAGCGAGCCGGTCGCCGAACGGCCGCGAATGCATCAGCTCGGCGACCTGGTCGGCTTCGTCGGGTTCCAGCTCGATGTCGACCGTGGGTTCGTCGCTGCCCCCCGCGTAGGCGAGCAGGCGGCGCGCACCCGACGAGTGCGTCAGCAGGGCGAATCGGATGCCGTGGCGGGTGTGGAAGCTGTGCAGCACACCGGCTCCCGGGATCGTCGTCCGGTCGATATCCATGGCCGGCGGTCCTTCCTCGGATCGTCGAAAGCGTCTGATCGAAGTCTGGTTCGCGCAGGTGGCGGGCACTATCGGCCGTGACACCCATTTCCTGGACCCCGTGGCGCCGGTAACCGGGTGCGGGATGGGTGCTGGGCACCATGGACAGAACGTGGGGGCGCCAGCATGCTGGTGTCATGAACCGTCTCGCAGCGCTGCGAGCAGGACGCTCGCGGCGAATCCGAACGCCGGTGACGGCGTTGTTCTGGCGGATCTGCTTGCTCAACGGCGTGATCTTCACCCTCGGCACGCTGGTCTTGGCCTTCTCCCCGGCCACGGTGTCGGCCCGGCTGCGTCTGACCGAGGTGCCGGTGCTGGTGATCGGGCTCGCGGTGATCCTGACGGCGAACGCCGTGGCGCTGCGCACCTCGCTGGCTCCGCTCGACGAGCTGGTCGCCTCCATGCGCCGCGTCGATCCGCCCCGGCGCGCGGTCCGCCTCGAACGCGGCGCGAGCGGGGACTTCCATCAGCTGATCGAGACCTTCAACGCGATGCTCGACCGCTTGGAGGCCGAACGTTCGGTGGCCGGTGGGACCGCGCTGGCCGCCCAGGAAGGTGAGCGGCGGCGCATCGCCCGCGAACTGCACGACGAGATCGGCCAGAGCCTGACGGTGGCGCTGTTGCGGCTCAAACGGGTCGTCGACCGGGCGCCCGCCGACCTGCGCGAGGAAGTCGAGCAGGCGCAGGAAACGGTGCGCGGTTGTCTGGACGAGGTGCGCGGGATCGCCGCGCGGCTGCGACCCGACGTGCTCGAAGAACTCGGCCTGCACAGCGCGATCACCGCGCTGTGTCACGAATTCGGCCGCACCGCGGGCATTTCCGTGCGGCGCGAGGTCGACCCGGCGATCAGCCGCCTCGACCCCGACATCGAACTCGTCTGCTACCGGGTCGCCCAGGAGAGTTTGACGAACGTGTTGCGCCACGCCGACGCCGACGAGGTGACCTTGCTGATCGCACCGAGAGCCGACACCGTGCTGCTGCGGGTGAGCGACAACGGTCGCGGCGGCGCGGTCGAGGACGGTGCGGGCATCCGCGGGATGCGCGAGCGCGCGATGCTGATCGACGCCACGCTGACCATCACGTCCCCGGCCGCGGGCGGCACCGCGGTCGAACTGATCGTCCCGGTCGCCGCACGCGAAGGAGTGCCCGCATGAGCGCGCCGACCCGGATTCTGCTGGCCGACGACCACGCCCTGGTGCGCAGCGGGTTGCGGATGATCCTGGACAACGAACCGGACCTGCTCGTGGTCGCCGAGGCCGCCAACGGGCTGGACGCGGTCACCGCCCTCGCCGACGACAGCATCGACCTGGTGATCCTCGACATCGCCATGCCGCGGATGACCGGTATCCAGGCTGCCCGCGAGATCACCAGGAACAACCATCCGGTACGCATCCTGATGCTGTCGATGTACGACAACGAGCAGTACTTCTTCGAGTCGCTGAAGGCGGGCGCCTCGGGCTACGTGCTGAAGTCGGTGGCCGATCGCGACCTCATCGAGGCGTGCCGGGCCACGATGCGCGGGGAATCGTTCCTCTACCCGGGCGCGGTCACCGCACTCGTGCGCGACTACCTGCAACTCGCCCGGCAGGGCTCCGCGCTGCCGGAAACGATCCTCACCCCGCGCGAAGAAGAGGTGCTCAAGCTGATCGCCGAGGGGTACTCGGCGCGCGAGATCGCCGCCGAGCTGGTGATCAGCGCGAAGACCGTCGACCGGCATCGCGCCAACATCCTGGGGAAACTCGGCCTGCGCGACCGGCTCGATTTGACCAGATACGCCATCCGCGCCGGATTGATCGAGCCGTGAGAACGCCGAGGGCCCCCGCACCGAACGATCGCGCGGGGGCCCGGACACGAGTGGTCATTCCGCGTGCGGGTCGACCTTCACCCGCTGCTTGCGACCGACCACCAGCCGCATCACCGGTTCCACGATGCGGGCGCCGATCGGGCCGATGATGGCCATCAGCAGCACGTACGTGGTGGCGAGAGCGGCGAATTCGGCGGGCACCGCGCCCGCGGCCACCGCCAGACCGGCGATGACGATCGAGAACTCACCGCGCGCGACCAACGCGGTACCCGCGCGGGCGCGGCCCAGTTGCGAGGCCCCCGCCCGTTTGGCCGCCCACCACCCCGTGGCGATCTTGGTGACCGTCGTGACCACCGCCAACAGCACCGCCCAGCCCAGCACCGGCGGAATACTCGCCGGATCGGTACTCAAACCGAACAGCACGAAGAACATCGCCGCGAACAGATCACGCAACGGTTCGAGGATCTTGGTGGCATCGTGCGCGGTCGAATCCGAGATCGCGATACCGAGCAGGAACGCGCCGACCGCCGCAGACACCTGCACCGCCGAGGCGATACCCGCCACCAGCAGCGCCGAGCCGAGCAGCTTGAGCAGGAAGATCTCCCGATCCTCACTCGCCACGATCGCCGAGACGTACCGGCCGTAGCGCAGCGCGACGATGAGCACCAGGGTCACCGCGACCAGCGCGATACCGACCGTGGTCATCCCCGCCACGAATCCGACACCGGCCAGCACCGCGGTGAGCACCGGCAGGTACACCGCCATCGCCAGGTCCTCGAACACCAGGATCGACAGAACCGTCGGCGTCTCCCGGTTGCCGAGACGGCCGAGGTCGTTGAGCACCTTGGCGACGATCCCGGAGGAGGAGATATAGGTGACGCCGGCCATCGCGATCGCCCCCGTCGGCCCGAGGCCGAGCATCAGCGCCACGATCACGCCGGGAGTCGCGTTGAGTACCAGGTCGAGCAGACCGGCGGGCCATGATTTACGCATGCCGGTGACCAGTTCACCGGCGGTGTATTCCAAACCGAGCAACAACAGCAGCAGCACGACGCCGATCTCGCTGGCGATGTGGATGAAATCCTCCACCTCGTGCAGCTCGATCAGCCCGCCCGTGCCGAAGACCAGCCCCCCGAGCAGGTAGAGCGGGATGGGCGAGAGGCCGATGCGGGCAGCGATCCGCCCGAGCACTCCCAACCCGAAGAACACAGCCCCCAGCTGGATCAATGCCAGCGCGGTTCCACTGATCTGCACCGGCTCAGCCGTCGGTCAGGATCGAAGCGGCGGCGTCGAGTCCGGCATTCGTGCCGACCACGACGACCATATCGCCGCCGGCGAACACGAACTCGGGTCCCGGCGATGCCAGGACCTGGCCCGCCCGCAGCACCGCCACGATCGAGGCGCGGGTCTTGGTCCGCAACTCGGTGTCGCCCAATCGTCGTGACGCGTAGGGCGAGTTCGGCGGTACCAGCATCGACCGCGTGCTCACTCCATCGAGTTCGCGATGTTCCTCGCGCAGTTGCGCGACCAACTGCGGTGCGCCGAGCAGACTCGCCAGCGTGCGGGCTTCGACAGCGGACAGTGGAATCTGGACGGTGGAATCCGGGTCGCCGACCTTCGTGAAAATCAGGTCGGTACCACCGTCGCGGTGGTCGACGATGCCGATCCGGCGGTCCACCTTCGACAGTGAAAACTCTTTGCGGACACCGATTCCCGGCAGGGACGTCACTTCTACATTCATGGGATCACCTAACCTCAGCTAGGGATACCTTACCTGCCCTTTACTATCCGCATGGATTGTCAGCCGGCGTCGAGAAGCCGTCCTGCCGCGTCCAGACCCTCGTCGGTGCCGACCACAACGACCAGATCACCGGGGATGAAGGTGAAATCGGTTCCCGGTGAAGGAGTCACCTCACCCGCGCGCACCACCGCGACGACCGAGGCCTTGGTGCGCGTCCGCATCTCGGTGTCGCGCAACGGACGACCGTCGAACGGGCTGCCACGATCGATCGCGAACTGCCTGGTCGACAGCTCGCCCGCACTGTGGGTCTCGCGCGTCTTCTGCACCACCTGCGGTGCACCGAGCAAGCCGGCCAGCACACCGATCTCGGTGTCGGACAGGGGAATCGAGGTGGTCGAGTCGTAGTCGCCCGCTCGCGAGACGACCAGGTCGACGGTGCCGTCGCGATGTTCGATCACGCCGATCCGGCGGCGCGCCTCCGCCAGCGGAAAGTCCTTGCACACGCCGATTCCCGGTAAAGGCGTCACATCGATGTTCACGCCCTCACAGTACGACCAGATGGGAATAACACCACCCCCTACCCTGCGCACCGGGCATACCAGGCGAAACCCTGACCTCACGCGAAGTCGAGGTTGTCGACTGCCGGACCCCCGGCCTCTAGCGGAACGGAGTTCGGGATGGCCGTGTCGGCGCCGCGACCGTGCTGCTCGCGGGGGTGTTCCAGGTGGTGTTGAGCGTGGTCGGTGTGGCCAGGCTGATGCGGTTCATTCCGCGCAGCGTGATGGTCGGGTTCGTCAACGCGCTGGCCATCATGATCTTTCTGACGCAGCTGCCGCATCTGATCGGGGTGCCGTGGCTGGTGTATCCGATGCTGGTGGCGAGCCCGGCGATTCTGTACTTCCTGCCGAACCTCACCACGGTGGTGCCCGCGCCGCTCGTCGCGCGGGTTCTTCGGCGGGATGGGCGGGTGCGCGATGATCGGCCAGACCATGATCAACGTCAAGGTCTCCGGCGCGCGTACCCGGATCTCCACATTCCTGGCCGGGGTGTTCCTGCTCGGCTCGGTTGTCGGGCTCGGCGGACTCGTGGCGCAGATCCCGATGGCGGTGCTGGTGGCGGTGATGATCATGGTGTCGGTGGGACCCTGGATCGGCACTCCCTCGCACCGAAGACGTTGCGGCGCATGCCGATCGCCGAGACCACGGGTGATGCTGGTGACCGTGGTCGTCATCGTTGTCACGCACAACCTGGCGTACGGCGTGATCGTGGGGGTGCTGGTCGCGATGGTGGCCTTCGCCCATCGGGTCGCGCACTTCACCGAGGTCGTGCCGGTGCGCACCGCCGACGACATCCGGGTGTACAAGGTGCGCGGCGAGCTGTTCTTCGCCTCCAGCAACGATCTCGTCTACCAGTTCGACTACGTCGACGGGCTCAACGCCGCCTCCGAAGCCAGGCACGAACGCCTGTCCGGCCTCGGCGGCGAGGAGAACTAGCACCGCCACAACCGAGGCCGACCATGGCGATCCCGTGGCGAGCAAGCGCTGTGGCTTGCGTATTCGGGCAAAGTTGTGTGTTGTTGAACAGTGACCAACTCTTCCGGAGACGCGTATCCACTCACGGACACGATGACCACCACGACGGCGGTACACGACGGCGTCACGGTGCTGACGGTGACCGGCGAGGTCGACCTGGCGACCGCACCCGCCCTCGATGCCACCATCGAGGCCATCCTGGCCGAGAAACCGGCGGCGCTGGTGATCGACCTGACCGCGGTCGGGTTCCTGGCGTCGGCGGGCATGGCGACGCTGGTCGCCGCGCATCAGCGGGCAGGCGAGACCACCTCGATCGCGGTCGTGGCGGACGGACCCGCCACCAGTCGTCAGCTGAAGATGACGAGCCTGGACCAGGTGTTCGCCATGCACACCACCCTGGATGCCGCCTTGGCGTCGTTCACGTCCTGACACAACACAACGCGCCGCCGCCCGGGAATGTCCGGACGGCGGCGCGTTTGTCGTCGGTGGGTGTCAGCAGAGCGAGCGCAGCTGCTCGATCAGCTTGACGCGGCCCGCGGCGTTCTCGGCGATCGGCGTGACGTTGAGCGTGGTGACGCCCGCCTCGGCCATCGCCGCGATGCGCTCCTTCACGAAGCTCTCCGGACCGATCAGCGACACGTCGCGCACCAGCTCGTCGGGCACGGCCTGGGTCGCGGCCTGCTTGTCGCCTGCCAGGTACAGCTCCTGGATGCGGTCGGCGGCCTCGCCGTAACCGTACTTGGTGGCGAGGGTGTGATAGAAGTTCTTGCCCTTGGCGCCCATGCCGCCGATGTAGAGCGCCAGGTGCGGCTTCACGAACTCGAGCAGTCCGGTGACGTTCTCACCGATCGCCAGTGCGGGACCGGCGAAGATGTCGAGCTCGCCCAGCGCCGGATCACGCTTGGCCTTGCCCGCGGCGAGCGATTCGCCCCACACGTCCTTCGCCTTCTCCGGCAGGAAGAAGATCGGCTGCCAGCCGTTGGCGACCTCGGCGGCCAGCTCCACGTTCTTCGGACCGAGCGCGGCCAGCAGCACCGGAATGTCCGCGCGCACCGGGTGATTGATCAGCTTGAGCTCTTTGCCCAGGCCGGTGCCACGCTCGGCGGGCAGCGGGATCTGGTAGTACTTGCCCTGGTAGTTGAGCTTCTCGCGGCGCCACACCGTGCGGCAGATTTCGAGGAGTTCGCGGGTGCGGCCGATCGGGGCGTCGTAGGGAACGCCGTGGAAGCCTTCGATGACCTGCGGGCCCGAGGCGCCGATGCCGAGGATGAACCGGCCGTCGGAGACGTAGTCCAGGCCCGCCGCGGTCATCGCGGTGAGGCTGGGGGTCCGGGTGTAGAGCTGCAGGATGCCCGAGGCCAGCTGCACCCGCTCGGTGCGGGCGGCCAGGAAGCCCAGCGCGCTCACCGCGTCGAACGAGTACGCCTCCGGCACGAAGACGATGTCGAGGCCGGCGCGTTCCAGGTCGGCGACCTCGGCCGCCGTCTCCTTGAAACCGTCCGTGTAGTTGATGCTCAATCCGATCCGCATGCACCCAACATAGCCCCGGACAACGCGCGCACCCCGACCGGTCGGTCTGTCGGCACAGGTGCTGGTCGAGCGGGGTGCGCGGGCGGGCACGCGGTAGCGTTGGGAGAAGATTCCACGCAATTCTCGCCGCATCGAAAGGCCACCCCGTCGTGTCGCAGCCCACCGTGTCGCCGCAGCAGATCGCCCCCTCCTTCGGTTCGGTGACCTTGGAGCACTACCTGTCGGAGCTGGCCGCGAAAGTGCCAGCCCCCGGTGGCGGGGCCGTGGCCGCGCTGCACGCCGCGCAGGCCGCCGCGCTGGTGGCGATGGTGGCGCGCTACACCACCCGTGCCAAGGACGCGCAGAACCGGCCGGTGATCGACCAGATCATCGTGGCCGCCGACGCCGCGCTGGCCAGGTCGCTCGAGCTCGCCGACGCCGACGCCGCCGCGTTCACCGCCGTCGGCGCCGCCTACAAGCTGCCCAAGGACACCGACGCCGAGATCGCCGCTCGCACCGCGGCGATCAACGCGGCACTGGTCGAGGCCGCGCGCGTGCCCGCCGCCGTGGTCGACGAGGCCGACGAAATCCTCTCGCTGGCCGCCGAACTGCTGCCGATCGGCAATCCGAACGTGGTCACCGACATCGGCGCCGCCGCCGACGCCGCCCGCGCCGCGGCGATGAGTTCGCAACTCAATATCGAGATCAACGTCGGCTCGCTGCCCGCCGACCTGGGCGACCCGTTCGCCGCCGCGCTGTTGCGCGTCGACACCGTCGCCGCCCGCGCCGACGCCCTGCACGGCGACGTGCTGCACGCCGTCCGCGGCTGAGTCAGCGGTCCGCGGTGAGCACGATCTTGCCGCGGACCCGACCGGATTCGCTGCGCCGATGCGCGGCGGCGAGTTCGGTGATCGGCAGGATCTGCGCGATGTCGACGGTCAGCTCCCCGCGGTCCACCGTCGCCGCGAGCTCGTCGAGCGCGGCCGTCGTCGGATCGACATAGAGTCGGCGCACGCGCGAATCCGGGTGTGTCGCCGGGCCTTCGGCGGCGACCACCTGCCCGGTGTCGCTCAGGACGGTCAATGATCGATCCGTGTAGTCGCCGCCGATCAGGTCCACCACGAGGTCGACCTCGCGCACCGCGGTGGTGAAATCGATGGTCTGGTAGTCGATCGGTTCGGTGACGCCGAGTTCGCGCAGATAGGCGTGATTGCCGGTCCGCGCGGTGGCGGCGATCCACGCGCCGCGCCGCGCCGCGATCTGCACCGCCAGATGCCCGACGCCACCGGCCGCCGCGTGCACCAGGACCCGCTCGCCCGGCCGCACCGAGGCCAGTGCCTGCCAGGCGGTGACCCCGGCCACCGGCAGCGCGGCCGCGTGCACCGGGTCGATCGAGGCGGGCACGCGAGCCAGCCGATTCTCCTGCGCCACTACGTATTCCGCGTTGGCGCCACCGAACACCATGCCGTACACCGCGTCTCCCGGCGCGAAACGTGTCGCCTCGTCACCCACCGCCGCGACGACCCCGGACACATCGAGCCCGAGCACCAGCGGCGGCTCACCCAGCCGCCGGATCAGGCCGCTGCGCACCTTCCAGTCCGCGGCGTTGACGCTGGTGGCCACGACGCGCACCAACACCTCCCCCGGACCCGGTGTAGGCCGCGGCACCTCTGCCCTTTCGAAGACGTCCGGACCGCCGAAAGATCTCTGCACCATCTGCCACATACCGTCGAGTCTGCGCCGACCGGTATCCCCGCGGTAGTAGGCACCTTTCGGATACCGTGGTACCTCATGGATACCGTCAGCGGCGAACAGAGTTCGGTCGAAGCGTTCCTGCGGGACTGCCCCGCGCGGCAACTGCTGTCGGTACTCGCCGACAAATGGGTCCTGCTGGTTCTCGGCAGCTTGCGCGAGGCGGGCGGGCCGGTGCGTTTCAACGCCTTGCGCAGACGCCTGGACGGCATCACCCAGAAGGTGCTCACCCGAACGCTGCGCGACCTGGAACGCGACGGCCTGGTCCGGCGCGAGGTGTTCCCCACGATGCCGCCCCGGGTGGAGTACA
Source organism: Nocardia sp. NPDC127606 (assembly GCF_042671725.1). Lineage (NCBI taxonomy): Bacteria > Bacillati > Actinomycetota > Actinomycetes > Mycobacteriales > Nocardiaceae > Nocardia > Nocardia sp. NPDC127606. Next base: position 499,953 of record NZ_JBHXWQ010000001.1, on the reverse strand, counting down.
GCATCACCGCGCTCGGGGCGGATCTGGGGCGGATCAGCCAGGCGATGGGTGCCTGGGTAGTCGAACACCACGCGCAGATCACCGCCGCCAGAGCCGAATTCGATGCCGCGCGCACCGCCGAACCGGCCGCGCTGCCGCAACCGGGGCGCCCGCTGTCGCCGGTCTCGAAGTGAGAACGCTTTATCGGGGCCTCGACCTGCGTGAACGCAAGACGACACACCGTCGGACCCGTCGGCCGTTACCACTTCGATAGGTCGAGTTGATCATGGCGGCCTAGACTTGGAATCCGCCTACGAGTGAGTGAAGGGGTGGCGTTTATGAGGAGCGCATTTCGTGTCCTGTTCGTCGCGATCATGGCGGCAATACTGGCCGCAGCCTGGTCGGGAGCCGCGTCCGCGGACCTGATCGGAGGCCAGCGCACCCAATACGGCGGTGGCACCTACGCCGAGGCGAACCTGTCGACGCACACCTTCACTGTCAGCCAGGGTGGACAGGTTGTGCGGGTGATGCCCGCGTCGATGGGCAAGCCCGGTTTCGAGACTCCCACCGGTACCTTCAGCGTGCTGGAGAAGGATCGGTCGGTGGTGTTCGACTCGCGGACCATCGGCATCCCGCTCGACGACCCCGAGGGCTACATCATCGACGGTGAATACGCCGTGCGCCTCACCTGGGGTGGCGTGATGGTGCACTCGGCACCGTGGTCGGTGGACTCGCAGGGCAACGCCAATGTGAGCCACGGCTGCATCAACCTCGCACCCGACGACGCCGCCTGGTACTACGAGAATGTCGGCATCGGCGATGAGGTCTATATCCACTGGTAAACATTTTCCCTCGTGGCATTCGGCGAACGCGCCGTCAGGGCAGTATCGTGCCCGTAACGAAATCGTTGCGGGACATACCCTGACGGCGACGAGCCTGATGAAGGTGGGGCGATGGATCGACCGGAAGCGCACAGACCGATCGGGGCTCGACAGCACGACCCGGGATCGGCCGGTGCTCCGCTCGCGGCTGTCACCCCGATTCGGCGGTCCCGCGATCTGAGCGCGCCACGGCCCCGCCGGGTCAGCGATCAGCCCGCCGGCGGCGCCCGCCACCGGATCGAAGGTGGACCGACGACACCGGCCGGTATTCCGGTCATCTCGGTGGCCCGGCTTCGCGACGCCGAACACGACGAGGTCGTTCCCGTCGTTCCGGCGGACGCCACCGTCACCGATCGGCTGCCCGTGGTCGGCGGGAAATTCGATCCCGGTGCGCGCCACCGCCTCCCGGACACCGCGTTCTCGATCGACGACAACGGTCCCGACACCGATCAACTGCCGATCGTCACCGCCCCCGGCCCCGCGTGGGCGGCCCTCGAACATCCGAGGCCCGGCTACGACGCCGCGGCGACCTGGCATTCGCGTCCCACCCCCGAGTACCCCGGTGCGGACACCTTCCCACCGCGCCCGGCGGCCGTGCCGACCAGCGGCGCGGACACGTTCCCACGGCGCCCCGCACCCGAGAACCGTGCGCATACTTTCCCGCCACTCCCCGCACCCGAGAACCGTGCGGATACCTTCCCGCCACGCCCGGCGGCGGACTACCGAGGTCCGGATACCTTCCCGCCGCACCCGGCGCCCGAGTACCTCGGCGCGGACACCTTCCCACCACGCTTCGCACCCGGCTACCCGGAGACGGACGCCCTGTCATCACACGACACCGACGACGGCGCCGACGACGAATCTTCGCGTGCCGCACCCGATTACAGCGGTGACGACGAAGTCTTCGCGCGGATGATCGACCGCTCCAAGCGACGGCGTGTGCCCCGCTGGGTCGCACCACTGGTCGCCTCGGTGGCAGGCGCTGTGCTCCTCGGCGGCACCTACGTCCAACTGCGCGGGCCCGCACCGGCTTCCACGGCGGCGAGCACCCCGCTCATCCCGAGTTCGGTGAGCCCGGTGACGGCCGAGTGCCCCACCGAACAGATCGGCGCGATGGTGCGGGGCAACGGCGCGGGCGGCACCGAGTCCGGCATCGCGGCGATCATGGCCTTTCAGTACGCGTACTACGTCGCGCGCTCCGGCGACCAGGCACGGACCCTCGTGGCCTCGGACGCGGTCGCGCCGTCGGCGGCCGCCATCCAGGCCGGGATCGACTCCACTCCGGTGGGGACCACGCACTGCGTGGAGATCACTCCGGGCGCCTACGCCGGGCAGTACCTGGTCAAGATCACCGCGTTCCGACCGGATTCGGCCCCCAGCACCTACACGCCACAGCTGGTGGGGACCGCCGCGGTCGGCAACAAGACGCTGATCACTTCATTCGGAGCGGCACCCCGCTAGCTCCTGAACGCGGGCCGGTCTCGACTACGGCCGCCCCGGCACCGACCATGGTCCGCACTCGATCAGCACGCGGCCGCTGGCCTACCGCCGTTGACGGGTCTCGCCGCGATGTCGCGCCGAGACCACACGGTACCGACTTCGCCCGCGGGTAGATCCCGCGGCTGAATCGCGAAAGATGCTCAGGCGCGTGCTTTTTCGGCCGCGACGACCACATGGCGCATGAGCAACGCGGTGGTCACCGGGCCGACACCGCCGGGCACAGGGCTCAGCGCCGCGACCTTGCCGGTGACCGACGCCGCGTCGACATCGCCCACGATCTTGCCGTCCGCGGCCTCGTTGGTACCCACATCGATCACCACGGCGCCGTCACCGATGTGCTGACCGGTGACCAGGCCGATCCGGCCCGCCGCGGCGACCACGATATCGGCGGGAGTCGTCACCGCAGCCAGGTCGGCGGTGCGTGAATGCGCGACGGTGACGGTCGCGTTCTCGGCAAGCAGCAGCTGAGCGAGGGGCTTTCCGACGATGTTGGAGCGGCCGACCACGGTGACCAGACGCCCCTGCAGCGCGATCCCGTGATGCTTCAGCAGTTCGACGACGGCTTCGGAGGTGGCGGGGACGAAACCGTCGAGGCCGGAGGCGAGCAGGCCGAGCGAGAGCGGGCTGACACCGTCGACGTCCTTGGTCGCGGCGATCGCCGAACTCACGTCGTCGAGGTTCACGCCCGCGGGCAGCGGGGTCTGCAGCATGATCGCGTCGGTCGCCGGGTCGGCGCTGCGCGCGCTCAGCTCGGCGCGGATTGCCTCGGCGCTCGCGTCCGCGCCGAGATCGATGCGCTCGCAGGCTATTCCGAGTCGTTCGGCCGCCTTGCGCAGGGAGTTCACGTACCAGGCGCTGGCCGGGTCGTCGTTGGCGACGATCAGCGCCAGCGTCGGCGCGGTGCCCGCGGCGGTGAGCGCGGCCGCGCGCTCCTTCGAGTCGGCGTTGATGGCGGCGGCGAGTTCCTTGCCGGTCAGCGAAGCGGTATCCACGGTGTGACACCTTATCCGCCGCCGGACCGACGGCGTGGCGCCGGGCCGCGACGCGCGCAAGCTGGTCGAGGTCCACCGCGCTCCGGTCGGGCGGTCGTAGGGTGTCGGCAGCTCTGCTCTGCCAGCACGTACCGAACCGTTCGCGGGAAGGGTTGCGACTGTCGTGAAGATCTCGAGGCACTGGAAACACCTGGCCGCCGCCGCGGTGGCGACCGCCGCGCTGACCGGCACCACGATCGGCCCGGCCGCCGCGGAAGCCGATGTGGCCGCGCTCTACAACTCGGCACAGCGGCACTTCACCGACGGTGACGACGCCGCGGGACGCGCCGACCTGCGGGCCCTCATCGCCGCCGATCCCCACGATGCCGATGCGCTCGCGCTGCAGGCGATCTGGTCGCACTACGCGGGTGACGGAGCCGCGGTCGGCGACGCCCTGGCCCGGCTCGGCGGAATCGACGCGGGCATGGCGGCGGGCACCAACCACGTGCTGCACGCGGTGACCGCGGCGGCCGCCACCCTGCCCAACCCGCTGCCCGCGCTCGTCGGTCCACAGACCGGCATCGTGGTCCTGGGCTACGGGCTGCTGCCCGACGGCGCGTTGCGCCCCGAGCTGGAGAACCGGCTCACCGCGGCGTGGTTGCAGGCGATCGCCGCCCCGTTCTCCCCGGTGATCGTGACCGGCGGCAATCCGCAGAACGGCATCTCCGAGGCCGAGGCGATGCGGCGCTGGCTGGTCGCGCGCGGGCTGCCGGGCGATCGGATCCACGTGGAGGATCGGGCCGGGTCGACGGTGCAGAACGCGCTGTTCAGCACGCGACTGCTGCGCGATCTCGGCGCGACCAGCGCGGTGGTGGTGACCTCGCCGAATCACATTCGGCGCGCGGTCGCCGACTTCATCGTCGCGGGGACGACCGTGGTCGGCGCGATGACCTCGCTCGAACAGCTGGTTTCCCAATTGCCCCCGCCCCCGCGCAACGCCCAGCGCGGGATCTATCTGGACGCGACCCGCACCTTCGAACTGGACACCTCGCGCTGATTCGTCGCGCCGTCACCGCCACCGGCGACGATAATTCGGTTGCCCGGTCAGGAACAATCGGCGCATGAGTGGTTCCGGTTTTCCCGAGGTGGTCGTCGAGTTGCGGCGCGCGGGATGTGTGTTCGCCGAGGACGAGGCCACGCTGCTGATCGAAGCGGCGGCCGGCGATCCTGGGCGCCTGAATGCGTTGGTGCGGCAGCGGGTCTCGGGGACGCCGCTCGAATATCTGCTCGGCTGGGTGGAATTCCGGGGGCTGCGGGTCGGGGTGCGGCCCGGGGTTTTCGTGCCGCGTCAGCGCACGGCGTTCCTGGTGGAGCAGGCGGTCGACGGCGTCGCGCCGCACGCCACGCGAGCCTGCGTGGTCGACCTGTGTTGTGGCTGTGGGGCCCTCGGGCTGAGCGCGGCGACCGAGCTCACCGCACGCGGGTGCGACATCGAGCTCGTCGCCGCTGATATCGACCCCGTCGCCGTCGCCTGCGCGCGCGAGAATCTCGCGCCGATGAGCGCACCGGTGTTCGGTGGCGACCTGTTCGACGCGCTGCCGGGTGACCTGCGCGGGCGCATCGACATCCTGCTCGCGAACACACCGTATGTGCCCAGTGCCCGAGTCGCGGATCTGCCGCCGGAGGCGCGCGAGCACGAGCCGCTCGCCGCGCTGGACGGTGGGGCGGACGGGCTCGACGTGTTCCGGCGGGTCGCCGAAGGGGCGGCCACCTGGCTGGCGCCGGGCGGCACGGTCTTGGTGGAAACCGGGGCGGGGCAGGTCGATACCGCGTGTTCGGTGCTCATCGCGCACGGTCTCGAGCCTCGCGTCGCGGAGTCCGAGGAGTACTACGCCACGGTGGTTCTCGGCACCCGGGATCGCTGATCGCGCGGACACGACCGTCGAGACCGCCCGTACTGCCGTCGGACACGACAGTGCCCCCGTCGAACGATCGCCTGCGCGACCCGTCGGCGGGGGCACCCCGCACCGAATGCCTACTTGCGTCCGGTGAACTGATCCATCGAGTGGTACACGCCCACCGCGTTCAGGTAGAAGTCGCGAACCTTGATCGGCAGCAGACCGGTCAGTGCCCGGTTCATCCGCGAGGTCCACGGGAGCACCACCAGGGCGCCGCCCTTCTTCATCTCCGACCACGAGGTGTCGACGACCTCGTGCTGCTCGAGCATCGGCGTGAACAGAATGCCCTTCGCGCCGTCGAACATGCCGGTGTTGATGTAGGTCGGACAGACCGTGGTGACCTTCACGTGGTCGTGGCCCGCCTGCTCGAGCTCGAGGCGCACCGAATCCGACCAGCCCAGCGCCGCCCACTTCGACCCCGCGTAGACGGCCATGCGCGGGTTGGCGACCAGACCGGCCGACGACGCGATATTGAGCACGCGCGCCTGGCCCGCACCGGCGACCATGCCGGCCAGGAACTCCAGGGTGACGTACATCGGGGCCAACGAGTTGATCGCCATCGTCTTGTCGATGTCGGCGCGGTTCTCGGTTTCCCAGAAGTAGGTGTTGCCACGGACGATGCCCGCGTTGTTGACGAGGATGTCGATGCCGCCGACCTCCTTGCGCACCGCCTCGCCCGCCTCGCGGATCGAGTCCTGCGAGGACACATCCACCACGTAGTGGTGCACCTTGCCGCCCGCGGCGGTCAGCTGCGTCGCGGTCTCGCGCAGCGCCAGCTCGTTGATATCCCACAGCACCACCGCGTCGGCGCCTTCGGCAACGGCCTTCTCGGCGAACAACTTCCCGAGCCCCATCGCCGCGCCGGTGATGAGAACCCGCTTGCCTGCGACCGTTTCCAACTTCATTTCTCGCTACCTACCCCTGCTCGTGTTCCGCTACTTCTGGCGCAGTGTCTTCATGACACCGAAAACCACCGTCATCGTCTTGGCCCACATCTGCTCGGACATGCCGGGCAGCGGCGCGATCGGCAGCAGCCGTTGGACCGCGATGGTCTGGGTGTCGATGTACTTCAGCAGGCCTTCCGGACCGTGGCGACGCCCCTGACCGGAGATGCCGAGACCACCCGAGGGCGCGTCGACGCTGCCCCAGGCGGCGCTGAAGCCCTCGTTCACGTTCACCGAACCGGCGTTGATCCGGGCGGCGACTTCCTTGCCACGGTTCACGTCCCGGCTCCACACACTGGCGTTGAGGCCGTAGGCGGTGTCGTTGGCTGCCTCGACGGCGGCCTCGTCGGAGTCGACCTTGTACACCGAGACAACCGGGCCGAAGGTCTCCTCGCGGAAGACCGTCATGCCGGGCGCCACGTCCGCGAGCACGGTGGGCTCGTAGAAGTACGGACCGAGATCCGGGCGGGCACGGCCACCGGCGAGCACCTTGGCGCCCTTGGCGACCGCGTCGTCGACGTGCCCGCTGACGGTGTCGAGCTGACGCTGGAAGGTCAGCGAACCCATGTCCCGGCTGTAGTCGAGTTCGCCGCCGAGCGACATGTTCTTGACGTTGCCGACGAATTCCGCGACGAACTGGTCGTAGACCGAGGCGTCGACGTAGATGCGTTCCATCGATTCGCAGAGCTGACCGGCCGACGAGAAGCACGCGCGCACAGCCAGTTTCGCCGCCTTGGAGACATCGGCGTCGGCCAGCACGAGCAGCGGGTTCTTGCCGCCCAGTTCCAGGGAGTAGCCGATCAGGCGTTCGCCGGCCTGCTGGGCGATGGTCCGGCCGGTCGCGCTGGAACCGGTGTAGTCGACGTAGTCGGCGCGTGCGATCACGTCGCCGCCGATCTCGCGGCCACGACCGAGCACCGCCTGCCACAGACCGCGCGGCAGCCCGGCCCGCTCGGCGGCGTCGATGGCCCACAGTGCGGTGAGCGCCGTCTGGTTGTCGGGACGCGCGATGACCGCGTTGCCCGCGAGCAGGGCGGGCAGCGCGTCGGAGGCCGCCAGCGCGAGGGGGTAGTTCCACGGCGAGATGACCGCGACGACGCCCTTGGGCCGATTGTGTACCTCGACCGAGGTGAGGACCGGCAGCACGCCGCGCGGCTTGCGCTCAGCGAGCAGTTTGGGGGCGACCGTGGCGTAGTAGCGCGCGTTCAGCGCCACGTCGGCGATCTCGTCGAAGGCGTGCGGGCGGGACTTGCCGGTCTCGGTCTGCACGATGTCGAGGATGGTGTCCTGCTCGGCGAGCACGATGTCGTGGAAGCGGCGCACGATCTCGGCACGCTGCTTGACTCCCACTTTGGCCCAGTCGCGCTGCGCGTGCCTGGCGACGGCGAAGGCGCGCTCGATATCGGCGACCGAGGACTGCGGCAGGTCGCCGATCTTGTGGCCGGTAGCCGGGGCGAAGACCGGAACCGACGGGGCGCCACCGGCGACTCCGCGTTCGAACAGGGGCTTGACCAGCGCGGCGGGCAGCGCGGTGGGTTCGGCGGTCAGCTCTGGGGCTGTCGTCATTGTCGGCCCTTCTCCTCAACAGATGGATCGCGCGGAACAAGTCGCGCACGTTCAGGTTATTTACTGAACACTAGTGTTAGATTAATGCCAGCGCCAGGGTTCGTGTCAAGCTTTCAAGGTGTGTTCACCAGCGGTGAGGGAGGTGCGATGACCGAGGAATCGACGACGGTGCGTCGCGGGCGCCCGCCGCAGACCCAGGAACAGGCCGAGGAAGTCCGCGCCAGGATCGTCGAGGCGACCGCCGCGGTGTTCACCCGCAACGGTTCGCGCGGGTTGAGCGTCGCGCAGATCATCGAAGAGGCCGGGCTGGCCAGGCCCACGTTCTACCGCTATTTCGGCAATGCGTCCGAGCCGTTGCACGCGGTGCTCGACGCGTCCAACGACGGCCTCGTCGGCGGCATCCGCGAAGCGCTCGCGGGCACCGACGAGCCGGTCCAGCTGGGCATCCGGCTGATCGACGCGTATGTGGACTGGGCGCGCGGGCACGGCCCGATGCTGCGACCCTTGTTCGCCGAACTGCACGATCCCGGCTCGGTGGTGTCGGGCTATCGCGAACGCGCCCTCGACGACATTCGCGACCTGGTGCGCAAGACCTTCGGCGAACTCGGGCGCCCGGCGCCCGCACCACTGGACCTCGACGCGGCCCTGCACGTGTGCGAGTACATCGTCTACCGGCTCACCGCCGGCAGCGAGCCGGGCAGCGATCCCGATCCGGCGCTGGCGTCCGAGGCCAGGGTGACCATGATCCGCGTCCTGCTGGTCACCCTCGGCACCCGCGACGATCTCGCCTACGCGATGGAACTACCCGGCCTGTTCCCTGATCCGTAGCGCTTCGTCGGGGTCCTCGGCCGCGAGACCTGCCGTGACCAGGGCGAGCGAGAGCAGCGCCGCACCGAACCAGCCCACGAGACCGAGCCGCTCGTCCAAGAACAGCACCGCCAGCAACGTGCCGGTGAGCGGTTCGAGCAGGGCCAGCAGTGCGCCGGCGCCCGCGCCCGCCCCGGTGAGGCCACGGAAGTAGAGCGTGTACGCGATGGCCGTCGGGAACAGCCCGAGCGCGAGAGCTCCCAGCACGCCGGGCAGGTTCGGGTCGATCGTGGTGCTGGTCATGGCCGCCGGGAGAGCGAGCAGCACCGCGCCCGCGGTGAACCCGGCGCCGGTACCGGTGACGGGGTCGAGGCCGGGAACCGGAACCGCGGCGATCACCGTGAGCACGGCGAAGGCGGTGGCCGCGCCCAGAGCCATGGCCGCGCCCCACAGCGCCGCCGACCCGTCCGCACCGGGCGTGCCGACCAGGAGCGCGAGGCCGGTGAGGGCGAGTGCGAGGCCGCAGGCGCGGGTGCGATCGAGAGCTCGTCTGCCGGTGAGGTACTCGGCCAGGGCGACGACGACCGGGGACATCCCGATGGTGATCAGCGTCGCCAGGCTCACCGAGGACAGTGCCACCGCACCGAAATAGCAGCCCTGGAACACCGGTGCCAGGACGGCGATCGCACCGATGCGCCGCCATGCGGGCGCACCACGCGGGATCGCCCGGCGGGTGAGGACACAGAGCCCCACCAGCAGCAGTCCGCCGACGGCCAGGCGCACGGCGGCGACCGCGATCGGGGACAGGTGGGTCCAACGTTGGACGAGGGTGCCGAGTAGGCCGCCGGTCCCCCAGAGGATTCCGGCGACGACGAGATCAGCTGTGCCCACGCGGGCGGACAGCGAAACAGACATGGGTGTGCGCTCCTGCGACAGAAGGTGAGGGGGTCGCGAGAAGCGAGGTGCTGGAGTGAGCAGGCTCGATGGATCGGCCCGGCGAAATCACGAGCGGCCTGTTCGGCCGGTACGCGCGCTACTGGCGAGCGCGGCGGGGCACCTCGCTCAGGAGGCGGGCGGCGGGGTGGAACGGAAGCACTCGTGCACGTCGCGAGTGTACTCCACACAGAATCTCCACATTTGGCGACGCAACCCTCCACACCCGCTCGCTAGGGTCGCACCATGGAGAACAGTGGGGGCGGGACAGGACCGGCGGCACGCCGGATCCTGGTGGTCGACGACGAGGTGACGATCGCCGAGTCCGTGGCCGCGCGGTTGCGGGCCGAGGGGTTCACCGTCGATCTGGCACACGACGGGCCCGCCGCGGTGGCGGCGGCGCTGGCGGGGGAACCCGATCTGGTGGTTCTCGACGTCATGTTGCCCGGGTTCGACGGGCTGGAGGTGTGCCGTCGGATCCAAGCCGAGCGCCCGGTGCCCGTCCTCATGCTCACCGCGCGCACCGACGAGACCGACCAGCTCATCGGGCTCGGCGTCGGCGCCGACGACTATCTCACCAAGCCGTTCTCCATGCGGGTGCTCGCCGCCCGGGTGCACGCCCTGTTGCGGCGGGTGGATCGGGCCGCCGAGCGCGGCGACAACAGCATCGTCGTCGGCGATCTGCGGATAGATCTCGCCGAGCGTCGGGTGTGGCGCGGTGACACCGAAGCACGGCTCACCCCACTGGAATTCGACCTGCTGACCCGGCTCGCGCAACGCCCGAGGGCGGTGCTGGCCAGGGAACGACTACTCGAGGACATCTGGGACTGGTCCGACGCGGCGGGGACGCGCGCGGTGGATTCGCACGTGAAAGCGTTGCGGCGCAAGCTCGGTGCCGACCTCATCCGCACGGTGCACGGTGTCGGGTACGCCCTGGACGCACGATGACGGCCCCCGACCGCGCCACGGAGTTGATGGACCGGATCGCCGACGTGCTGCCGCGGCCGCTGGACCGGCTGCGGTCGATCAAACTCAAGCTGGCCGTGTTGATGTTGTGCTCGGGCGGTGTCGCGTTCGGGTACTTCCGCCTGAAGATCGGCTGGTTGCCGCCGCGCACCACCGTGGCCGCGATCGGGATCGCGCTGCTCACCTCGCAGTTCCTCGCCCACGGGATCACCCGGCCACTGCGCGAGATGACCGCGGCGGCGCGCCGAATGGCCCAGGGAGACTACAGCTTCCGCGTGCGAGCCTCCTCGCGCGACGAAGTGGGTCAGCTCGCGACCGCCTTCAACCAGATGGCCGCCGACCTGGCCGCCGCCGACCGGCAACGGCGCGACATCATCGCCAATGTGTCCCATGAGCTGCGCACGCCGGTGACCGCGCTGCACGCCGTCCTGGAAAATCTGGTCGACGGGGTGAGCGAACCCGACCCGGCGACGCTGCGCACCGCCCTGGCCCAGACCGAACGCCTCGGTCTGCTCGTCTCGGAACTGCTCGACCTGTCCAGCATCGAAGCGGGCGCGTTCACGCTGGATCGCGAAAACCTGCCGCTGGCACCACTGTTGGCGGAGGTGATCGCCGAAGCCGAGGTGATGACCGCCGCGCTCGGTCGCGGTGTCCGGTTCACCACCGCGATCGAACCCGGCTGCGCGGCCGTGTTCGCCGACCGGGCCCGCCTGCACCAGGTGCTGTTCAACCTGCTCGACAACGCCGCCAGGCACGGCCCATCGGGCGGCGAGGTCCGCGTCTCGGCGTCCGCCCGCCCCGAGGGCACCGTCCTCGAGATCCAGGACGACGGCCCCGGCATCCCGGAAGCCGAGCGCGCCACCGTCTTCGACCGTTTCACCCGTGGCGGTCGCACCGACGGCGGCGGCACCGGCCTCGGCCTCGCCATCGCCCGCTGGGTGATCGACCTGCACGGCGGCACCATCGCCGTCGCCGACCCCGGCTCCCGCATCCGCGTCGTCCTTCCCACGGACTGACCTCTACTTCGAAACCAGTGACCCGGCACTTCGGTCCCGGGACGCATCCGCACATCTCCAGGAGGGGAACCTATGTCCGACAAGCCGATACCCGAGGCGCCGACGCCCGATCAGGGCACTGCCGAGAACCAGCACACCGCGGCACAAGTCGCCGACAAGCCCAGCACCGACCCGACCGCGACCGACCCAACAAGCGAGGCGGCTGCGAGCATCGTGCCCGACACCGGCGGCACCACCGCGGCCGCCCGCGACCCCGAGGTGGGCGGCGATGCGACAGGCTCCGGTACTCAGTCGACAGCTGTACTCACCGAGACCGCGCCCGACCCGGCGACGCCGGCCGCGCCCCCCGTCTCGGTATCGTTCGCGAAATTGCTGGCCGCCCCTTCCGGGACCGCCGACCTACGGACCGCCGCGTGGCCGAGTCTGCCACCGCCCATCCCCCCGGTCCCCCCACGCTGGCACCGGGTAGCGCGCCCACCCGGCGTCCTCCCGGCAGCGGCACTCGCCGGAATCATCGGCGCCACGGTGATCCCGCTCGACCGTCCCGGCATCGGCTGGCTGATCGCCGGGACCGCCATCGCCGGAGCTCTCTGCGTCGTCGACTATCGCGCCCGGTCGGGCGGTCCGTCGTCCGAGCACACACCGGATTCCGCATCGACGGCCGAAACATCACCCGCTCCGGCTCCGTCCACGCCGGTGCCGCCTGCGGCCGACGGAGCCGACACGAACGCCGCTGAACCACTGCCACTTTCCGATACCGGTGCACGCGCACCGTCCAACGCCGACGACGTCGCCGCAGCTCCCCACTCTGTTTCGATCCATGATCGGGCCTGGTGGGCGGCAGCCGCGATTGTGCTGCTGGGAGTGGGAACGGTTCGGGCGGCGGGATGGCTGTTCGTGCTGTGTGTGATCGCGGCATGCGTCGCCGGGTCGTTGGCGGTGTTGGGGCGACGAAGTGTGCGTGGCATCGCGCACGACATGTTCGCGGTGCCGTTGGCGTCGTTCGGCGCTGTGCCGTGGGCGTTCTCGGGGTTGCGGGAGTCGCGATCAGTGGGGACCTCGAGTGTCCGCCGGTACGGGATCTCGGTGGCCGCGACGGCGGCGTTGCTGGTGGTGTTCGTGCCGCTGCTCGGTGGGGCGGACGCGACCTTCGCGAAGCTGCTGAACGGGCTCGTTCCGACCGTGGACGGCCCGGCGACATGGCAGTGGATCTTCTTGTTCGCTGTCGTCGCGGTAGGCGTGCTGGGGGCGCTGTATCTGCTCGCCGGGCCGCCTGCGCGCGCGGCGGATTCGGTTCGGCCGCAACGACTGTGGTCACGCAGTGAGTGGATGTTGCCGGTCGGGGCGCTGACCGTGTTGTTCGCCGTGTTCGTCGGCGCGCAGTTCGTCGCCCTGTTCGGTGGCGACGATTACGTGCAGCGCACCGCCGGTCTGACCTATGCCGAATACGCGCGCAGCGGATTCTGGCAGCTGTCGGCGGTGAGCATTCTGACGCTGGCCGTGATCCTCGCGGTACTGCACTGGTCGGTGCGCGACACCGCTGCCGACCGCCGGTCGCTGCGTATCCTGCTGAGCGCGGTGAGCGTGCTGGCGCTGGTGATCGTGTGCTCCGCGCTGGGCCGGATGTGGACCTACCAGCAGGCTTACGGGTTCACCGTGCTACGGCTGCTGGTGACCACCTGCGAGCTGTGGGTCGGCTTGGTCTACGTTCTCGTGCTGGCCGCCATCGCACGACTGCACTGGAGCTGGGTGCCGCGCGCCGCGATCGGGACGGCCTTGGCCACTCTCATCGCCCTCGCGGTGATCAACCCGGAACACCTTGTCGCCGAGCGCAATATCGACCGCTGGCACACCAGCGGCCGCCTGGACGCGGACTACCTGAACAATCTCTCCCCCGACATCCTCCCGGCCCTGGACCCGCTGCCCGCCTACCTCCGGACGCAGATCGAAACCCCCATCCTCGACGACCTCGACACCGACCACTGGTGGTCCTGGAACTGGTCACGCAGCGCAGCTCGCTGACCACTGTGACGCGCGGTGGCTCACCGTGAGCGACCGCGCGTCACAACGCACTATCCCTGCGGCGCAACAGTTCTGGACAGGCCGCTGGCTCGCAGGACACGGCGGCCGATCGCGGCGCGGATGGAGTCCTCGGTGCCGATGATGCGGACGTGGGAGCGTGCCCTGGTGATGGCTGTGTAGAGGAGTTCCCGGGTGAGCAGCGTGGATTCGGGTTCCGGGAGCACGACCGAGACGGTGTCGTACTGGCTGCCCTGGCTGCGGTGGATGGTCATGGCGAAAACCGTGACGACAGCGGGGAACTGGGTGGGGTGCACCAGGTAGGGCTCGCTGCCGCGCTGGAGCGCGGCGCGCAGTGAGCCGTCGGGGCGGCGGATGATGACGCCGGTGTCACCGTTGTAGATGCGGGCTTCGTGGTCGTTGGCGGTGACCAGCAGCGGCTGGCCGGGGTACCAGACCGATTGCGGCCCTTCGGGTCCCGCGCCGCCTGCCGCGGCCCACTCGGCTGCCATGCGGTCCCAGCGTTCCACGCCGAACGGGCCCTGCCGGTGGGCACAGAGCAAGCGATGTGACTCGAGGGCGGTCAGCGCGCCGATCGCGTCACCCGCCTCGGCGGCGGCCGTGACGGCGAGGGCTGCGGTCGTCACGTCCGCCCGCACCGCGCGGACATCGTCGGGGCCGCACAGCGACACGTCGTCGCCGCCCGCCCGCAGAATCGCCAGCGCCGCATCGGCGTCGCCCGCGCGAACGGCGACTGCCAGATCGGCGATGTGGCCGCCGAATCGCCGACCCCTGGTCAATCGGACGATCCCGCCCTGCAACCGCCGCTGCTCGAGAGCCGTCAGCGAGTGTGTCCGCACCGCCGGTGGATTCACCGGCGACGCTTCGGAAGTTCCGGGCGCATCGATATCGAGGCCGAGTACCTCGCGCAGCGCGGGATTGGGCGCGCCGCTCACCGGTCCGGCCACGAGGTCGGCCAGCACGGCGCCGGCGTCGACCGAGGCGAGCTGGTCGGGGTCGCCGACGAGCACGAGGCGAGTATCCGGGCGCAGCGCGGAGAACAGGTGGCTCATCATCGTCAGCGACACCATCGACGTCTCGTCGACCACGACGACGTCGTAGGGCAGACGGTTGTGCTCGTGGTGGCGGAATCGGGTGGTGCGGCCGCGTTGCCAACCCAGGAGGCGGTGCAGGGTCGAGGCGGTGAGTTCGGGCAGGCCGAGGACGGCGGCTTGTTCGCGGACCGCTTCCTGCAGCCGGGCCGCCGCTTTACCCGTCGGGGCGGCGAGCGCGATCCGCAGGGCGGGCAGTTTCGGCGAAGCGGCGCGATGGGCGGTGAGCAGGGCCAGGATCCGGGCGATGGTGTGGGTTTTGCCGGTGCCGGGACCGCCGGCGACGACGGTGGTCCAGTGGGTCGCGGCCAGGGCAGCGGCCAGGCGTTGCCGGTCGGGGCCGTCGCCGAGTGGGTCGGCAAAGAGCCGATCCAGTTGTGCGCGCACCAGGTCGGTCTCGATGACGGGGTGGTCGGCGCTGCGTGCGGTGAGCACTCGTCGCAGGGTCTGCTCCTGCTGGTAGTACCGGTCGAGGTAGAGCAGCGCACCACCCTCGGCGTCGGCTTCGACGATCCGCAACGGTCTCAGCGGACCGGACTGCCCACCGCAGATCAGCGGACTGCGTCGCAGCGCCGTGAGCACCCGATCGGTGTCCGGCCACGGCAGGGTCGCGGGGTCGATTCCCGTGGCGCTGTCGCGGGTTTCGTCGGCATCGATGCCGATCTCGCGCATCCGGGCCAACTCGAGACACACCGATCCCGAACGCACCGCGCGCACGGCCAGCGCGGCCGCGAACAACACGTCCTCGCTGTCCTCACGCCCCATGCGACCCAACCGCACCGCCACGTGCACATCCGCCGCGGACAGGACCCCCGCTTCGTTGAAGACCCGCAACAGCCCGGTCCCCCGCTGCGCCACCTGGATAGACGTCATGATCGCCCCGCCAGTAAGTCCGACAGCGCGACGACGAGTTCCGCCGAAGGATGCCAATCGAAGACACCGTGTCCCGGTGGGGTCGCCGCGCCGATCATGCCTCGTACGAACAGGTACCTGGCGCCGCCGAGATGGCGAGCGGGGTCGTAACCGGGCAGCCGCCAGCGCAGATACCGGTGCAGCGCCACGGCATACAGCAGCGCTTGCAGCGGATAGTGCGAGCGGATCATCTCCGAGACCATGTGGTCGCGGCGATAGTGCTCGACGGTGAGGTCGCCGGTGCCGAGCCGGTTGGTCTTGTAGTCGACGATCAGATAGCGCAGCTCACCCGTCGTCTCATCGGGCACCCGCAGCACCGCGTCGATACTGCCGGTGAGATAGCCGCGTAGCACCGTATCCGGTAGTGCGGCAACATGATCGGCGTATCCGGCGAGGTCGTCGTCGGCGGGCAGATAGGTACGCAGCAGCGCGGCGACGGCGTGCATCCCGGCCGAGCGCGGTCCGGGTGAGTCACCACCGCCGAGCGGGAGCTCGAATTCCAGTTCGTTGAGCCGGTCACGGGTCGCAACAGCGGCGAGGGACCCGAAATCGGCCGGGGTACGCAGAACTTCGAGCAGCGCGGTCGCGAGCAGGTCGACATCGAGCTCGGCCATCGTGTGCTCGACCGCCTCGACACAGCGCCGGTGGACCTCGGCGGCGAGATCGGGCACCGAGGTGTCGACCGTTTCGAGAACGCCGTGGACCAGCGTGCCGAACTCGGCGCCGTAGGGCAGGTCGTTCATCAACGACGGGTCGGCCGTGCTGCCGGTCAGGGCGTCGACCGGCGCCTCGGTCGGCTCGTCGTCCGGGCCGGGGCCGTCCTCGGGTTCCTCGTCGGCCACGCCAGGGGCGTCGTGCGCGCCCGCGGTGAGCGCCGAATACGAGGTGCGCCGCCACTGCTGGTCGAGCGCGCGGGTGAACCCCGCGGCCACCAGCTCGCCGGTCGGCAGCTCGGTGCGCACCCGCCGGGGCGCCACATCCTCGGGACGGTCGACCAGGGTCACCGAGATCACGCCCGAAGCGGACTCGGCCCACTCGGAGATCCGTTGCGCCGCAGCGGTATCGGCGGGAATCTCGGCCCGGCGCGGAACCTGTGCCGATCCCGGCCGCCGACCCAGCATCATCCGGTGCAGCGGCGCGGCGCCGGTGGTCACCGCGGGCGCCCACCACGCGACGACCTGGCACATCGCCCGGGTCAGCGCCACATACAGCAGCCGCAGTTCCTCGCCCGATTCCTCGGCCTCACAACGCAGCTGGCGCTCGCCGTAACCGGGCGCCTCCTTGCCGCCGATATCGAGAACCCTGGTGCCGTTGTCGTCGTGGAACAGCAGCGTCGCCGGATACGGATTCTTGGCGCTGTCCCAGGTGAAAGGCAAGTAGACGATCGGGAATTCGAGGCCTTTGCTGGCGTGCACGGTGGCGATCTGCACCGCCGCCGCGTCCCGATCGAGGCGGCGACTGCGGCCGCTGACGCTACCGGCCTCCGGCTCGCGCACACGGTCGGCGAGCCAGCGGGTGAGCGCGGTCAGGCCGAGCCCCTCGGCCAGCGCCACCTCGTCGAGCAGCTGCGCGATATGGCGCAGGTCGGTGAGTTCGCGTTCGCCGTTGTCCACCGCCAGCAGGCGGGGCGCGAGGTCGGTCTCGGTGGCGAGCTTGTCGAACACGGCGGCGAATCCGGCGCGCGCGAACAAGCGCGCGGCGTCACGCAACTGGGTGGAGACCCGGCCGACGAGATCCGCACCGCCCGAGTCGATCTCGGCGGCGGTCACGCCGAGGATCGGTGTGCACGCGGCCAGCCGCACCCGGTCGCCGCGATGCGGTTGTTCCAGGGCCCGCAACACCCACAGCCAATCGGTCGCGGCGACGGTCGCGAAGACGCTGGTGCCACCGGCGAGGACGGAGGCGACCCCGACCCGGTCCAGAGCCGCGCGCACCACATCGATCTGGGAGCGGGTGCGCACCAGGACGGCGACATCGCCGGGCCCGATCGGTCTGCGCACCCGGCCGTCGCCGACCTCGCTGAGCGAATGATCCCCGCCGCGTAGGGGTTTGGCGTCGATGGTGGTACCGGATTCGAGCAGGGTGACGATATCGGCGGCCAAGTCGTCGGCGACCTTGGCCCGCTGCCTGCCCACCGACGGGAACCCCGACCGATTGCGCGGACCGGCCCCGGTCCGTGGGAGCACCCGAAGTCGCAGCGGGCTGATGACGTCCGGCTCACCGTGCAGGCGGGTCGTCGGACGCGTCGGCGTGACCGGGTAGACGCTGATCTCGGGATGACCCAATTCCGCACCGCCACACAGGTGGTCGATGGCGCGCAGCAGTCCGGCGTCGCTGCGCCAGTTGCGGGTGAGCTCGCTGCGTCGATCGGCCAGTGCCACGGCATCGAGGTAGCTGAGCACTTCAGCGCCGCGGAAGGCGTAGATGGCCTGTTTCGGGTCGCCGACCAGGACAAGGGTGGCGTGCTGATGGAAGGCCAGGCGCAGGATGTCCCACTGCAACGGATCGGTGTCCTGGAACTCGTCGACCAGCGCGACCCGGTAGCGCTGCCTGATCCGGGCGCGGGCGCGTGGTCCGTGTTCGGAGTCGGCCAGCACGTCGTGCAGCAGGACCAGCAGATCGTCGAAATCACGCAGTCCCGCACGGCGTTTGCGGCGTTCGGTCTCGACCCGCACGGCGCTCGCGAAGGCCACCCGCTCCCCCGCCGCACCGTCGGTGCGTGGGGCGAGGTCGGCATGCCGGTCGTGGACCGCCGCCAGCGCCAGGGTGTGGGCATCGCGCAGAGTGAACGGGGCGCGGTCGCGGGCGTAGCGGGCCAGATACAGATCGTCGGCGACGGTGCCGACGAGTTCGTCCACCGATTCGACCAGCCGGGCGCCGGGATCGTGTTCACCGGCCAGGCCGAGTTCGTCGAGCATCCGCTGGCAGAACGAGTGGGTGGTGGCGATGGTGCCCGCGTCGAAATCGGCCAGGGCGGTGAGCAATCGGTGCCTGCGTACGCGCATCGTGGCGGGATCGGTGTCGGCCATCGCGCGGACGAGCTCGTCCTGATGGTGCCGTGCGGTATCGGGTTCTGCCAGGGCGGTCGCCACCGTGACGAAACGGTCCCTGGTGCGCTCGCGCAATTCCTGGGTGGCGGCGCGGCTGAACGTGACGAGGAGCAATTCGGTGATCGCGATGCCCGCTTCGGCGACATAGCGGACCGCGAGCCCGACGATCGCGTGCGTTTTGCCGGTGCCCGCGCTGGCCTCGAGCACAGTGGTGCCCTGGGGCAGCGGACCGGTGGCATCGAAGGCGGTCGGCGCCGACACGGTTCCCGTCACGGCTGTCCCTGACTTTCGGCGGCGAGCAGCGGCGCCCACCAGCGGCGCGCGAGAGCACCGAAGTGAGTGCTCTCCGGCTCGCCCGGACGGCTGGATTCGGTGGCGAGACCGGCGAATCGGGGGGCGCGGCCCCAGACATAGCGCAGGTAGCGGTCGGTGTGGTCGCCGAACTTGTCGGGGCCGTTGGGGCCGCCGTCGAAGGCGTGTTCGGCGGCGAGCAGGGCGTCGGCGACGCTGTCACCGCGGAAGCGGCGCTCGGCGTAGGCCGCGGTGGCGGCGGGCGCGCAGGGCAGCGGTTCACACAGGCCCTCGTCGCGCAACCGGACCAGGTCACGCAGGATCGTCAGCGCGGCAGGCGCTTCGGGTGCGGTGATCACCGATCTGGCCACCGGCCTGCTGCGGAATTGTCCCCGCCCCGTGCTGATCGCCTGCCACGAGCGGTCTTCGGTGGCGGCGAGGGCGAGCAGCGACACCCAGGACGCGAGCCGGTGTTTCGGCGCGAGCCGCGAGTAGGTGGTGCGCACCAGCGTTTCGCCGCGAACCTCGGGCACGGTGCCCGCGAGGGTGCGGCCGTTGCCGAGGTCGACGGCGATGTCCACGGCGCGCGGCGGCGCCTCGTAGTCGGGCAGCGCGGTCCGTACGAGGGTGTCGACGGTGCCCTCCACTTCGTCGAGCACCTTGGCCCCGAAACCGAAGGGGGGCAGGGTTCCCCGGCGCCATTCGGCGGCGCGCAGCCCAGCCGGGTCGGCGCCGGTGAGGCGGGCCGTCAGCATGCGTTCGCCGAGGTCCCATTTGGCCAGGCCGTCGAGTTCGATCGGGAGCTGATCGGCGATGTCCTCGGATTCCTCGGGCACCCGCAGGCCGAGCCGCTGCCACAGGAACGCGCGCACCGGATGTTCGGCGAACGAGATCAGTTCCGCCAGTGCGACATCCGCGACGGGAGCGGGCGGCAACGCCGCGGTGAGCAGCGGTGGACGCGGCCGGGACGGGCGCGCGGCGGCGCGGGCGCCGGCCAAGGCGACGGTGTCGAAGCTGCGTGGCTTCTCGGGGGCGAAATTGCGGCGATCGAAGGCCTGCAGGGGATGGCGAATGTGGACGACATCCATGGCCGCCGGACCCACATGGGTGGCGAGCACGTCGAGCAACTCGGCGACGGGGACGGCGGGCGGACGGGCGGCGCCGGTGACCGGGTCCGCACCGGTGTGCAGGATCAGCAGCCTGTCCCCGGCGGCCATGACGGCATCGAGGAGGAGTTGACGGTCTTCGCTGCGCGCATCGCGTTCGCCGACCAGCGGGTCGCGGGCCAGCAGATCGTCGCCGTCGACGCTGCCGGGACGCGGGAAGACATCGTCGTCGAGGCCGAGCAGTACCACCACACGGTGGGGCACCGAACGCATCGGCACGAGCGTGCACACGGTGAGTTCGCCGGTGCGGAAGTTCGCGCGGCCGGGGCCGCCCGCCAGGCGGCTGGTCAGCAGGACCGCCACGTCGGCGAGGCGCAGCGGGGTGGCGCCCGCGTGTTCGGTGGCGGCCACGATCTCGCGACGCGCTTCGGTGCGGATCCAGGCGTGCGCGTCGGGCACATCGGTGAGCAGCTCGACCGCGCGCAGCAGCACCGCGGTCCATTCGGCGGCGGGGCGCGGGCCACGCAGGTCGCGCAGGCAGACCGCGAGACGGTCGATGAACTCGGCGAAGCGGCCCGCGAGGTCGACGTCGTTGGAGTCGACATCGTCGAGCGGCAACGCCAGATCGAGCCAGTCGTCGCCGGACTCGTCGGCGGTGACACCGAGCAGGATGCGGTCCACCGCGGCGTTGAGGGTGTTCTGGGCGAAATCGGCGAGCCCGAACGCCTCGCGTTGACGCTGCCCGATCCCCCATCGCGCGCCGGACTCGGCCGCCCACTCACGCAGCCGTTCGATGTCGTCGTCGTCGAAACCGCAACGGCGGCGGACGGTTTCGCTCGCCGCCAGGTCGAGCACCTGCGTCACCGTGACGCGTCCGTCGGCCAGTTCGAGCAGTTCGATCACCACCGCCAGCATCGGGTTGGTCACCGCCCGCCCGCGATCGGCGAGCCGCACCCGCAACTGATGCGCCGGGTGTTCGCCTTCGGCCGGCAGATCCACCCCGGACCCGCGCTGGCCGAACGCCGCCCGCACCAGCGGCGCGAACGCCTCCACGTCCGGGCACATGATCAGCACGTCGCGCGGCTCGAGCGTCGGATCCGCCGCGAACGTGCTCAGCAGCAGATCCCGCAGCACTTCCACCTGCCGCGCCGGGCCGTGGCACGCGTGGATCTCGACGCTGCCGTCCGGCACCGCGCCGATCTCGGGGACGCGGTCCGCGCGAACAGCGGTCTGCAGGGCACCGAGCAGGGTGGGCGCGGCCGCTTCGCCGGCGAGGTGAACATCGCTGTCCAGCACCGGGTTCAGGCGCTGCTCCAATTCCCGCACATCCCGGGCCAGCCCCGAGAGCAGCGGGTGGGACACCAGATCCGCGGTGTGGTCGTCCGCGCGCGGACGCACGGCCGCATCGTTCGGACGGCGATCCGTGCCAACGGCGTTGTCGCGCGGGTCGGTCGCGCTGTCGCCCCGCGTGACCCGTTCGTCGACGCGACCCTCGGCGAGTGGGGGCGCGCCGTCGTTCACCTCGACGCCGGCGGCCGCCTGACCGAGCGCGGCCCACATCGCCGGGCTCGGGTGCGCCGACCAGACGTGGACTTCGCGATGCGCGGCGAGAGCGGTGACTACGGCCAGCTGGTCGGCGGGCAGACGGGTGAGCCCGAACAGCGAGAGCCGCTCGGGCAGGTCGATCGAGGCGGGTGCGGCGCGGAGGTGGGCGCAGGCCTCGGCGAGCCGTTCGGCCGGGCTCGGGGCGCCCACGGCGGTACGCAGGGCGCGCCACAACCGCGGTTGCCAGGCGAGGTCGTCGGGCACCGGCCCGCCCGCGCCGTCGGTGTCCGCGCCCGCTGCCCAGTCGAGCAGGACCCGCGGACGTTGCGCGGCATAGGAGTCGAACAGGGCCGCGAGGTGGGCGGCCGTGGAGTAGCGCCTGCCGAGACGATGATCGGTACCGGGCAGGCCGAGATGTCGAGCCAGCACGGCCGCCCACGGCTGGTCGGCGACCTCGTCGATCACCCGCAGCAGCGTCCACACCAGTCGCTGACCGGCCCACGGATCGTCGGCGGGCGCGACCCCACTCGCACCCGCCAGCACCTCGGCCACCAGCGCGGCAGGCGCGGGAAACGCGATATTCGCGGCCACTCCGTCGCAGGCCTCGGCGCCGACGACCCCGAGCACACCCGACAACCGCTGCGCCAGCCAGCGCTCCACCCCTTTGGCCGGAACCGCCACCACTTCCGTGGCGAAAGGATCGGCGGGAATCTCACCCAGCAAACGCCCCAGTCCGTCGGCCAGCGCGTCGGCGCGTTCGGCGCGATGGAGGTGCAACGGCATCCGTTGTTTATACGCCCAGCGACCGACCCGCAATCGCGCGGCCCCGCCACCACCACTGCACCGGGCTAGTGAAATACGCCACACCGCAAGATGTCCCGGCCCCGCCTGCGGCACCCTCGACGCGGGGCGTGGGATCGTGGCGGTTCGGGTGGGACAGTACGGCCGCGGGCGAAAGGCTGGTTTCGTTTCATGATCGCGCAGGTGTTTCCCCTGGTTCCCGGTGGCGGCTTCATCGTCCGTCGAGTGGGCGCGCGCTGGGAGCTGATCAATTCCCGGCGCTACGGGCCTGATCAGGTGCTGCATTCGTGGCCGCTGGACCGGCACGGCGAAGCGTTCGAGCACTGCCATCGCCTCAACGGCTGCACCATCGCCACCCCGCACGCCGCGCATCACTGACAGCAATCGCGCTGTGCCGCAACAACCCTGAGCGAGGACGGGCGTGCGTCGTCACAGCGTTGCCGGGCCCGGCGCCGGATTTGCGGTGAAGTAGTGCATTGCGGCGTCCGGTGTGCGAGTGTGGTCCATCGTGCGTGACCGTTCCCCCTCCACCCGTGTCGTTTCCCGAGTCGCAGCAACTGCCTGCCTCCTCGCCGCCGCGGCCGTCCTCACTCCGGGCGTCCCTGTTCTCACCGGTCCGGCCCATGCCGCGCCGCCCGCGCTGACCCAGGTGTCGGTGCCTGGATTCGACGCCGATCTGAGCTCCCGGATCGCGCGGGCCGACGCCTATCTCGCCGGTCGCCCCGGTGTGGTCGGCTACGTGCTGCGTGACCGCAAGACCGGTGGCGTCTACGCCAACGAACACGCCGAGAACCAGGTCTGGACCGCGTCCACGATCAAGCTGGCCATCGCCGCCGACCTGCTCAACCGGGCCCGCGTCGGCGCCATCGGCCTGTCCCCCGACGACCGCTTCAACCTCGAAGCGATGCTGGCCACCTCAAACGACCACGCCGCCGATGTGCTGTGGCAGAAGTACATCGGCTTCGACCGGATGGCCTACAACAACGCGTTCCGCGCCTACGGCATGGTCAGCCTGATCCCGCAGCCGACCACGACCGCGCTGTTCCCGGACTGGTCGTTCCAGAAGTGCACGGCCGCCGACCTGGATCGGCTGATGAACACCATCCTCGACACGATGCACCCCGACGATCTCGCCTACCTGCTCGACCGGATGCGTTCGGTCGACTCCAATCAGCACTGGGGTGTGTGGGGCGCGGGTGCGTCGATGCGGCCCGGCCTGAAGAACGGCTGGTCGGCCGAGGCCGACGGCTGGGTGGTGAACTCGGTCGGCGTCGCGGGCGCCGGTGAGCGGTACACGCTGTCGATCATGAACGCGCTCGGCGGAGCAGGCGGGTACACCGACGGCGCCGAGACCGACACCCGGGTCGCCGAGCTCCTTCTCGCAGGTCGCTGACTCGGCGCATCCCGTATTGTCGATCTTGTCGTTCGATGGGACACCGCGTCACACGCCGCGATCGGGTTCTTGTTGCGACGTCACAACCGGAGCCGACTACGGTTAACCCTGTCACCACCACCGCGGGGCCCACCCCAGTCTGTCGAGGAGCGCGACGATGAGCACTGAGTCTGTCGGGAAGCGGCACCACGTAGTGGTGATCGGTTCCGGGTTCGGCGGTTTGTTCGGCACCCGGCATCTGCGCCGAGCCGATGTCGACGTCACGCTCATCTCCAAGACGTCGACCCACCTGTTCCAGCCGCTGCTCTACCAGGTGGCCACCGGCATCCTCTCGACCGGCGAGATCGCCCCGGCCACGCGCCTGGTGCTGCGCAAGCAGAAGAACGCGCAGGTGCTGCTCGGTGACGTCGTCGACGTGGACCTGGCGAACAAGAAGGTCACCTCGCGACTACTCAACCGCGACACCGAAACCACTTACGACAGCCTGATCGTCGCCACCGGCGCCCAGCAGTCGTACTTCGGCAACGACCACTTCGCCACGTACGCGCCTGGCATGAAGACCATCGACGACGCGCTCGAGTTGCGCGCGCGCATCCTCGGCTCCTTCGAACAGGCCGAGCTGGCGACCACCCAGGAAGAGCGCGACCGGCTGATGACGTTCATCGTCGTCGGCGCGGGCCCGACCGGGGTGGAGCTGGCCGGGCAGATCGCCGAGCTCGCCGACCGCACCCTCGACGGCACCTTCCGCACCATCGATCCCCGCGACGCGCGCGTCATCCTGCTCGAGGGCGCCGGCGCGGTGCTCGGCCCGATGGGACCCAAGCTGGGCGCCAAGGCGGCCAAGCGGCTCGAGAAGATGGGCGTGGAGATCCAGCTCAACGCCATGGTGACCGATGTCGACGCGCACGGCGTGGTCGTCAAGGACGCCGACGGCAGCACCCGGCGCATCGAGGCCGTGTGCAAGGTCTGGTCGGCGGGCGTGCAGGCCAGCCCGCTGGGCAAGATGATCGCCGAACGCTCCGAGGGCACCGAGGTCGACCGGGCCGGGCGCGTCATCGTGGAGCCCGACCTCACCGTCAAGGGTCATCCGAACGTGTTCGTGGTCGGCGACCTGATGTCGGTGCCCGGCGTACCGGGGCAGGCACAGGGCGCCATCCAGGGTTCGACCTACGCGGCCAAGGCGATCAAGGCCGGGCTGCACGGTCAGACGCCGGCGGAGCGCAAGCCGTTCAAGTACTTCAACAAGGGCTCGATGGCGACGATCTCGCGGTTCGACGCCGTCTGCCAGATCGGCAAGCTCGAGTTCAGCGGGTTCCTCGCCTGGCTCGCCTGGCTCGCCCTGCACCTGTACTACCTGGTCGGCTACCGCAGCCGAATCGTCACGGTGATCGGCTGGTTCGTGTCGTTCCTCGGTCGCAACCGCGGTCAGATGGCGGCGACCGAGCAGTGGATCTTCGCGCGGCTCGCGATCGAGGAGGTCAACGCCGATCAGGCGGAGGCCAGGGAACTCGCGGCCGATGTGGGCGCGCCGCCTGCCGACGCCGAACCGCTCACCGCGGAGCAGCGCAAGATCGGCTGACACAGCTCTCCGAAGGCCGGGTGGTTCCGTCGAACCACCCGGCCTTTCTCGTGCCGGTCACCTTTCCGCGGACCGCTGTTGCGGGTTGCCGACGTTTCGGACCCATCCGAGTCGAGCACCGGTCCGAATGTCGGAGGTCATATGTGTGACCAATCCCCAGGATGAAAGGTGATCTATGGCGACGGGGAAACACAGGGCGCCCAACCTGCAGCGACAGAAAGTTGGTTCGGTCGTCGCAGCCGGAGCGGTACCCCTGGTCATGGCCCTGATCGGCACGGGCACCGCGAATGCCGATCCCGCGCAGGCGGCGGTGACCCAGCCCGAACATCAGGCCGGACCGGAGTTCGACGCGGTGGCGCCCAACGCCACCCCTTACGTGGGTCAGCCGATGCCCGCGAACACCCGCAGCTCGCTGCAGTGGTCGCGGACCGGGCCGGAAATGGATTACCTGTCTCCGGTGGGACCGCTGCACGCACCGACCGCGGTCGCGCCGGTGCCGCCGATCCTGCCCCCGCCGGGCCAGTTCCGCTTCGGTGACCAGCAGGTTCCGGTGCCGGACTTCGTGCCGGTGGACACCTCGATCCAGATCAACGACGCCGCGGCCACTACCGAGGCCAACCTCGCGACGTTCCTCGACTCGGTCGGGCTCGAGCGCAGCCGTTCCGACCGGATCGCTTCCGAGACCCTCGGTTCGGCGGCCAGGGGCGCGGCAGTCGGTTCCACCGTGGCGATCCCGTTCGCGATGATGGCCAGCACGGGCGGCGCGTTGGCGGGGCTCGTCGCCGGAATCCCGTTCGTGCCGATCGGTTTGGTCGCGGGTCCGATCCTGGGCGGCATGGCCGCGTACATGGCCGTGTCGATCCCCGTCACGGTCGTCGGCGCCGGTATCGGTGCGGCGGTGGGTGCGGCGAGCGGTTTCCTCGCGCCGCCGCGGGGGATGGCCCCCGAGGCCGCCGACACCGAAGCCGAGCTCGTCAACGCTTGATCGAATTCCCAGCGGTGGGAGTCGGGCTCTCATGCCCGGCTCCCACCGCCTTCGGTCCGCTATCCGGGCGTGGGCGCGAGCGCGCGAAGTCGGCTGCTCGTGCGGGTGGCGAGCGAACCGCCCGCGGCCAGCGGCAGCCGAACCTCGTCCACGCTGCCCGACCAGGCAGGACGGTGGTCCGGGTAGACCAGTTCACTGTCGAGCGCACGTGCCGCGCTCAGCCGATCGTCTGTTGACGAACCCGCCCCGAGCTCGAGCCGGTGCCGAAGCAACGGCACCTCGCCCAGGTCGGCCAGCAGATCACCGCGCCACCCACCGCCGTCCTCGCCGCTGCGGCCCACCTGCACTCGCTCGCGCAGCCGCAGCCGCGCATCGGGCGCCACCCGGACCGTGGTCACCACAAGATGGTGTGCGCCACCGGCCACGATCGTGGGTTCCGGATCGAAATCCAGTTCGGCGCCGTCGCCGATGTCGAAACGCCAGTGCGCGTTCGACACCATGGTGTCCGCGCCCGGTAGGGCGATCGTCGCCGCCACCGAACGAACCACCAGCCGCGCACCGGGGCGCACGACGATGGTGATGTCGAGTTCGTCCCCGCCGAGCGGGGTCGCCGCGGTACCGATCAGGTGCACGGTGTCGATACCGGTATGCCGCCCGGCCAGGCCGCCGACCGCGTCGATGCGGGGCAGCCGGCCCGGTGCGGCGACGATGCTCAGTTCAGTGCGCAACGCCGGTGGCCGCGTCCTGTTCGGCGGCGACCCGCAGCTGCTCGCGCACCCAGGCCAGGACCGGGGTGGCGGCCGGGTCGTCGGTCAGCGAGACCAGTGCGGTGGGACGGCCGTCGCGCACCTTGGCGGCGTCGCGCTCCATCACACCGAGGTCGGCGCCGACCAGCGGGGCGAGGTCGGTCTTGTTCACCACCAACAGGTCGGAGAAGGTGACACCGGGGCCGCCCTTGCGCGGCACCTTGTCGCCGCCGGCCACGTCGACGACGAAGATCTGCACATCGATCAGGCCGGAGGAGAAGGTGGCGGTGAGGTTGTCGCCGCCGGACTCCACCAGGATCAGGTCCAGCGGCGGATTGGCCGCGACGAGATCGTCGATGGCGTCGAGGTTGGCGGTGATGTCGTCGCGGATGGCGGTGTGCGGGCAGCCGCCGGTCTGCACGGCGGTGATCCGCTCGTCGGGCAGCACGGCGTGGCGGCGCAGGAAGTCCGCGTCCTCGGTGGTGTAGATGTCGTTGGTCAGCACCGCGAGGGACAGTTCGTCGCGCAACTGCCTGCACAGGGCGGCGACCAGCGCGGTCTTGCCGGAGCCGACGGGGCCACCGATGCCGATGCGCAGGGCCTCACCGGCGGCGCGGTCGCGCTTGGGCCGGTCGTGGCTGTGATCGTGCGGTTCGCCATCGATCAGATGGGGAGGCATGGGGGCTCCATTCTTCTCGGAATCACGGGGTCAGGACGCGAACAACGGCATGTCGCGCTGGAGGTGACGTTCGGCGAGCGCGTCCTGCAGTGGATCGGACAGGGCAGCGAGGCCGGCGGCAGCCTCGGCGGCGATCCGGTCGCACAGCGGCGCCAGACGCAGGGTGCTCGCGGCGATGGCGGCGGGATCGAGGGCGAGCAGGCGTTGCGCGGCGGTGGCGGCGCCGGTGAGCGTCGTGTAGACGACGACGCCCGCCAGCTGTTCGGTGTTCGCTCCGCTCGCCGCGCCGACCATGCCGAACACCGTCGACAGATGCGGGCGCGGGCCTACCGCGGCCCAATCATGGCGCGGCCACAGCTGTTTGGCCAGGCGCAGCAGCCCGCGACCTTGCGCGCGCGACGCCGCCCGCGCGGCGGGCGAGGGCGTGCGCGCGTCGGCTTCGAGCTCGGCGCGTTCGGGCGTGAGCGCCCCGCCGCACACCGCGGCGGCCAGCGATGCCGTGACCAGTCCCGAGGTGGAGATCCGGCGCCGCAGATACAGCTCCACGCCGGCCTTGTCGCGCAGCAACCCCGACGACACCGCTTCCTCGACGCCGCCGGAGTGCACGTGTCCACCGATGGGCAGGCGCGAATCGGCCAGGGCGAGCAATGTCGCCAGTCCCGTCGCACCCTCGTTTCGCATCCGACGATCCTATGCAACGAACCTGGACGTGTGCCCGGTGAGGCCGACCAGCACGGCCCACCGTGGCGGTGATCACCCCGACCGGTGGTCGTGCTCGCCGTGATTCAGCGCGCCGCGGTGGTCGTCGTCGCGGTGCGGGCCGAGCGCCAGGCCAGGACAGCCATCGCGATCAGCAGCAGTGCGCCGCCCGCGGTCGCGACGTGCATTCCGCTGACAAAGGATTCGCGGGCCGCGTGGATCAGCCCGTCGTCACCGGCGGACTCCAGGAGGGTGTCGCCCAGGGTCTCACCGAAGTTTCCACCGGAACGGAACACCAACGCGGCCACCGAGCCGAGCAGGGCCAGACCGAGCGCGTTGCCGAGTTCGAAACTCGTTTCGGAGATCCCGACCGCCGAACCCGCCCGCTCGGCGGGCACCGCCGACACCGCGACATCCGACACCAGGGTGAACGAGAAGCCGTACCCGATACCGGCGATCACCGAGCCCGCGATGTACCAGCCGAGGCCGCCGTCGACACCGACGCCGAGCAGCATCAGGTTGCCGATCGCCGACAGCAGGAGCGCGAGCGTGAATGTCGCCCGCACGCCGAGCCGCAGTCCGAGCCGTGCACCGCTCATCGAGCACACGAACACCGCGATCGCCATCGGAATGCCGAGCAGCGCGGCGGCCAGCGGGTCGCGACCGGTGACCGACTGCAGGTAGATGCTGGTCAGATAGCTCATCGCGGCGAGCGACATCATGCCCGCCATGCTGGCCCCGATGGCCACCCGGAACAGCGGCCGCGTGAACAACGACAGATCGAGCAGCGGTTCCGCGAGATGACGCTGCCTGCGCACGAACAGCACGAGCAGCCCGACGCCGATCATGGCGATCACCAGCGACACCGCGTCCAAACCTTCGGCGGCGATGTGTTTGATGCCGTAGATCAACGGCAGGATGCCGCCGATCGACAGCGCGACGCTGGGCAGATCGATCGGTCCCAGGGCGGCGGAGCGATGTTCGGGCAGCAGGATCGGCCCGAAGATCAGCAGAATCGCCAGGACCGGGATGTTGATCAGGAATACCGAGCCCCACCAGAAGTGGTGTAGCAGGACGCCGCCGATGATCGGCCCGACCGCCGAACCACCGGCGAAGAACGCGGTCCAGATGCCGATCGCGGTGCCCCGTTGCCGGGTGTCGGGGAACAGGGTGGAGATCAGCGCCAGGCTCGACGGCAGCAGCGTCGCACCGCCGATGCCCATCAGTACGCGGGCCGCGATGAGGATCGGCGCGGTGGGTGCGAACGCGGCGAGCACCGACGCGACACCGAAGATGGCGGCGCCGGCGAGCAGGATGTTGCGTCGGCCGATCCGGTCGCCGAGGTTGCCCATGGTGATGAGCAGACCCGCGAGCATGAACCCGTAGATATCGAGGATCCAGAGTTGTTGCGACGCGGTGGGATCCAGGTCGGCCGTGAGGGTCGGCATCGCCAGAAAGAGCACCGAGATGTCCATCGACACCAGCAGCACCGGCAGCAGCAGCACGCCCAGTCCGAGCCATGCGCGGCGTCCACCGGCGATTGCGGTGGGCACCGCCGGTTCCAGCTTCGTCATTCCGACATCCTTCCGAGGTTTTGCGTACGCCGTACGCGGGAGCTGGGTACAGTGTACGCATGAAGGTTGTATTACGAAAGCGAGTCATGGGATGACCGAGGCGAAGCTCACCCGCACCGCGATCGTCGACGCCGCGATCTTCCTCGCCGACGCCGACGGACTCGACGCGGTGTCGATGCGCCGCATCGCCGACCGCCTCGATGTGGGCACCATGTCGCTGTACCGGCACGTGGCGAACAAGGACGAACTCATCGCGGCCATGACCGACGAGATCGCCGCCCGGCACCCCTACCCCGATCCGGCCGGTCGCGGGTGGACGTGGCGCGACCGGGTGCGTATCGCCGCGGAGATCGACTGGGAGCTCTATCAGCAGCATCCCTGGGTGCTGCTCACCTTCGCGGTCCCCCGCTACAGCTTCGGCCCGCAGGGCTTGACCAGCCTGGCGTGGCTGGTCGAGGGTCTGCGCGAGCTCGACGTGACCGCCCGCGAGGCCACCACGATGGGATTCTCCGTCTGGAACTACATCTCCGGCGCCAGCTTGCCGGTGGTCGGCGGCGCGCTGCTCGCCGAGAAGCGCACCGCCACCGACGACACCAACGGACTGCGCGATCTCCTCGAGGGCAAACCCTCTTTCCCCGTCCCGCCGGCACTGGCCGACCTCGAAGGCGCCGGGGTGAGCGACCTGACCTCCGAGGACCTGCTGTTCCTCGGTCTCGAAGCCCTCTGCGACGGTTTCGCCGCACGGGCCGCCCGGCGCGCTTGACCTCGAGCACCATTCCGGTTGAACACTGACGTCATGCAGGCGATTCCACGAATCTCGGGCACCTGGGCCAGGAGATCAACCGACCAGCCCACCGGTCGCCGGGCGCGTCCCCGACTGTCGGACGACGGGGCGACCGTTGGTGGTGAAGACTGGACCCATGACCGACGCGCAGCCGTCCGCCGATCGCCGCCTCGCCGCTCAGGCACTGGCCGCGAACGATCCGACCGGATGGTTCGAACCGCTTTACGCCGAGGCCGCGGCGGGCACCTCGGTGGTTCCGTGGGATCGAGACGTCCCCAATCCCCTGCTGGTCGATTGGCTCCGCACCGCCACCGTGCCCCAGGGAGCGCGGGCCATGGTGATCGGCTGCGGATACGGCACCGACGCCGAATTCGTTGCCTCCCGGGGCATCCGAACCACCGCCTTCGACGTCTCCCCCACCGCGATCCGCGGCGCCCGGGTTCGTTTCCCTCATTCCCCCGTCACCTACAAGGTCGCCGACCTCCTGAACCCACCGCCGTCCTGGCTCCACGCTTTCGACCTGGTCATCGAGTCGATCACCGTCCAATCCCTGCCTCAGGACGTCCGCACCCTCGCCATCACCGGCATCCGAGACCTCCTCGCGCCCGACGCGACCCTGCTCGTGATCGCCGACATCAGCAAGACCCCCGCCACCACCGGCCCGCCGTGGCCGCTCACCCGCGCCGACATCGACTCTTTCGCCGCCCCCGACCTGACCCCGGTCCGGGTAGAAACCGTCTCTCGTGCCGACGCCTCAGGTCTGCACCGCTGGCGGGCGGAGTTCCACCGCCCGCCGGCGGTCGCCGACTGACAGCGCGCCGAATCGTCGGCTCAGGCGCCGGGCGGAGCGTTCTGTACGGCAGGACGTCGCCACGGCGGAACGGTCAGGTAGGTCGCGGCGCGGAGCAACCATTCCACCGGGCCGTACGAATGACCGCGCAGCCACCGGGCACTGAACGCGAGCTGGGCGGCGAAGGTGAGCACGGCGATCGCGACGACGCCAAGGGGTGCGATGTCATCGGCGAGGGCGAGGCCGTACCCGGTGTAGACGAGCATCAGCACCACGGATTGCCCGATGTAGTTGGTGGCGGCCATGCGCCCGGCGGGGGCGAGCAGGGCGGTGAAGCGGCCCAGGCGTGCGGACCGCGCGGCCAGCAGGATCGCGGCGACATAGGCGAACGTCATGAACGGGTTCACCAGCATTTGCAGGCCGTGGATCACCGCGGGGGCGTGCCACCAGGTCATCGACTCGGCGAAGGTCATCGCCGAGATCGGCAGGCCGAGGCCGAAGCCGATCACCAGTGCGCGAAAGGACCAGCGGCGCAGCGTATCCGGATCCGCGAACAGGTTTCGTTTGCCCGCCGCCATGCCGATCAGGAACATCGCCAGGCTCGGTACGCCCTGACCGAACCAGATCAGCAGCAGGAACACCGGCGCGAGCGCCGTCTGCGCGGCGAACGTCGACGCGAAGTCGGCGGTGTAGTCGGCCGATATCGCGGGCAGGTCGACGAACTCGCCGAACGCGAGAAGACCGGCACTGCCCGGCAGGAAGCTCCACGCCGACCACACCGTGTACAGCACCACTCCGGTGATCACCGCGGTCCGCGGCCGCAATTTGCGCAGCGCGATGAGGGTCAGGCACAGGAACGCGTACAGGGTGAGGATGTCCCCGATCCACAGCAGGTAGACGTGGACGAGTCCGATCGCCATCAGCGCGGCACACCGCCGCAGCAACCGCCGCACCGGCGAAGCCCCCGCGCGCTGGGCCGCCGCGATCTGCAGGGTGAACGAGTACCCGAACAGAAAAGCGAACAGCAGGTAGAACCGCCCGGCGAACAGCGCGTCGACGGTGGCCCGCACCAGCAGATCGACGGTGCCGTCGAAGCGCAGTACCGGATCCTCGCGCGTACCCACCACCGACCACAGCGAGGTCGCCACGACCACATTGGTGATCAGGATCCCGAACAGGGCGAACCCCCGCAGGATGTCGACCTCGGCGATACGCGATCCGGATCGCACTGCGGGCGAGCGTGTTCCGAGCGCGTCTGCCATGCACCGAAGGTACGCACGCCACCCGGTCACATTCGTCCACCGTGCGAGCTATTTTCACGCGCTGTCGGAGTGATCCGCTCTCAGCCCTGCGAGGTATTGACAGCCGGGCCCGAGCAGGGGCATCCCTGAGCAACCCGATACCGGCACGGTGCCACAATGGAGCACGATCACGCTCGGCAGGGACTCGCAACCACCACGGAGGCGGACATGCAGGCAGTTGTCATCGACGAATTCGGCGAACCGAAGGATGTGCTCACCGCGCAGCAGGTGCCCACCCCGGAGCCCGGGGCGGGTGAGGTGCGGATCGCGACGTCGCTGTCGCCCATCCACAACCACGATCTGGCGATCATCCGCGGCGTCTACGGCTATCGGCCGCCGCTGCCCGCGATCCCCGGAACCGAGGCCGCCGGCGTCGTCGACGCGGTCGGCCCCGGCGTCGACGCACTCCAGGTCGGTCAGCGGGTGGCGATCGCCGGCGTCCGTGGCGCCTGGGCGGATTCCTTCGTCGCCCGCGCCGCGCAAGCGGTGCCGATGCCGGATTCCGTGCCCGACGAAACCGCCTGCCAGCTGCTCGCCATGCCGCTGAGCGCCCTGATGCTGCTCGACGACCTGCAGGTGCGGGCCGGTGAGTGGATCGTCGTGAACGCCGCCAACGGTGCGGTCGGTCGCCTGCTCAACCTGTTCGCGAAGGAACGCGGAGTGCGGGTGCTGAGCCTGGTCCGCGGCCAGTCGTCGGTGCAGGCGCTGGAAAGGCTCGGCTACGGTCCCGTGCTCGACACCGAATCGGTGGGCTGGCTCGCCACCGGCGCCGACATCACCGGCGGCGAACCGATCGTGCGCGCCGTCGATCAGGTCAGCGGTCCGGCCGCGGGCGATCTGATGGCGCTGCTCGCCCCGCGCGGTGAACTGATCTCCTTCGGCGCGCTGTCGGGCAAACCGCTGATCATCGACACCGGCGCCGTCATCTTCAAACAGGCGGTGGTGAAAGGGTTCTGGGGCCAGCAGCGCAGTTCCGACATCGACCGCGCCGATTACGTGCGGTTGATCACCGAACTCGTCACCCTCGCCGCCAACGGCACCCTGCGCCTGGATGTCCAGGCCGATTTCGCGCTCGAGCAGGCCGCCGAGGCCGCTGTGGTGTCCGAAACTCCCGGCCGCAACGGCAAAGTGGTTCTGCACGCCGGAACTCGCTGAGCGCTCGGCCGGGCGGGAACGCGCCACTCGCCCGGCCGAACTCTTTCCAGACTCCCAACAGCAGGCGAAATTTCCGCGATGGGCTGTTCCCGCGCGCCGTCAGCGGGCAGGATTCGCCGCAGGAGGAGCGGCGACGCCGCGCCGCTGCCGAGCAGAGGACTGAGCCGATGACCGCAGCACAGGCCCCCAATCCCGACTTCGCACAGCTGGTTCCCAGCGTCGTGCTGTCCATGCCCGCCGCCGCGCACCTGGGTTTCCATTTCAGCCGGGTCGAGCCCGGCGACGTCGAGATCGTGCAACCACACCGGCGCGAACTCACCCAGCACGACGGCTATTTCCAGGGTGGGGTCCTCGGCTCGCTCGCCGATTTCGCCGCCGGTTCGGCCGCGGGCACGCTGCTGCCCGTGGGCTGGGTGAACATGACCATCGACTACACCGTGAAGATTCTCGCGCCCGCCAAAGGCCCGAACGTGGTCGCCCGCGGCCGGGTGATCAAGCCCGGCGCGCTGCTCACGATCGCCGCCGCCGACGTGTTCTCGGTGGAGGAAACCGGCGAAATCCTGTGTGCCACCGCGCTGGTGACGATGCGCAACGTCCGCCTCGCGGCGGCCTGAGTACCGGCGGCGAGTGACCCCATGCCGATCATTTCGCTCGACGGTGTTCGGATCGCCTACACCGACACCGGCGCTCCCGCAGGCAAACCCGACGTCGCCACCGTGGTCTTCGGCCACGGGTTGCTGTTCGGTGGCTGGATGTTTCGCGCGCAGCTCGAGGCCCTGCAAGGCGACTATCGGTGTGTCACCCTCGACTGGCGCGGTCAGGGCGATACTCCACCCACCGACGACGGCTATGACATGGACACTCTCGCCGCCGACGCGGTGGGCGTGATCCGCGCTCTCGACGCGGGCCCCGTGCACTGGGTCGGGCTGTCCATGGGTGGCTTCGTCGGCCAACGATTGGCCGCCAGGCACGGCCACCTCCTGCGATCGCTCACCCTCCTGGACACCAGCGCGCGAGCCGAGGATCCCGCCAAGATCGGCGAATACCACCGGCTGGCCCTGGCGCTGCGCTGGTTCGGCATCCGACCCATCGCAGGCCGGGTGGCCACGCACCTGTTCGGCCCCTCTTTTCGGGCCTCCGACACCGGCAAGGAAGTCGTCCGCGAGTGGTCGCGTCGGCTGGCCGGGATCGACCGTGTCGGTACGCGAAACGCCGTCCACGGTGTCACCGAACGTGGCTCCGTCGACGCCGAACTCGCGGCGATCACCGTTCCCACCCAGATCATCGTCGGCGAGGACGACGCCGCCACCCCGCTCCCGCATGCCCGCCACATCGCCTCGCTCATCCCACATGCCCAGCTCCACACGATCCCCGCATGCGGTCACTCGAGTTCCCTGGAACAACCGGAAGCCGTCACCGAACTCCTGCGCGGTTTCCTGGTATCGGTCGAGTCGAGCACCTCGACGACGGAGCCACACCCCACCTGATCGCGAATTCGCGGTCGTCACAAGGTGTTCCGTGTACCGATGTCCACGGTCGATGCGCGTTCGGCCCGGCGCGGGTACCGTCGATTCGATGGCCGACCGCACCGCTTCCGCCCCAGTCGAGTCCATCGGCGCCGACTTCTTCGACGATCCGCACGCGCAGTACCGCCGGTGGCGCGCCGAGGGTCCCGTCCATCGGGTTCGCTTCCCCGACGATGTCGTCCGCTGGGTGGTCGTCGGCTATCCCGAAGCCAAGATCGCGCTCGCCGACCCGCGCTTGCGCAAGGATGTCGTCCAGATCGACGCGATCCTGCACACCAAGCGTGACACCAGGGCGACGGACCCGAATATCGTCGCGCTCCTGAGCCATATGCTCGGCACGGACCCGCCCGCGCACACCCGTCTGCGCAAGCTCGTGAACAAGGCTTTCACCAGCCGCCAGGTCGCCCTGCTGCGACCACGCATCGAGCAGATCACCGCGTCGCTGCTGGACGGGATGGGTGATCGCGACGAGGTCGATCTGATGAACGATTTCGCCAATCCCCTTCCGGTGACGGTGATCTGCGAGCTTCTCGGTGTCCCGTTCGAGGATCGCGCGGATTTCCAAGCCTGGACCAAGGCCCTGGTCACGGTGGTGGGCGAGGGCGAGGAGGACGAGCGTCCCACCGCGTCGGCCGCGATGGTCGGCTATCTCGCGAAGCTGGTGCGCACCAAACAGTCCGCGCCCGCCGAGGATCTGCTGTCCCAGCTGGTCCTCGCCGACGACGAGGGCGATCGGCTCACCGATCAAGAACTGGTGTCGATGGCGTTCCTGCTGCTGGTCGCGGGCCACGAGACCACGGTGAACCTCATCGGCAACGGCGTCCTGGCCCTGCTCCGCCACCCCGAACAGTGGCAGGCCCTGCGCGCCGACCCCACCGGTGTCCCCGCCGCGATCGAGGAATTCCTGCGTTTCGACGGCCCTGTCGACATGGCCACCGCCCGCTACACCGCGGAACCGGTCGCGCTGGGCGACACCGAGATCCCCGCGGGCGAGATCGTCTACGTCGCCCTCTCGGCCGCCAACCGCGACCCCGCCCGCTTCGCCGCCCCCGACACCCTCGCCACCGACACCCCCACCGCGGGCCACCTCGCCTTCGGCCACGGCATCCACTTCTGTGTCGGCGCCCCCTTGGCCCGCGTAGAAGCCGAAATCGCCTTCACCGCCCTCCTCCACCGCTACCCCGACCTGACCCTCGCCCCCACCGCCGACCTCCACTGGCAAACCAGCACCCTCATCCGAGGCCTACTGGAACTACCGGTCCGGCTGCGCTGAGGTCTCGGCCGGTATCTGATTCGCACCGCACCTACCTGTGAGAAGACGGTGCCGGACCTCGATGATCCAAGCACTGACCGGCACCACGATGGAGATCAGCGCCCCGGGCGGGGCTTTCCACCATCGGCCGATCACCCGATGACAGGCTCGCCGAACCCCACCACCGAGTAACGATCGCAGCGAGCACCGATGGTGCCGTTCGTGGGTCGGTGGGGTCGAGACGATTGGACCGATCGACGTTCACTATCGCCCCGGCGCGGGGACCGTGGCGGGCTCGACACTGGGCGCATGGCACGACTGCAGATCGAAGCGGTGTCGAAGAAGTTCGATGCCGAGTACGCGGTGCGCGAGGTGAGTCTCGACATCGCCGATGGTGAATTCATGGTGTTGCTGGGGCCCAGTGGCTGCGGCAAGTCCACGTTGTTGCGGATGATCGCGGGGCTGGAGGAGCCGAGCGCGGGGCGGATTCTGGTGGGCGACGTCGACGTGACCGACGCGGCGCCGCAGCGGCGGGATCTGGCGATGGTGTTCCAGAGTTACGCGCTGTATCCGCATCTGTCGGTGGCACGCAATATCGGGTTCCCGTTGCGGGCGCGGCGCAGGCCGCGGGCGGAGATCGCGCAGCGGGTCGCCGAGGTGTCGGCGACGCTGGAGATCTCGGCGCTGCTCGAGCGCCGCCCGGTCGCGTTGTCCGGCGGACAGCGGCAACGAGTCGCGCTGGCACGCGCCATGGTTCGCGATCCCGGCGCGTTCCTGATGGACGAACCGCTGTCGAACCTCGACGCGAAACTGCGCAGCGCGACCCGCGCCGAACTGATCGCGCTGCACCAGCGCCTGGGCGTGACGTTCCTCTACGTCACCCACGATCAGGTCGAGGCGATGACGATGGCGACGCGCATCGCGCTGCTCAACCAGGGCCGCATCGAACAGTGCGGCACCCCGGAGGAGCTCTACGACCGCCCGCGCTCGACCTTCGTCGCCGGCTTCCTCGGCTCACCGCCGATGAACCTGTTCCCCGCCGTCGTCACCGCGAGCGACGGCCATATGACGGTGATGGCCGACGGCATCGATGCCGCGCTGGACATCTCCGAGGA
Organism: Nocardia sp. NPDC127606; assembly: GCF_042671725.1. NCBI lineage: Bacteria > Bacillati > Actinomycetota > Actinomycetes > Mycobacteriales > Nocardiaceae > Nocardia > Nocardia sp. NPDC127606. The sequence goes on along the minus strand of NZ_JBHXWQ010000001.1, from coordinate 462,018 downwards.
TTCCGGCGACGCCACCGCCGTCGTCGCCGGAATCCGCCCGGAACGCCTGCGGATCGACGACACCTCGACCGATGTCCGCGGGCGGGTCCGGATGGTCGAGAACCTCGGCAGCGAAGAACTCGTGCACCTCGAGTCCGGCCTCTGTGTGCGCGCGGCGCGACCGGCCGGTGTCCGGGTGGGCGAGGACATCGCCTGCCGCGTCGACCCCGCCGACATCCACCTGTTCGACCCCGACACCGGCCTGCGGCTGACGTGGCAAGCGCCCAGCTCCCCCGCGGAACCGGCCGTCGACGCGGCCGCGATTCCCGTCCCCTGATTTCGGCACCACCCCGATGAGAAGGATAGAACCACGATGAAACGCACACTGCCCGCGCTGGGCGTGGTGTTCACCGCCGCCCTCGCCCTCACCGGTTGCGGCCTCGGCACCACCGGGTCCACCGACGCCACCGCCACCGCGCAGATTCCCGAACTCGCTGCCGACCAACAGGTTTCGATCGTCTTCGAGTCCTACAGCTACGGTGTGGCGGGCGCCTGGACCGAAACCTTCAACGCCCTGATCGCCGACTTCAGCGCCAAGCACCCCAATATCAAGGTCACCGCGCAGAAGCCGCAGGGCAACAGCCCCAACCCGGCCACCGACACCGTTTCCAGCATCCAGAACCAGATGGTGGCGGGCACCCCGCCCGACGTCGCCCAGCTCGGCTTCTCCGACCTGGACTTCACCATTCACCAGCTCAAGGCCAAGCCGCTGGACCAGCTGGTCGGCGCGCCGGAAGTGAAGCAGAACTTCGACGGCGCCCGCCATGCGTACGCGCCCCGCGCCCGTACGCTCGACGACTGGGACGGCCACACCTACGGCGTTCCGTTCGTTTTCTCCACGCCCGTCCTGTACCTGAACGCGTCGCTGTTCACCGAGGCCGGTCTCGATCCCGCCAAGCCGCCCACCACCTGGGACGAGGTCACCACCGCCGCGAAGGCGATCGCCGACCGCACCGGTAAGGGCGGCGTCTACATCGACTGCCTGACCAAGACCGCCAAGGACTGGTGCTTCCAGTCGCTGGTGCGCTCCAACGGCGGCCGCGTGATCTCCGAGGATCGCAACACCCTCACTTTCGCCGACGCGCCCGCCGTCGAGGTCACCAAGATGGCGCAGAACCTCGTGAACACCGGCAGCATGCCCAAGCTCAATCAGAAGCAGGGCTACGAGGCGTTCGGTCGCGGCGAGATCGGCATGATGCTCGAAACCAGCGCGCTGCAGAGCGTTTTCGTCACCGGGTCCAAGGGCAAGTGGGACCTGCGTTCGGCGCCGATGCCCGGCTTCGGCAGCAAGCCCGCCGTCCCCACGAATTCCGGTGCGGGCCTGCACATCCTGTCCAACGATCCGGCGAAGCAGCGGGCCGCGTGGGAACTGATCAAGCACCTGACCAGCGAGGATTCCTACAAGAAGATCGCGCAGAACATCGGCTACCTGCCGCTGCGCACCGGTCTGCTCGAAGAAGCAGGCGGGCTCAAGGACTGGGCCGACCAGAACCCGCTGCTGCGCCCGAACGTCGCGCAGCTGGCGAACATGGAGCCGTGGGTGTCGATGCCGGGCAACAACTATCTGCAGATGCGTGACGGCATGATGGACGCCGTCGAGGCCGTCGTGTTCCAGGGCGCCGACCCGCAGTCCACGCTCACCGCCGCCCGCACCGCGGGCACCGAACTCATGCCGAAGTCATGAGCGAACTGACGATCGTCCAGATCACCGACACCCACCTGCGACCCGAGGGCGAACTGCTCCACGGGGTCGACACCGCCGCCAACCTGACCGCGGTGCTCGACCGGCTGCGCGACTTCGGGCAGCGCGTCGACGTGCTGATCTTCTCGGGTGATCTCAGCGACAACGGGTCACCCGAGGCGTACCGGCGGTTGCGGGCCGCGGTGGAGCCGGTCGCGGCCGACCTCGGCGCCGAGATCGTCTACGCGATGGGCAATCACGACGAACGCACCGCCTTCGGCGCCGAACTGCTCGGCCGCGACACGGTGGACCCGGATCTCCCGCACGACCAGTGCGTCGAGATCGCGGGCGTGCGGATCATCGTGCTGGACAGCACCACACCGTTCCAGCACGACGGCAAGCTGGAGCCGGAGCAGCTGACCTGGCTGGCCGAGGAGCTGCGCACCCCCGCCCCGCACGGCACCGTGCTGGTGGTGCACCATCCGCCGCTGCGTTCGCCGCTGGCCACCCTCGACTTCCTCCGGCTCAAGGATGCCGAGCAGCTGGCCGAGGTCGTGGCGGGCACCGATGTCCGGATGATCCTGTGCGGACACAACCACCTCACCGGCGCGTCGGCACTGGCTGGGATTCCGGTGTGGATCGGTCCCGCGACGGCCTACCGGGTGGACCCGATGGCTCCGGCGGGCAGGCACCGCGGATTCGTCGGATTCGGGTTCAGCCGCATCGACGTGATGGAGTCGACGGTGCTGGCCACCGCGATCGACGCCGCACCGGCGCCGAAGGTCTATGACCGGCCGGAGTCGGAGATGCTCGAGCAGATCGCGGCGATCGTCGCCGCGCGGGCGGCGGTGCGGTAGATGTTCGTCATCGATGCGCCGGTGTCGCCGATACCGCCGGTCGCGGCGACACCGGTGCGCCGGCGCCTCACGCGCCGCCGCGTGGCCCGGTTCGTCGCGCCGTACCTCTACCTGAGTCCGGCATTGTTCCTGCTGGTCGTGTGGACCTATCAACCGCTGGTGCAGGCCTTGCAGCTGTCCACCTACTCGTGGAACCTGCTGCCGACCGCGCCGATGACACCGGTGGGCACCGCGAATTACGAACGGCTGCTGGATCTTCCGGCGTTCTGGGGCGCCCTCGGTCGCACCGGGACACTGATCCTCGGTCTGTTGCCGTTCACGGTGGTGCTGCCGGTCGTGATCGCGATGGCGAGCAGACGGGTCACCGGTCGGGCGCGCACGATCTATCAGGCACTGGTCTTCGCACCGTTCCTGGTCGCGCCGGTCGCGGCGGCGGCGGTGTGGCGCTGGTTGCTGCATCCGGGGACGGGCTTCCTCGCCCAGGTGAGCGGTTCGAACCGCAACTGGGTGTACGAGACCGCGACCGCGCAGGGGGTGATCATCGCGATCACCGCCTGGCACCTGATCGGCTTCGCGGTGCTCGTGGTGTGGGCGGGCCTGGCCGGAATCAGCGGCGACTACGACGAAGCGGCCAGGGTCGACGGCGCCTCACCCGGTCAGATCCGGCGCTGGATCACGCTGCCGCTGCTCTCGCCCACCGTGCTGTTCCTCATCCTCACGACCGTGTTGCTCAGTCCCACACTGACTTTCCCGCTCATCGACTCGATGACCCAGGGCGGTCCCGCGCAGGCCACCACCAACATCTACTACCTGCTCTGGGACTACGCCTTCCACAGTTTCGACGCCGGTCTGAGTGCCGCGGCCGGTGTGCTGCTGTTCTTCGGCTTCGGTCTGGTGGCCGCACTGCTGGTCTGGATCTCGGAAAAGGTTGCTGTCCATGACGATTGAACGACTGCGCGGGGTGGGCAGCCACCTGCTGCTCGCCGCCACGGCGCTGGTGTGCGTGTTCCCGATCTACTGGCTGTTCGCGACGTCGCTGCGCCGACCCGAGGACGTCACCTCGCTGTCGCCGATCCCGTGGCCGCTGTCGACGGCCAACTACCTCGACGCGGCGCAGAAGGTCGACATCGCCGGTCTGATCGCCAACACGTTCTTCGTTGCGGTGCTCTCGGCGGCGGGCCAGCTCCTCATCGCGTTGCTGGCCTCCTACGCGTTCGCCATCTACACCTTCCCGCTACAGAACCTGCTGTATCTGGCGTTCGTCGGGGTGTGGCTGGTGCCGTTCCAGGTGACGATGCTGCCCAACTACATCCTGCTCAACCAGCTGGGCCTGATCAACACCCTGATCGGCGTCGTGCTGCCGACGCTGTGCTCGGCACTGGCGGTGCTGCTGTTGCGCCAGCACATGTCGGCGTTCCCGAAGGAACTCATCGCCGCCGCGAAGATCGACGGGCGCTCGTCGTGGTCGATCCTGTGGACCGTGGTGGTGCCGAACCTGCGACCCGCACTCGCCGCGCTCGGCATCCTGCTGTTCATCAACGCGTGGAACGAGTACTTCTGGCCCGCGGTCGTACTGCGTCAGTCCAACAGTGTGCTGCAGCTCGGACTGCGTAGTTTCATGGGCACCGAAGGTGATCAGTGGGGGCCGATGATGGCGCTGGCCGGTCTCGCCTGCCTGCCGGTGCTGCTGCTGTATCTGGTGCTGCAGCGCCACATCGTCAATGCGTTCGTGCGGTCGGGATTGAAATGAACGACGACTTCACGCCGTCAAAACCTGGTCGTCGGCCAGGGCAGGTGCCGTGGACGCGAGGCAATCCAGAAACATCGCCACCGCCGGATTCTGTTCGTCGGCCCGCCACACCACGTGCAGATCCAAGGTCGGGACCGGATCGACCAGTTTCACCGCCACCGGGTCGGTGTCCGAGGACCCCATACCCGCCGACACCGCCCGCGGCAGCGACGCGAATCCGACCAGCGGGCGCACCGAGACGATGTGGGCGGTGGCGCCCGGATCGTCGGCGATCTGGGTGATGTTCAGCGAGATCCGGGTCTGCGCGGCCGACCGCAGGATCGCGTCGTACATCGCCGGGCACTGATCGCGGGCGAACAGCACGCAGTCCTGGTCCCGCAGTTCGGCGAAGGGCACGTGTGAGCGGTGGGCCCAGCGGTGCTGCCGGCCGACCACCGCCACCAGCGGAATCCGGTGCAGCAGACGCCGGTACCGGAAGTCGGCGGTGCTGGGGTGGCCGTAGACCATGGCCAGGTCGAGGGATCCGTCGGCCAGGGCGGCCAGCTGCGGCCCGGTTCGCTTCTCCCACAGCGACACCGAGATGCCGGGGTGGCGGTCGGTGAGCTGGGCCAGCGCGTCGGGCAGGATGTGCTTGCTGGCGGGCAGGTTGTAGCCGACGTTCAGGCTGCCCGCCCGACCGGCGGCAGTCGCCTTCGCCGCTTGGGCGGCCCGGTCGAGCTGGGCGATGATCTGGCGGGCCTGCAGCTCGAATTCCCGGCCCGCCGGCGTCAGCCGCACCTCGTGCGAATTGCGCGCGACCAGCTGTACTTCCAGGGACTTCTCCAGTTTCTGCAACTGGGCGCTCAGGCTCGGCTGCGTCAGATGCAGGCGCTGCGCCGCACGTCCGAAATGCAATTCCTCGGCGAGCGCGATGAACGAGACGAGATGACGGAATTCCATGATGGCGGCTCCTGAAGTCGAACACTCCCACGCTAGCGGCAGCGAACAACCCTGCGATGAATCCCGGACGCCCGGCAATGACCCTGCGCATTGCCGGGCGGTGAAGATCAGGAATTCGGACCGTTCACCACGGCGTAGGCGAATCCGTCCCAACCTTTCGCGCCGACGGTCTGGATGACGGTCGCGTCGACGCTCGGTTCGGCGGCGAGCAGTTCGATCAGGTCGCGGCTGGCTCGGGCATTGGGATCCTCGGTCTGCTCGTCGGCCACCGCGCCCGCGCGCACCACGTTGTCGACGATGATCACCGAGCCCGGGCGGGTCAGGCGTAGCGCCCACTGCACGTAGTTGGAGTTGTTGACCTTGTCGGCGTCGATGAAGACCAGGTCGAACGGTTCGGTCAGATCCTCGGCGACACCGGGCAGGGTGTCCAGGGCCGCGCCCACCAGGATTTCGACGCGCTCCCCCACGCCGGCGCGGTCGAGGTTCTCGCGCGCGACCTTGGCGTGGCGGGGTTCGAATTCGAGGGTGACGACGAGACCACCGTCGCCGACCGCGCGCGCCAGCCACTCGGTGCTGTAGCCGCCGAGGGTGCCGATCTCGAGTACCCGGCGCGCTTTCGCGGTGCGGGCCAACAGGTTCAGCAGTTTGCCCTGGGGTGGGGAGACGTCGATGGCAGGCAGCCCCGCGTCGGCGTTGGCGGTGAGTGCGGGCGCTCCCTCGTCACCGACGAGCGTGGTGACGAGGTAGCTGTCGACATCGGCCCAATCGTTGATCGTCATAGACGCAGTCTGCCATCGAGCACGGGCCGGCACCGGCTCCCTCGTCCGCTACTTCGCGGTCTCGACCTCGGTCACGCCCTGGATGATCTTCACCGCGCTCTGCGCCAGCATCTTCGTATCGATCAGCGCCTGCGCCAGTTTCACCAGCATCTGCGAGACCGACACCGTGGCCAGCGAGATGTCGAGCAGCGCCCTGGCGATAAGCGCGGGGGTGGCCGTTCCGGCGGAGGCGATGAGCAGCGCGGTCATCTCGGCGAGCATGCCGGCGAGATTGCTCAGGATCTCGACCACGATCTCGCGCACTGTCTCGACGATGCCCTTCATCGCCGCGTTGCACTCCGACAGCACCTCGGCGACGGCCGCCTTCTCGGCGATCTTGCCCGTCAGCTCGGTCGCCTTGGCCACGTAGGCTTCGGCGGCGGCACCTGCCCATTCACCGATTCCGCTGTCGAGCGCGGTAGCCCACTCCTGCGCGGTGGTCGTCAGACTCTCGGCGATCGCCTTCCACGAATCCGAATACGCCTGGACCATATCCGGGCTGCCGGTGATCGATTCCAGTGATTTGCGCATCGGTTCGACGTGTTCGAGCATCCAGCTCATCAGTTGCGAACCGAGGAAGTTGAACGGGTCGAACTTCGCCAGTGTGGAGGTGCCCTTGATCGCCTTGCTGAACATCGTCGCCGCCGACGCCCAATCACCCGCGGTACCGGCCGCTTTGGAGATGGCGTCGACCTTGGTCATGATCGACCCGTCACCGGTCATCGCGTTGTAGAGGCCGAGGCCGTTCTCCCAGGTGTCACCCTGGAGCGTGCCTTTCATGATGCCCGCGTCGGGTTCCTCCCCACCCGTCGGCCGGCCCACATTGCTGAAGAGGAAGTTGCTTTCCTGGTAATAGGTGTCCCGATAGTCGACGCCGTCTTGGAGCAGGTCGTTCTCGGGAGCTTCGCCGTCGTCGAAGGTGCTCACCGTGCCGGGCAGGATGGTGTGCTCGTTGAGGAACGTGCCCGCCGCGTTGGGTCCGTCGGCCATGGTCAGACGTTCCTTTCGATCTCGGCGGTCTTGCCCGTGAGATCGCCCGCCCGGGTGGTGTCACACGTTTCGAAGGTGTCGGCGGCGGTGCGGAGTTTGCCCGGCATCTCCGCGGTCAGGGTGTCGAGCTGCGCCAGTGCCTCGGTGATGTCGTCGTGGAGCGAGTTCAAGGTGCTCACTGCGTACGGCTTCACGAGCAGGCCGTAGCCGTCGTCGGCATGGGCGAGATAGTTCGCCGCCTCGAGCGCCTTGGCGACCCCGCCGGACACGCCGTCCACCGAACAGGCCTGCGACCTGATCGCATCCAGATTCACATTCACCAGACTGGTCACGCAGAATCCCTCCTCCGGCGAACTCGGTCGAGTCCGCAGCTCTCGATCTAGTTGGACGCGCCCCGACCCCGTTCGGTTCCCTGGAATGTGTGCCGGGTTGTAGCGACGGCTACTGCAACCAGGATTTGCGCTGGTAGAACATGTCCTCGTCGGACGGCTCCTCAGGTGCGACAACCCGGTCGCGGTCGGGTTTGCGGGTGGCGGGAGCCTCGGGCGCGGACGGCCACGATGCGGCAGGGGCGGACGCAGCGGCGGGCGGCGCCGACGGCGGGACGGGCGCCGACGAGGTCGGGTCGAGGTCGGGGAACCGGTCGCTGTACTGGCCGACGATCGCCTCCCCGGCCTCGTCGGTGCCGACCGTGTCATGGACCAGACCGGTGACCTGGTCGCGCAAGCGCGTCTGGGCGCGATGCGTGCAGGCCATGAGCTCGGTCGCCACGGCGGCGGGATCCATGCCGCGCACGGCGGCCGCCAAGGTGATCGCGGTGGTCGAACCGTTGGCGTCCACGGTGACACTGATCCGGCCGTCGGCCGAGGTATCGGTGACACTCACCGCGGTCATCTTGGCGTGCAGCTCCTGGTAGCGCTGCGCCTTCTGTTCCAGGTCCTCCGCCCAGCGCGACAGGTCCGCGGCGGCGTTGTTCAGGTCGTCCATGCTGTGTTCCCCTCCCGCCGGAGTCCCCGGCGCTGTGCGGCGGAAGGCGTGCCGAAACCCGCCCCGCTCGGATCGCGACGAGCCTAATGGACACCGCCGCGACAGCGTTCATCAGCCCGCGCACGGCCGCAGCGAAGGCGCAGGTACGCCCAGCTCACCCCGGCGTCGGTCAGAAAAGGAAGTAGCGCTGGGCCATCGGGAGTTCGGTGGCGGGTTCCTCTGCCCAGACTTCGCCGTCGATGCGGACCGTGAAGGTGTCGGGGTCTACTTCGATGTGGGGCATGGCGTCGTTGTGGGGCATGTCGGCCTTGGTGACGCGGCGAGCGTTCTTGACCGGCACCAGCTTTCGGCGCACGTTCAAACGGTTGGCGAGACCGTCGTCGATGGCCTGTTCGGAGACGAAGTGCAGGGAAGTCGCCGCGGCGGCCGGGGCCGCGGCACCGAACATGGGGCGCGGGAGCACGGGCTGCGGGGTGGGGATGGAGGCGTTCGCGTCGCCCATCGCGGCCCAGGCGATCATGCCGCCCTTGAGAACCGCGTGCGGGCGGACACCGAAGAACGCCGGTTCCCACAGCACCAGATCGGCGAGTTTGCCGACCTCGATCGAGCCGATCTCGTCGTCGAGTCCGTGCGAAACCGCCGGGCAGATCGTGTATTTGGCGATGTAGCGCTGCACGCGGGCGTTATCGGCCGCGCCGTCACCGGGCAGAGCGCCGCGGCGGCGCTTCATCACGTGCGCGGTCTGCCAGGTACGCATCACCACTTCACCGATGCGGCCCATCGCCTGGGAGTCCGAGCCGATCATGGAGATGGCGCCCAGATCGTGCAGGAGGTCTTCGGCGGCGATGGTCGACGGGCGGATCCGAGATTCGGCGAAGGCCAGGTCCTCGGGGATCGACGGACTCAGGTGGTGGCACACCATCAGCATGTCGAGGTGCTCGTCGAGGGTGTTGACGGTGTGCGGCCGGGTGGGGTTGGTCGAGCTGGGCAGCACGTTGAGATGGGAAGCGACAGTGATGATGTCGGGTGCGTGGCCGCCACCGGCACCCTCGGTGTGGTAGGCGTGGATGCCGCGGCCGGCGATGGCGGCGAGGGTGTCCTCGACGAAACCGGCCTCGTTCAGCGTGTCCGAGTGCAGTGCCACCTGCACGCCCGCCGCGTCGGCGACGGTGAGGCAGGCGTCGATCGCGGCCGGGGTGGAGCCCCAGTCCTCGTGCAGCTTGAAACCCGATGCGCCGCCGCGCAATTGCTCCCACATCGATTCCTGGCTGACCGTGTTGCCCTTGCCGAGCAGCACGATGTTCATCGGCCAGTGGTCCAGGGATTCCAGCATCCGGGCCAGATGCCAGGAGCCCGGCGTGACGGTGGTGGCCTTGGAACCCTCGGCGGGGCCGGTGCCGCCGCCGATGAGAGTGGTGATGCCGCCGCCGAGCGCCTCGTCCATCAGCTGCGGGCAGATGAAGTGCACGTGGCAGTCGATGGCGCCCGCCGTGAGAATACGGCCGTTGCCCGCGATGATCTCGGTCGACGGGCCGACGACGAGGGCCGGGTGCACGCCCGACATCGTGTCGGGGTTGCCTGCCTTGCCGATGCCGCAGATGCGGCCGTCGCGGATGCCCACGTCGGCCTTGATGATGCCCCAGTAGTCGATGATCACGACACCGGTGATGACGGTGTCGGGTGCGCCGTCGGCGCGGGTGGCGCGCGACTGGCCCATCGACTCGCGCAGCACCTTGCCGCCGCCGAACACCGCTTCCTCACCGGCGAGTCCCGGTCCGCCACTGCGGTCTTCGGTGATCTCGACGATCAGGTCGGTGTCGGCCAGGCGAATACGGTCGCCGGTGGTCGGCCCGAACAGTTCGGCGTAGCGGGCGCGGCTCAGTTCGGTCATCAACTCTCTCCCGGACGTCGCGGCGAGCGGCCCGCCGCGCGATAGTTTTCGGTCAACTCAGGCATCCAAGTGCCCCGGCGGGTTCATGCTGATGCCGTAGACCTCACGGGTACCGCCGAGCGGAACCAGCGAAATCCGCTGCGGCAGACCGGGTTCGAATCGAACCGCCGTGCCTGCGGGAATATCCAGCCGGTGCCCGTGGGCGGCCTCACGGTCGAACTCCAGTGCGGCGTTGGACTGCGGGAAATGCACGTGGCTGCCCACCTGAACGGGGCGGTCGCCGGTATTGACCACATCCAGTTCGACGCGCACCGCGCCCGCGTTCAGTTCGATCGTGCCCTCGGCACAGAGATATTCGCCGGGAATCATGGGTCTCGCCTATCCGATCGGGTGGTGCACGGTGACGAGCTTGGTGCCATCGGGAAACGTCGCCTCGACCTGCACGTCGTGAATCATCTCGGGCACCCCCTCCATCACATCCTCGCGGGTGAGCACCGACCGCCCCGACGACATCAATTCCGCCACGGTCCGCCCGTCCCGCGCCCCCTCGAGCACGTGGTCGGAGATCAACGCGATCGACTCCGGATGGTTCAGCTTCAACCCCCGCGCCTGCCTCCGGCGCGCCAGCTCGGCCGCATAGCTCAGCAGCAGCCGTTCCTGCTCGTGCGGCGACAGGCGCATACGTTCTCTCCTCGGCGGGTCGTGGTCGGTGAGCGACATTCTGGCACGTCCCCCGGCCACGCGGCGACCGCCGCCGAGCGCGACCGGGGACGACCCCGAGGCGGTTAACGAGATGTTAACGATGGGTCCACGATCGGCCCGGAAGGGCCAACTCATCGGCCGAGCGGCGGTTGCGCCTGTGCCACGGACCGCGGCGCCGCGAATATCGCTGGAGCCCGCCGTGACGCGCCCGTACCGTCACACCCATGAACGATTGGACCGGCCTGCTCAACGTGGTCGACGTGGAAGCCACCTGCTGGGCAGGCGATCCGCCCGCCGGACAGAGCAACGAGATCATCGAGATCGGGATCACGGTGGTCGATCCGGCCCGCCGGACCAGGGTGAGCAAGCACGGGATCATCGTGCGTCCGACCCGGTCCACGGTGAGCGATTTCTGCACCGAGCTCACCACCCTCACCCAGCAGCAGGTCGACAAGGGTGTCGACTTCGGGGAGGCGTGCAGCATCCTGGCCGGCGAGTTCGCGGCAGGTGAGCGGCCGTGGGCGAGTTGGGGCGATTACGACCGCAAACAGTTCCGCACCCAGTGCGCGGCCACCGGCGTCGACTACCCCTTCGGACCCGAGCACACCAACGCCAAACAGGTGTTCGCCGAGTCCTACGACCTGCGCCGACGCCCCGGCATGGACCACGCACTCCGGATCGCCGACATCCCTCTCGAAGGCACCCATCACCGCGGTGACGACGACGCGTGGAACATCGGCGCGCTGGTGGTGGACGTGCTCGGCCGGGGCGGGTGGCGAGTGACCACCGTCGACTGACGCGCGGAAGATCGCCTCTGCGACTCGGCTAGGCGGCCAAGTTCTGGAGGCGGACCTGGCCGCGGGCGACGGTGCGGCCTTCCGCGTCGGTGATGACGACGACCCAGAGCTGCTGGCTGCGACCACGATGGATGGGGGTGGCCTCGCCCGTGAGGACGCCCTCGCGGACCGCACGCAGGAAGTCGGTGTTGTTGTTGACGCCGACGACCGAACCACGCTCGCCGAACCAGACGCCGCCGCCGACGCTCGCGAGGGTCTCGATGACGGTGCAGTAGACGCCGCCGTTCTGGATACCCGCGGGCTGGTGCAGTTCGGGGCGTACCTGCCATTCACCGCGCACCCGGTCGGGGGTGACCTCGGTGTAGCGCAAGCCGATGAGGTCGGTGAAGGTGCCTTCGCTGGCCTTGGTCATCAGCTCGGGGGTGACATCGGCCAGGGACAGGGGCGTTTCGCTCATACCGTCCGGTTTACACCATCCGAAACGGCGCTCAACAGCCGGTAAGACGTAGCGGCGGGCCCCGTCTCGAAAACGGAGCCCGCCGCGGCAGGATGGCGGAGTCGACCGCAGCCCTCGGGACCACCGGCTCATCCGTACGCCGAGATCAGAGTAGGTCAGGCTTACCTAAGTCGTCAAGTGCTCGCGGATTCGTCTCATTAATGTCTCATAATTCGTCTCATAATTAGTCTTTGAGATAGCGATACACGGTTGCTCGCGAGACGCCGAGCGCAGCGGCGATCTCCGCGGCGCTGCGGCGCTCGACCCGGCTCATCCTGCGCGCCGCGGCCACCCCCGCCTCGTCGAGCAGCGCGGGTCTACCACGGTGCACCGCAGCAGCATTCATCGCGTCGGGGTACAGCAGATCCACCCCGGCCAGCACTTCCGCACGCAGGGCCGTCGGCGATTCGTCCGCGAACAACACCACCGGGTCGCTGAGCACCCCCAATGCCTGCACGGCGCGCACCCGATCGGACAACGTCGGGTTCGGCCCCGCTACCAGCACGTTCGCTGCCAATACCAAGTCGCGGAACCGCTCGAAGATGCTGCCCGACGCGGCGAGCGCGAGATCGTTGACGTTGAGGCGCAGCAGATACCGATGCTCGATGTACACCTCGAGAATGCCTTCGAGAGCCTGCCTGCGGGCCACCCGCGGATCGGGATCGGCCGCCGCGGCCAAGGCGTCGGCGAGGGCGACGAGCAGCGGCTCGGCCAGTCCGGCGAGGATGTCGTACTTGCTCGGAAAGTGATAGAGGACACCGGCTTTGGAGATGTCGAGCTGGTCGGCGATCGCCCGCACCGTCGTGCGGTGGTAACCGTGCGCGCTGAACAGATCCATCGCGACGGCAAGGATGCGCTCCCTGGTGCCGACCGCTGCGTCATCACTCATCGGCGCATTCTATCCCTTGACTGACCATCGGTCAGGAGCTTACCGTGTGAACTGACCAACGGTCAGTCACTGAGGAGTCGTTATGTCGACCAGTCCCCGCATTCTCATCTCCGGCGCCAGCATCGCCGGGCCCACCCTCGCCTACTGGCTCGCCCGCCAGGGGTTCCGTCCCACCGTCGTCGAACAAGCTCCGGCGCTGCGCGCGGGCGGCAACGGCGTCGATCTGCGCGGCGCGGCGGTCGGGATCGCCGAATCCATGGGGGTGCTGCCCGCGTTGCGCGACCTCGCCACCGATATCCGGGCGCTCACCTTCGTCGATGCCGATGGACGACGAGTCGCCGGTATGCCGACCAGCACCTTCGACGAGCCCGGCGATATCGAGGTGATGCGCGGCGACCTCGCCCGCGTTCTCTACGACGCCACCGCTCACGACGTCGACTACCGCTTCGGCGACACCGTCGACACCATCACCCAGGACGGCGACGTGGTCCAGGTGAGTTTCGCCGGCGGCACCGGTGCGGAGTTCGACCTGGTCTTCGGCGCCGACGGATTGCATTCGCGCGTGCGCAATCTCGCGGTGCTGAGCGAGGCCGAGGCGGCGCACCCGCTCGGCATCGGCTTCGCGACCGCCACGGTGGAGGTGAGCTTCGGCGCGCGGCGAGAGGTGACGCTGCACAACACGGCGGGCCGCGTCGCCGGGGTGTATCGATCCGGCAATCACCGAGACGCGCAGGCGTTCTTCGCGTTCCGCACAGCGCGCGAGTTCGACTTCCCACGCGACCGGGAATCACAGATCGCGCTGCTGCGCGAACAATTCGCCACCGCCGGTTGGGAAATCCCCGCGCTTGTCGACGCCGCCACCGCCGATCCGACGTTCTATCTCGATGCGATGACACAGATCCGGATGCCGAACTGGTCGCGCGGCCGCGTCGGGCTGGTCGGCGATGCCGCCTACTGCGCCACCGCGTTCTCCGGTTCGGGCGCCGCCCTCGCCATCGAAGGCGCGCATCTTCTCGCCACCGCCCTCGCCGAGAGCGACGGCCACACCGCCGCCTTCGCTCGCTACGAACACGCCTTCCGCCCGATCGTCCGAGCTCGCCAGCGTTCGGTCGGCCCCGGCAGCGCCATGCTCGTCCCCGCCACGAACACCCGGATCTGGCTGCGCAACCAGCTCACCCGGCTGATGGTGTTGCCACCGTTGGCCGCCCGCGTGTTCCGGGCGGACCCGCCCGCGGCGGCCTAGGTCGATCGGCGGCGCGTGACGCGCCGGTAGCCCGGCCCTGGGCTTGCTCAACACGATCGCAATACTCCATGATCGCTGTACCTCTATGTTTTCCGAGGCTTGTGTCGATGGTGATAGCTCATGTTCTGGGCGTACGACGACCAGGGGTGGGCGCGGCGAGAGAGGCAAGATTTCGTGAGTAGTAGTCGTATTCCCCGATGGGCCGTGCAGGCGGCGATGTGCGCGGCGGTGGTCGGAGCCGCGGTCACAGCACCCGTCCAGGCCGAACCGCTATGGCCCGGCGGGCCCGATGTGCCCGGCGTGCCCGCCATCATTCCCGCCCCGCCGCCGGAGCCCGTGGTGGCCCCGTGCAGCGAGAAAGCCCGTGCGTGCCTGCAGTTGTCGACCAACAACGCGTGGTTGATGGACAACGGCAAGGTCACCTTCGGGCCCAGCCCGATGTCACACGGCCGTCCCGGTTACGAAACGCCCCCCGGAGTCTTCAAGGTGGCCTTCAAGAAGCCGTTCCACTGGAGCACCCTGCACAACGCCCCCATGGAGTACGCGGTCTTCTTCAACGGTGACATCGCCTACCACATCGGACCCACCGAGGAGCAGTCCCACGGCTGCATCCGCCTGACCCCGGAAGGCGCGAAGGCGCACTACGAGTGGCTGGAACCGGGCGACATCGTCGAAGTCGTTCCCTGAGTTGTGCGTCGTGAGAAGGGGAGGCCGGTCATCGGCCTCCCTTTCTCATGTCACCGAGGCGGTGAGGGCGTCGAAGAGCCAGAGTTGGGTGGTGCCGGAGGTGGCGGTTTCACCGGTGAGAGTTGTTGTGAGGTGCCAGTATCGCCGGATTCGGTGGTCTGCGCCCGCGGCGTCGGTGAGGAGTTGGCGGCGGAAGGACGGGGTGTCTCGGCGGGCGCGGGCGGTGGCGTGGACGTTGACGTAGTGGTCCAGTTCGGGGCCGGGGTGGGGTGGGTCGCCTGCGGCCACGAGGGGCGCGATGGCGACGCAGGCGTCGGCTACGTCGAACAGGAGGCGACGTTCGTCGCGGATGCCGGGGGTGCTGCGGTGGCGGATGGTGTCGTACACGGCGGTGGCGATGTCCGGGTTCGATGCCGCGGCAATCAGTTCCGCGTAGGCGATCAGGTGTTCGGGGTGGGCGTCGGGTGTCAGTTCGGGGACGTTCATGCTGAGGAAACCGTCGATGGCCGCGGTCGGTAGCGGGGTGAGTTGGCGGCGCCAGAACGTGACGAGGACGTCGTGGGCCGCTTGCGGATCGACCACGGCGGCGAGCAGATTCAGGTGTTCGTCATGCCGGTCGGGCGCTGCCGATTCGACGGCGCGCAGGAGGGCACGACGGCGGTTCAACGCGTCGAGTTCGTCGTCGACGGCGACGCGTTCGGCCGCGATCACCTCGGCGAGCGAACGCGAGCCGTCGAGTACGTCCTCGATCGCCGCCAATCCGATGCCGAAGGAGCGCAACCGGCGCAGCAGCATCAGCCGGTCGACCGCGCCGGGTTCGAACACTCGGTGGCCGGTGGGTGTGCGCGCCGCGTCCAGCAGGCCCGCATCGCAGTAGTACCGGACCGTGCGCACCGCGACGCCGGTGCGGGCGGCGAGCTCGCCGATCGTCAGATATGTGATGTGAGTCACTTTCGCTGGCACCTCCACCTCGGTGGAACTCCTACGGTACCGAGGACGCCCACGCGAAGGAGAACCGACGATGACCGAACCGGACACGAGGAACGACACGATCTGGCAGGCGGTGGCCGACGAACGCGCCACCCTGGTCGAATTGCTGCGCGACCTGCCCGAATCGGCGTGGGATACCGCATCGCTGTGCGAGGGATGGCGGATCAGGGACGTTGTGGCTCACCTGGTGCTGGCCACCCGCGTCACGGTCGCGGCCTTGCTGGTGAACCTGATCCGGGCTCGCGGCAACACCGACCGCCTCATCCATGACACCGCCGTCCGGCACGCCGACCGGACACCGACCGCCGAGTTGCTCGCCGAACTGCGTGCCACGATCGACTCCAGGGTCATCCCGATCGGCACCACACCGATCGATCGGCTGATGGATCTGCTGGTGCACGGGCAGGACATCGCCGTCCCGCTCGGCATCGAGCGGGTGATGCCGACGACGACGGCGCAACTCTCGCTGGACCGCGTGTGGACGATGGGCGCACCGTTCCACGCGCAGAGTCGGCTGGCCGGATACTCGTTGAGAACCACCGATACCTCCTGGGCGGTAGGCACCGGCACACCGATCACCGGCACGGCGGCCGAACTACTGATGGTCGTCACCGGCCGCACCTCCCCCGAGGACAGAGTCGACCGGCGGTAATCGCCGACGCCGCAGGCGCAACTGCGGGCTACTCGACCGAGCCCCGGCAATACCTCGCAGGGAAACGAATTACAGCGATCCGCAGCACCGGGTGGACTGGTGCTGCGGATCGCTGTCGGTCGGCGAGATCGCGCGACCGTCAGACAGCGACGGTGGTTCGCTCGGCGACACCGCCTGCTGCCGAAACCTTCTTTGTCTCCACACTTTCCGGCACGGAGGTCGCCCCGGCCGGGATCTGGCGCAGCAACGCCACCGCCAGCACCGCACCGGCGGCCGAGAGCACCGCAGCGGTCCACGCGGCGGCGTTCAGTCCGCTGGTGAACGCTTCCCGAGCAGCCAGTACGAGCGAATCGGCGAGCTCGGCGGGCAGCGACTCGGCCGAACTCAGCGCTGCGGGAAGCGTTTCGGCGGCGGCTCCCTCCGCGTCGGACATGTCGGCGCGGTAGATGGCGGCGCCCACGCTACCGAGGAGAGCGACACCCAATGCCACGCCCAGGTCGCTGGCGGTGCTGTTCACGGCCGAGGCCGCGCCTGCCTTCTCCGCCGGGGCCGCACCGATGACCAGGCCCGGGATCAATGCCATCGCCGGGGCGATGCCCGGGTAGAGGACGTAGAAACCGACGATGAGCAGCGGCAGGCCGGCAACGCTACCGACCTGGGTGAGGACCAGGTAGCCGACGGACGAGACTGCCAGGCCCGCGGCGATGAGGTAGGCGGGTCGAATGCGGCGGGCGAGAGCGGGGGTGACGGTGGAAACGATGACCAGGCCGATGGCGGCGGGCAGAATCCACAGCCCGGCCTGCAGCGGTGACTGGGCCGCGACCAACTGCAAGTACTGGGTGAACAGCAGATACACCCCGCCCAGGGCGACGGCGGCCAGCATGTACACGCCGAGTGACCCACTGAACGTGCGATTCGCGAACAGACGCACGTCGAGCAGCGGATCGGCCAGGCGCAGCTGCCTGCGGACGAAGACCACCGCGAACACCACACCGGCGAGCAGCGTGAGCAGCGATTCGGCGGCGAATCCGGTCTCGGCCAGCTTCTTCACGCCGTAGACGAACGGCAGCAGCGCGGCCAGCGACAACGCGACACTGATCGGATCGAGCCGACCCGCGCTCGGCGCACGGTATTCGGGAATCAGCACCGGTACCGTGAGGACGACGACCAGCATGACCGGCACACCGATGAGCATCGACGCACCCCACCACAGCGAAGCGAGCATCAGACCACCCAGCAGCGGCCCGAGCGCCACACCCGCCGACACCGACGCGGCCCACAGACCGATGGCGGTGGCGCGCTGCCTGTCGTCCCGGAACATGGTCGTGATCAGCGACAGGGTGGCCGGCATGACGGCGGCCGCACCGAAACCCATCACCGCGCGGGCGGCGATCAGCAGTTCGGGGCCCGGCGCGAACGCGGCCAGGATCGAGGCGGCGCCGAACAGCACGGCGCCGGCCAGCAGCAGTCGGCGGCGGCCGAGCCGGTCACCGAGGGTGCCCATGGTGACGAGGAAACCGGCCATCACGAAACCGTAGATGTCGTTGATCCACAACAGCTGACCGCTGCTCGGCGACAGGTCGGCGGCGATATACGGGGTAGCGAGGAACAGCACGGTCATGGTCAGGAACAGCAGGACCGTGGGCAGGAGCAGGACCGCGAGCCCCAGCCATTGGCGGGCGCCTGCCCGCTCGGGGACGTCGGTGAATTCGGACATCAGGATTTCCCTTCGAGGACGATTCGAACTGCGACCGACAGTGCCGGGCCACGCTTCGGGAACCCTTCGGGTCGACTCCAGACGACCTCGAGCGGTTGGTCGAGGCGCGGCCGGGCCCGCCATGCGTCGTCGGGCCGGCGACCGGGCCGTTTAGGGTGGGTGACATGCGTTTCGGAGTGCTCGGTCCGTTGGCGGTCTGGACCGACGAGGGACAATCCGTCCGGGTTCCCGAGCTCAAGGTGCGGGTTCTGCTCGGCGCACTGCTGGTCGAACCGGGCCGGATCGTGCCCACCGACCGGCTCGTCGAGCATCTGTGGGATACGGCCCTGCCCGCCAACCCCGCTGGTTCGTTGCAGACGCGAGCCTCACAGTTGCGCCGGGTTCTCGGCGACGCCGAGGCGGGCGGGCGCGCGCTGCTGGTGTCGCGCTCCCCCGGCTACCTGCTCGAGGTCGCCGACGGCTCGGTGGACTCCCAGGTGTTCCAGCGATTGCTCCACCGGGCGCGCGCCGCCGACGACACTGCCGCTCGGGCAACGCTTCTCACCGAAGCACTGGCGTTATGGCGGGGCGAGGTCCTGGCCGATCTCGCCGATCACGAGTTCGCGCGGATCCCGGTGCTGCGGCTGGAGGAACAGCGGCTCACCGCGGTCGAGGAACTCGCGCAGGCCCGGATCACCCTCGGCGAACACGATCAGGTGGCCGACGAACTCGGCGAACTCACCGAGCTCCATCCGCTGCGGGAACGGCTGCGCTCGGCCCACATGCTGGCGCTGTACCGGTCTGGACGGCACGGCGAAGCCCTGGAAACCTATCGTCGGCTGCGCGAACACCTCGCCGAGGAGCTCGGCCTCGATCCCAGTCCCGAGCTGGCCGCAGTGCATCGTGCTGTGCTGGAACAAGATCCGGCTCTCGGTGCGCCCGCGCGGCCCGCGCCCGCGACACCGGTGACACCACGCCGGAACCTGCCCGTCCCGCCCACTTCGCTGATCGGGCGCGAGGACGATCTCGCCGCGGTCGAGGCGCTGATCGGCGCCGAACGACTGGTGACGCTCACCGGGCCGGGCGGTGTCGGCAAGACCCGCCTGGCACTGGCCACCGCGGCCGCGCATCCGGCGCGCGACGGCGTGCTGTTCGTCGAGCTCGCCGGACTGTGCCTGGGCACCGACACCGACAGCGCGCTCACGACGATCACCGAAGTCGTGGCGGGCGCCTTCGATGTCCGTGACGATTCGGCGGGTTCGAGCCCGTTCCCGGTGCCCGGCAACGGCACTCAGCTCGACCATCTCGCCGAGGCGGTGCGGGCCAAGCAGGTGCTGCTGGTGCTGGACAACGGCGAGCACGTCGCCGACGCGGCCGCCACGGTGGTGGCGCGCCTGCTCGCCGCCGCACCGGAGCTGCGAGTGCTGGTTACCAGTCAGGTGCCACTGAATATCGCGGGCGAGCACATCCGGCCGGTGGCACCGCTGGCCCTGCCCACCGCACCGGTTGCCGGAGCGGGGTCGCTCGAGGTGCACACCTCGCCTGCCGCACGGCTTTTCGTCGAACGGGCCCGCTCGAGCGCGCCCGGCTTCGCCGTCACCGACGACAATGCCGCGGCGATCGCGACGATCGTCGCCCATCTCGACGGCCTCCCGCTGGCACTGGAACTGGCGGCGACGCGGGTCCGCGCGCTCGGAGTGCACGTGCTCGCCGAACGGATCGAGGACCGTTTCACGCTGTTGTCGTCCGGCTATCGGGACGCACCCGATCGCCAGCGCACCCTGCGTGCGGTGATCGACTGGAGCTGGGAACTGCTCGACGAGCCCGAACGTGCTGTGCTGCGGCGGCTTTCGGCCTACGCCGACGGCGGCACACTGGAATCGGCCGAGGCGGTCTGCGCCGGTGGCGACATCGCGGGCACCGAGGTCGCGGAGTTGCTGGCCCGTCTGGTCGACCGCTCCCTGGTCATCACCCCCGCCACCGATACCCGCCCGCGCTACCGACTGCTGAAGTCGGTCGCCGCCTACGGTGCGGACCGGCTGCACGAGAGCGGCGAGGAATCCGACACGCGACTGCGCCATCTCGCCTACTACCTCACGTTCGCCGAACTGGCCGACCAGCACCTACGCACCGGTGACCAGCGCCGCTGGCTGTCTCGGCTCGATGCCGAGTCGGCCGACCTGCGACGGGCACTCGATACCGCCCGTGCCGCGGGCAGATCCGAGGACGCGCTGCGGTTGGTCAACGCCCTCGCCTGGTACTGGGTGATGCGGGGACGACTCGCCGAGGGCATCCGGTCACTCGGCATCGCCCTCGCCGTGCCCGGCGAGACAGCACCCGCCGCGCGCCGGGTGGCTCTGCTGTGGCGCGGCGCGCTGGAGATCGGCGCCGGCCGCACCGTCGACACGCTGCCCTCGCTCGCCGAGCGACCCACACCCGCGGAACTGCGTGCCCGCTGGTATCTCGCACACGTCTACTCCGGATTCGCCGCCCAACAGGGCATGGACGACGCGGCCGATCTGCGCAATGCTTTCGCCGACAACGCCGACGACTGGGGGATCGCGGCGGCCTCGGTATCACTGGCGCGAGACGCCTTCGCCCGCGGCGACCTGAACGGCCTGTGCGAGCACGCCGAGCGGAGCGGGGATCTGTTCGCGAAGGTGGGCGATCGCTGGGGCCAGGCCATCGCCGGATTCCTGCTCGGCAGCCATGCCGAGGTGACCGGCGACCTCGACGCCGCCCGTGACCACCACCGCGGCGCGCTGGCCACCGCCGAGGAACTCGGGCTGTGGACCGAAGTCGGCGAGCGGCTCACCTCGCTGGGCCGGATCGCGCTGCTGCGCGGTGAGCTCGACCGCAGCGCCGAACTGCACGAGCGAGCCCGTCGGGTGGCGGTCGATCAGGGACACCTCGTAGGGGAGGAATCCGCGGTGCTCGGGCTCGGCCTGGTCGCGCGGCGCCGCGGCGACCTGGCGGCGGCCCGCGAGTACCTCGGCACCTGGCTGGACTGGCATCTGCGGGCCGGGTCGCATTTCGGCGCCGCCCTGATCCTCGCCGAACTGGGCTTCACCGCCGAACTCGCCGGTGACGCCGACGACGCCGAACAGCAGCACCTGCGTGGACTCGACTCCGCCGTGCGCACCGGCGATCCCCGTGCCCACGCACTCGCGCTGGAAGGGCTGGCCGGCGCCCGGTCGCTCGCCGGAAATTCCGCGCACGCCGCGCAGCTACTCGGCGCCGCCGACGCACTGCGTCGGTCCACCGGTGCCCCGCTGCCCGAGGCCGAACGCGGCGACGTCGACCGCATCGAGGCACGCATCCTCGCCGACGTCGGAGCGAACCAGTTCGCCGATGACCTCGCCGAGGGTGGGCGAGCCGACCCCTCGACGCTGCACCTCGCGGAGGTCCCGAACCGGCCCTGAGCCCACCGCGGACCCTCCCGCGGACACCGTCGCCCGACCTCGAACGCTTGGCCGCCTCGAGTAGACCCTGAGTCCGTCCGAAGCCCACCCGGGCACGGTGAATTCATGACTCACACCGTGACCGACAGCCCCGACCCCTCGGGGACCAACCGCACCCGCGCCCACGTGCACACGTTCGCCGATATCAAGCCCGACTTCGACGCCATCGTCGGCGCCGTCAACTACGCGACCATGACCACCGTCGACGCCAAGGGACGCCCACGCTCGCGCGTCCTGATTCCGGTGTGGGAAACCGAAACCGATCACCCGGTCGGCTGGCTCGGAACCTACCGCACGCCGGTGAAGGCCGCCCATATCGCGGGAAATCCGCATGTGACGTTTTCCTATTGGAGCCCGGCACAGAACACCGTCGCCGTCGACGCGGTTGCCGAGTGGACCGATGATCCCGGCGAGCGCGCACACGTGTGGGACCTGTACCGGCACGGCAGTCCACCCGGTGCCGGCTACGACCCCGGGCAGTTCTGGCGGGGTGCCGACGACCGAGCCTTCCAGGTACTTCGCCTCACCCCGTGGCGCATTCAGGTACTGCGGCGGCGGGATCTGGTCAGCGGGATTCCGGCACGCCTCTGGCGCGGCCAACTCCAGGGGGATTGACAGGCCCGGCGGCGAACGCGGCCGTTCATCGTCGGATCTGACGGGATTGGACGTCTGTACAGGTCACGGCGCGATCCTTCGTGACAGGTACCAAGACCGACCGGCACTTCCATCGGGAAGGATCTCTGCCCGAATTGCGCGAATCGGACGATTTCCTTGCCGAAGGAAATGAGCGGAGCTACGTTACCCACATCACAACAGAGATCTGATTGTGATCCACATCCCGGCCGACGGTACGCCTATTTTCCGGCGGGATGCTTACCGATCATGCAAGGAGATTCACCATGGGTTCGCTGACGGAAATAATGATGGCCGCAATTGCGGGACTGGGTTCCATGGTCGAGGGCGACGGCCTTCTCGCGGCCTTCCTCGGCTCGGTCGAGGCCTTCTTCCCGTAAACGCGCCACCCGACGAAACACGTCCGAACTCGCCGACGAGTTCGGTAATTAATTCATCACCCGAGGAGAAAACGCATGGGATCCCTGTACGAATTGATGGCAACCGGCGCAGGCAGCTTGAGCGACGCCGTCCTGCCTTTCATTCAGGCGCTGATCACGGTCAGCGGCGGTACACCGACGCCGGGTAAGTAATACACGGCAAAACAGTCGGGGGCGGGCCGTTCACGGTCCGCCCCCGACCCATTCCTACCCACCACCCACGCCCGTGTCAACGCGTCATTTTGATAGCTGACCGACATGATTCCCGCCAGCCCGACATCGGAAAAAAGAGGATTGCCGGCGTCAGCACGATCGCCGGGCATCCGACATCAGGGCGAACCGCTCGACAACAGGCAGCTACGACCCGGCAGCCGTTTCGGCCGAGACAACCTGAACCCCCATCGCGGAGCTGCGACGCACAAGCCATGAACTCCACCCGCCCAGCTTCGCGGAACAGCCGCAGATCAGACCATCCATCGCCGAAATCCATCCCCCTTGACACGCTCGCGGCGAACGAGGACGTTCACAGCGAGATGCCTGTTTACTGTGCCAGACAGTCGCAGTAACTACTGGTCACACGCAGTCCGACCGAGGATGGCGGCAATCGCCGAGCAGCTTCCATCAGGAATGAAAAAAATGAACGATTCACGGTGAGTGAAACATCGTCTTGCCACACATCTGAGACGGAGATACGTTACCGGCATCACATCAGTTACCGATGGTGATAACCCCCCGGACCGAGGGGACCACCCCAGTTCCGGGGGCTGGACAACAGCGCAAGGAGATACATCATGGGCTCATTCGATGAGCTGCTACTCGGCGTCCTGGGCGGAATGGCGTCCGCGAACTCGGGCGACCTCCTGCTCGGGACTTTCCTGGGCTCGGTGGAAGCGTTCTTCCCGTAACCCGACAACCCGTCGGCACCGTCGATTCAGCCCAGATGCCGAATTCCCCATATTCAGGAGTAACACGTGGGATCCTTTTACGAATTGTTCGCGACGGGCATGGCCAGCCTCGGCAACGGCGCGCTGCCGTTCGTCGACGCCCTGATCAGCCTGAGTGGCGGCACGCCCCTCGGCGGCGCATAGCCACTGGCCGAGCGGGCGATCGCCGTCGATTCCCGACACCGTCACCGCGGTTTATCCCGCTGTGATCAGACCTTTCACACCGAGCAAGGAGATTCACGATGGGTTCACTGACCGAGATCATGATGGCCGCGATCGCGGGACTGGGTTCCGCGGCCGAAGGCGACGGCCTGCTCGCCGCCTTCCTGGGTTCGGTAGAAGCCTTCTTCCCGTAACCCGGCCCTCATCGGCACTTCGGCTCGTCCACCGAGCCTGATCCACCTCACCACCAGGAGTTAGACATGGGTTCCCTCTACGAACTGACGCAGACCGGCGCCGGCAGCCTCAGCGACGCGGCGCTGCCCTTCATCCAGGCGCTGATCAGCGTGAGCGGTGGCACACCCACCCCGGGCAAGTAGATCCAGCGCAGGTAGTTCAGCGCGGGAGCGGGGTCGGCCACAGTGTGGCCGGCCCCGCTTCCGCCCCGAGAAGTCAGCAGGCTCGCAACACCATGAAGAACGAAATGCTCCGCGCGATCATGTCGGCCGTCTGCGTCCTGGCTGTGGCCTCGACGCCCCTGATCGTCGGCGGCGCGCAGGCCTCGGCCGCGCCCGGCGCGCACCTGGTGAGCCGGACGCAGTCCGACCAGGTCGCCGATATCAGCGTCTACTCCCCCGCCATGGATCGCACGATCGCCCTGCGGGTGCTCCGGCCGGTCGACACATCGACCCCGGCACCGACGCTGTATCTGCTCAACGGCGCGGGCGGCGGCGAGGATTCGGCCAACTGGCCCGGTCAGACCGATGCCGGTGGGTTCTTCGCGGACAAGCACGTCAACGTCGTCATCCCGATGGAAGGCGCGTTCAGCTACTACACCGACTGGCGGCGACCCGACGCCGGCCTGGCGAAGAACCTCGAGAACAACGGCAACAACATGTGGACGACGTTCCTCACCCAGGAGCTGCCGCCCGTGATCGACGCGGCCTTCGGCACCAACGGCGTCAACTCCCTCGCCGGGATCTCGATGGCGGGAACCTCGGTCCTCGATCTGGCGATCCAGGCGCCCGACCTGTACCGCAGCGTCTCCGCCTACAGCGGGTGCGCGATGACCAGCGATCCGATCGGCCGGGCCTTCGTCTCCCTCGTCGTGCGGATGGGCGGCGGCAACACCGAGAACATGTGGGGTCCGGAGACCGACGCGGCCTGGCGCGAGCACGATCCCTACGTGCAAGCCCATCGTTTGCCGAATATCCCGATCTATATTTCCGCGGGCACCGGATTGCCGGGACCACACGACACGTTGTCGAATCCGCGCGTGCATATCAACGGAAAGAATCCGACCTCGATTCTGACGAATCAAATGCTCGTCGGCGGGGGCATCGAGGCCGCGACGGCGTATTGCACCGCGAATTTGGCGCAGCGGACCCGAGAACTCGGCCGCACGAATATCACCTACAACATCCGGCCGACCGGTACTCACTCGTGGGGCTACTGGGAGGACGACCTCCACGCGTCCTGGCCGATGATGGCGACAGCCCTGGGCATATGAGCGCCGAACTCCGGGTGCGCTCCCGGCGGCTGAGTCCGCGCGACGCGGTGTTCGTCTACGACGAGACCGACCGGCATCTGTCGAACATCGTCGCGGTCTACTTCGCCGACGCGTCGGGCCACGCCCCGCTGACGATCGAGCGGGTACTGGACTGGGCACGCGCGAGCATCGGGCACGCGGAACTGTTCCACCGGCGCTTGCGGCACGTCCCGATGGACCTCGATCTGCCCTACTGGGAGCCCGACCCGACCCTGTCCGTGCGCGACCACGTCAGCCTGGACATCCCGGGTTCGTGGGATGACGCCCGCGCCCGGATCGCCGAGATCACCTCCGCCCGAATGGATCTGACACGACCACCATGGGAGATCCATGTGCTGGACCGCGTCGAGGGCGTACCGGCGATGCCGGGCACGACCACCGTCGTGGCGCTGAAGTTCCACCACAGCGTCGGCGACGGCGTCGCGACCCGGGCACTCGAGCGGCGACTGTTCGGCACGGAGCCCGCGCCCGCGATCCGGCTCGACCAGCCGCGGCCGCTGACCACCGCCGTGCGCACCGCGGGCGCGCTCGCGGCGGCGCCGGCGCGCTTCGTCGCCGGTCTGCGCCGTGCGCGCAAGGCGCAGGACGAACTGCGGGCCCTGATCGATGCGGGCACCGTCCACGATCCCGTCGCCGAGCGCCCGGCCACCCGATTCAACCGGGACATCGACGCGGAGCTGACCTTTCACCTGTCGCCGATCCCGATGCTCGAGGTGCTCGCCGCCAAAACCGCGGCGCCCCATCGGGTCACGATCAACGACCTGATGCTCACCGCGATCTCCGGCGCACTGGCCGCCTACCTCGCCGAGCACGACGAAACGCCCGACGGCGCGCTGGCCGCCATGGTGCCGATGTCGATGCGCGGTGTCGCCGAATGGGATTCGGCGAATCAGCTCAGCCAGATGATCGTCGACCTGCACACCGATATCGGCGACCCGATCGAGCGGCTGGCCGCGATTCAGCAGTCGGCGGGCCGCGCCAAACAGCGCACCGCCGACCCGGTGGTGCAACGCACCGACCGGCGGGTGGAGACCGCGCCCGCGTTACTCCTGCGCGCCGCCGGATGGGCAAGGGCGCAACGGCGTTTCGACGACGCGGCGACGGTGCCGTTCTGCAACACCACGATCAGCAACGTGCCGCCGGTGACCGACACCCTGGTCTTCTGTGGCAGGCCGGTTCGCCGAGCGGTCGGGTCACTGCCCATCCTCGACGGCGACGGCCTGCGTCACCTGATCACCTCGCAGGGTGACGAGATCGTCATCGCGGTCACGACGAACGCCACGATGATGCCGGACCCGGAGCATTACGGCGAGTTGATTCTCGCCTCGTTCCGCGCACTTGCCGCCGCCCTGCACACCCTCGGGAAAGTGGCGCCTACCAGCGCGTGAGCGGCGGCCGCCCGACCACGCCCGCATACGCGATCACCGAATTCGCGCGGCGGATACCGGCATGAGATCCTGGTGATCAACCGTCCAGATCTGGCTAGCGCTGCAGGCAGCTGCTGCGGCGCACCGGGAGGCCGCGTTCCTCGAAGGCGCCGAGCAGGAGCTGGCCGCGGCGCGCGCCCGCGGAGACATCGGCGCGTGCCAGATCGGGAACGTAGGTCGCCGCGCCGATGACGGATTCGCCGACGAGGGTCCAGAAACGGCGAGCGGGCAGACCGGAGCAGCGAGTGAGGACCGATTGCAGCGGGATCAGCGACGACGCGCAGCGTTGGGCGAGCCAGACCGCCATGGCGGCTTCGCAGGGGAAGGCGACCGCGCCCGGCTCGGGATCGCAGTCGACGACGCGAATCGTGGTGTCGGTCAAGCCCGCCCAGTCGATGCCGCCGTCGTTGTCGTGGTGGATCCACAGGTTGTCGCGACCGGGATCCCACGCCTGCGCGTCCATCACGAACAGTGCCGTGACGCGGCCCGCCACGGCGTGGATGAGCGCGGTGGCCACCACTTCGGCGGCGATCTCGTCGTTGATCATCTCCGCGGCGTGACGTCGGTACATCAGCTCGACGCGACCCTCGGACAGCCCGTTGGGCACATGCCACCATCGCCGTTTGCCCTGCCCGCTCATCGCCGCGACGGCATACACGCGCGGATGCTCGGGTTGCAGCGATTGCAACCTGGCACAGGCGCGGTCGAACGCGGCGGTGGTGCGGGAAGTAGCGGTGGTGACGGGCTCGGACATCGAACCTCCTCGAACGTTGGTTCCCGTGACGATGATGTCTCGGAACATAGGTTAGGCTTACCAGACTTCACAAGTCGTGTCCGGTTTCGAGGCAGGAGAAGTTCGTCGCCGTGATCCACCCTGGCACCGTCAGACGTCGTCGTCTGACCGGGCTTCTGCTGCTCGTTGTCTTGCTCACCGTGGCGGTGGTGGCGAGCATTGCCATCGGCACCCGCTCGCTCGCACCCACCACGGTGTTCGACGCCGTCACACACGCTTTCGGCTGCGACGGCGGCCCGTTCCGATGCCCGGCCCGCTCCACCGCCGAGGAAATCGTGCGTGAGCTGCGTCTGCCGCGCACCGCATTGGCCCTGTTCGCCGGGATGGCGTTGGGCGTGGCGGGCGCGCTCATCCAGGGGTATACCCGGAATCCGCTCGCTGATGCCGGATTGTTAGGACTGAATGCGGGCGCGGGCTTTCTGGCCGCGCTGAGCATCTTTCTGTTCGGGTTCACCGCACCCGCGCAATACATCTGGTTCGCCTTCGCCGGCTCGGCGATCGCGGGGGTGATCGTGTTCGGGGTCTCCTCGATCGGCGGGGGCAAGGCGAGCCCGTTGAGCCTGATCCTGGCCGGCGCGGCGGTCACCGCCTTCCTCCAGGCGATGACGAACGCGATCATCGTGCTCGACAACGCGGCGCTCGATACCTATCGGTTCTGGGTGGTCGGCAATGTGGCCGGGCGCGAAGCGGAAGTGTTCTGGGAGGTCCTGCCGTTTCTGGTGATCGGCATCGGCATGGCCATGGCCGCGGCGCCCAGCCTGAATCTGCTGAGCCTCGGTGACGATGTCGCCCGCGGACTCGGCGTCGACGTCACCCGGGCGCGGGCCTTCGGCCTGTTGGCGGTGGTGCTGCTCAGCGGCGGGGCGACCGCGGCGATCGGGCCGATCGCGTTTCTGGGGCTGGTGGTTCCGCACATGGCCCGGACCATCACCGGACCGGACAACAAGTGGCTGATCCCCTACTCCGGGCTCCTCGGCGGGCTGCTGCTGCTCGTCGCCGACGTCGCCGGACGGGTGATCGCCCGGCCCGGTGAACTCCAGGTCGGGGTGATGCTGGCCGCGATCGGCGCGCCGTTCTTCATCGTGTTGGTGCGTCGCAAGAAGTTGGTGGCGCTGTGAGTGGGGTCGAGGTGGGCAAGGCCGCCGACCGGGTTACCGCCGAATCCCCGAGCGCCGACCGAGCGGATCACGCGGTGACCGAGCTGCGCCGGGTGCGCCCCGCGCTGCGGGTCGGGCCGGTGTCGTTGGTGCTGCGGCCGGTCGTGTTCGGCATCGTGGTGGCATTGGCGGTCGCGGTGTTCGCACTGTTCTGCCTGGACATCGCCGTCGGCGATACGCATATCCCCCTGGGACGCGTACTCGACGTGCTCGGCGGCGGCGGCACCAGATCCCAGCGCTTCATCATCATCGAATCGCGATTGCCACGGGCGCTGACCGCCGTGGTCGTCGGAGCCGCGCTCGGATTGTCGGGCGCGCTGATGCAGTCGATCCTGCACAACCCACTGGCCGGGCCGGACGTCCTCGGCATCACCACCGGCGCCAGCGTCGGCGCCGTCGCGGTGCTGGTCGGCAGCGGTGGTGCGACGACCGGCCTGGTCGCGACCGTCGGAGCCCCGATCGCCGCGCTGACCGGCGGCCTGTTGACCGCGGTCGTCATCTATCTCCTGGCGTGGGGTCGCGGGGGCGGCGGCGAGCGTGGTGTCACCGGGTTCCGGCTCGTCCTGATCGGCATCGGCGTGAACGCGGTCCTGATGTCGGTGATCAGCTGGCTGCTCACCCGTGCCAGCCTGACCGATGCCGCCCGTGCCCAGCTCTGGCTCACCGGGTCGCTCAACGGAGCGGACATGTCGAAGGTCGTGCCCGCCGTCATCGCGCTGTCCGTGGTGACCGTGGTGTCGCTGGTGTCGGCGCGCACGCTGGCCGCGCTGCGTCTCGGCGAGGACTCCACCCGGGTGCTCGGTGTGCGGATCCAGTCGCAACAGGCGCTGCTCATCGGCGCGTCGGTGGTGGCGGCCTCGGTGGCGACCGCGGCTGTCGGGCCGGTCGGATTCGTCGCCCTCGCCGCACCGCAGATCGCGAGAATGGCGCTGCGGACCGCAGGCGAGCCGCTGATCGCCTCGGCGTTGACCGGCGCCGCACTGGTCGCGGGGGCCGACGTCATCTCGCGGGCGCTACTGCCGGTGGACCTGCCGGTCGGTATCGTCACCGCCGCGCTCGGCGGACCGTTCCTGCTCTACCTGCTCGTCCGCATGAATCGGAAGGCCACGCTCTCATGACCAGCCCCGCCCACCGCCTCGCCGCCGACGCCGTTTCCCTCGGCTACGGCGAGCGAGTGATCGTCGACGAGCTCAGCCTCGACATCGCGCCCGGCGTGGTCACCACGGTCATCGGCCCCAACGGCTGCGGCAAGTCGACACTGCTGAAATCACTGGGCAGGCTGCTGCGCCCCAGCGCGGGACAGGTCGTCCTCGACGGTAAGGCCATCTCGTCGATGAAGACCAAGGACGTGGCCAGGGTGATCGGCATGCTGCCGCAGACTCCGGTCGCGCCCGAAGGGCTCACCGTCGCCGACCTGGTCGCGCGGGGACGTCATCCGCATCAGTCCTGGTTGCGGCAGTGGTCGGCCGACGACGAGACCGAGGTCGCGGCCGCGCTGGCCCAGACCGGTATCGCCGACCTGGCCGACCGGACCCTCGACGAACTCTCCGGCGGCCAACGCCAGCGCGCCTGGATCTCCATGGCCCTGGCCCAGGGCACCGACATCCTGCTTCTCGACGAGCCGACCACCTACCTCGATCTCGCGCACTCGCTGGAAGTCCTCGACCTCGTCGACCGCCTGCACGCCGAGTTCGGGCGCACGGTCGTGATGGTGCTGCACGATCTCAACCTCGCCATCCGCTACAGCGACGAGCTCGTGGTGATGCGCGCGGGCGCGATCGTCGCGCGGGGCAAACCGGCCGACATCGTCACTGCCGAGCTGCTCGCGGAGGTCTTCGGGCTCGAGGCCACCGTTCTGACAGATCCAGTCTCGGGGCGGCCGATGATCGTCCCGATCGGGACCCGGCACGTGCGCGGCGCGGTCGGGTATGACGAATGACACACAGCAAACACCCCGTTACGACAATCTGTAGTACGCATGTTTGTCGTTGAGGCCGTAAAATCGGTGGGATGGCAGGTCTCGGCGAACTCGAAAAAGCGGTCATGGACCAGTTGTGGTCGGCCGATGAGCCACTGACGGTGCGGCAGGTCCACGAAGCGCTGGCCGCGCGGCGCGAGCTCGCGTACACCACAGTGATGACGGTGCTCCAACGTCTGGCGAAGAAGGACCTGGTGGTTCAGCGACGCGACGATCGCGCGCATCGATACGCACCGGTTCACAGCCGCGACGAATTGGTCGCGAGCCTGATGGTCGACGCCTTGCAACAGGCCGACGCCGCAGGTAGTCGCGCCGCGGCGCTGGTGCACTTCGTGGAGCAAGTGGGCAAGGACGAGGCCGATGCGCTGCGCGAAGCACTCGCCAAGCTCGAATCCGACGAAAACAGCGGCTAGACTCCCTGGCGGCTCTCACAATGGAGTGAGCGCCCCTGGCCCCACAACGCAGTGAGCAGAGTCGATGAACGCAACCGCGGCAGTCTTTGCTGGTCTCGCCTTGCTCCTCGCAGGGCCCGTACCAGCGCTGCTCAGTCGCGCTACCTGGGTCCACCGCAGCCCGCGCGCGGCGCTGGTGTTGTGGCAGGCGATCGCGCTGGCCGCTGTGCTCAGCGCCTTCGGATCCGGGCTGGCCATCGCCAGCCTGCTGCTCGTCCCCGGCCCCGACGGTAGGCCCACCACCTCGCCCACCCAGGAGATCGACGCGCTCGGTCTGCCGCTGTGGACGCTGTACGTGCTGGTCTTCGCCCTGACCCTGATGGTCGGCGCCCGGCTGATGTTCTCGATCGTGCGCGTCGGTGTGCACACCCGGCGCCGCCGCTCCCGTCATCGCATGCTGGTCGACCTGCTCGATCAGAGCGGTCCGATGCGCCGCGCCGCCGACATCCGCGTGCTGGCCGCCACCGAACCCATCGCCTACTGCCTGCCCGGCCTTCGCCAGCGGGTCGTGATCAGCGAAGGCACGCTGACCAGCCTCGACGACTCCGAGGTCACCGCCATCGTGAGCCACGAGCGCTCGCACCTGCGCGCACGCCACGATCTGGTGCTCGAGGCGTTCACCGCCGTGCACGAGGCCTTTCCCCGGGTTGTCCGCAGCAAGGCCGCGCTCGGCCAGGTGAAACTGCTGATCGAACTGCTCGCCGACGACTCCGCGGTGAAGGTCACCGGCCCCAAGCCGCTCGCCCGCGCCCTGATCGCCTGCGCCAAATCCACCGCACCACAGGGGGCGCTCGCCGCAGGCGGACCGACCACTCTGATCCGCATCCAACGACTCGCGAGCACCACCGGAGACGTGAGAGTCGCCACCGCCGCCTACCTCGGCTCGGCCGCGATTCTGGTCGTGCCCACACTGGCCGTCGCGGTGCCGTGGCTGCAGGAGCTCAACCGGCTCTTCCACGGCTGACCTGGCGATCCGCCGCCAGTTATCCCCCGCGCGTCCGGCACGACAACCGCCCCATCGCTCCCCGATTCGCGGCGGCACAGACCTTGCCACAACCGCTTCGCTGACCAGCCTGTTTACCCACCCGAGCCCGAACACGCCTATCCTGGGAGACCGGTCCTTCCTGCTGGGCCGCACCCCGCTCACGCCGAGGCGCGTATTCGGGTAATCGGCGCCGATCATCGTTCGGCGCGATTCGCAGCCCAACGAAAGGCCACCTTGACCAACTCTGCCGTGCCCAACGAACCGACCTTCGCCGAACTCGGCCTGCCCGTCGAACTGGTGCAGACCCTGCGCAACGCGGGCATCGACAAGCCCTTCCCCATCCAGGCCGCCACGATCGGCGACGCTCTGTCCGGGCGCGACGTGCTCGGTCGCGGCCCGACCGGCTCGGGCAAGACCCTGGCCTTCGGCCTGCCGATGCTGACCCGCCTGGCCCAGGGTTCGCCCTCCAAGC
The DNA here is from genome assembly GCF_042671725.1 of Nocardia sp. NPDC127606. Lineage (NCBI taxonomy): Bacteria > Bacillati > Actinomycetota > Actinomycetes > Mycobacteriales > Nocardiaceae > Nocardia > Nocardia sp. NPDC127606. Next base: position 429,485 of record NZ_JBHXWQ010000001.1, on the reverse strand, counting down.
CCGGCCGCCCGCGCGGCCTCGTGCTGGTACCGACCCGCGAGCTGGCCACTCAGATCGAGAAGGCCCTGGAAGACGCCGCCCGCTCGCTGGGCCTGCGCGTGGCCTCCGTCGTCGGTGGCGCACCGATCAAGCGTCAGGCCGATCGCCTGGCGCGCGGCGTCGACCTGCTCATCGCGACCCCCGGCCGTCTCGACGACCTGATCAAGCAGCGCAACGCCGACCTGTCGGACGTGTCGATCACCGCGCTCGACGAGGCCGACCACATGGCCGACATGGGCTTCCTGCCCCAGGTCACCCGGCTGCTCGACCGCACCCCCAAGCAGGGCCAGCGCCTGCTGTTCTCGGCCACCCTCGACGGCGACGTGGACAAGCTGGTCAAGCGCTACATGCACAACCCGGTGACCCACTCGACCGCGCCCGCCGAGGCCTCGGTGAGCACCATGACCCACCACCTGCTCTACGTGCGCGACAAGAACATCAAGCGCACCGTGGCCACCGAGATCGCCGCGCGGGAGGGCCTGACCATCATGTTCGTGCGCACCAAGCACGGCGCCGACCGCCTGGCCAAGCAGCTGCGCGGCGCCGGTGTCGACGCGGGTTCGCTGCACGGCGGCAAGGCCCAGAACAACCGTGTACGCACCCTGGCGGCCTTCGCCGACGGGTCGGTGCCGGTGCTGGTCACCACCGATGTCGCCGCGCGCGGCATCCACATCGACGGCGTCTCGCTGGTCGTGCACTTCGACCCGCCCGCCGAGCACAAGGCCTACCTGCACCGCGCGGGCCGCACCGCGCGCGCCGGTGAAGACGGCGTCGTGGTCACCCTCGTCACCGACGAGGAGCGCAAGGACGTCGCCGCGATGACCCGCAAGGCAGGCGTGCGCACCGACGGTGTCGACGTACGCCCCGGCGACCGGAACCTGGTGGAGATCACCGGCGCCCGCAAGCCCAGCGGGATCGCACTGGCCGCGCCGGTCGCCCCCGCGCAGCCGACCCGCTCGGCGAACGGGGGCGGGCGTACTCGTCGTCCGCGCACCGGTGGCGCTCCGGCCGCCGAAGCGGGACGTGGTGGCGCTCCGCGCCGCGAGCGTCCGGCGCACGAGCCGCGCACCCGCGCCGGTGGACACGCCCGCACGGGCGACACGCCGACGAATTCTCGTCGTCGCGCCGCGCGTCCGGCCGCTCCCGCCGTGCACCGCAACCGCACGGCAAACTGAATCAACGCGTGGCCGAACCGATTACGGTTCGGCCACGCGCCTGTTTCCAGGTACCCGAACACCGCGACTCCCGTTCGTAGATCAGCGCCGACGAGGGCCGGATCCCGCACACTGAGCCGGTGACGAACCACGAGATCGCCACCATCGTGTGCGCGCTGATCGCGGCCATGTTGATCGCGCTGGGCGCCGTAGCGCAGCAGCGGGCGGCCGCGGCAGTGCCCGAAGGCACGTCCCTGCTCGGCGGACTGCTCCGCAGCCCACGCTGGTGGTCCGGAATCGTCGGCGACACCGGCGGTTACGCGATGCAGGTTCTCGCGCTCGCGTTCGGCGCGGTGCTGGTGGTGCAACCGATTCTGGTGAGCGCCTTGGTCTTCGCGCTCCCCCTGTCCGCGCGACTGAACGGGCAGCGCATCACCGCGCGCGCCGCCACCACCGCGCTGATCCTCGTCGCGGCGCTCGCGCTGTTCCTGATCGTGGGCGATCCGACAGCGGGCGAGGACACCGCACCCTTCCGGGAATGGTTGGTGCCCTTGGCGATTCTGCTCGGCGTCATCGTGGCCGCGACCGTCGCCGGGCTGACGATCAGCAGCCGATCGGGACAGGCGCTCGCTCTCGGTCTCGCCGGTGGCGCGCTGTTCGGAATGGCCGCCGCACTCACCGATCGCGTGGTCACCCTGTTCGGTGACGGGATCGGCGCGGTGCTCGGCGGGTGGCAGACCTGGATGCTGGTGGCGGCGGGACTGCTCGGCGTGTACCTGCAACAGCGCGCGTTCCAGGCCGGGCCGCTGTCGGCCTCGCTCCCCGCGGCGACCATCGCCGAACCCTTGGCCGCCGCGTTCCTCGGTCTCACCGCTCTCAACGAGCATTTGCGCACCAGCGGTCTCGGACTGGTCGTCGTCGGCGTCTGCGTCGTGGTGATGTGCGCGGCGACCGTGGCCCTGTGTCGCACCAGAGCGGTCACCGCCGAGCCCACGCGCTGACACGTCGCGGGATTTGCACGCCGCGGTGCTCACAGGGCTACTATCAATCAAGTGCGATTTCTTCCGGGACCCCAGCCGCCGTACGACCTGACCTACGACGACCTCTTCCTGGTCCCGAACCGGACCGATGTCGCGTCCAGGTTCGATGTGGACCTGGCCAGCGTCGACGGGACCGGTACCACCATCCCCCTCGTGGTCGCGAACATGACCGCGGTCGCGGGCAAGCGGATGGCCGAGACCGTCGCTCGCCGCGGTGGCATCGTGGTACTCCCCCAGGATTTGCCCATCCCCGCGGCCGCCGACACCATCGCGTTCGTCAAGAGCCGCTCGCTCACCGCCGACACCCCGGTCACCCTCGACCCCGATCGTTCGGTGTCCGACGCGGTGGCGCTGATGCACAAGCGCGCACACGGCGCCGTCGTGGTCGTCGAGGGCGGCAAGCCGGTCGGCGTGGTCACCGAGGCCGCCTGCGCCGATGTCGACCGGTTCGCGCGCCTGCGCGAGGTGGCGTTCACCGATTTCGTCCAGGTGGCCGTCGAGGCCTCCCCGCGCGACATCTTCGACCGCCTCGCCGAAGCCCACGCCCAGCTCGCGGTGCTCACCCACCCCGACGGCACCCTCGCGGGCGTGATGACCCGCACCGGCACCGTCCGCGCCGGCATCTACACCCCCGCGGTCGACGCGAACGGCAAGCTGCGCGTCGCCGCCGCCGTCGGCATCAACGGTGACGTGGCCGCCAAGGCGAAGGCCCTGGCCGAGGCGGGAGCCGATGTGCTCGTCCTCGACACCGCGCACGGCCACCAGACCAAAATGCTCGAATCCCTGCGCACCGTCGCCGATCTCGGCCTCGGCCTGCCCCTGGTCGCGGGCAACGTGGTCTCCGCCGAGGGCACCCGCGAGCTGGCCGAGGCGGGCGCGACCATCATCAAGGTCGGCGTCGGCCCCGGCGCCATGTGCACCACCCGCATGATGACCGGCGTCGGTCGCCCACAGTTCTCCGCCGTGGCCGAATGTGCCGCCGCGGCAAAGGAACTCGGTGTGCACGTGTGGGCCGACGGTGGCGTCCGGCACCCCCGCGACGTGGCGCTGGCGCTGGCCGCGGGTGCGTCGAACGTGATGATCGGTTCCTGGTTCGCCGGCACCTACGAGTCCCCCGGCGACCTGCGCATCGACCGCGACGGCAACAAGTACAAGGAAAGCTTCGGCATGGCGTCCAAGCGTGCTGTCGCCGCCCGCACCGCCGCCGACAGTAGCTTCGACCGCGCCCGCAAGGCACTGTTCGAAGAGGGCATCTCCAGTTCGCGGATGCGTCTGGATCCCGAGCGTCCCGGCGTCGAGGATCTCATCGACCACATCTGCTCGGGTGTGCGCAGCTCGTGCACCTACGCCGGTGCTCGCTCGCTGCCGGAATTCCACGACAAGGCCGTGCTCGGCGTCCAGTCCGCCGCCGGCTTCGCCGAAGGTCGGCCGCTGCCCAGCGGCTGGTGAACCTCGCCCGCAGCGGCCGATCGAACCCTTCGATCGGCCGCCGTCGGGATGCCGGGGGCCGCGCCGCTGACACATCATGGTTGGGCACGGATTACTATGGAGTTGCCGATCACGGCACATGCTCCACTCCCGCCTCGAAAGGATCCAGTTGTCACCCGCGTCCAAGGGCGCCACACAGGAGGGCTCCTCTACGGAGCCGGGTGACAAACCCGGCGTCCTCCTTTCCGCAGCGTCCGTTCGATCCCCCGGTTTCCCTCCCGCGCCCCCACTCGGGTGGTGCTGAGGATGTCCATCGTTCTGACCGTGCTCAGCCTGCTCGGCTTCGTCGCACTCACCCTCGGAACGGCACTGTTCGTCGCCGCCGAGTTCTCCCTCACCGCACTGGAACGCAGCACCGTCGAAGCGGCCGCTCGTGAAGGTGACACCCGGTCACGGCTGGTGAAACAGGCCCATCACACCCTGTCGTTCCAGCTCTCCGGCGCCCAGCTCGGCATCACCATCACGACGCTGATCACCGGCTTCATCGCCGAACCCGTCCTGGCCCGGTTGCTCGATCCGCTGTTGCACGGCATCGGGTTGAGCGAAAACGCTTCGCACGGCATCGCCTTGGCGCTGGCCCTGATCATCGCGACCTCGCTGTCGATGATCTATGGCGAATTGGTGCCCAAGAACATCGCGATCGCCGAGCCGATGAAGGTCGCCCGGCTCACCTCGGGCCCGATGATCGGCTTCTCCGCCCTGTTCAAGTGGCTCATTCGTTTTCTCAACGGTGCCGCCAACTGGGTGGTCCGCAGGCTCGGCATCGAACCCGCCGAGGAACTGCGCTCGGCCCGCTCGCCCCAGGAACTCGGTTCACTGGTACGCACCTCCGCCATGCGTGGCGCGATGGATCAGCGCACCGCGCAGGTGATGGACCGCTCCCTGGAATTCGGTGAGCGCAGCGCCGAGGACCTGATGACACCGCGCGTGAAGGTCGAGTCGCTGGACCGCCACGACACCATCGCCGATCTCATCGCCGCCGCGGCGCGCACCGGCTACTCGCGGTTCCCGGTGGTCGACGGCGACCTCGACAACACGCTCGGCGTGGTGCACGTCAAGCAGGCGTTCACCCATCCGGGTGAGCTGCGCAAGCAGATTCCGCTCAGCGACCTCGCCGTCGCGGTGCCGATCGTGCCCGCCAGCCTGGACGGCGACGAAGTCCTCGAGCGCGTCCGCGCCGACGGCATGCAGGTGGCCCTGGTCGTCGACGAATACGGCGGCACCGCGGGCATGGTGACCATGGAGGACCTGATCGAGGAGATCCTCGGCGACGTGCGCGACGAGCACGACGAGGAGGAGCGCGATGTGCGCCGGGTCTCCGACGGCTGGGACTGCTCGGGTCTGATGCGCATCGACGAGGTGTCGCGCGCGACCGGCTACGACGCGCCCGAGGGCGAATACGAAACCCTCGGTGGTCTGGTACTGGCCCAGCTCGGCCGCATCCCGGTGACCGGTGACGAAGTGGTGCTGCCCGCATCCCGCGGTTCCGGGGGCGGCTGGATCGCCCGGGTGGAACGGATGGACGGACGGCGCATCGACCGGGTGCGGTTGATCCCCGTCGACGCGGCCAACCTCTCGGCACGGGAGAACGCTCATGGGTGACCTGTTCGGAATCTTGCTGACCGTCGTCCTGCTGGCGGGCAACGCGTTCTTCGTCGCCGCCGAGTTCGCCCTCATCTCCGCCCGCCGCGATCGGCTGGAAGCCCTTGTCGCCCAAGGCAAGAAGAAGGCCCAGACGGTGATCGAGGCGGGCGAGAACCTGTCGATCATGCTCGCCGCGGCTCAGCTCGGCATCACCATCTGCTCGATCCTGCTCGGCCGCGTCGGTGAGCCCGCGATCGCGCACCTGATCGAGCGCCCGTTCGAACTGCTCGGCCTGCCCGATCAGTTGCTGCACCCGGTGGGCTTCGCGCTCGCGCTCACGGTGGTGGTGATCCTGCACATCCTGCTCGGCGAGATGGTGCCCAAGAACATCGCCTTGGCCGGTCCGGAACGCTCGGCGCTGCTGCTGGTGCCGATCCACCTGATGTGGTTGCGGATCGCGCGACCGCTGATCGCGCTGTACAACCTGGCCGCGAACATGACGCTGCGGATGATGCGGATCGAGCCGAAGGACGAGCTCGACGCCACGGTCTCGACGGTGGAACTGGCCGAGATGATCGGCGAATCCCGCTCCGAGGGGCTCCTCGACGAGGAGGAACACCGCAGGCTCACCCAGGCTCTCGGCACGTCCGACCAGGTCGTCGGCGATGTGATGGTGCCGTTGGCCCAAGCCAGGTCGGTGCCGCTGATCGGCAACGGCACCACCCTCGGCGAGGTCGAGGAAGCGGTGTCCGAAACCGGCTTCTCCCGCTATCCGGTCGCCGCCTCCGACGGTTCCCTGGTGGGTTACCTGCACATCAAGGACGTCCTCGACGAGGTCGCCGACGACAACGCGGGCCCCGACACCGTCATCCCCCGCACCGATATCCGCCCGCTGCCCACGGTGAGCACCGGAACTCCGCTGTACGAGGCGTTGGCCCGGTTGCGCCGTACCAGTAGCCATCTGGGACGGGTGGTCGACAGCCGCGGCAACACCGTCGGCGTGGTCGCCCTGGAGGACCTGATCGAAGAGTTCGTCGGCACCGTGCGCGACGGAACCCACCGCCTCGCCGAATAGCCCGATCTCGTACTCGACGCCACACACGCTCCGGCGCATCGCGAAACGGCCCGACCGACTGGTCGGGCCGTTTCCGTGTTCCGAGGCCACCACCAGCGGTTCACTCTTGACTATTGGTAACTCATCGGTTACCAATTAAGGGGTGGACGTGTTCGAAGCACTGGCCGACTCCGTGCGCCGCGACCTGCTCGAACGGCTCGCCGGCGCACCCGCCAGGGTCGTCGATCTCGCCGCGGAATACCCCATCAGCAGGCCGGCGATCAGCAAACATCTCCGGATCCTCACCGATGCGGGCCTGGTCTGCGCCGAACCGCACGGCCGCGAACGCCACTATCGCCTCGCCCCCGCGGGGCTCACGCCGTTGCACGACTATCTGGAAAAACTACGACCGCCACAGCCGCCGATTCCGGAGCACGCGCTCGACGGTCTCGACCTCGAAGTCCGCCGCACCACCCGGGAACGCCGAGCCACGACCAGCACCGACAGCGACAGCGACAAGGAGCAGACCGCATGACCACACCCACCGCGACCGGACACCGCCGCGACCTCGCCGACGGCATCTACTGCGAATGGACCCGAACCTTCCGCGCACCGATCGAGGACGTCTGGGCCGCCGTCACCGAGCCGCAGCGACTGGCACGCTGGCTCGGCACCTGGACCGGCGACCCGGCGTCGGGCGAAGTGAAGTTCCAGATGATCTTCGAGGGGGAGATGCCCCCCGAGCGATTCCGGATCGACGAATGCGATGCCCCGCACCGGCTGCGGGTCACCACATCGATGCCCTACGACGGGGAGAACCCCGAACACTGGCAGCTGCGCCTCGACCTCACCGAGGAAGGCGGCGTCACCACCCTGACCTTCGCCCAGAACGTGCCCGACCCCACCATGGCGGAGAACGTCGGACCGGGCTGGGACTACTACCTCGACCGTCTGATCGCCGCCGAGGCCGACCGCGACCCGGCCACGGTGAATTTCGAGGACTACTACCCCGCGCTGTCCGAGCACTACCGCGGGGAATTCGGACGCGCCGACTGATCGCGGACTCGGCTATACCTGTTCGCCGGGTCGGCGCTCGAGGGTCCCGAGGCCGTGGATCAGGATGCTGACGGCGACGTCGATCAGTTCGTCGAGCGGCAGCGGTGTGTCGGCGAGCGTCCAGTCCACCATCAGCTCGGTCATACCGCCGGCGAACAGCATCGCCGCGATCGCCAAGCGATCGGTGGCGGGTATATGGAAATAGGTGTCGGCGAAACCGGCGATCAGCTGGGCGAATTCGTGCATGACCGCGCGCCGGTGCACCTCGAGCTCGGCGCTGACTCCGACGACCTCGATGAAGATGACGCGGGCACGGCGCGGGTCGGCGGCCACGGTCCGAACGAAGGCGTCGACACTGGCGTGAGCCTGGGGAGCCAGATCGGGCTCGGCCCCCGCGAGCGCCGCCAAGGTCGCGGCGCGGACCTGTTCGATCTGACCGTCGTAGACCGCGCGCAGCAGCGCCTCACGATGAGTGAAGGACTCGTAGAAATACCGTTCGGTCAAACCCGCGTGGTCGCAGATCTTCTTCACCGAGGACGCCGGATAGCCGATGGTGCCGAACAGTTCCAAGCCGGCCGCGAGGAGAGCGGCTCGACGCTCAGCGCTTCGACTCGCCTTGTCCCGTCCGCCGTAACGGCGCGACGGAACTCGGTTCTCGGACGGAGCGTCGGTCTCGGTCACTGTCCTCCCGCATCCGGCTACCTGATCTAGAAGGTCTCCATCCTAGTCATCGGCCCGCGGCGGGATCGCGATCGTCCCGTAGTCGAGTCCGCCGTGGGTGAAGGTCGGCACGACCGGCCACTGCCGCTTCCAGTTCGCGCATTCGGAGGAGGGAACGACTTGCAGCCAGCGCGGATCGCGCGGTGACCGGGAAGCCATGGTCTTCTCCTTGACCATGGAATCGTACTGATCCAGCGAGTCTTCGAGAGTGTTCGCGTTGAGGACGACTTCGCGGCCGTAGAACTGCGCCTGCTGCCGGACCCCGGGAATCTTGGACAGTTCCGGTTGCCAGCTGTCGGCGGCCATCCCGTTCTCCGAGGACACCCACACACCGTCGGGCGTGTTCACACACAGCGAGTGGTTACCGTCGGTGTGGCCGGGTGTCCACAGCAGGCTCACCCCGATACCCAACTCGACGTCACCGTCGAGGACCCGCAGTCGCTCGGCGGGGACGCCGTCCATGCCACCGTCGACGTACCACGCCCACTGCATCGGGTGCACCGATTCCAGCGTGCCGAGTTCGGTGCGCTGCACGAGCATCCGCGCGTTCGGGAACAGCGGGTCACGCGGGCCCGACTCACCGTCGATCGGCTCGTCGCTGCCCATGATCATGCGGATGTCCTGCACATGCAGATGGTCGAAGCTGACGTAGTCGACATCCTCGTTGCGCAGGCCCAGGCGGGGCAGCACCGCCTCGGGATCGTTGTAGTACTTGACGAACAGCGATTCCGCGCGCAAGGTGCGCGAGAGTTTCTGCAGCTTCGCGTAGAACGGGGCCTTGCCCGATCCCGCCGCGACGGTGGGCTCCCAGACCAGCGTTCGGAGAGCGCCGTCGAATCCCTCGAATTGGACCACGAACATGCGGTTGATGATCGAGATCATCGGGTTGGGGCCGATCGAATAGCCCTGGAAGGCGAATCGCTGCGGATACGGGGCGGCGGCGATGTCGAAGCTCTTGACCGCCCGCACCTGCCCCTGCCGGAGGAACCGCTCGCGGTAGCGGAGCGCGCCTTCGCGCACCGCCTCGAGCCGGTCGCCGCGCGGCCACACGTCATGGACACCGGCGAACTCCGGTATCGGCCGAATATCGCCGAGCGCGTCGGTCGTGGTCATTTCGGGGTTCCTGTCGTAGGCGTGGACGGAGGTTCGGTGGGGTCACAGACCTTGTGTTCGTAGTCGGCCCGGCTCGATGAATCATTTACGGCGGCAACTTGATCCGGAACCATGCCGAGAAGGACACGGTCGCGCAGGGCGGCCGGGAGGACGTTCACCGCGCGCAGCAGCGGTCCGATGTAGCGGGGCACTGTCACCTCGAATCGAGGGTGTTCGATCGTCCGGGCGACGGCGCGGGCGACATCGGCGGGCTGGAGCAGCGCCACCGCGCCGGTGTCGGTGCCGGTCGCCAGTTCGGTGTCCACCACGGTCGGCATGACCACCGAGAGTTCGACCCCGCTGCCGCGCAGTTCAGCGCGCACCCCGCTCAGGTAGCCGAAAACGGCGTGCTTGGTCGCGGCGTAGGAGGACTCACCGGGCGGGGCGAGCTTCGACGCGGCGGAGGCCACGGTGACGATGTGCCCGGCGCCGCGGGCACGCATGGCCGGTGCGGCGAGGGTCACCCCGTTGATGACGCCGTGCACGTTCACGTCGAACTGGCGCCGCCGGGCGGCCTCGGGTTCCCGGTCGAACGGGCCGACCCACATCACCCCGGCGTTGTTGACGAGCACATCGAGTGGTCCCCACTCCTGCTCGACGGCGGCGAGGAACGCCGCGAACGAATCCCGGTCGGCGACATCGAGGCCGAAGCCCCGCACCCGCGCACCCAGTTCGGTGGCGGTGGCGCGTGCCGCCGATTCGTCGATGTCGCCGATCGCGACGCGCGCACCCGCGCGGGCGAGCTGCGCGGCGATCTCCCTGCCGATCCCACGGGCGCCGCCGGTCACCGCGATGACCTGCTCTGTCATTGGCTGTCCCTCTTTTGACATGAAGTCATGTCAACAAAGTACAGGACCGTCGAGCCTTTTGACATGAGTTCTTGTCAGTTGCCCTGTTGTCCGAGCATGATGCAGCCGGTCGCGTAGCAGTGCGTACGTCTCCTGCTCGCCGGGCACCCACCGTGGCCTGGTCGGGCGGGTGGGTCGCGCGTGTGGACACCCCGTTTTCTCCCTGCGGTACCGGCTCGCGCCCGAGGCCCCGTTTCCCGCGGCACACGAGGACGCGCTGCAGGGCTACCGCCGACTACTCGCCGGCGGACATCGACCCGCCGACATCGTCGTCGCGGGCGACTCCGCGGGCGGGCACCTGGTCGGCAGGTTCGTCACCGAAGTCGACGGCGCGATCGGATGCTCGCGTGATCTCAGCCGGCGACCGAGAGGACCCTCACCGGTGTAGCAGCGGCTGGGCGCTGTGCGTGCCCGCCCGCCGCCCGGAGAAGACGCAGTCGGCCAGCGAGAGTCCACTGATGTAGGAGTTCGAACAGACCCCGACCGCCGCGCGCCCCGCGGCGAAGAGTCCCGGCACGACTCCCCCGTTCTCGAGGCGGACAGCGCCGGTGTCCTCGTCCACCAGCAGGCCGCCGAGAGTGAGCATCGGCATCGGGTAGGTCAGCCGCGCCTTGAACGAGATATCCAGCAGGGCAAACGGTCCGGTGCGCAACGGGCGGCGGATGTCGTCGGGCTTACCCAGCGGATCGGGGCGGTCGTCCTCGATGGCACGGTTGTGCGCGTCGACGGTTGCACGCAGGGCGGACCGGTCGATCCCGGCACGTGCGGCCACTTCCTCGACGGTGCTCCCCGAGACGCGCCCGATCCGCAGCAAACGCTCGGTCTGCATGCGCTGGAACCACACCGACTGCGTACCGATCTGACCGCGAGCTTCGGCCTCCAGCTCCGCGTCGACGAGCAGCCACGCGCGATGACCCGGACTGGCGGCGATGGCCGCGCCGAGAGCCGCGCCGTAGCGGGACTCGTCGATCATGCGCTCGCCCAGGGCATTCACCGCGATCGCTCCGAAGAAGGCGCTGGGCGGCGCGATGAACCGCCAGGTCGACAGCGCGTCCATTTTTCCACTCGCCGCACCGATGTCGAGCGCCATGGTGATGCCGCTGCCGTCGTCACCGGCGCTCCCCAGCGGCAGTCCCTGCGACCACGGATACGCGGGGGCGTGCCGGGCGACCATCTCCCCGTTCGCGATGAACCCGCCCGTGGTGAGTACCACGCCGGATCTCGCCTGGATCCTGACCGGCGCACCGTATCTGCGCTCGATCCGGGCGAGCAGCTTTTCCACCGCCCGGCGCAAACCCTGGTGGTACACACCGGGTTTCGCCGAGATCCGAGCGAGCGCGGCGAATCGGCGACGTACCGCCGCGGGCGCGGCGGCGATCGTGAGCGCCTCGATGCCCGTCACGCGCCCGTCCTCGACAACGAGCCGAGTCGCCCTGGTGCCGGTCCGGACGCGAACGCCGTGCTCGGACGCCGACGCTGCCAGCGGCCCGAACAGCGCCTTGCCCGAGACGCCGGGGCCGTGCGTACGGTGACCGCGTTGACGCGGTGTCGCGAGATCCCGGTAACCGCCGGAGTTCTCGCTGCCCGAGTAGTACAGGTAGTAGTCATCGGTCGGATAGGACGTCTTGTACGGGCACACCGAGGGCTGGAAGGGCACGCCGTGCCCGGTCAGCCAGTCGATCATCGCCGAGGACTCTTCGCAGAATCGGCGCAGCGTCGCGGCGCTCACGGCGTCACCGACCTCGGCCTGCAGATACGCCAGCATGGTGTCGACGTCGTCGTCGATGCCCGCGTCGCGTTGCACCCAGGTGCCGCCGCCCGCGTACACGATGCCACCCGACAGCGCCGTAGCGCCGCCACCCAGATACCGGTCCATTGCCAGCACATCGGCGCCGGATTCCCGCGCGGCCAGCGCGGCGGCCACTCCCGCTCCGCCGTATCCGACGACCACGACATCGGCTGCGTCATCCCACGCCCGCACTTGTCCACCCTTCCGAGCACGGGCCGACCGCATCGTCGCCCGACCACACCGTTATCGGCAGAACTATAACGTGTTCTAGATTTTCGGCACGCGTCGAGTCGCGGAACAGCGGGCAGTCAGGACATCAGCCCACGGCCGGTGGTGAGGGGCAGATCAGTGGCGGTCAGCAGGCCGGGGCGGGCTTCGACCACGGCCGAGACGGCACTGACCAGGCGGGCGGCGGTGCCGACCACACCGGCGAGAGCGTGGTCACCGTCGCTGGTGAGCTGAAGGTCCAGTCGGTAGTCCGGTTCGCCCTGGATTTCGACCCGATAGCCACCCTTTCCGGTCGGCTGCGGCCAATCGGGAGCCAGATCTGGGTGCAGGCGGGTGACGTGCTCGAGGGTCAGTACCTCGCGGTCGGCGCGGATGCCGTGGACTTGGAAGCGCAGAGCGGCGGCCGTACCCGCGGCGATGGTGCGGTCGCCGACGGTGAGGTCACCGGTGGCCGGTAGCCGTTCGAAATGTTGTGTGACGGAATCGAGTTCGATATCGAGCGCTGCGGCGAGCTGCCGGATGACGCTGCCCCAGGCAAGGGTGAGGATGCCGGGTTGCAGCAGCATGGGCAGGACGTCGAGATCGCTGCCGAACCCCATGATGTCGAAGACGACCTTGGGATTGTCGTAAGTGGAGTAGTCCATGATCTCCGAGCAGATGATGCGGTCGATCCGTTCGGAGCCGCTGGAGAGCAGCAGCGGCAGCCAGTCGTTGGCCCAGCCCGGGTCGATGCCGTTGACCCACAGGGACGCGCCGCCCTCCTCGGCGGCCGCGACGATCGGGGCGATCGCCTCGTCGGGCAGGGTTCCGTACGGGTATTGCAGGAAGACAGGGCTGCTGGAGACCACGTTGATGCCGGCGCGCAGGAACCGTTTCAGGTCCTCGACCGATTCCATCAGCCGGTCGTCGGCCATGGCGGTGTGCACGATGCAGTCGGGTTTCATGGCCAGCAGGGCGTCGGCATCGGTGGTGGCGATGATGCCGGTGTCGACGGAGAGCCCGGCGAGTTCGCCCGCGTCCTTCCCGGCTTTGGCGGAGCTCGATACCCAGACGCCGACGAGTTCCAGTTCGGGCCGGGCGATGATGGAACGCAGTGCTCGCGCACCGACGTTGCCGGTGCTCCATTGGATTACACGGTAGGTCATGTCAGATCCTTTGCGCGGGAGTGGATCACAGGTCGGGCAGGCCGAGTTCGAAGTTCGGGCTTTCGATGCCGCCGTCGACTTCGACGATCTTGCCGGTGACGTAGCTGCCCGCCCGTGAACTGAGGTAGACGATGGCCGCCGCAATTTCCCAGGGCTCGCCGAGTCGACCCAGCGGGGTCGCGGCTTCCATCGTGGCCTTGATCTCGGGCTGACTCGCAACGACATCCAGCGCGGAGGTCAGTACCGACCCGACCGCGATGGCGTTGACGCGGATGCGTGGCGACAGGTCGGTAGCGGCCAGCCGGGTCCAGTGCGCGAGGGCGGCTTTGGCGGTGCCGTAGGCGAGGAAGCCACGGCCCGCGGTGCGGCCCATCATCGAGGAGATGCTGACCACCGAGGCGTTGTCCGACTCCAGCAGGTGCGGCACCGCGGCCTGGGTGAGGACGTGCGCGGTGGACACATTGAAGCGGAAAGCGTCCTCCAGGAACTCCGGGGAGGTGGTCATGAAGGTGTTGGGCATGGTGCCGCCGACATTGTTGACCACGATGTCGATGCGGCCGAGTTCGGCGGCGGCGGTGTCGGCGAAGGCTTTCACCGCGGCCAGGTCGGACAGATCCGCCGACACGGTGACGGCACGGCGGCCCAGGGCGCGGATCTTCCCGGCGACCTCATCGAGCTGTTCGGTGGTGCGGGCGGCGATGGCGACGTCGGCACCGGCTTCGGCGAGCGCGAGCGCGGTGGCCGCGCCTATGCCGCGGCCCGCTCCGGTGACGATGGCAACGCGACCGTCGAGCCGGAAGGTATCCAGGATCATGGCGCAAGTTCCTCTCCGAATGTCGCCGCATGTGTCTGCGGTCACACGCAGTTTTAAGAACTATTGCTTAACTGTCAAGGATCAGTTCTCATTCTTGCCGTGGGACGGCTACTGTGCGGACTGTGGCAGGGACAGCAGCGCGGGAACGCATCATCGTCGCGGCGGAGCGTCTGATCGCCGAGCACGGACGGTCGGTACCGCTGCGCGATATCGCCGCCGCCGCAGGTCAGCGAAACAATTCCGCGATCCAGTATCACTTCGGATCCCGCGACGGACTCATCGAAGCAGTGGTCGAGTTCCGGCTGGCGACGTTGGAGGTGCGGCGACTGGAACTGCTCGCCGAACAAGCGGGCGCGAGCCGACCGCCGGGCCTGCACGGGCTACTCGAAGCCCTGGTGGTGCCCATGTTCGAGCTCGGCGAGCGGCACGGGATCCGCCACTACGCGCGATTTCTCGAACAGATCCACCCGCACCCGGCCGTCTCCGACGCGGCCAACCTGGACAGTGCGGGCCGCACGTCGGTGCGCGTCATCATGCAGGGCTTGGACCGAGAGCTCACCACCCTGCCACCACGGCTGCGGGTGCGCCGATTGCGAGCACTGACCACGATGCTCTTCGCACTCCTGGCCGACCACGAACGTGCGGCGGAGGCGGGTGAGGCGCGGGCCGCGGACGCGCGGGCATGGGCAGAGATCATCGACATGCTCGCCGGATCATTGTCCGCTCCCGTCAGCACCCCCGGCGCGCTGACGCACGAGGCCGGGGCCGAGTTCGGAGACTGACCCCGAGCGCCCAGCACACCACCCTTCACCGGCCGTGCTGTGGCCCGCGGCCGCCTGTCAGGGCGAATCCACCAGGGAAAGCCGGTGCGGGAGAATGTCCAGGTGAGCAAGGACTGCGACCTCGACAACGCTCTCGACCTGCGGGTATTGCCGGCGGTCGAGTGGCGGGTCGCCGCGCGCGCACACCGAGACCGGCTCGATCGGCTGGTCGGGCCGTATCTGGAGCGGCGGGCGGCGGGAACCACCCACCCGGTGATCGATTTCTTGTTTACTTATTACGGCAACAAGCCGTCGCAGCTGCGTCGGTGGCATCCGGGGTTCGGGGTCGGGCTGCGCGACGCGGGTGACTATCGGGGTGCGCGGGGGTACTGCGAGCTGCCGGACGAGCCGGGTGTCTTCACTGCCGACCCGGCGTATCTCGCCAAGCGGCGCGACACGATCGGGTTCGTGTCCGGACTACTCGCCGCGACAGCGAGTCGTCCGGCGCAGTTGTCGTGTTTCGGGCTGCACGAATGGGCGATGGTCTATCGCACCGATGACGTGCGGCATCAGCAGGTTCCGCTGCGTCTGGGACACGCGGGGACGGATACGGTGGTGGAGTCGATGTCGTTGCGGTGCACGCACTTCGACGCGTTCCGGTTCTTCACCCCGGAGGCGGTGGGGCGCAATGCCGAACCGCTCACTCGTGCGGACCAGGTGCAGCGGGAGCAGCCGGGGTGCCTGCACGCGAATATGGATCTCTACAAGTGGGGTTTCAAGCTCGCGCCGCTGATCTCCTCGGACCTGCTGCTCGATTGCTTCGAACTCGCCTGCACCGCACGCGAACTCGACATGCGCGCCAGTCCTTACGACCTGTCCGACTTCGGGTACGAACCCGTCCGCATCGAAACCCCCACCGGCCGAGCCGATTACGTCCGCGCCCAGGCAGCCGTTGCCGAATCCGCGGAGGCACTGCGCGATCGCCTGCGCCTGGCCTGCGCCGAGTTGTCCTCGGCGCAGGCCGGATTCGACGCTAGCGACTAGCCTCGATCAGCGGACCGGGGCTCGCCCTTGTCGAGGGTCGGACCTTGCGGCTCCTCCGCCGACGGTTCGGTGACGAGGGCAAAATCCCCGTCGTGCAGTTCGGTGCCCTGGTCGACCGCACCCTCGACCAGCTCGATGCCACGATCCATGCGCAGGATCAGCGGGTCGTCGCGCAGATCCTTGTACAGCGACACGCACATCGCCACCATCACCACCAGGAACGGCAGTGACACCACGGTGGTCAACGCCTGGAGGCCGGTCAATGCGCCGCCGAGATTGTCGGAATCGGCGATCACCAGCATGATCGCGGCGACCGCGCCGGTGGCCGCGCCCCAGAAGATGACGACCCACTTCGACGGTTCGATGCTGCCGCGTTCGGACAGGGTGCCCATCACGATGGAGGCCGCGTCGGCACCGGAGACGAAGAAGATCGCGACGAGGATCATCACGACCACCGTGGTCACCGAGGTGATCGGGTACTGGTCGAGCAGGTGGAACAGGGCGAAGTTGGAGTCGACCGAGCCGTCGGGTTCGGTGAGGTCACCGTTCTGCGCCTGTTCGAAGATGCCCGCGCCACCGAAGATCGCGAACCACAGCAGGCTCACCACGCTCGGCACCAGCAGCACGCCGGTGACGAACTGACGAATGGTGCGGCCGCGGCTGATCCGCGCGATGAACATGCCGACGAACGGCGTCCACGAGATCCACCAGGCCCAGTAGAAGATGGTCCAGCTCGACAGCCACGTCTGCATCGCGTCGTCACCGGCGCCGGTGCGCGAGGCCATGGTCGGCAGGTACTCGATGTAGTCACCGATCGAGGTGGGCAGGATATTGAGGATGAACAGTGTGGGGCCTGCGATGAACACGAACGCCGCGATGGCAAGGGCCAGCACCATATTGATGTTGGACAGCCACTGGATGCCGCGTTCGACACCCGAGACCGCCGACAGCACGAAGGCCACGGACAGGCCCGCGATGATCGCCACCAGACCGATCTTTCCGATGCCGTCGATCCAGCCGTTGAACTCCATGCCCGCGCCGATCTGCAGGGCGCCGAGGCCGAGGGAGGCTGCCGAGCCGAACAGGGTCGCGAAGATCGCCATCATGTCGATCGCCCGGCCGCCGATGCCGTCGGCGTGCCGGCCCAGCAGCGGGCGGAACACCGAGGAGATCAACTGCGAGCGGCCTTTTCGGAACGTGCCATAGGCAATGGCCAGGCCCGCGACGGCGTAGATCGCCCACGGGTGCAGTGTCCAGTGGAACAGCGTGGTGGCCATGGCGACTTCCGCGGCGGCCGGTGAGCCGGGCTCGGCGGTGTGCGGCGGCGGGTTCACGAAGTGCGACAGCGGTTCCGCCACACCCCAGAACATCAGGCCGATGCCCATGCCGGCGCTGAACATCATCGCGATCCAGGACACGGTGCGGAATTCGGGCTTCTCGTCGTCGGCGCCCAGCGGGATCCGGCCGTAGCGGCTGACCGCCAGCCAGATCACGAACACCACGAACGCGGTGGCGGTGAGCACGAACAACCAGCCCGTATTGGTGATGACCCATTTCTGCGCGCCGCTCGCCGCGGAGGCAAGGCCCTCGTCGTCGAGGACACCCCAGGCGACGAAGGCGAGCGCGCCGATCGCGGTGGCGCAGAAGATGAGCAGATCCAGCCTGGGCTTGCCCGGCGATCCGCCGGTTACCGATCCGCCCGGCGGCGGTGCGGTGCCGGAACTTCCTACGACATCGTTCGACATGGGTCCGAGTCCTCTCCGATCGCGGAAACTCCCCGCCTTTTCAGACGCGCTGGTCGTGCAGAGCAACCGTACAGCGTATGGGCGGCGACCCGAGGTAAGCCCGAGCCCCGCCCAACACCCTGTTCCCCGAAACACCCCTCGGCAACCATTCGACCGCCTTACTATTCGTGATGCGGCACAACTGTCTGAGCCAGTTGCGTTGTCCGCGTCATTGATTCGGGAGGGCAACGATGCCACCACGTCCGCACACCGACACCCCACCACACGCCGAGCACGCGATCCGGCCGGGCGACCACGGCGCGGCACCGCCGCGTCGCCTGCGACATTCGCTGGTGCGGTCTGTGGCGGCAGCCGCGATCGCCGCACTAGTGGCCGTCGGCCTGCCGTCCGGTGCGTCTGCCGATTTCGGCGCCGACCTCAGCGGCGCGGTGCAGGAATTCCTCGATGTGGGCCGAACGGCGGTGCCGCGGGCCGACTGTGGACCCGGCTCGCTGCCGGAGACCGGATTGCAGGGCGACGTCCCCGCCGGTGACCGAGACAGCGGGCGCAGCACCCAGGGCTATCGCTGCAATATGTCGATGGTCGGGGGCTACGCCGGGCGCGGAGCGGGCATCACCTCCACCAGTTTCGAGCACTGCGCCTACATGGGCACCTTCTTCCCCGGCAACATGCTCAGCGAGCACCCCGGCGTCCAGGTCCTCGATGTCTCCGATCCGGCGAATCCGAGGCTGACCGCGACGCTGGCGGAACCCGCCATGCTGGCGGGCACCTGGGAGACGTTGAAGGTCAACACGACTCGCAAACTGCTCGTCGGGACAGGTGTGCCGGTCGGCATCGGAGCCGGATACCTGTCGGTGTACGACATCTCCGATTGCGCGCATCCCCGGCTGCTCAATCCCGGGACCGGCTCGAATCTGCTGATGCCGCTGCCGATCACGACACACGAGGGCGGCTTCTCCCCCGACGGACGCACGTATTGGGCGTCGGGCCTGGTGCCCGGCTTTCTCAGCGCGATCGACCTCACCGATCCGGCGAATCCCCGGGTGATCTGGCAGGGGCTGACGGGGATCGAGGCGCACGGGCTCGGAGTGAGTCCCGACGGAAACCGGCTCTACATCTCCGCACTGGGCGGATTCACCGTGCTCGACGTGAGCGCGGTACAACGCCGCGACCCGAATCCACACGTGCCGCATCTGGGCCGCACGTTCTGGACCGACGGCTGGGCCACCCAGCACAGCGTGCCCGTGACCTATGACGGTGTGCCCCACCTGTTCACCGTCGACGAGGGCGGCTCCGGTGGCGTGAAACTCATCGATGTATCCGACGACGGCGCGCCCAGGATCACCGCGAAGATCAAACTCGAGATCAACCTGCCCGGCAATATCGACGCGGGCATCGGTTCCTCGATGGGCGGTTCGGCGTTCTCCTACGAATCGCACTACTGCACCGCCGACCGACCCGACGACCCGACCGCACTGGCCTGCGGCTGGATCTCCTCCGGTATCCGGGTGTTCGACGTCCGCGATCCCGGCGACATCCGCGAGATCGCCTACTTCAACCCGCCTGCCCGCACCGGACGCAATCTCGAGATCTGGAACTCACCCCACGCCCTGGCCTCGATCATCGGCATCCCGGTGATGAGCGCCCCGGCGGCACTGCGGTCGATGGCCGAAGGGCTGTTCGATCCCGCGCAGGTACTGACCGCTCGGGCAGGCGATATCGCGTTCGGCGACCTGTCCACGGACTGGTGCCTGTCGCCGCCGGAGTGGCGTGGCGATCAGCTGTATGTCACCTGTTCCGACAACGGGTTCATGGTGTTGCAGCTCGACAACGCGGTGTACACACCGCCCGCGAATCAGCAGTCCACGGTCGGGTCGTGACCGTGAACCGGGTGATCCGCCTGGCGTTCACCGGGGCCGCCGTCCTCTTCCTGCTGGCACTCGGCGCGGCCCTGCGACCGCTCTTCGTCACCGAGACAGCCACGCCCGCACCGGTTCTCACCACGACGGAGCTGGGCTTCGTCCAGGACATGACCGCTCACCACCAGCAGGCGCTGATCCTCACCGAGCGCCTCGACCCGGCCGTGGATCCCACCGTGCGCAGGCTGGCCGACCAGATCGCCGACACCCAGCGGGTGGAGATCGGCACCTTGCTCGGCTGGACCCAACTCGCCGGCGCCGCACCCACCGCCGACGTCCCGATGACCTGGATGGCGGGAACCCACCACCACTCGACCGCCGCGCCGACCACGATGCCGGGCATGGCCACCATCGCCGACCTCGACACCCTCGCCGCGGCCCGCGCGGCCGACGCCGAAACCCTGTTCCTGCAACTGATGTACCGCCACCACGCGGGCGGCGTCACGATGGCCCGCGCCGCCGACACCCTGCTCGCCTCGGGTCCGGTGAAACAGGCCGCCCGCGCCATGGCCCAATCCCAAAGTCAGGAAATGGGGTACCTCGGCATGCTCCTCGACCTGCGAGGTGCCCGCCCTACTTCCTGATCGAGACCGACGAGCGGGTTCACCGCTCAGGCGCGGTCGGTGAAGTGGGCGTTGAGAGCCGTCTGGGTGAGTTGGGCGTCGCCGTAGGTGAAAGTGCCGTGCTCGGACAGCTCGGTGGCCGCGTCGAGGAGGTGGCGGTAGAGCAGGCGGGCGATGCTGCCGCCCACGGTGACCCGGCGGACGCCGAGGTCGGCGAGTTCGGCCATGGACAAACCGCCACCGGTCAGGCCCATGACGACGTTGAGTGGTCCGTCGAGCGCGTCGACGAGGGTGGCGATCGTGGCGGCGTCGGCCGCCCCGGGGACGAAGGCGCAGTCCGCGCCGGCGGCGAGGTAGGAGTTGGCGCGGCGGATCGCCTCGTCGAGACCGGCGTCCACGAGCAGCGCGTCGGTGCGGCCGACGAGCACGAACGGCGCACCGCTGGCGGCCACCGCCGCGCGCGCCGCCCGGACCCGGTCCACCGCGTGTACCTCGTCGAACAGCGGGGTGGTGCGATCACCGGTGAAGTCCTCGATGTTGCCGCCCGCCGCACCGGCGTCGATGGCGAGGGAGAGGGTGGTCGCCACTTCCTGGGCGTCCGGTCCGTACCCCTCCTCGAGGTCGGCGCTGACCGGCACCCGCACGGCACCGGTGATCTCGTGGATCCGCCGCATCATCGTCGACCGATCGACGCGACCGTGCGCACCGTGCTCGGTGAAGAAGTCGTGATCGGGGCGACCGAACGAGAAGGCGACCCCCGCACTGGTGGTCGCGATGGCGGGGAATCCCACCGACTCCAGGATCCGCGCGCTCCCCGCATCCCAGGCATTCGGCAGCAGGAAGCAGCCTTCGCGGTGCAGATCGACGAAAGCCTGTGCGCGCGTCCGCTGTTCACTGTCCACGAGTGCTCCTGGTGGGAGTCGGGGGTGTTCGTACGCGTCCATTCTGCCCGTCACGCACCATCGCCTCGCACCTCGCCCGCTCCCCGGTCGGCCCGACGGACAGACGCGACAACCGGGGACAACGTAGCTAGCGGTCGCGCAGGCGTCGCACCGCGTCGTCCATGTGCTCCACGAGCAAGGCGCGGGCCCGCTCGGGCGAGCCCGCGCCGATCGCCTCGTGGAGTTCGACGTGTTCGCGGGCTTGTTCGCGCAGGTCGGGGTAGGTGGTTTGGAGAGCGCCCAGGCACATGCGGGTTTCGATGAGCAGGGTGCGGGCGGCGCGGACGAGGCGCGGGCTGTCGGCGGCGGTGACGAGGGCTTCGTGGAAGGCCTGGTCGGCGTCGGAGACACCGGCGGCATCGCCCGCTTCGGCGGTGAGCCGCATGGCGGTGACGCTGGGTCGCAGCGCGGCGTAGGCGAGGTCGCGGCGGCCGTCGAGGATGAGGTCGAGTGCGCCGCCCTCCAGGGCGGTGCGGGCGCGGTAGATATCGATGACGTCATCGGTGGTGAGTTCGATGACGAAGATGCCGCGGTTGCGGATGCTGAACAGCAGGCCCTCCTGCACGAGGCGTTGCATGGCCTCGCGCACGGGTCCACGGGAGACGCCGAAGCTGGTTGCCAGGTCGGCTTCGCCGAGCTGGGCGCCGGGCGCCAGCGCACCGCGCATGATCGCCTCGCGCAGGCGGTCGGCGATCATCTCCGCGGTGGACTGCTGGTTGACCGGCTCGAAATCAATGATCGACATGGCGACTCCCCTCCGCGAACAACGCGCCCAGCTCGGGAGCGACCGCGGTGACCCCGGCCAGCCGCAGACCTTCCCAGATGGTGACCTGGTTCGCCGTCAGCACCGGCTTGCCGAGCGCGGCTTCGAGTTTCGGGAGCACCTCGAGAGTATGCATCGCCGTATCCGGGATGAGCAGTGCCTGGGCGTCGGGGTGATCGTTGGTGACGGCCAGGGTCAGGACCTGATCGGGAGTGAGGGTGCCGACCTCGGCGGCGGTGTCGATCCCGGCGCTCGACATCGACACCACCTCGATGCCCGCGTCGGCGAGGAAGTCGACGAACAACCGCGCCACCTCCTCGGGGTAGCTCGCGACGACGGCCACGCGCCGCACGCCGAGCGCCCGGGCCGCTTCGACGAACGCGAAGCTCGTACTCGAGGCGGGCACTCCCGCCGCCTCGGCAAGGCTCGCGACCTGACCGCGCGCACCCTCCTGCCCGTAGACGAAACTGCCCGAGGTGCACGCCCAGACAACGGCGGCGGGGTCGGCGGCCGCGAGCAACGACGCGCCGTGGCTCAGCTTCTCCGGGCTGCCCAGATCGAGCAGTTCGGGGACGGCGTGCAGGTCGGTGCCGTAGATGTGGGCCACCGGCAGCGCGGCGCCGAGCAGGGCCGCGGCGCGGGGGTAGTCGTCCTCGGCGGCGTGGTCGGGGTAGATGAATCCGATGGTCGGCGTGTGCATCTCGCTCCGTTCAGAAGACATTGACGAGCCACTTTCCTGGGCCCATCATGGGGAGTTTCATCCGGCCGAGGCAGGCCCACATGGTCAGTTGATTGGCGGTGAGGACGGGTTTGCCGAGCGCCTGTTCGAGTGGCTCGATCACGTCGTAGGTCGGCAGGTTGGTGCAGCTGACGAAGATCGCTTCCGAGCGGGGGTCGTCGGCGCCGAGTATCCGTTCGGCGATGGTGCGGTAGTTGACCTTCCAGATACCGCCGCCGAGCCCGAGGTGATCGGACTTGATCGTGGTGCAGCCCGCTTCGTCGAGGAAGTCGTGCAGTTTGCCGGTGAGGATCTCGTCGTACGGGGTGATCACCGACATGCGGGTGATGTTGAGGTGCTTGATCGCTTCCACCAAGGCTCCGGAGGTGGTCACCGCGTCCGGCGCACCGGCCAGGCAGATCGTTTCCCGCAGGGATCGCTCGTAGGCGAGCCCGTTGATGAAGCTGCCCGAAGTACACAGGTAGGCAACGACTTCCGGTTCCACGTGCAGCACGTCGTGGGTGGCCGCCGTGAGATGCAGCGGGTTGGACACGAGTTCGGCCATCGCCAGGGAGACCGGCACCGGTTCATAGGGTGTTCGGGCCAGGTGCAGACTCACCTCGAGGGGCGCCCACCGCCACAGTTCCCGTTCGAGGGCGAGGTCGAACGGCGCGATCACGCCGATACCTCGTTGGGCTACCGGCCCGTCGATGTCCGGGAAGCTGAACTCCACTGCGGCCCCTCTCGCGCTCAGCCGGGCAGACCTCCGAACACGATCGGATTGTTGACAATCATACGATCTGATCGTACGGTGTCAATGTGGAAAACGGGCCGATTGTCACCGTCCTACATCGTGACAGCGTGCCCGAATCGGACCTCATGGCCCCCGTTGCCGAGCGCGCCGACGTGCGCTACACCGAGGCCGACGGGCTCGCCGATGCGCTACACGGCGCCGATGTGCTGTTCGTCTACGACTTCCAGACTCGCGCCGTCCCCGGCGCGTGGCACAGCGCCGATCGCCTGCGCTGGCTGCACATGGGCGGCGTCGGCGTGGATCCGGTGATGTTCCCGGAACTGCGCGCATCCGAGGTGGTGGTCACCAATACCCGCAACGTCTTCGATACGGCCATCGCCGAATATGTCCTCGGACAGATCATCTCGTTCGCCAAGGACCTGCCCGGGTCGATCCGGTTGCAGCAGCGGCACGAGTGGCGGCACCGAGAATCCGAACGCGTGGCCGGGGCAACGGCACTGATCGTCGGGACCGGCTCGATCGGCCGGACCATCGCGCGATTGCTGCGCGCCGCGGGCATGACGGTGCGCGGGGTCGGGCGCCGCGCCCGCGCCGGTGACCCGGATTTCGGCACCATCAGCGACGACCTGCACGCCGAACTGCCCGGCGCGGACTACGTGATCGCGATCGCGCCGCTCACCGCGCAGACCCGGCACATGTTCGATGCCGCCGCGTTCGCGGCGATGAAACCGCATGCCAGGTTTGTCAATGTCGGACGCGGGGAACTAGTGGTTACCGACGCTCTCGTGGCCGCGCTCGGCAACGGTTCGATCGCCGCGGCCGCACTGGACGTGGTGGATCCGGAGCCGCTGCCCGCCGGTCATCCGCTGTGGGATCTGCCGAATGTGGTGCTCACGCCACACAATTCGGGCGATTTCCAGGGCTGGCGCACCGAGATCGTCCGCGCATTCACCGACAATTTCGGCAGGTGGGCAGCCGGACTGCCGCTGGACAACGTTGTCGACAAGACGCTCGGGTACGTGCCCGGCTGAAGGAGCCCCGCCATGACGCAGCCCGATCTCCCCACCGATCCCACCGTGATGACGGCGGTTCAGTTGGTCTCGGCCTATGCGGCCGGGCAGCTCTCCCCCGTCGAAGCAACGCAAGCCTGCCTGGACGCCATCGCCGCCCGCGACGGCGCGCTCAACGCCTTCTGCCTGGTCGATCCGGACCGGGCGCTGGTGCAGGCGAAGGACTCCGAGGCGCGCTGGCAGTCGGGCCATCCGCGCGGCTTACTCGACGGTGTGCCGATCTCCATCAAGGACATCTTTCTGACCGAAGGCTGGCCGACCCTGCGTGGTTCCACCTGCGTCGACGCGGGCGGGCCGTGGCTGGTGGACAGTCCGGTCGCCGCTCGACTGCGCGAGGACGGGATGGTGTTCGTCGGCAAGACGACCACCCCGGAGATCGCCTGGAAGGGTGTCACCGACAGTCCGCTCACCGGCATCACGCGCAATCCCGCCGATCCCGCGACGACCGCGGGTGGGTCGTCCGGGGGCAGCGCGGCGGCGGTGGCGGGCGGGATGACGCCGGTGTCGGTGGGCACCGACGGTGGCGGCAGCATCCGGATTCCGGCCTCGTTCTGCGGGATCGTCGGCTTCAAACCGACGCACGGGCGGGTGCCGCTGTACCCCGCCAGCCCGTTCGGACCCCTCGCCCACGCCGGGCCGATGACGCGCACCGTCGAGGACGCGGCGCTGCTGATGGACATCCTCTCGCTGCCGGATCCGCGGGACCCGACCGCGCTGGCGCCCACCTTCACGACCTTCCGCAGCGAGATGCAGCGGGATGTGCGCGGGCTGTCGGTCGGCTACTCCGCCACGCTCGGGTACGCACAGGTGGACTCCGAGGTGGCCGAGATCGTCGAGCGCGCGGTGCAGCGGCTGGCCGAGGCCGACCTGACCATCGACGCGGTCGATCCCGGCTTCGCCGACCCGCGCGAAGCGTTCGAAACCCTCTGGGCCGCAGGTGCGGCGACCATGCTGTCGAAGTTCCCGGCCGGCTCCCGTGCGAAGGTGGATCCCGGCTTGGGCGCGGTCTGGGCTCGCGGCGAAGCCGTCAGCGCCGTGGACTATCTCGACGCCCGCCATGTCGCGGCCGAAGTCGGCATCACGATGGGCACCTTCCACACCGCCTACGACGTCCTGATCACCCCGACCATGCCGATCACCGCGTTCGAAGCCGGACACGATGTCCCGCCGGGCAGCGGACTGCACGGCTGGCCCGACTGGACCCCGTTCACCTACCCGTTCAACATGACGCAGCAGCCCGCCATCAGCATCCCGGTCGGCACGACGCGCGCCGGAATGCCGGTGGGCTTGCAGATCGTCGGCCCCCGGCACTCCGACGACCTGATCCTCGCGGTCGCCAGGCACGCCGAGTTCGTGCTGAACTCCTGAGAGATCGCTCGCTCAGGCGCGGGCGAAAGCCAACGTCTCACCCTCGACGCCGCGTAACCACAGCCCGTTGCAGGCTGCCGCCAAGTCCGCGAGGCCGTCCTCGATGGTGGCGAAAACGCTGCCGGGAACCCAGCCGAGGTCGCCGTTGATCAGCAGATTGTTGCGGCCGTAGAACAGGGCCAGGTCGGTGGCGCCCTGGGCGTGATGGGCGGCGGAACCGGGTTCGTAGCCGTAGGCGGGGTTACCGATTTCCCACGGTTCGAAGTCGAAGAGGCAGACATCGCCGGGAATCGGTGTGACGGTGGGGTTTTCCCGATGCGGGGCCGCCGTGATGCGGGGCACCAGCGCGTAGACCTCGTTGCGGGCGTATTTGGCGTGGAAGGCGTCGCCCTCCTGCGGGAGCGCGTCCCAGACGGCGGCACACGTGCGCGGCGCTTCGTCGTCGAGCAGGCGCGCCCGGCAGGTGACGCCGGCTTTGGTGAGGGTGATGCTCATGTAGCGGGCCATCGGCTCCTGCTTCCTGTGCGGTGCGGGATTCCGGGATTGCCCCGGGTGTGGTGCGAGTCCCCGCTCGCAACCGAGCGGGGACAGCGCGGCGGACTACAGCTCGGCGAGGACGTCCGACCAGATCGCCAGCGCATCCTCGACCTGCGTTTCGGTGACGATCAGCGGCGGAATCATGCGCACCACGTTCATGTGCGCGCCGCAGGTGAGCAGCAGCAGCCCCTTGTCGACGGCGGCCTTCTGGGCGGCTGATGCCGTCGCGGTGTCGGGTTCGCCGGTCGGCGTGGTGAACTCGGCGCCGACGAGCAGACCGAGGCCACGGACGTCCCCGATCGCCTTCGTGGCGAGACTCTCGACGCCGGAGAGCAATTGCGCTCCACGGACGGCGGCGTTGTCGACGAGACCCTCGGCCTCGATCACCTCGAGTGTCGCGACCGCGGCGGCACAGGCCACCGCGTTGCCGCCGTAGGTCCCGCCCTGGGAGCCCGGCCAGGCCTTGGCCATCAACTCCCGCGACGCCGCGATGCCCGACAGCGGGAAGCCACTGGCCAACCCCTTGGCGATGGTGATCACGTCCGGGCGCACGTCGAAGTGCTGGTGGCCGAAGAACTTTCCGGTCCGGCCGAAGCCCGTCTGGATCTCGTCGAAGACCAGCAGGATGCCGTGCCGGTCGGCGCGCTCGCGCAGGCCCTGGAAGAACCGGGTGTTGCCGGGGATGTAGCCGCCCTCGCCGAGCACCGGTTCGACGATGAACGCGGCGGTTTCCGCGGGCGAGGTGAGGGTGGCGAGCAGATAGTCGAGCTCGCGCAGCGCGAAGTCGGTGGCCTCGGCTTCGCTCCAGCCGTAGCGGAAGGCGGTCGGAAACGGGGCCACGTGCACCCCGGACATCAGCGGGCTGAACCCCGCCGAGAACCGGGTCCCCGAGGTGGTCATGGTCGCCGCGGCGACGGTGCGGCCGTGAAAACCGCCGTGGAAGACGATCACGTTCGGGCGCCCGGTGGCTTGGCGGACCAGACGCAGCGCGGCCTCGACCGCCTCGCTGCCGGAATTGGCGAAGAACAGCGCGTCCAGGCCCTCGGGCAGCACAGCGCCGAGGCGCTCGGTGAGCTCGAGCAGCGGCCGGTGCAGCACCGTGGTGTATTGGCCGTGGATCAGGCTGGCGACCTGGGCCTGCGCCGCCGCCACCACGGTGGGGTGACAGTGCCCGGTGCTGGTGACGCCGATCCCGGCGGTGAAATCCAGGTAGCGGCGACCGTCGGTGTCGTAGAGGTAGCAGCCTGCGCCGTGGTCGACGTGGACGGGCGTGGCCTGCTTCAGGACGGGAGACAGCTCGGTCATCAAGGACTCCCCAGATTGTCTATTGTCGGATTGTTGACAATATGCATAACATGGCGGCAGGGTTCACAGCAATGGGTGATCCACCGCGTCGGGAGGCAGGCACCGCATGGACGAGTCCGGGGGCAGCGCGCAGCTGCTCGACAACCTGAGCGCCGCCGAGCGGGCCGCGATCGACAGCGTTCCGCGGGGGTTGTTCATCGGCGGCCGATGGCGTGAGCCCGTCGCCACGCTGCCCGTACTCGATCCCGCGACCGGCGCGCGGCTGGGCGCGGTGGCGGACGCGAGTCCGTCCGACGGACTCGACGCGCTCGCCGCGGCCGCCGCCGCCCAGCCGGCCTGGGCCGACACCCCGGCACGTACCCGCAGCGACATCCTGATGCGCGCACACCACGCGCTGCTGGCCGACACCGAACGCCTCGCCCTGGTGATGACGCTCGAGATGGGCAAGCCGCTCACCGAGGCACGCGGCGAAATCGCCTATGCCGCGGAGTTCTTCCGCTGGTTCGCCGAGGAGGCCGTTCGCCTCGACGGCGGGTACCTGCCCGCGCCGACGGGTGGTTCCCGGTTTCTGGTGACCAAGCAGCCGGTGGGACCGAGCCTGCTCATCACGCCGTGGAACTTCCCGATGGCGATGGGCGCCCGCAAGATCGCGCCCGCGCTGGCCGCCGGATGCACCTGCGTGGTGAAGCCCGCCGAACAAACACCGCTGTCGATGCTGGCGCTCGCGGCGATCCTGGCCGAGGCGGGTGTGCCCGACGGTGTGGTCAATGTGGTGACCACCGCCGACCCCGGCGCGCTGATGACACCGCTCATCGCCGATCCGCGCTCCCGAAAACTGTCCTTCACCGGGTCCACCGCCATCGGGAAACTCCTCCTGGAACAGTGCGCACGCACCGTCATGCGCACCTCGATGGAACTCGGCGGCAACGCACCGCTACTGGTGTTCGACGATGCCGATCTCGACGAAGCGGTCGAGGGCGCGCTCGCCGCCAAGATGCGCAATATCGGCCAGGCATGTACGGCCGCGAACCGAATTCTGGTGCAGCGCGGCATCGCTGAGGAATTCGCCGAACGACTGGCCGCACGGATGGCGGCCTTGCCGATGGGTCGTGGCACCGAGCCCGGCGTTGTCGTCGGGCCGCTCATCGACGCCGATGCCGTGGCCAAGGTGGAACACCTCGTGGCCGACGCCCGGCAGCGGGGGGCCGAGGTGCGGCTCGGTGGCACGGCGATCGACGGACCGGGCACCTTCTACCCGGCGACCGTGCTCACCGGCGTCCCCGACGACGCCGAGTTGTGCCACACCGAGATCTTCGGACCCGTCGCCGCGATCGCCACGTTCGACACCGAGGACGAGGCGATCACCCGCGCCAACGACACCCCCTACGGGCTGGTCGCGTACGTGTTCACCGAGAACCTGCGTCGCGGCCTGCGCGTCTGCGAAGCTCTCGAAACGGGGATGGTCGGCCTGAACCAGGGCGTCGTCTCCAACCCGGCCGCGCCGTTCGGCGGGGTGAAGGAATCGGGGCTCGGGCGTGAGGGCGGATTCACCGGAATCGACGAATTCCTCGAGACCAAATACATCGGCGTCAAGGTTTAGGGAGACAGCGTGCGCACATACCGGATCGCGACCATTCCGGGCGACGGAATCGGCGTCGACGTGACCGTCGAGGCGGTGAAGGTGCTCGACCGGGTCCTGCCGGGAATCAGCTGGACCGAGTTCGACTGGTCCTGTGAGAACTATCTGCGGACCGGTGCGATGATGCCGGCCGACGGGCCCGACCAGCTCGCGGAGTTCGACGCGATCCTGTTGGGCGCCGTCGGATTCCCCGGGGTGCCCGACCACATCTCGCTGTGGGGCCTGCTGATTCCGCTGCGGCGCGCCTTCGGCCAGTACGTCAACCTGCGGCCGGTACGGCTGCTGCCCGGCACGGAATCGGCGCTGCGCGACCGCACCGCCGAGGACCTCGACATTCTCATCGTGCGGGAGAACTCCGAGGGCGAGTACTCCGAGATCGGCGGCATCCACAACCCGGGCAGGCCGGACGAATTCGTCCTGCAGGAATCGGTGTTCACCCGCACCGGCTGCGAACGGATCATCCGCTATGCCTTCGACCGCGCCGCCGAACGCTCGGGCAAGCTCTGTTCGGCGACGAAATCCAACGGGCTCATCCACTCGATGCCGTACTGGGACAGCGTTTTCGAGCGCGTAGCCGCCGAGTACCCCACGGTGCGGACCCGGCAGATGCACGTCGACGCCCTCGCCGCCGAAATCGTGCTCCACCCCGACCGCCTGGATGTGATCGTGGGCTCGAACCTGTTCGGCGACATCCTCTCCGACCTCGCCGCGGCCGTCACCGGCGGACTCGGGCTCGCGCCCTCGGGCAATATCAACCCCGCGGCGGACGCGCCGTCGATGTTCGAGGCCGTGCACGGTAGCGCGCCCGACATCGCGGGCCTTGGCATCGCCGACCCCGTCGCCCAGATCCTCGCCGGGGCCATGCTGCTCTCCCACCTGGGCGAGCACGCGGCGGCCGCCGCCGTCGACCGCGCGGTCTGCGATGTCCTCGCCGCGGGTACGGTCCGCACCCCGGACCTGGGCGGCACCGCCACCACCGCCGACCTGGGCACCGCCATCGCCGACCGCGCCGCCGAGCTCGCGAACGCCCTCACCGAAGCATGAACCGAACTCGTCGGCCCTGCCCCTGCTGCTGACCGCCCGGACGTCGGGGCACGCAACCCGCGAGCACCCACTCGTGACGCCGAACTGCGCACCGCGCCGCATGCGCTGCCGTGAGCACAACGTCATCGCGAGGCAACTGCCCAGAAAATCGCAGGCAATCGGTGATGCGCACGATGAGTCGCAGTATCGGTGACGGGTCCTCGGAAGGCGGAACGTAGTGACGAGCGCACGGGTGGGCGTAGTTCCGGCGGTGCAATGCGGGCTGGGTCTGGTACGCGCGCGAATAGCCGCCGACCTCGAGCCGGTCGCGGTGCGTGAACGACCCGTGGCCGAGGCCGTGGGGGCGACCCTGGCTGTCGCCCTCGCCGCGGGCACTCCCCTGCCGCGAGTGGACAGCGCCGCCATGGACGGATACGCGGTCGCGGGGCCCGGACCATGGTGGCGGCTACACCAGCAGGTCAGCTACGCCGGACGCGGCTGCTCGGTGGTGCTGGCACCCGGCGAGGCGGTACGGATCGCGACCGGCGCGGCGACCCCGCTGGGCACCACGGCGACCCTGCGCGACGAACACATCGTCACCACGAGCGTGTCCGGCAAACCGGTGGTGATGCGCGCGCCCGGCGCTCCGGTGCGCGACGACACCCGCCGCCAAGGCGAACACTGGAGCAGCGGAACGGAATTGGCTCGCGCCGGTGCCCGCGTCTCACCGGCACTCGCTTCGGCAGCGCTCAGCGCCGAAGCCGAAACCGTCACCGTGCGTGGCCCTTTGCGCGCCGACGTGGTGATGACCGGCGACGAGATCCGCGCTGTCGGCCCACTCGGCCCGGGCGAGACCCGCGACTCCCTCGGCCCGGTCATGCCGGAGTTCCTGCGCTGCTGCGATATCGAGAGCACCGGCCTGTGGCACCTCGCCGACAGCCGCGACCTGCTGCGCTCCTGGCTCACCCTGAAATCCCACGCCGACCTGGTCGTCATGGTCGGTGCCACCGGTCGCGGCGCCGCCGACCACCTGCGCACCCTGCTCGCCGACCTGGGCGCCCGCATCATCGTCGAACGGATAGCGATCCGCCCCGGCGGCTCCACCCTGGTCGCCCAGCTCCCCGACGGCCGAGTCCTCCTGGGTCTGCCCGGCAACCCCTTCGCCGCCGTCGCGGCGCTCTTGGCCGTCGGCCCGGCCATCGTCGACGCCCTCACCCTGCGTACCCCCGGGCCCACCATGTGGGGCCGCCTCTCCGACGCCGGCGTCATGGAAGGCGAAGCCACCCGGATTGTCGGCGTCCAGCAACACCCCGGCGGTGTGTGGCGCAGCACGGGCCCCGCTCACACCCCCCACCTGGCCGGTCTCATCCCCTGCCAAGCCCTGGCCATCCTTCCTCCCGGCACCGGCCGAGGCTCCCTCGTGGAACTCCTTCCCCTCCCCCACTGAGCCGACAATGTTGCCGCACGACAGAAACGGCCCCGGTGTGGAAGTCCACACCGGGGCCGTTTCTGCTGGATTCGACAGGATCAGCCGTGCTGCGGCGGCTGCCAGGGGCGACCGTAGGGATCGTCGGGGCGCGCGGCGGGGCGTTCCGCCGGGGTGATCGGGGGTGGGGTCGGGAGTTCCGGGTCCCCCTTGGCCACTGAGGTTTTCGGCCGGGCTACGGGGGTATCGAAACCTTCGACGGGGGTGCGGGCGGTGGCTTCCGCGGCACGGACGGCTTCGGCGATCTTGGGGTCCGAGGCGGTTTCGAACCAGTCGGCCACGTCGGTGTCGTCTTCGATCTTCACCGGGGCTTCGTCGGTGGACGGTTCGTAGCGGAAGACACCGTCCTCGCCTTTGGTGGCGAAGTTCTGGGCGAAACCTTCGAGCGCCTTGCCGAAATCGCTGGGGACCAGCCACACCTTGTTCGCATCGCCCTTGGCCACCATCGGCAAAGTCTGCATGTACTGGTAGGCAAGCAGTTCCGGCGTCGGCTTGCCGTTCTTGATGGCGGCGAACACCTTCTCGATCGCCTTCGCCTGCCCCTGGGCCTGCAGGTAGGAGGCGGCACGTTCACCCTGGGCGCGCAGGATGCGGCTCTGGCGTTCACCCTCGGCCGACAGGATCGAGGACTGCTTGCCGCCCTCGGCGGTCAGGATCGCCGCCTGCTTGGCGCCCTCCGCGGTCTTGATCTGCGCTTCGCGGTTACCTTCGGCGGTGAGGATCGTCGCGCGCTTCTCACGATCGGCCTTCATCTGCTTCTCCATCGATTCCTGGATCGACGGCGGCGGATCGATGGACTTGAGCTCCACGCGGGCCACCCGAAGGCCCCAGCGGCCGGTGGCCTCGTCGAGCACCCCGCGCAGCTGATTGTTGATCTGATCGCGCGAGGTCAGCGTCTCTTCCAGGGTCATGCCACCGACCACATTGCGCAGCGTGGTGACGGTGAGCTGCTCGACGGCGGCGATGTAGTTGCTGATCTCGTAGACAGCGGCCTGCGGGCTGGTGACCTGGAAATACACCACCGAGTCGATCTGCAGGGTGAGGTTGTCCTGGGTGATCACCGGCTGCGGCGGGAACGACACGACCCGCTCGCGCAGGTCCACCTTCGCGCGGACGCGATCGGCGAACGGGACGAGAAACGTCAGCTGACCGGACACGGTGCGCGAATACCGCCCGAGCCGTTCGATCACCGCCGCCTCGGCCTGCGGGACGAGGGCGATCGATTTGAACACCACCACCACGACCAACAGGACGAGGACGGCGGCCACGATCAAGGCAACCATTGCTAGGGACCCTTCCAGACGACGGCGGTCGCGCCATCGATCTTCATCACATAGACAGTCACACCGGCTTCGTACACTTCACTCGGGTCGAGCGGACGCGCGGTCCAGACCTCGCCACCGAGCTTGACCTGACCCGAATACTCCGCGACCTGCTCGAGCACCAGCGCCGACTTCCCCGGCAGCGCATCGGCATTCGTCGGGGTGGGCGGCGGGGTGCCGAACTTGCGGCGCAGCAGCGGGCGCACCCCGAGGAACAGCACACCGGCCATCGCCGCGAACACCAGCGCGTCGCCCCACACCGGTAGGTCGGTGGCGGCGCTGACACCCGCCGTGGCGAGTGCGGCCACGCCCAGCGTGAGCAGCATGAGATCCCCGGTGAGCATTTCCGCCGCCGCGAGAACGATGCCCGCGATCAGCCAGACTATTGCGGCCACCCTGCCAGCCTAGCCCCGATGACCGGTTTGCGGGCGGGCTCGCGTGATCGCCGGTCCCGGTGCGGCGGTGCGGCGCACTCCGTTCTGTGCGCGGTAGTTTCGGGGGCGTGAGTGCACGAGACAGCTACGGTGACATCTATTCCGGACACGATCGGACCAAGAAGAAGCCGGTGCCGACAGTGAGTGCCGAACGCGACCTGGTGGTGGAGGACGCGGCGAGCGGATTCTGCGGTGCCGTAGTCGGTTTCGATCGCAGCTACGACGGCGAATTCGTGAAACTCGAGGACGCGCGCGGGGCGGTGCGGTTGTTCGCGATGCGGGAGGCCGCGTTCCTGATCGACGGGAAACCGGTCACGCTGACCAAGCCCACCACGACGGCGCCGAAACAGCCGACGAGGTCGGCGTCGGGTTCCACCCGCGTCGAGGGCCTGCGGGCGAGAGTCGCGCGGACCAGCCGGATCTGGGTGGAGGGCGTGCACGACGCGGCGCTCGTGGAACGGGTATGGGGCCACGACCTGCGGGTCGAGGGCGTGGTCGTCGAACACCTCGAGGGCCTCGACAATCTCGGCGCCCGGCTCACCGAGTTCGAACCCGGCCGTGGCGCGCGGGTAGGGGTGCTCGTCGACCATCTGGTGACCGGCTCGAAGGAGACGCACCTGACCACCGGTCTCGGCCCGCACGTGCTGGTGACCGGCCATCCCTACATCGATGTCTGGCAGGCCGTTCGCCCCGCCGCGCTCGGCATCGACGCCTGGCCGACAGTGCCGCGCGGCGAGGACTGGAAGACCGGAATCTGCGCGCGCCTCGGCTGGGGAACGCCACAGCAGGGCTGGCGCCGTGTCTACGATGCGGTCGGCTCGTTCCGGGATCTGGAAGCCCCACTCATCGGCGCCGTCGAGCGGCTCATCGACTTCGTGACCGAGCCGGAGTGAACGCACAGCAGGTCAGGCGGGTCCTCGCGCCGAAATCGGTGACCCGCGTAGGCACCATCGACCACCTCGGTGCGCGCACGCGATCGCGGGCGAACCTTTATGCTCGATGATTATGTGCTCTCCCAGTGCCACGCTGACGCTGTGGGCCGGCTCCTGGCTGGCCGGTACCAGCGCGCCCGACGACGTGCTGGAGGCACTGCACGCCTGGGCGCCGCGCCACACCATAGCGGCGGGCGACCCGGTCACCGGCGGACGCACGGACCTGCCGTGGACCTCGCGCGGCGCGGCGGGCAACGGAGCCATGCCACTGCTCAAGGTGATCCGCGAGGCGATGGCGCCGGCCGGGGCGCAGCTGCGTCTGGTCCTGCCCGCACCGGGTGACGTCCGCGGGCTGCCGGTCGGCACCGCCTTCGCGGCCGACGCGATCGATGCCGAGGAGGGCCTGCTGCTCGGTGTTCCCGGCGAACCGGGAACCGGCCTGATCCCCCAGTGGGACGACGACGACACCCTGCAGTGGACGGTCTACGGCGTCGATCTGCCCCGTATCGCGGGTCACGACATGTCGCTCGGCGAGGCCGAGTACACGATGCGCGAATCGGTGCGCGACGCCGCCGACGCCCTGATGCAACTGCACACCACCTCGGTCGGCAACGGCGACGACGATCCGCGTGAACAGATCGAGGCCCAGCTCGCGGCCTACGCGCGCCACGCCTACCCCGACTCGATCCCGTTGCGCGCCAAGCGGATTCTCGACACCGCCGATCACGTGGCCGCGATCCTCACCGTCGCTCAGCACGAGCCGGCGTCCTCACCTACCTCGGCCACCGCGCTCGGGGCGCACGAATCCCTGCTGCGCCCACTGTGGAACACGATCCGCGAGGCCCGCCTCGTGGCGGTCCACGCCGCTGCCCGCCGCGACGGCTGACCTTCCCGCATTCGGGACGGAAGGCGTAGGCACCGAGTCCGGTGGCGCGCGCCGGAGCCGATCCGTCAGTGTCGGTAAGGCTGCTGGTACTGCGGCTGTTGTGGATACGGCTGCTGCTGCGGATACGGCATCGGCTGCTGCTGCGGATACGGCTGCGGGTACTGACCCTGCGGATACTGCGGCGGGTACTGCGCCTGCGGGTAGCCGGGGCCGGACGGCTGCTGCTGCTGCGGATACGGCTGCTGATATTGCGCCGGGTACGGCTGGGGTGCCATCTGCTGATGTGCCATGTGCTGTGGCGGCATCTGTTGTGGCGCAGCCTGATCGGAGGAACCACTGAACGTGCGGATCACCACGATCAGCACGATCAGCACAACAACGCCGATGATCAGGTACCAGACCCACTCCGGGATCCCGCCACCACCGACGCTGACGCTGCTACCGCCCCCACGACGGGCCAGCACCGTCTCCGCATCGCCTGCGAGAATGTCATCGCCGGTGAGAAGACCACCTCCCCGAGCCAGTGCGGTCAGCATCATTTCGGCATGGTTCATCGGGCCCTCCCCGTAACATCACCCGACCTTCGGGCGAAGGTCTGCGGCGATGCTAGCGCAGAGATGCGCCGAAGGGGGAAGTGCCAGTTCAGAATCCGCCGAGGGCGACCTTCAGGTCGGGGACATCGAGTGACTTGATCGTGGCGTCGCGAACCTGCGGGCAGGTGCTGATGGTGACGGTGTCGACGATGTGGCGGTTGTAGGCGATCGCGGCGTTGGCGACGGTGTCGTTGACCGTCCACAGCTTCATCGCGCCGGTGAACGCCACCCGCGCGACCCGCGGGCCCAGCGCCTTCCACGTCCCCTTCTGCCCGTCGAGGATGCCGCACAATTCCTCGACGGATGCCTGCGAGATCGTGGGCTCGGTGGGCTGCGGGGGCTGGGTCTGGTAGCCGGAGTCCCCGCCACACCCGGTCAGACCGAGCGCGGCGGCGGCCAGCACCAGGGCGAACCCGGCAGCGCGGCGCGGCGTTGGCGAAATCATCGACAAATCCTCCGATCAGTCGAGCGCAACTGTGAAAAGGCTACTCCTCGAACCGGGGGCTACCGAAGAATGGTTATCCGGTTGTGTTCAGCGCCGGACCGGTCGCGCGGGCAGTTCGCAGCAACCGGGAGCGCACAGGGCACCGTCGACGGTGCAGCCGTACCCGGGCACCGTGCCGAGTTCGCGTACCGGACCGGCGCTCACGCGCTCGGCGATCAGTTCGACGATCATCCGGGAGAACCGCGGATCGGTGCCGGGCGTCCCCGCGCGGGCGAAGGCCATGCCGAGCTCGGCGGCGCGGGTCGACGCTTCGTTGTCGAGGTCCCAGATCACCTCGAGATGATCGGAGACGAAACCGACCGGGCACACCACCACGGCGTCGATTCCCTTGCCGTGCAGCACATCCAGGTGGTCGACGATGTCGGGTTCGAGCCACGGCACCTGCGGCGGGCCCGAGCGCGACTGCCACACCACGTCGTACTCGGCGAAACCGGTTGCCGCGGCACACAATCGGGCGGCTTCGGCGACCTGCCTGCTGTAGAGGCGGCCGCCGTCGGCCGGCGGGCCCGCCGACAGGTCGGCCGAGACGGGGATGGAGTGCGCGGTGAAAACCAGGCGCACACCGTCGCGGCGATCGGCCGGAATCTGGTGCACCGCAGCGGTGATCGCGTCGGCGAACGACTCGATCAGCAGCGGGTGGTCGAAATACTGGCGCAGTTTCACCAGCTCGGGGGCACCGGCACCGACCGCCGTGCGGGCACGGGCGATGTCTTCGTCGTACTGGCGGCAACCGGAATACCCACCCCACGCCGACGTCGGGAAGACCAGCGCCGAGCGCACGCCGTCGGCGGTCATCCGCGCGACCGTGTCCTCGACCATGGGATGCCAGTTGCGATTGCCGAAATAGACCGGCAGATCCAGCCCGGCATCGGCGAGGTCGGCCTCCAGCGCCGCGATGATCTGCTGATTCAACGCGTTGATCGGCGAGACCCCGCCGAAATGCAGGTAGTGCTGTGCGACCTCGGCGAGCCGTTCGGGGGGTACCCCACGGCCCCGAGTGACGTTCTCCAGAAAGGGGATCACGTCCTCGGGGCCCTCGGGACCACCGAAGGACAGCAGCAGCAGGGCGTCCGGCATCAGCTCAGGGACATGTTCTCCGGGAACCACATGTTGTGGCTGGCGCCGCCGTCGACATAGATGATCGAGCCGGTGGTGGCGGGCAGCCAATCCGAGAGCAGCGCCACGATCGACTTGCCGACCGCGCGCGGATCGTTGCCGTCCCAGCCGATCGGCGACGCGCCGTCCCAGTACTGGTCGAGCTGGACGAGCTGCTTGGCATCGTCGGTCGCGGTGCCCGCGATGGCCTTGGCCGCGAGGGTCTTGATCGGGCCCGCGGCGATCAGGTTGGAGCGCACCTTCTTGGCGGCACCGACCTCACGCGCCACATAGCGGTTCACCGACTCCAGCGCGGCCTTGGACACGCCCATCCAGTTGTAGTACGGCATGGCCACGCGCGGATCGAAGTCCATGCCGACCAGCGAGCCGCCCTCGTTCATGACGGGGAGCACGGCGCGCGCGAGCGAGGCGTAGCTCCACGCGGAGATCTCGAACGACTTGGCGACATCGGGGCCGGGGCCCTCGAGGAACGGCAGCGCGCCGGGGCCCATGATCGAACGCGGCGCGAACGCGATGGAGTGCAGCGCGCCGTCGATGCCCTCGGGCGCCAGCTCACGCAGCTTCTCGGTGAGCGCGGCCAGATCCTCTTCGTTGGTCACGTCGAGGCCGATGGCAGGCGGCACTTCCTGCGGCAGCCGCTTGGCGATGCGGTCGATGAGCCGCAGTCGGTCGGGAATACCGGTGATGATCACCCTCGCGCCCTGCTCCTGCGCGATCGCGGCCGCGTGGAACGCGATCGACGAGTCGGTGATGATGCCGGTGACCAGGATGGTCTTGCCTTCGAGCAGTCCGCCCATGAGTTTTCGGTTCTCCTGAAATCAGTATGGTTGCCGCCACCTTGTCGGTGGCGCGGGGCAATCCGTTAGCGGATCAGTGACCCATGCCCATGCCGCCGTCGACCGGGATGACCGCGCCGGTGACATAGCGGGAGTCCTCGGAGGCGAGGAAGCTGACGACGGCCGCGATGTCTTCCGGCTGGCCGAGTCGCTGCAGCGGAATGAACTTCTTCGCCATGTCCTTCAGATCATCGGGCAGATCCTTGGTCATATCGGTCTCGATGAAGCCGGGCGCGACCACGTTGGCGGTGATCGAGCGCGAACCCAGCTCACGACTGATCGAGCGAGCCATACCGATGACGCCGGCCTTGGAGGAGGCGTAGTTGATCTGCCCGGCCTGACCGCTCAGCCCGACCACGGAACCGAGGAAGATCATCCGGCCCCAGCGCCCCCGCAGCATGTTGCGGTTGGCGCGCTTGGCACAGCGGAAAGCGCCGGTCAGGTTGGCGTCGATGACCTTCGTGAACTGCTCCTCGGTCATGCGCATCAGCAGGGTGTCGTCGGTGATGCCCGCATTGGCGACCAGCACCTCGACCGGACCCTGGTGCTCTTCGACCTCGGTGAACGCACGATCGACCGAATCACTGTCGGTGACATCGCATTTCACACCGAACAGGCCCTCGGGCACCCCCGATCCGCGATGGGTGACGGCGACCTTGTGGCCGTCGGCCTGCAGACGCTGCGCGACCGCGAGACCGATACCGCGGTTACCGCCGGTGACCAGGACCGACCGGGATGTGACGTTCGACATAGGGTCCAACCTATCTGTTCCGATTCGTGCGCCCCGCGTCAGGGTCGCGCCGTTGCGACAGCTCACAACGCGGGGCGGTGGGAGCTAGGGCAGGCGTTGACGATAGAGCAAACTGACCACGACTCCCGCCGCGATGGCCAACATGCCGAACAGCAGCCACGGCCTGCTCGCATCGCCGCGCGTGGTCTCGTAGCCGATCTGTTCCTCGAGGGTGTCGTAGACCGCGGTGAGTTCGGCCAGCGACGACGCGGTGTAGAAGTCGCCGCCGGACAGCTCGGCGATCTCGCGCAGCGAGTCGTTGTCGACCGGCACCTTCACCCGCTGTGAACCCTTGCCGTCG
Organism: Nocardia sp. NPDC127606; assembly: GCF_042671725.1. Taxonomy (NCBI): domain Bacteria; kingdom Bacillati; phylum Actinomycetota; class Actinomycetes; order Mycobacteriales; family Nocardiaceae; genus Nocardia; species Nocardia sp. NPDC127606. The sequence goes on along the minus strand of NZ_JBHXWQ010000001.1, from coordinate 390,023 downwards.
GAGTCCGGGATCTCGACCGTGCCCCATTCGGTGCCGAAGGAGATCGTCGAGACCGGGATGCCCTTGTTCTTGGCCAGGCGCGCGGCGGTGAAACCGTGCCGCGGGTTGTCGACGTCCTTGTCGTCGGGCACGGTCTGCTTGCCGTCCGACATCAGCACCACCCGCGCGGGGGGTGGCGTCTCGGCGCCACCGAGCACGGCAGCCAGGGTGTCGATGGACTGCAGGGCCGTGAGGACGCCCTCGCCGGTGGCGGTGCGCTCGGCGAGCTTGATGTTGTCGATCGAGTGCTTCACCGCCTCGCGGTTGGTCGTCGGCGACACCATCACCGAGGCCGTCCCCGCGAACGTGACGAAACCGAGGTTGATACCGGGCGTCAGACCGTCGACGAAATCCTTGCCTGCCTTCTGCGCGACCTGCAACCTGTTCGGCTCCACGTCGGTGGCTTCCATCGACAGCGAAACATCCATCACCAGAACAACAGTCGCGCGGTTACGCGGCACCTTCTGCACGGCGGTCGGACCGGCCGCGGCGATCGTCAGCAGGACCAGGCCCGCCAGGATCAACGCGATCGGGACATGGCGCATCGGGCTCGGTCGCGACGGGGCGACCCGCTCCAGGATGGCCATGTTGCCGAACTGCAGCATCCGCTTGTGCCGGGCGCGCTGCACCAGCACGTAACCGAGCACGAGCAGGGCGACGACCGCGAGGAAACCGAGCCAGACGACGGCCGTGAAATGCGAAATACTCACTGGCGAGGCACCCGCCCGCTCGGGGCGCCGAGGCTGTGGCGCCGGGTGGACACGAACCGGACCACGTCGGCGATCCAGTCCCGATCGGTCTGCAGGGTCAGCACCGGCGCGCCACAGCTGCGCAGTGCTTGGGCCACCTGCTCACGCTGGGCCCGAGCCGCGGCCGCGAAATCGGCGCGCAGCGTGGGAGTGACGCTGAACTCGCGGGTGCGGCCCGATTCGGGATCGTGCAGCACCACGTCGCCACCGTCGGGCAGCGCGACATCCAGGGGGTCGAGCACTTCCACCGCGAGCAGGTCGTGGCGGGCGGAGATCGCGCGCAGGGAGCGCTGCCAGTCGACGTCACCGAGGAAGTCGCTGATCACCACGGCCAGACCACGTTTGCGTTGCGGACGGCGCAGCGATTCGATCCCGGCCTTGAGATCGCCGCGCACGCCGTCGCGGGCGTGCGGGGTGGTGGCGATGCCGCGCAGCAGGGTCTGGGCGTGCATGCGTCCGCTGCGCGCGGGGATGCGCACCAGGTCCTGACCGGTCGCGACGACGGCGCCGATCCGGTTGCCGCCCCCGGAGGTGAGGTGGGTGATCGCCGCGGCCGCCGCGATCGCGAGATCACGCTTGTGCACCCGGCCGGTGCCGAAGTCCAGGCTCGACGACAGGTCGACGACGAGCCAGGTCTCGAGCTCGCGGTCGGCGATCATCTGCCGCACATGCGGATGGGTGGTGCGGGCGGTGACCGACCAATCCATCTGTCGCACATCGTCACCCGGCTGGTACAGCCGCGCCTCCCCCGGTTCCGAACCCGGTCCGGGGATCAGCCCCTGGTGGTCGCCGTGCAGCACGCCGTCGAGGCGGCGCCGCACGGTCAACTCGAGGGTCTTGAGCGCGGCGGCCAGCTTCGGGTCGGTCAGTTCACCGGCACGGAACGACGGCGGAGCATGAGACGACACGGGCACGCGGACAACGGGTTCCGGCGCACTCACTGGGGCGCGACGGAGCCGGCGGGCTGGGACTGCTGCCCGTTCACCGCCTGCGGCACAGGCTGCTGCTGGGGCGGCTGGGGTACCGGCGGTTGCTGGGCGGCCTGACCGTTGGCCTGTGGGGCGACCTGCGGCAGGCCGACCGTCTGCAGCACGCGCTTGATGACGTCCTCGGGCGAAACCTCGTCGGCCAGAGCGTCGTACGAGAGCACCAGACGGTGCCGCAGCACGTCCGGGATGACCTCGACGACGTCCTGCGGAACCACGTAGTCGCGGCCACGGATCAGCGCGACCGAGCGCGCCGCGGCGATGATGCCCAGGCTCGCGCGGGGGGACGCGCCGTAGGAGATCCAGCTCGCCACGTCCTCCATGCCGAACTCGGCGGGCGTGCGGGTCGCGGTGATCACGCGGACCACGTAGTCGACGAGCGCGTGGTGCACGAAGACGTTGGCGGCCACCTTCTGCAGGCGGATGATGTCCTCGGGATCGAGAATCTGGTTCGGCTCGGGCGCGCTCACACCCATCCGGTAGATGATCTCGCGCTCTTCCTCGACCGAGGGGTAGTCCACGACGACCTTGAACAGGAAGCGGTCGCGCTGCGCCTCGGGCAGCGGGTACACGCCCTCGCTCTCGATCGGGTTCTGGGTCGCCATGACCAGGAACGGATCGGGCATCGGGTAGGTCTTGCCGCCGATCGACAGCTTGCGCTCGGCCATCACCTCGAGCAGTGCCGACTGCACCTTGGCGGGCGCGCGGTTGATCTCGTCGGCGAGCACGAAGTTCGCGACGACCGGGCCGAGCTCGGTGTCGAATTCCTCGCGGCCCTGCCGGTAGATACGGGTACCGATGAGATCGGTCGGCACCAGGTCCGGGGTGAACTGCACCCGGGAGAACGAGCCGCCGACGACCTTGGCGAAGGTTTCCACCGCAAGAGTCTTCGCGACGCCCGGCACACCTTCGAGCAACACGTGTCCGCGCGCAAGAACGCCCACGAGCAAACGCTCGACGAGCCGGTCCTGACCGACGATAACCCGCTTGACCTCGTAGATCGCCTTCTCGAGAGTCTGGACGTCACGCTCCAGGGTGCTCGGCGTGGCCGTACCGGCGTCCTTCGCCAGCTTCGGCCCGCTCACACCTTCCGTCGAAGTCACCAACATCCCCGCTTTCGCTTTGGTCCTGTGCGTGCGGCACCAACTATTCCATTGAATCGCCTGGCGTGCCGCAACCGGCCAGGACTACACAGCAATTCTTCATATCAACCGGTCGTCGTCCGGGCGCGTACCCACGCCACGTCACCCACCAGATGACCCCTTTGAACAGTGCAGACACAGGAACAACCGGCGCCGGGCGATCTCGACGGGCGCACCGCAGACTGTGCCCACATCACGTCCAGTCGTATTCCGAGTCTTGGCAGGCGTTGGCTACCAGCTTGTCCAACCACAGGCTTCAGTGTATGAATCTCCAGCCTGCCCGAGCCCGGCGACCACTCACCCCTCACAGCCGATGGGCAGATGCTGCGCACCAAGCGGAGCGACGGCCCGGCCGCCTGGGACGGCAGCAGCGAGCAGCCCTCCTCACAGACCAAACCGACTGTTATGCACTGTTTTTCAGCCCAGAGATGCTTGCGCAACCCTCCATGCGCGCAGTAACGTGAGCTCACCGATCGACAATCTATTTCATTATAGATTTGGGATCGGACACTGACCCGCAGGGAAAGGCCAGCCCCTGTTGGTGGATCGCTGGATCGAGCCCAGAACCCGCAAGAAGGCGAGTCACGCACGGCAGCGCGCACGGCCCGAATTGCTGCGACTGGGGAGAGAAGCCCGCTGGACAGGTTTCGCTGGCTGGAGAACACACCCGCGTGCGTCATAGAGCTGCGGCCGGAAGAGGCCGGAGTGATCGCTGATCAGCTCGGCCGTACCAAAAATCGATAATGCCGCAATGGAGTCCGGCCTCTGCCGTCCCCGCAGGCCAGCTGAGGGGCAGACCATCGTTACGCACAACGTGGCCGACTGCAAGCGTCACTCGGGGCCAGTGGATCGCTGACATACAGGATCCTCGCCATAACCGTTCATGTCGGTAGCCAGTGATAGACCGTGGTCCATCCGAGAAGGGGTTCAGATCCAGTGAAGTTTGTCGAATTCGCGCAGCGTGCGACAGGTTCAAGCGACGTTCCGTACCCGTATCAGCAACGCTTGGCCGAGCAAGGGCTACCCGACCTACTCGAAGTCCCCACCGGCTCAGGCAAGACGCAGGCCGCAGTCTTGCCTTGGCTGTATCGACGCCTCCACACCGGCTCTGACGCACCCCACTGGCTGGTGTTCGTTCTACCTCAGCGGACATTGGTGAACCAGACCCACGGAGTGGTGCGGAACTGGCTCGACAACCTGGGCGCCGACACCGGTCTACACCAGCTGATGGGTGGCGTAGACCCAGATCGAGACGAGTGGGTAATGGATCCGGCGAAGCCTAGAATCTTTATCGGCACTCAGGATATGGTCCTGTCCCGGTTGCTGATGCGTGGATACGCCGAGTTCCGGACCACCTGGCCGATCAGCTTCGGACTGCTCAATTCCGGCGTTCAGTTCGTCTTCGACGAGATCCAGCTGATGGGTCCTGGACTGCCCACTTCCCTCCAGTTGCAAGGGCTTCGCGAGAAGCTAGGAACAGCGATTCCCTGCCATTCGATGTGGATGTCCGCGACGGTCGACCATGCCGCGCTCCGCACCATCGATTTCAGCCGCGAGTTCACACACGTCACGCTGGCCGAAGCGGACAGGGCGAGCTCCCTGCGTGGCCGCCTCGAAGCCGTCCGCCGAATCGTCCGCCTGGGGCTCGATGGCGCTGACAGCAAGACATATCCGCATCTGCTGGCAGCACAGGTTTTGTTCGAGCATCGTCCCGCGACAAGAACTCTTGTTGTCTTGAACACCGTGGATCGTGCGATAGCCGTCTACCGCGACCTCGTCGCGCGGAAGCCGGCCGCCGGGGTCGTGCTTCTTCACTCGCGTTTCCGTGCCGACGACCGCGAACGCCATATCGATGCCGCTACCACCAAGGCCCTGTCCGAAGCAGGACTGATCGTCGTCACTACTCAGGTTCTCGAAGCCGGTGTCGACATCACCTCAGAAACCCTGATTACCGAAGTAGCACCATGGCCGTCGATCGTCCAGCGTGTTGGCCGGTGCAATCGGTACGGCGAATCCACTGCGGCCCGAGTCCTGTGGGTCGAGCCGGCGGACGACAAACCAGCACTGCCCTACAACGAGGCCGACACTGCTGCATCAGCGCGAAAGCTTCTCGAACTCGAAGGCACGGAAGTGACGGGCGAGGCTCTCGGTACTTGCGGCGTTTCGGTTTCCGCTGTCGTACATCCGGTATTGCGCAAGCGAGACCTGTTGCAACTCTTCGATACGTCGCCGGACCTGTTCGGCAACGACATCGATGTGAGCCAGTTCATTCGCGACCAGGACGACCGCACCGTATCCGTCGCGTGGCGTAGGGCGCCAGACACCAAGAGCGAGGACGCTGATCGACGGCCCGTATCGCGAGACGAACTGTGTCCGTCTCCGGTGATCAAAGTTCGTGATCTCATCGCCAAAAAGACTGTTGCCGCTTACATCTGGGATCAAGAAGACGGCAGCTGGCGTCAAGCACAAACGGGTGACGTCCGACCCTCCGCCGTCCTGGTTTTCGACTGCCATTCTGGCGGCTACCGGCCGGAAATCGGTTTCGATCCGACCAGTCGTCAACCTGTCGTGCCGGTCGCAGTCGCTGACCAGCCGACCGCGGATGATTCCGAAGCCCGCGACAACGACCCGCTGAGTATGAGTAGCGCGGGCTGGATCGACCTGGCAACGCACCTGAACGACACACGGGTACAAGCCGTTCGACTGATCGAGGACCTAGGTGCCGCCCGCTTCCTACCGAGCGCCTTCCTCGATGCCTGCATATCCGCCGCAGCACTGCACGATATCGGCAAGGCCCACAACATATTTCAGGACTCAATTCGCAAAGCCTCGGTTGACACACCTCCACCAACCGGCGACACGGTGTGGGCGAAATCGCCGAGCAGAAAACAGCTCCGCCACGCTCGACCTGGATTCCGACACGAGCTCGCAGGCGCACTAGTTCTCCACTCCCCCGAATGCGAGCTACTCGCCGACCAGAAGGAGCCAGAACTGATCGTCTACCTTGTCACGGCTCATCACGGCAAGATCCGGCTGACCGTTCGGCCGCTCGACGGAGAAGACGCGAAAACGATTCTCGGCATCCAGAGCGGCGACAGGGTTCCTGCGGTGACCTTGGCCGACGGCACCGAGATTCCGACCGCTGATCTCACTTTGGCGCCGTTGAGGCTCGGACAGGGTTCGCTGACCCAGCGCGCCCTCGACCTGCGTGACCGGCCCGACCTCGGCCCCTTCCGGCTCGGGTTCCTCGAGGCCGTCGTCAGATCCGCTGACTGGCACGCTTCTCGCGAAGGAGAGGACTGCACATGCCGGTAATCGATCTCCCTGGCTGCCGAAACACCTCCCTGGGTGGCTACCTGTCCGCGCTGGGAGTCCTGCGCACGGTCACACGCCAGTTCGATGCCGAAGCGACGGGGCATTGGCAGGGCGATGAATTCGCTCTGACAAGCAGGTTCAGTAATGTCGCCGAGTTGATCAGGGAACTTGCCGCTGAGTTTCAGCCGTTGCCGATCGTCTCGCCCTGGAACGCCGGTTCTGGATTCGCGGGAAACGGCAAGAGCGCCACAGCCGAAGGTCTCATCGCGTGGGTCGAGAACAGTTCCGATCCTCGGCTCGTCCAACTACAGGCGGCGGTGCGGGCTTGTCGCCTCATCGTGACAGAAGGTGCCCGGCACGGACTGCTGGGTGATTCGACGCTGTGGAGCAAGGACGCCAAGGACGACGTGCTGCGACTGTCGCGCAACCTGTTGCCCGACGATGCCCTCGAATGGCTCGACACCGCCGTTGCACTCACTGATGGCGATCCGGTCTACTCCCGCCTCGTCGGAACTGGTGGAAACTTCGGCCGCCTCGAGCTTTCTGCCACCTACATCCGTTTCAGCAAGCTTGTGCTGGAGAATCGCAACAGCGTGGACTGGCTCGACGCCGCACTGACCGGTCGAGCGGATGTTCAGCTCCCCAAAGAGTCTCTCGGACAATACGATCCATCCGGCGTTGGCGCTCCCGAAGAGTCTAATTCGATCGGCAACCCGTGGACCTTCCTGTTGCTGATCGGTGGAACGACCTCCTTTTCGACAGCGGTTGTCCGTCGCCACGGCAGTGCGTATGCCAGAGCCGCTCTGCCGTTCCAAGTCCGCTCGACCGCAGCCGGATTCAACTCCGCGGCGCTCGGCGAGAAGGCACTTGCTGAACAGTGGACACCCGAATGGTCCGAGCCGATGACCGCAACCGAAATCGACCATCTTCTGACCGAAGGTCGGGCCGACTGGAGAAACCAGCCCGCGCATACGGCCCTCGACATGATCCGATCGTGCGGGACGCTGGGGACCGCCCGCGGAATTACGGCTTTCGGCCGACACATTTTCGTCGAACGTCTCGGCCGAAGCCCTCTCGCGGTCTACGGGGGCCGAATCAAGATCGACGAGCATCCGGGAATCCGTACCCTCGAACCGCTGGACCGCTGGATCGAGACCGTAACCCGGACTAAACCACCCCGGGCGATCGAGACGACCCTCAGCACGTTGAAGGAAGCTATCTATCAACACGCCGGCTCCGGCAAACCCTCCGATCTCGTCGCTGTATTCGCATCGATCGGTCAACTTCGTCGCGCACTAGACCGTTCGACCACCAGCCGAGAAGCCTTGGCCGGTCTCAGGTTCCCTGATCCACACCGGGTCCTGACAGGTCTCATGCCCGCCCGACAAGAAGACATCCATCTCAGAATCGCGCTGTCCATCGTGACCGGCCACGACCGGAAGGGTGATGTCAACGCTGTTCGACTCGCCGACCTGAATGCCGGTCTTTACGCAGCCTTGCTGTCGGCTGTAAAGCGGCGGGCTCAACCACGGCCTGTCGCCGAACCAACAGATCATTCGGTACCGAAATCAGCGGTGAAGGGTGCGCGGATCGCCTACCGCAAAGGTCTGGATATCGATGTCGGTGACATCGTCGCGGTAGCACGAGGCGAGATCGAGTCCGAGCGGATCGCGAACCTTCTAGCTGGACTCGACGCGGTCCGGTGGCCGGAGGCTCCCAACGCAGCATGGACGCAGGTCGACGACCGACACACAGACCGCCAGGTCAACAGCGACCCCGCCATCGACCTACTGCTGCAATTCACCACTACCGAGCAGGTCATGATCGGCAAGAAAGACGGCAGCCGACGCCTCGCCACTCTGTGCCCTGGCTTCGAGTGGCCATCGTTGCTGGCTGCCGGCCGCACATCCGAGGTACTCGAAGACGCCGCTCAACGACTTCGCCTAGCTGGCCTCCGATTTGTCGCGACCCCTAGCACTGCGCTGAACAGCGACCACCTAGCGGCAATTCTGCTATTGCGCAGCAAGCGCCGCGACCGGTTTCAAGCGCTGACGCGGATCGCCGTACCACTCGAAGACCGTCCCACCGCTGTCGAGCTCGAATCCCACTCTGACGAGGAGATCACCGCATGACCAACCGCTATGTCTACGATGTCGAGCTCGCACCGCTGTTGGGTAGCACCTTCCAGCCGACCGGATTCCCCGATATCGGTGCCGCCGTGTTCAACCGGTTCGAGGATGGGAAGGAGATCCCCTCGTTGCTGGTGGAATCTGTGCAGTCGATGGCCAACCGATTGGAAGCAACCGCCTGGAACATCGCGGCGAACGCCCCGCGGGACGAGGTTTCGGGGCTCCCCTGGGTCCGCGTCGTCCGGTCTGGCACCGACGACTTCCTCACCTCGAGTCGACTCGAAGCACACCGCCTAGCGTCACCCTTCGTACACACCGCGACGCTGAACGGCAAGACGATCCGGTCCCTGATCGCCGAAAGAATGAATCTCACCAAGGACACTCCGCTCGACCGTGCCCGGATCGTCCGCACAGTGGCCGAATTGGATCCGTTCTGTCTGCTGCACGGCGTCTTCTTCGCCCATAAGGATTGGTTGGGACAGCCGAGATTCCCTCGGGTTACGTCGGCGGTGATCGAAGCCCACCATGTGCAGAAGGCTGTCAGCGGCGGCCGCAAGGCAGACATCGTCCGACACCAGCTGGACAAGGACGGTGACGGAGGTGGCACCAGCGAGGGCTACGGTTCGGTGCCGTTCACCCGCGTCGAGTGGACCGCCAAGGAGATCGTGGCGTCGTTCGCGGTGGATGTCGGGTTGATCCGGTCCTACGGCTTGCCGCAGTCGGCGACCGAGCTGCTGGAGTCGTTGGCGCTGTGGGAAATCCGCCAGTTCCTCGACGGTGATCTGCGCTTGCGCACCGCGTGCGACCTGGAGATGATCAGCGAAACCCGACCACGCCGCGATACGACACCGCCATTGCCCTCCGCCACAGAGCTCGAGCAGCGAATCACAGCCGGGCTGGCTGCCGCGGCTGGTTCCTTCGGCGACGGCGAGCCGATCACCGTCGAGTGGTCGGGAAAGAAGAGCTGAAATGCCCACTGTTCTCGCGCTCTCGTTCCCGTTCGGACGGTTCCATGCGACGCCGTGGACGAGTCAGGTCAACCAAGCAATGGTGGAGATTCCGCCGTCCCCATGGCGGTTGCTGCGAACGCTGTATTCGGTGTGGCAGACGCGGTGCCCTGACCTGCCGTCGGCCGATATTCACGGCTTGCTCTCGGCCTTAGCTGAACTGCCCGAGCGCGTGTACTTTCCAGAGCACACGATGTCTCATACCCGCCACTACTATCCCGACACCACCACAGGTACCGACCGCATGTTCGATGCTTTCGCTGTGTTCCAGCGTGATGGAGAAATCGCGTTCCAGTGGAAAGATGAACTTCCAGCCGCCCAAAAAGCCGCGCTCGAAAAGCTCGCCCTAGAGATCCCCTACTTCGGGCGCGCCGACAGCGTTTGCACCGCCCGCGTCGCCTCAACCTTTGAGGGAGCGGGACATCAGGAGTGGGAGCCCCTGGGAATTGACAAGTCCCTCACCAGTTTTCGCTCCGTGACCTCCGTACTGGCCCCTGACCAGCCCCTACAGATTCAGGAACTGCTGCGAACGCCAGCTGAGGTGCGGAGTACTGGCCTTGCGATTCCGCTCGGTTCTCGCCTGGCTCCATTCGGTACGTTGACCGACAGTCACGTGTCAAGGCCGACCGCCCGGCCTCCGCAGGCGGACAAGCTCATTACTGCAGTTCGGTTCGACATCCTGCAGCCCGCGCTTCCGCCGGAAACCGACACAGTCAAACTGACCGATCTGCTACGACGGGCCGCGATCCGCCAGTGCACCAACCTCACTGCAGGGCAACCACCCCAAGATTCGATGATCGCGGGTAAAGACGCGACTGGTGGCCAACTCGAGAACAGAGGGCACGCGCACTATCTGCCGATCATTGAGGATCGGCGAATTGTAGGCCTCATAGCTTGGGCGGCTGGCGGATTTCAACCGCATGAAGTGCAGGCATTAAAAGGGCTACGACAACTCTCCAGCGGCAACCCTGCTACGTCTGGGCGGAGCCTCAAGGTGGTGCTCCGGGCAGCGGCGGTCGGGTCACTAAAGGATGCCTATCCACAGTACGAGCGCTGCACAAAGACCTGGGAATCGGTAACTCCTTACACCCCTTCGCATTACCGAAACAGGGGAACTGAGGAGGAGTACCTACACCGGGAAATTCGTCGTGAGTTGAATGTTGCCGGGATCACCCAGCCAGTCGATATTCAGCTCATCAGCCGACCGTGGACCGACTGGGTCCGGCACCGCCCGTCAGTGCAGCGGAACAACCGCAGCGGCCAAGGCCGAGCCGACAAGCCGTCGACCTTCGTTCGCCTCAGGTTCCCTGAAAATATCTCACCGCCCTCAGGTGGCCCGATAACACTGGGACACCTGAGCCACTTCGGCCTAGGCCTCTTCAAACCAGCCGACTGAGTCCCTCCCAGCATCTGCTCTTTGACAACTCCACAATGGCCAGGACTCGACTGCGGTGGTGGCCGGACCTTCCACCCTCACACCTGACTTCCGGCCTTCGCGCCGGACTCCATTGCGGCGTCCACAGGATCTCGGTGTCGATGAACGGGATCGGTCTGGTTGACTTCCGGCCTTCGCGCCGAACCCCATTGCGGCACCGATTGCTCGGGCATGATCGACGGCCGCGCGCTCTGACTTCCGGCCTCCGCGCCGGACACCATTGCGGCGAGCACCAGGGCCTAGATCATCGGTCCGGTCGGGCCCCGATTTCCGACCTCCGCGCCGGACTCCATTGGCGCAAGAAGAACGGGTTCGGCACTGCGGGCACGCTGAAACCGGCTTTCAGTCTGCGGGCCGGACTCCATTTCAGCACGACATCCCCAGATTGTGGGGCATCGATTACGGTCAGCTCTGTCCCCGCCCCAAGGCCGGACCCCATTGCACCGAGAACTAGGTCCTGTACTTCCGGCCTTCGCGCCGACCCATTGCGGCCAGTCCCTGGCTGACTTCGAGTCGCTCGGCTTTACGCTGACTTCCGGCCTCCGCGCGGACTCCATTGCTGCGGGCGGCCCCGATCGGACCACCCAACGACAACGCCGATGACTTCCGGCCTCCGCGCCGGACCCCGTTGCGGCACCCATCGCGACTGCCGAGCAGGCGATCCCGACCTACACCTGACTTCCGGCCTCCGCGCCGGACTCCATTGCGGCTTCCAGCGCGATTTCGTCATCAAGCAGCGAGCGTCGGGCTGACTTGTGGCCTCCGCGCCGGAATCCATTGCGGTACGTCGACCGCGCGGCCGCTGGGATGATCGAGACTGGACTTCCGGTCTCCGCCGGGCGGGACTCCATTGCAGGACGACATTCCCGGATTCTGGAGCTTCGATCACATTCAGCTACCTTCCGGCTCCAAGGCCGGACTCCCTTGCGGCGTGCCCGGTGACGCCTCCCCGCACGGCAGCAAACGGCCTGACTTCCGGCCTCCGCGCCGGACCCCATTGCGGCCACTCGGGGCAGTCCGCAGGGGCCTGCTCCCTGGCTTCCGACCTCCGTACCGGACACCATTGCGGCAGCGCGTACTCAGCGTCGTCGGCTCGGCCGGCCTTCACCTAACTCCCTGCCTCCGCGCCGGGCACCATTGCGGTGGGCCGATCACGGTCGAACATGACGCTGTAGAGGCCGCTGACATCCGGCCGCCGCACCGAACTTCATTGCCGCACGATGTCGCCGCGCTCTGGGCTTCGATCACAGTCAACTGCATTCCGCCCCTTAGGCAGGACTCCATTGCGGCCAGCTCGACCCGACGGTCATCCTGACCAACGACGGCTACTGACTTCCGTCGTCCGCGCCGGACTCCATTGCGGCTGCTGCCCCGTGCAAGAGGCTGACGGGCCCAGGCACCGCTGACGTCCGCCTCCAACCCGGAGTCCATTGCGGCAAGGAACACGTCGTTGCCAATCCGACCAAGGCCTTCAGCTGGCTTCCGACTTCCGCCCAAACTCCATTGCGGCATCAACCACGCTGACAAGTCCGGCGACAACGCCGCACCTGGCTTCCGGCCTCCGCGCCGGAACCCATTGCGGCTGGGCCTCACCCGAGTGCCCGAAGTGGTCGGCCGCGCGCAGCTGACGTCCGGCCTTTGCGCCGGACTCCATTGCGGCCGCGTGGTTCCGATCTCGCGCGCTAGGTGCGATTCCTCCTGACTTCCGGCATCCGCGCCGGACTCCATTGCAGCAGGCCGGTCCCGGCGGCGATTGCCGTCACCGAACTGCACCCTGACTTCCGGCCTCCTCGCCGGACTCCATTGCGGCCTCAACTGAATGCTGGTCTCTTCGCCCTTGAGCCCTGACTTCCGGCCTTCGCACCGGACCCCGTTGCGGCCCGGGCGATGGCAGCTATTGCGTTTCGCCGTGGATCTGACTTCTGGCCTCCGCGCCGGACCCATTACGGCAACGAGGAAGGCGCCGCGAACGCGGTCGCCGAAGCCTGACTTCCGGCTGCCGCACCGGACTTGATTGCGGCTCTGCGCGATCCGACCAGGTCGTTGCTCCGACATCGGCCGATGTCCGACCCTCGAGCCGGAGCATGCTGCGGTCTCCAGGTGCCGCCCTTTCGACCACTGCTGCATACCTGCCATCCTTCCTGTCATTGGGCTGGACTCCATTGCGGCACGTCGTTCGCCATGTTCGACAGCAGTCGGTTGAGCTTCTGACTTCCGACCTCCGCGCCGGACCCAATTGCGGCGGTGCTGGCCACCGCTTGGGCAGCACGATGACCGCGCCTGACTTCCGGCCTCCGCGCCGGACTCCATTGCGGCATGCCTTGCCGCCTTCGGGGAGCAGGTACACAGCGGCTGCCTTCCGGCCTCCTGGCCGGACTCCATTGCATCTAGACCCTGAAATCTCGCATCGCGAGCGATTCCCACTGGCCGCGATTCGCGGCATCCCGGCTGAAGCAAGCACGCCCAAGCAGAAGCAGATCCTTCAACTAGTGACAATGCGGACCGCGTACGGCATGATGCCGTCTTCGCGGACCGGGGAAATCCGAACGACGTCGCCGGACTGCGGGGCCTCGATCATCTTGCCGTTGCCCAAATACATCGCCACGTGTGCGCTGCCGCCGGGGCCCCAGAACAACATGTCGCCGCGTTCGCGGTCGTCGACGTCGACTCGGGTGCCCGCGTTGTATTGGTAGCCGCTGTAGTGAGGCAGAGAGACACCAATGCCCGCGAACGAATACAGCATCAAACCCGAGCAATCGAAGCCGACCTTGTTGTAGTCGCCGTGGGCGTCGCCGGTGCCGCCGTCGCGGATGCCGAGGGTTGGGCCGTCCTCGTCGCCGCCGCCCCAGGCGTAGGTGACGCCGAGTTGCGACATCGCGCGGTCGACCACGGTTTCGATCGCGGCCGAACCGGTGACCTGGGGCTGGGAGGGGCGCGGTTTGGTTCGGCGGGGGGAGGCGGGGGTGGATTCGAGGTCGGTGTGTGGGCGCTGGCCTTCGTTGAGCTGGGCGGCGCGGTCGCGGGCGGCCTTGTCGGCGGCGGCGCGGGAGGCGGCGGCGTTGGCGGCGGCCAGCAGGGCCATGACCTCGGCTTCGCGCTGGTCGTCCCAGGCCAGGAAGATCTCGCGCTGGCTCTGCAGCCCGGCGACGGTCGAGCGGGCGACGTCGAGGGCGGACTGGGCCGCGCTGCGGTCGCGACGCAGGTTGTCGCGAGCCACGGCCTGGGTGTCGAATTCGGATTTCGCGATGTTCACCGCGGCTTGGGCGGCGTCGCGCTTCTGCTCAGCCCCGGCGGCGGCGTTGTCGGCGTCGGTCTTGGCCTGCCGCGCGGCGGAGTTCTGGTTGGCCTGGGCGACCTGGGCGCGGCGCAAACCGTCCAGGACCTGTCGCTGGTTCTTCGACACCATGCCGAGCACCTGCGCGCGATCCATCGCGGCGTCGGGGGTGGAGGAGGCGAGGTAGGTGACGACCGAGCTGTTGGCGGGGCGCACGTACGCCTGGGTGGCGACCTGATCGAAATCCTGGCGTGCCACACCGACTTTCACCCCCGCGTCGGCCAGCTGGGTCTGGCTGTCGGTGACCGCGGCCGCGGCCGCGTCGGCGGCGTCGCGCGCGGTCTGCAGGTCGACGAGTGCCTGGTTGACCGCTTCCCGTTTGCCCGCGAGCTGGTCGTCGAGTTCGCGTAACTGCTGATCGGCCGCGGCGACGCGATTGATCAGTACGCCGATCTCACTGACCCGCGCGTCGACCTGGGCGCCCGCCCCGGCGATCTCACCGTCGGACGGATTGGGTGGAGGGGGTGGCACAGCAGCGACCGGTCCCGCGGCGAGCAGCACTGCCACCACCGCCAGCAAACCGATCGCTATTCGTAATAGACCTGGTTCGTCCTGCCTGCCCGCACTGCGCACGGCACCTCCGAGTATCTCGACTCGACATACGCCACCGGCGCATCAGTCGAAACACCGACCACAAGAGTCGACCAATGCCCCCTGTACCACTGCATTCACGATCGCGTTCATCGCAACCGTACGACACATAGTTCTCAAAGGAAACATCCGTCACAGCGGGGCGCGGCATCAATTCATCGATTGCTCGGAATTTGCCTGACGAAGGACAGCTTTCTACCGAAGAAAACAGACCGTTGGTCTGGAAATGTGACTGTAGTGAAACCAGTTAGTTGGCGGATCCCGCATCGACGTGCGGTGACGTGGGGGCGGCCGGCGCGTCCACATCGGGACCGCGGCGGACCTTCACCAGGTACAGCCCGGCGATCACGAGCGCCGTGAGGGTCAGCAACACCATGGTGATGACGCCCCAGGAAACCCCCTCCGGCTGCTCGAGCCGGTCGACGAAGGCCTGCACGGCCTCTTCGGGATGGTTGCCCTTGTACTTGGCCGCATCCTCGGCCCACTCGAGCCGAACCCGGCTGATGGTGTCGCTGTAGGTACCCAGCCAGTCGTCGCTGAACACGGCGACAGTGCCGTGGGTGTTCTCGCCGACCTCGGTCGCCAGGTCACGTAGGCTCGAGTCGTGGCCGGGATTACCGGGAACGACGACGACGCTGAGCGGGATCCCCTCGGATCGCGCCTGCGCGACGATCGCCGCCAGTTTCTCCTGATCCTGACCTTTGGGGGCCGCGACGTGATTGTCGGCGAGGTCGGACGCGACGCTGCTCAGCACGGTGTTCGGCGGCAGTTCGGCCGCCATCGGCGCAAAAGTGGTCATCTTCCATCCGGTCTGTCGAGCCACGATCGCCGGTGTCGCGACGGGCGTCCAACACTGCCAAGGTGAGCGTCACTGCGTCTTCCCCGACTTCGCTCGTCAGGCACAGTACGCGACTCGGCGTCGGGCTACGCCTGCACGGCACCACCGACGGCCCCCGCGTATTTCATAGGACAAGCGTACTGTTAGGATCGTACGGCGAGGAAACAGGCATCTCACGGTGCCGGATACCCCCTCCGAAGACGCGAGTCGCCGGCACAGCCCCGCCGGCGGCACACCCTCACACATGAGTGGAGCTGACGTGACGAAGATTGATACCTTCGGCGCCAAGGGCACGCTCGAGGTCGGAAGCAACTCCTACGAGATCTTCCGTCTCTCGGCTGTTCCCGGCACCGAGAAGCTGCCCTACGCCCTGAAGGTGCTGGCAGAAAACCTGCTGCGCACCGAGGACGGCGCGAACATCACCGCCGATCACATCCGCGAGATCGCGAACTGGGACCCCTCGGCACAGCCGAGCGTCGAGATCCAGTTCACCCCCGCGCGCGTGATCATGCAGGACTTCACCGGCGTGCCCTGCATCGTCGACCTGGCCACCATGCGTGAGGCCGTCACCGTCCTCGGTGGCGATCCGAGCAAGGTCAACCCGCTCTCGCCCGCCGACATGGTCATCGACCACTCGGTGATCCTGGACGTCTTCGGCCGCGCCGACGCGCTGGAGCGCAACGTCGACCTCGAATACGAGCGCAACGGCGAGCGTTACCAGTTCCTGCGCTGGGGCCAGGGCGCCTTCGACGACTTCAAGGTCGTCCCCCCGGGCATGGGCATCGTCCACCAGGTCAACATCGAGTACCTGGCCCCCACGGTCATGGTCCGCAACGGCCAGGCCTACCCCGACACCTGTGTCGGCACCGACTCGCACACCACCATGGTCAACGGCCTCGGCGTGCTGGGCTGGGGCGTCGGCGGCATCGAGGCCGAGGCCGCGATGCTCGGCCAGCCCGTCTCCATGCTGATCCCGCGCGTGGTCGGCTTCAAGCTGACCGGTGAGATCAAGCCGGGCGTCACCGCCACCGACGTGGTGCTCACCGTCACCGAGCAGCTGCGTAAGCACGGCGTCGTCGGCAAGTTCGTCGAGTTCTACGGCAAGGGCGTCTCCGAAGTCCCCCTCGCGAACCGCGCCACCCTGGGCAACATGAGCCCCGAGTTCGGTTCCACCGCCGCGATCTTCCCGATCGACGAAGAGACCATCAACTACCTGCGCCTGACCGGCCGCAGCGACGAGCAGCTCGCGCTCGTCGAGGCGTACGCCAAGGAACAGGGCATGTGGCACGACGCCGACCGCGAGCCGGTGTACTCGGAGTACCTCGAGCTCGATCTGGGCAGCGTCGTGCCCTCGATCGCGGGCCCGAAGCGTCCCCAGGACCGCATCCTGCTCAGCGACTCCAAGAACGCGTTCCGCTCCGACATCGTCAACTACGTCGGCGAAGGTGAGCTCACCGCGCTGGACGAGGGCGTCGACGAGTCGTTCCCGGCCTCGGACTCGACCGCGGTGTCCGCTGCCGCCGCCGACGACACCTACACCCCCGCGCACTCCGCGGCCAACGGTGCCAAGGGCCGTCCGTCCAAGCCGATCGAGGTCGTCGGCGAGGACGGCAACAAGTTCGTCCTCGATCACGGCGCGGTTGTCGTCGCGGGTATCACCTCCTGCACCAACACCTCCAACCCGTCGGTCATGCTGGGCGCCGCCCTGCTCGCCCGCAACGCGGTGGAAAAGGGTCTCGCGACCAAGCCGTGGGTGAAGACCAACATGGCGCCGGGCTCGCAGGTCGTCACCGACTACTACGAGAAGGCCGGTCTGTGGCCCTACCTGGAGAAGCTCGGCTTCTTCGTCGGTGGCTACGGCTGCACCACCTGCATCGGTAACACCGGTCCGCTGCCCGAGGCGATCTCGGCCGCGATCAACGACAACGACCTCTCGGTCACCGCGGTGCTCTCGGGTAACCGCAACTTCGAGGGTCGCATCTCCCCCGACGTGAAGATGAACTACCTGGCCTCCCCGCCGCTGGTCATCGCGTACGCGCTCGCGGGCACGATGGACTTCGACTTCGAGACCGACGCGCTCGGCCAGGACACCGACGGCAACGATGTCTTCCTGAAGGACATCTGGCCCTCGGCCCAGGAGATCGACGACACCATCAAGACGTCGATCAGCCAGGACATGTTCCGCAACTCCTACGCCACCATCTTCGATGGTGACAAGCGTTGGCAGGGTCTGGCGACCCCGGAGGGCGACACCTTCGCGTGGGACGAGAAGTCGACCTACGTGCGCAAGGCGCCGTACTTCGACGGCATGTCGATGGATCCCTCCCCCGTCACCGACATCTCCGGCGCTCGCGTGCTGGCGCTGCTGGGCGACTCGGTCACCACCGACCACATCTCCCCGGCCGGCCCGATCAAGCCCGGCACCCCCGCCGCGCAGTATCTCGACGCCAACGGTGTGGCCCGCAAGGACTACAACTCGCTGGGCTCGCGTCGCGGTAACCACGAGGTCATGATCCGTGGCACCTTCGCCAACATCCGGCTGCGCAACCAGCTGCTCGACGACGTCTCGGGTGGTTACACCCGCGACTTCACCCAGGACGGTGGCCCGCAGGCGTTCATCTACGACGCCTCGCAGAACTACCAGGCCGCGGGTATCCCGCTGGTCGTGCTCGGTGGCAAGGAATACGGTTCGGGCTCCTCGCGTGACTGGGCCGCCAAGGGCACCAGCCTGCTGGGCGTGAAGGCCGTCATCACCGAGTCGTTCGAGCGCATCCACCGCTCCAACCTGATCGGCATGGGCGTTGTGCCGCTGCAGTTCCCGGCCGGGCAGTCCGCTGCCTCGCTGGGCCTGACCGGCACCGAGACCTTCGACATCGCGGGGATCACCGCCCTCAACGAGGGTGTCACCCCCAAGACCGTGAAGGTCACCGCCACCGCGGAAGACGGCAAGGTCACCGAGTTCGACGCGGTCGTCCGCATCGACACCCCCGGTGAGGCCGACTACTACCGCAACGGCGGCATCCTGCAGTACGTGCTGCGCAACATGATCCGCGGCTGATTGTTCGACCCGGTGGCGCGACACCGTAAGGTGTTGCGCCACAAGGGCATTCGCTTGCCCCCTGAATAATGCGACAGCCCCCGTCTCGGTTCGCCGGGGCGGGGGTCCGTGTATCCGCTAGCTGGAGGAATCATGCCCAAGGTCAGCGACGACCACCTCGCCGCCCGCCGCAGCCAGATCCTCGACGGTGCACGACGCTGCTTCGCCGAATACGGCTATGACGGCGCCACCGTGCGCCGCCTGGAAGAGGCCATCGGCCTGTCCCGCGGCGCGATCTTCCACCATTTCCGTGACAAGGACGCTCTCTTCTTCGCCCTGGCCAAGGACGACGCCGAACGCATGGCCGAAGTCGCCGCCAACCAGGGCATCGTCCAGGTGATGCGCGATATGCTCGCCCGCCCGGAGGAATTCAACTGGCTGGGCACCCGCCTCGAGATCGCGCGCCGAGTCCGCACCGACCCCGAGTTCCGCGCGGGCTGGACCCAGCGCTCGGCCGAACTGACCGCCGCGACACTCGCCCGCCTGGAGCGTCGCAAGGCCGCGGGCGCCCTGCGCGACGACGTCCCCACCGACGTCCTGCTCGGCTATCTCGACCTGGTTCTCGATGGTCTCATCGCCCGCATCGCCTCGGGCCACACCAACGAAAACCTTTCCGCCGTACTGGATCTCGTCGAAGCCTCGGTGCGGCGCAAGGAATCCTGAGTCAGGCCGGCCACCGAACCTTCGCCGATTGCGCGCGGCGGGATCATCACGGGGCGCCCTTTCCCCGGCTGGGATCGGCAGGTCAGGTCGCCCAGCCATCGAGCAAGGTTCGCGAGATCCGGTCCAGGGCGGCCCGATCCGCGGGCGTCAACACCGACAGCATCGCCGTCTCGTTCTCGGTGTGTGCCACGACCACCGTGTCGACCAGTGCCCGTCCCTCCTCGGTGAGCGCCACCCGCACGGCGCGACGATCCTCGCGGTCGGCGATGCGGCGGACCAGGCCCGCCGCTTCGAGCCGGTCGATGCGGCCGGTCATCCCCGCGCGCGACAGCATCAGGGTGTCGGCGAGCACCGACGGGTTGAGTTCGAAGGGTGAACCCGAACGGCGTAGTGCGGCAAGCACATCGAACTCGCCGCGCTGCAAACCGTGTGCGGTGAACACGCTTTCGATCCGTGCCGTGGCGATGTTCATCAGCCTGCCGAGCCTGCCGAAGACCGCCATCGCCTCGAGTTCCAGATCGGGTCGCTCCCGCTGCCACTGCGCCGTGATCGCATCGACCACATCCGGTTCGCGTTCATCCATGGACATGATTCTATTCGCTGCGATATAGTTCGGCAACGAATTATCAACCGACGAACGGAATGGTCATGACGA
The DNA here is from genome assembly GCF_042671725.1 of Nocardia sp. NPDC127606. Lineage (NCBI taxonomy): Bacteria > Bacillati > Actinomycetota > Actinomycetes > Mycobacteriales > Nocardiaceae > Nocardia > Nocardia sp. NPDC127606. Next base: position 370,043 of record NZ_JBHXWQ010000001.1, on the reverse strand, counting down.
ACACCCGCGACATCGCCCTCTGCCTGCCCGAGGATGCCGAGACCCTGGGCACCGAGAACGTGCGGATGCGCCTGCTCACCGACGCGAACGCCAGCGACGGCGCGGTGAGCACCCTCGAGGTCACCATGGCGCAGGGCGCCGACGGCGCCGCACCGCACTTCCACACCCGCTCCGACGAGCTGTTCTACGTCGCCGACGGCGAGCTCCAGGTCATGGCGGGCGATCGCATCCTCACCGTCGGCGCGGGCGGCTCGCTGGTCGTCCCGCGGCAGATGCCGCACGCCTTCGGCGCCACCCCGGACAGCGGCGCGCGCATCCTCATCGCCCTGATGCCCGGCGTCCAGCGCTTCGAGTACTTCCGTCTGCTCGATCGGCTCATCCACGGCGACGCCACCCATGCGGAATTCGTCGCCGCCCAGGAGGAATTCGACAACCACTTCGTCGACGCGCCCGCGTGGTGGGACGAGCGCAACGCCCACCGGGCCTGAGGCGTGGTGCCGACGAGCCCCTTGCCGCCGTACCGGACCTGATCGAGGCCTCGGTACGACGGCAGGACGCTGTTCTACGCCGTCAGCATCTCCGTCAGATGATCGGCGATCGCGACAACGGTCGGCTGCTGCCAGAACACCGTGGCCTGCAGCTTGTGGCCGAACCGCTTCTCGAGCTTCTTGCGAATGGTCACCGTCATCACCGAATCGAGTCCCTGTTCCAGCAGCGGACGCCGCGGATTCAGGTCCGCCGGATCGGGCAAGCGCATCTCGGCGGCGATCGTGCCCGACACCTCCGCCGCGATCAGCTCCCGCACCTGGTCGACGGTCAGGTTCTCCAGCGACAGCACCGGACCGGACAGGGCCGAACCGGCCGCTGAATCGTCCTCGGCCGGACGGTCGATGACCGGATACTCCATCCCGGTGACCCGGGCGATCACCGTGCCGTCCGTCGACGCGACCAGCCCGTCCACGACATCGGTGCGCTTCGGATCCAAGGCCACCTCGATGATCACCTCGTCGGCCGGCTCACCGGCACAGCGCACGTCATCGATCTGGACCACCATCCGCAGGACCGGTTCGCCGCCGAACGCGGCGGGCGCGATCGACATCACCGCATCGAGTACCGGCGCCCAGGTGGCGCTGCCGCCTGCCGCGACGCGCACTCGCGCGCGCACCACGTCGGCGCCGAAGAGCAATTCCTCGACACGCCAATCGAACCCGGTTTCGGGCACCCCGACCGCGGCAAGGCGCTGGTGGACCACACCCGGTTCGACCGGGAACATCCGGCGCGCCGCCGGGTTGTCCAGGGCCGTGGGCAGCGGCACCCCGGCTTCGACCGGCACCGACGATGCCTCGGCGTGGATCAGCCAGGCGGCTTCCCGCTCGGGGTCCTCGCCCGGTGTCCGCGACGCGATCCGCAGCAGCCCACGATCCGGATCGTGCACGACCTGCACCTCACGCTCACCGTCGGTCAGCAGGGGATGCCGCATCGCCACCCCGGCGAGCTCGATCGCGGCGTCACCGAGCGCACCGGCCTGCCGGAAGGTCTCGACCAGCACGGCGGCGGGCACGATCTCGGCGCCGTTGAGCGCATGGCTGCCCGGATAGGGGCGGTTCTCGTCCACCAGCACCGTGTTCCAGATCCGCAGATCGCTGCCCGCGACGGTGCTCGAGGTGCCGAGCAGCGTGTGCGAGGCCGCGGCGTGCCCCTGGCCGGGTACTCGACCCGCCACCGAGGGCGCGTGCCACAGCTGACGTCCCTGCCACGCGTATCCGGGCAGATCCGCCTGCGCCGCGGGCGGCTGCAAACGGTCCAGGTCGACGAGCAGTCCCCGGCAGTGCACGGTGCCGAGGGCGGCCAGGAAGGCCTGCTGCTCGGGCACGTCGCGACGCAAGGTCGTGCCGACGAACGCGTCGTCGATTCCGCTCTCGCCGAGCGTTTCCCGAATCGAGTGGGCGACGACCGGGTGCGGCGAGATCTCGAGGAAGTCGCGGAATCCGTCGGCCAGCGCGGCCTCGATCGCGCCCGCCAATCGCACGGGGTTACGCAGGTTCGCCACCCAGTACTCGGCGTCGGTCGCCGGTTCGGAACGAGCGTCGAGTAGCGCGGTCGAATACATCCGCACCGAATGCGGGCGATAATCCAGGTCGGCGCCCGCCGCCGCGAGCTCGGCGAGCAGCGGGTCCATGTGCGGACTGTGGAACGCCACATCGGAGGCGACGCGGCGCACCCCGATCCCGTCGTCGGGCCACTGTGCCAGCACCTCCTCGATCGCGCTCGGGTCACCGGACAGCACACTCGACACTGTCGATGACGCGATCGCGGCGACCAGATCTGTTCTGCCGCCGAGCTTTTCGTCGGCATCCTGGAGCGGCATCGTCACCATCGCCATCGCTCCGTTGCCCGCGACCCGGCGCAGCAGGATCGAGCGCCGGCAGATCAGCCGGGCGCCGTCGGCGAGCGGCAGCGCCCCGCTGGCTACGGCGGCGGCGATCTCACCGACGGAGTGGCCGATGATGGCGTCCGGGGTCACCCCGTAGGCCCGCCACATCGCGGCCAGACCCGTCTGCATCACGAAGATCATGGTCTGGATCCGGTCGACGCCGTCGATCTCGTCATCGATCAGTACCTGTCGCGGCGAGAAGCCGATCTCGGCCAGGAAGATCGGCTCCACCTCGTCGACCACGGCCGCGAACTCGGGCACGGCGAGCAGCTCGCGTCCCATTCCGCGCCACTGTGAACCGTGTCCGGAGAAGACCCACACCAGGCCCTTACCGAATTCGGCGGCCACGGTTCCCGTCACGACGCCGGGGTCAGGGCGTGCGGCGGCCAGTTCCCGCAGTCGTGCGATCAACTCGTGCTCGTCGCGGGCCACCACGGCCGCGTTGTGGTTCAGTCGCGACCGGTGATGGGACAGGGTGCGGCCGACCGCGTCGAGCGACACCGCGCCCGCCCGGTCGGTGACCCACTCCGCGAGCCGATCCGCGTACGCGCGCAGGGCGGTATCGGAGGCCGCCGAGAGCGGAAACAGCCGGAGCCCGTCGAGCTCGGTCCGCGCCGGCGCGACCGGTGGCACGGGCACGGCGGGCGCTTCCTCCAGCACCAGGTGCGCGACGGTGCCGCCGTAGCCGAAGCCCGACACGCCCGCTCGCCGCGGACTGCTGCCCTCGGACCACGCGGTGTGCTCGGTGGCGAGCCGAATCCCCGAAGTTTCCCACGGGATCTCCGGATTGAGCTCGGTCGACAGCGGCGTGCGCGGGATCTCGGCGTGCCGCAACGCCAGCACCGTCTTGATCACACTGGCCACGCCCGCGGCCCCCTCGAGGTGGCCGATGTTCGATTTCACCGACCCGATCAGGCAGGGGTCGCCGACCGGACGCACCGATCCGTAGACCGAGGCGAGCGCCTCGGCCTCCATCGGGTCGCCCAATCTGGTGCCGGTGCCGTGCGCCTCGACGAAATCGACAGTGGCCGGGTCGATTCCGGCGTGCCGGCAGGCCCGCGCCATGACGTGGGCCTGCGCTTCACCCGACGGCGCCATGATCCCGTTGGTCCGGCCGTCCTGATTCACCGAACTGCCGCGGATGAGGGCGAGCACCTCCTCGCCCGCGCGCTGCGCCGTGTCCAAGCGGCGCAGCACCACGACGCCGCAGCCCTCGCCACGGCCGTAGCCGTCGGCCGAGGCGTCGAAGGCCTTGCTGCGGCCGTCGGGGGCGAGCGCGCCCGCCGCGTCGAGGGTGATCGTCTGGCCGGGGGTGACGATCAGGTTCACCCCGCCCACGATCGCCAGGTCGCACTCACCGTTGCGCAGGCTCTGGGAGGCCAGGTGCAGCGCCACCAGCGAGGCCGAGCACGCTGTGTCCACCGCGATGCTCGGTCCACGCAGATCGAACGAGTGCGACAACCGGTTGGCGACCGCACAGGTCGCCGCGCCGATGCCGGTCCACGCCTCGATGCTGGCCAGGTCCTCCAGCATCAGCGCGCCGTAGTCGCCCGTGCAGACGCCGACGAACACACCGGTCTCGCTGCCCGCGAGTTCTCGTGGCGCGATCCCGGCCTGCTCCAGCGCATCCCAGGTGACCTCGAGCAGCAACCGCTGCTGCGGGTCCATCAGCGAGGCCTCGCGCGGGGAGATGCCGAAGAATTCCGCGTCGAAGCGCTCGATCTCGTCGAGGAAGCTGCCCCGGGTCACGGTGTTCTCGATGGCGGTCGCGAATTGTGGTGTGCGGTGCCGATATCGGGACCAGCGCTGCGGCGGTATCTCGCCGTAGGTGTCGCGCCCGGCGGAGAGCAGTTGCCAGAAGTCGGCGGGTGAACCGACGCCGCCGGGGAAGCGACAGCCGATGCCGATCACCGCCACCGGATCGACCGGGGTGTGGGAGGCGTTGTCGGAGACAGGGTGGGACATAGCGTTCTCGTTCCTGGATGCGACGGACGTGAGATCGGGATGGACGCTCACGCGGTCCACCCCGGATCACGCAGAACCTTGATGACCGCGGCCGACAGCAGCACGCCGGGCGCCGAGCCGAACAGCAGCATGTATTGACCGGGCCCGAGTTGACCCGTGGTGATCAGATGCTCGAACGACAGGATCTGATCGCTGGCCGAGCAGTGGCCGATATCGCGCCCGAATTCCCAGGTCGACATCTCCATGGGCAAGCCGAGCGGCACCATGCACCGCTGCTCGGTGGCCTCGCGCGAACAGTTCAGGAAGGCGACGCGGGCGATGTCGCCGAGCTCGATGCCCGCGTCGGCGAGCGCCTGGCCGACCACTACCGGGATCTGCTCACGCACCCGCGCCAGTGCCGCGCCCAACGGCGAGTCGGGGGCAGCGGCCACCTTGGCGGTGATCTCCTGCAGCCGGGCGAAGAAGTCGGGCGACTTGCCGAGCGAGACACCGGGCGGGAACATCGGTTCACTGGCCCGGTGGATCTCCTCGGCTTCGGGAATCGAGGTGTGGCACACCGACATCAGCTGGGCGAAGCCGTCGGTCTTGCTGAGCACCACCGCGGACGCGGCGTCACCGGCGACGAACAGCGCCGACATCTGCCACCGGTCCATCAGCGGGGTACCGAAATTGTCGGCCGCGACCAACAGCGCGGTGCGCCGGTCGGGATCGGCACGCAGGTATTCGAATGCCATCGACAGGCCGGAGAACATGCCGTTGCAGCCCTGCCGGATCTCCAATGCCGGGATCGGCCCGACGAGATGACGTTGCAGGTAGGGGTGCGGCAGCCAGCCCTCCGGGCCTTGCAGCCAGGTGCTGGCGTACAGCAGGAGATCGAATTCGTCGGCGGCCAGACCGGACCGTTTCACCGCGACTTCCGCGGCGCGCAACGCCATCTCCGGGGCGGGGATCGGACCGGCCACCGCCGCGCCGCCGAGCTCGTGGATCTCCGCGGTCTCGGCGGAGTACAAGCCCTGTGCGACAGCCTGTTCGGTGGTGACGGTCGAGGGGAGGAACGAGCCGAGTGCGGCTATGTAGGTATCGGGTGTTCGCATGAAGATCCTCAAACAATCGAGTCGGTCTGGTCCTACCGTCCGGTCCAGTGCGGTAGACGTTTCTCGGCGAAGGCCAGTGGGCCCTCGGTAGCGTCGGCCGAGTCGGCGCGGACGCGCTCCCACGGGTAGTCGGCCTCGAAGGCGGCGGGCAGCGGCAGGTTCGCCGAGAGCGCGGCGGATTCCTTGATCGCACGAATCGACAGGGGAGCGCAGGCGAGCACGTCGGCGGCCCAGCGGTCGACGCAGGTGTCCAGTTCCGACTCGTCGACCACCTCGTTGACCACGCCGAGCTCGTAGGCCCGGGTGGCCGACATGGGGCGGCCGGTCAGCAGATGTCCCATCGCGATGCGGTAGGGCACCTGCCGGGGCAGCCGGAAGACCCCGCCCGCGCCCGGGATCAAGCCGAGTTTCGCCTCGGGGAGCCCGAATCGGGCGTCGGTCGACGCGATCACGATGTCGCAGGCGAGCGCGAGCTCGAAGCCACCGCCGAGCGCGTACCCGGACACCTTCGCGATGATCGGTTTCGCGAAGGAGAACCGTTCGGTCAGCCGCGGATACCCCGGCTTTCCCGCGCTGCCGAACGACGATCGGGTGCAGGCGCCGTCGCCGATCCGCTCGGCCAGTTCCGTCAGGTCCTGCCCGACCGAGAAGGCCCGCCGCCCCGCCCCGCTCAGCACGACGGCCCAGATGTCGTCGTCGGCTTCGATGTCGTCCCAGATCTCGGCGAGCTCGGCGTGCATGGCGCGATTCATCGCGTTGAGCACCCGCGGCCGGTTCAGTTCCACGGTCGCGAGATGGCCTTGCTTGCGATACTCGACGGTGCTCGATGTCGCCACGGTGCTCATCGCGGCGCCTTGCGGTCGAACCGCTCGGTCTTGGCCATGACGTCCGGGGAGTACAGGCGCAACGCCTGGTGCAGCGCGAATTCCGCCAGATAGCGGCGGAACACATCCTGTGGTTCCTCGGCGACGACCAGCATGTGCTTGTTGGCGACCACGGCGGGCGAGGCGAGTCTGGCTGCGGCCCTGTCGATTTCGAGGTCCATATCGGCCGGTTCGGCGACGGTGTCGATCAGCGACCGCGCGTCCGGTTCGGTCGCCCAGATCTTGCGGCCCCACAGGATCACCTCACGCGAGAGCCGGAAGTTCGCCGATCGTCCCAGGCGCAGATTCGCGACGCCGGGAATGATGCCCTCCTGCGCGGCGGGCAGGCTGACGTAGCTGTCGGTCGCCGCGATGACCCGATCGAAGACCATGAGCAGCTGCGCCCCGCCCCCGATCGCGAACGAATCGACGGCCGCGACCCAGGGTTTGGTGACCGGGACGGCGGGCCAGCTCGCCGCGTCCTCGGTGTGTCCGCGCAGGATCTTCGCGATGTAGCCGGTCTCGCGGCCGAGCAGGAAGTCGAGGAAGGAGATCTTGCCCTGGTGCAGGTGGGCGAGATTGATGCCCGCGCTGAAGACTCGGCGGCCGCGATAGCGCGGATGGTCCATGACACCGCCGCGGACCACGCCCACCCGCGTCTCGGGATCGAGCAGTACCAGGTCGACCGCGGTTTCCATGTCGGCGACATGCTGGTTGTCCTCGGCGTTGAGGCAGTCGGTGTTGGTGATCGTGATCGTGGAGGTGCTGCCGCTGCGCTCGAGGCGCGCAGCGGACAGTGTGATCGCGCCGGTGGCGCGGAAGTCGGCGAGCAGATCGAGGGCGGTATCGGTGGGCGCGCGCATCGCGTCGAGAAGGTGATTGCCGAGGACCGGGTCCGCGAACACGGCCTGGAAGAAGATGCCCTGATCGATCTCCCAGCCCTCTTTCGCCGGCTGCGCCACCGCGGCATCGGCGTGCACCTGCTCGGTGGTCGGGAGCAGGCCGGGATACAGCACCGTCACGGCCGCGGCGAGCGCGCTCAGCCGAAGACTTCGCCGCAGGTCATCGGTGGCCGTCCCGTAGACCACCGCGAGGTGACGGCGCAGGAACTGCCGACGCAGGCGGCGCAGCATGTGGTGCGCGGCGACAGCCGCGGCGACCGCGGTCTCGTCCCGGTCGGGCACAGGGCCGAGCGACTCCAGCAGCGCAGCGTGTTCGTCGGCGGCAGAACGTAGTTCGGCCATGTCGTAGTCGAGCTGACCCACGATCGTGCGCGGGGTGATGACGATGGTCACGATGCCGTCCGTTCACGTCGCAACGCGCGGTCCGATGCGGCCAGATGCGCGCCGAGCGCGTCTTCGAACCGGGTGCTCGGCGCGTCGAGCAGCAACCTGCGCCGGATCGCGATCTCGATTCCCGAGACCGCGCCGAAGAGCGCGGCGCCCGCGGCGATCGAGTCTGCTTCGGCGCCGGGTTCGATCACGGCGTCCACCAGGCCGCAGTCTCTGGTCCGCTCGGCCGACAGCGCCGTGCCGAGGACCGCCAATTCCCTGGCCCGACCACCACCGGCCTGACCGGCCAGGCGGTAGACCGCCATCGCGGGCCACACCCCGCCGTCGCTCGCCGCGAGCTCGAAGACCGTGCCCGCCGCCATGATCCGATAGTCGGCGACGAGCAGGAGCTCCGCGGCGGGGCCGTACGCGTCGCCGTCCACGAGGGCGATGACCGGCGCGGGGACCTGCTCGAGGCGGCGCAGCGCGCCCTCCCATTTGTTCACGTCCCCGACGCTGACCGGGCCGGGCCAGGCGAATCGCGAACCCGGTGCCGCACCGCCGATACGCAGTACCACCGCGCACTCTCCCCCGGCCGCCGACGTGTCCTCGGCCCGCACCGCTGCCGCGAGCACACTCGCGGTCAGTTCCGGTGCGAGCGCACCATCGGCCGCCACTTCGGTGGTGATCATCTCAGTCACGAATTGCCTTTCCACAGAATGGTTTTCGGCCTTGGCCGCTCAAAACCGCACCAGCGCGGTCTCGATCTGCGATCCCGGACCCATCGTCATCAGGACGCAGTAGTCGCCGCGCGCCACGCGGCCCTCGGCCAGCAGCCGCTCGTAGGAGAACAGAAACGATCCGCTGGACAGATTCCCGAAATCGCGCATGACGCTCACGGTGTGGCGCAGGTCGTGTGTGGTCAGACCCAGGTTGATCTTCACCGCGTCGATCACCTTCTTGCCGCCGGAGTGCACGATCCACTGGGCGATGTCCTTGCGCCGGAGCCCGGCGTCGCCGAGTAGTTCGTCGACGACCCGCTCGACGTGGGCGCCGACCTCGTAGGGAACCTCTTTGTCGAGGTAGAAGCTGAACTTGCCGGCATCGTCGTCCCAGTCGTAGCGCATCGCGTCCACCGCCCGCGTGATCATGTAGCTGGCGCGCCCGATCAGTTGTGGTGCGAAGGATTCCGTGTCCGTGTCGGTGCCGTCGTGCGCTTCGCCGGTGCTGATCGCGAGGGCGGCGGCGCCGTCGCCGAACAGGCTGTTGACCACGGCGGTTCGCATCGTTCCGTCGAAAACGTAAGCCGCCGAACACGCTTCGGAACAGGCGAGGACCGCCAGCCTGCCCGGGTTGGCGGCCGACCAGGAGGCCACCGCGGTCAGTCCGTTGAGCCCTGCGTTGCACCCCATCCCGACGACGTCGAGGCGCCCGGTGCTCGGCGCGAGACCGAGCTCGTTGAGCAGCAGGGCGCTGAAACCCGGCGTGAGAAACCCGGTTGTCGTCACCGCTACCAGGTAATCCACGTCCTGTGGTTGTCTGCCGATCTCGGCCAGGCACCGCCGGATCGCCGCCGCGCCGGTTTCCACGCCGTACCGACGATGCTTGCGCAGCAGATCGCCTTGCGACTCGGACCGGAACTGTCCGGCGTCGTCGACCGGCGGCAGGGTGAGATAGCGGTGCTCGATCCCGCCGTTGAGGAAGACACCGCGGATCTTCGGGTCATCGATGTCCAGCAGATCGACCAGCTCGTGCTGGCTGTACCGCGTGGGGGGATTCGCCGACGCCACCCCGAGCAGGCGCGGTTTCGTCGATGTCGTGGCGGATTCGGTGTCGCGATCGGCGCCGTGCACGCGTCGCGCGAACAGATGCTCGATGGTTGTCATGATCGAGGTCCAATCTTGTGCGATAGACACCGCAAAGCCGCGAATGACGGCCTACCGCAGTTGCAGTCGAGCGAGAAGAACAGTGCTTGAAGCACGCATCGACAGTGATGTGCGCGTGGTGTGGCGGCGATCGCCCGAACCTGCCCCCGCAAGGTTCCAGTCGGGGCATCCATGCCCCCACGACCCGATGTATATCCCAAACCTACTGTCGCCCAACGGATTTCACCATGACCCAATTTCTTGGGGGATGAACTCGTTATCAGGTGACCGCCGCCCCGATGCATGGCCGATTCCCACCATCCCGCACGGTCTCGAACCGCGGCTAGAGATAGATGTGGACATTCGTCGATGACGAATGTCATCGGTGAACGTCTACATTGGGTTCTGGCGGGCGGTCCCGGCTCGCGGAACAGTCATGGGGTGGTAGCGGTCATACTGGAACGTGCGCCCTCGTCGAACGCGACCCGGCCCGATCGGACCGGTGCCGCCCTCGGCGTGCTGCGTGGTCTGTCGGCGCGGATTCCCCGCGACGCCGTGGACATCGCCGCGGCGGGCACCGTCGTGGCCGCGCTCGCGCTCGGCACCCTGACGCTGATCGCGACCGTCACCACGGGCGCCGAGCATCGACCCCACCTCGCCGTGACCGCCGCACTGCTCGCCGTGTGCCTGTCGGTCTATATCCGCCACATCGCCTTCGCTATCCGCGACGCCGTCCCGCCGGCAGCGCACATCACGTCGGCGCTACTGGCCGCCCTGGTGGTCGGGGCGGCGCCGATCCTCGGTGTCGCGTGGCTGAACACCGTGCACATCGTCGCGGTGGTCGTCGTGCTCACGCTGCGACCCGCGCTCGCCCTGCCGATCGCCGCAGTGCTGATCGCCGCCGTCGCGCCGTCGGCGGCACTGCTCGGCGCGACCGAGCAGGAGGCGATCTGGTTGTTGGTCACGACCGCGATGCGGGTGGTCGCGGTCTACACGCTGGTCTGGATGGTCGTCGCGCTGCGTCGATTACGCAGTGCCGGTACGGCGCTCGCCGAACAGGCCGTCGCCCGCGAACGATTGCGGATCGACCGCACGGTCACCCGAACCGTCCATACCGCACTGGTGGCGATCACCGAGTCCGCCGATCGCGCGGAGAATTTCGCCGCGCGGAGCGACCCGGTGTCGGCACGCGTCGAACTCGGCGAGCTCGTCGCCACCTCGCGCAGCGGCCTCGCCCAGGCCCGGCAACTGATCCGCAGTTTCCAGCAGACGGACTTTCGCCGTGAGATCGCCTCCACTACCACGCTTCTCGCCGCAGCGGGCGTCGTCGCCCGCATCGACCTGCCCGCCGAAGGACCACCGGCACAGGCCGAGGAACCACTGCGCGCCGACCTGCGCCACCTCCTGGCGCGGCTCCTGCGCGACGGACCGACCGAACCGGTGCGGATCACTGTCCGTCAGGTGAGGGGTCGCTGGCAGCTCGAGTGCGCCGTCGAGGCGCGAACCGCCACCACGGCAGGGGAACTCGGATGAGCGCGGTGTCGCGCCCGCTCCTCGGACCCTGGCTGGCGACCGCGCAGACCGCGCGATACCTCCTCGTCGGCACCACCTGCGCCACCGCGGCACTGGCACCCTCGCGGGCGACCTTCGCCGGAACCGAGCAGGCAGGCCCCGCCTCGCTGTGGTGGATTCTGGCGGCCGCCGTGGTCGTCGTCCACCTGTACCACGCCTTCGGCACGGTCGGCGCGTACCGCGAGCCCGGTAGCGTCGGCGCCCCTCGCCCGCGGGGCTGGCCCGTGACCTTCGCGCTGCTGAGTGGACTCGTGTACCTACCGATGATCTGGTCACCGGCGGCGTGGGGCATCAGCCAGGTGTTCTTCGTCGCCTCGGCCGCACTGCTCTTCCGCGGCCTGCTGCGCGTACTGCTCTGCGCGGCCCCGATCGCCGTCACCGCGGTCGGCACGCTGTTCGCCGCCGCCGGCATCGCGTCGCGACATCCGGTGGCGGATGCCATCGAAGTGGTGGTCGTGTTCACCGCCATCGCCGGGTGCCTCGTCGGCGTGGCCCTGCTGGTCCGCGCCGTGGCCCAGCTCGAACGCACCCGCACCGATCTCGCCGAGCAGGCGGCAGGTCGAGAACGCCTTCGGGTCTCGCGCGACCTGCACGACCTCCTCGGGCAGAGCCTGTCGGCCGTCTCACTCAAAGGCGATCTGGCCGCGGCGTTGCTGCCCAGCGACCCGAGCGCGGCCCGATCGGAAATCCATGGCATCGCCGCACTCGCCCGCGAGACGTTGCAGGCGATGCGCCGGGTCACCCTCGGCGAGCACACCATCTCCCTGCGCGCGGAAGCCGCCGGAGCCACCGCCCTGCTGTCGGCCGCCGGGATCGACACCCACCACCACATCGACCTTCCGGCCTTGGCGCCCGAGGTCGACGACGCGTTCGCATGGGCCACCCGCGAAGGCATCACCAACGTGCTGCGCCACAGCGCCGCCCGCACGTGCTGGATCGAAGCCGGTCGGCGGGACGGCACACTGTTCTTGGAGATCGTCAACGACGGGGCGCACCGCAAGCCGGGCTCCGGGAACGGCCTGTCCGGACTGGCGGAGCGGACGGCGGCGTTGTCGGGTACCGTGTCGGCGCGGCACAGCAAGGACGGACTGTTTCACTTGCGCGTCGAAATCCCAGGGGGGACACTATGATTCGCGTGCTCGTCGCCGAGGACATGCACATGATCCGGGGCGCGCTGGTGGCACTGCTCTCCCGCGAGGAAGACATGGACGTGGTGTCCGAACTGGACCGCGGCGACCACGTCATCGACGAGATCCTGCGCACGCGCCCGGATGTCGCGTTGCTCGACATCGACATGCCGGGCCTGGACGGACTCAGCGCCGCCAAACTCATTCACGAACAGGTGCCCGAAACCCAGGTGCTGATCCTGACCGGACTGAGTCAGCCGGGCTACCTGCTGCGCGCCCTGCACGCGCAGGTGCGCGGTTTCGTCGTCAAGGACGCACCGGCGCAGACGCTGGCCGACAGTATCCGCAAGGTCGTCGCCGGTGAGCGGGTGATCGACACCGACCTGGTCGCCGCGGCCCTCGAGACCGGTACCAGTCCACTCACCACCCGTGAAGCCGATGTGATCCGGGCGGCCGAGACCGGGATCAGCACCGACGAGATCGCCACAACGCTGTTCCTGTCACCCGCGACGGTGCGCAACTACTTGTCCAACGCGATCACCAAGATCGGTGGGCGCAACCGCATCGACGCGATCCGCATCGCCCGCAACGCCGGCTGGCTGTGAGCTCGACCGGTCGCGACACACCTGGCCGGGACGCCGGAAACCCGACGGCACAGTGCCGTCGGGTTTCGGCGATTCGATGGTTCAGCGCGCGGCCGCGGTGATGGTCGCGACCACTTCGTCGGGGTGTGACACCGGCGACGCGTGCGACGACTTCACTTCACTGACCTGAGCTTTCGCGCGATCGGCCTGGAATCGCTGCGCCGCGGGCGGCAGGATCTGATCCTCGGTCGAGATCAGGTACCAGGACGGCGTCGACGCCCAGGACGGATCCCCGCTCGGCTCGGCCTGCGCGGCCGCGGAGGTAGGCCGCTGACGCGCGGCGAGCTGCGCCGCGACATCGGCGCTGACGTCCTGAGCGAAGACCTCACCGAACTGTTCGGGTTTCAGCGTGACCTCGGCCCCGGTATCGGTGGGCTTGATCTGCAACGCCGGACCGATCTTGCTGCCCGGGTACTTCGCGGGATCCGAGAGCGCTTGCACCGGTTCACCTTTCGCCGGAGCGAAACCCGCGATGAACACCGCGGACTTGACGTCCGGACGGTGCATATTGCTGATCACGGCACCGCCGTAGGAATGCCCGACCAGCACGACCGGCCCGGTGACGTTCGCGATCGCCGAAGTCACCGCGGCCGCATCCGAACTCGGTCCACGCAGCGGATTCTCCGGCTGGACCACCTGGTAGCCCTGCGCCCGCAGTTTGCCCGCGACCGTGTCCCAGCTGGAACTGTCCGAGAACGAGCCGTGCACCAGCACGATGGTCGGCTTCGCCACGGCGGCGGCGGTCGTGGTGGGCGCCGGCGCGTCGGCCGATTCGGTATCGCTGCCGCACGCGGCGGTCGCGAACACCGCGGTCGCGGCCAGCACTGTCATGACATTTCGGAGCCGGACAAGCTTGTGCATAGCGTTCCATTCTCGTAGGCGTCGGTCTCTCGACTGAGAATCGCAGCCCGCTCCGAGGGCAGGTAGATACCGATGTGGACGGCGACCGATGGCAAATGTCACGGTCGCCGTCCACCCGGCAGCACGATCAGCTAACCCCGGGGGATCACGGAGGGCCGATGTCGCGCAGCTTCTCTACGTATTCCGCGTCAGCACTCGACCTTTCCGCCAGCAGGACATCCACCGCGGGCGGCAGCGCCGGAGGCAGGGCGGGAGCGGTGCGAATATCGAGGACATAGGGCTTGCCGTCCGCGACCGCCCGGAATCCGCGTTCGATCGCGCGCTGTAGTTTGCGCCCGTCGTCGACCACCTTTCCGTCGATACCGAACGTCTTGGCGATGTCCACGAAATCCTGTTCGGGTTCGCCCAGGCTCAGGTAGGTCGCCGGGTTGGTCGGCCGCCAGCCGTAGACCCGTTCGATCAGCCCGAGCCCGATCACCAGCGACGAATACTGCGCGTCATTGACGACGATATACAGCACCGGCAGATCGAATTTGCTGCTGGTCCACCAGGAATTGGTGTGGAACAGCGCCGAACCGTCACCGATGACATTGACGATGTAGCGCTCCTCCCGCACGGCGAGAGAGAATCCGATCGACGCGGGCAACGAGAATCCCAGCGAACCACCCGAGGTGCAGAAGTAGGCGTCCGGCGAATCGTACTGAACCACCTTCTGCAAGCTGCTGGCGATCGAGAACGCTTCGTTGAGCACGGTGATCGGCCGATCGAGGGTCTTCTGAACTTCCGCCAACGCGAACGCCACCTGCTGACCGGGAATCGGCACGGGAACATCGACGACAACGGCCTCGGATTCTTCCGACACCACCGAATCGACGGTCTCGAGTTCGGCTACCGCCGCCGAATCGAGCAGCTGGAATTGTTCGGCGTCGGCCGAGAACGCGGCGTCGCGTTGCGCACCGAGCCGGAGAATATTCGCATTGCGTGCTTGCGCCGACACGAGGTCGAAGTCCGGGCTCGCGGCGATACCGGAAATGATCGGTGGCAGCGTCTTCTTGATGTCACCGAGGACGCCGACCTCGGTGAAGTAGTTCTTGCCGATCTGCCACGAATCATTGTGCAGCGCCACCTGAACCAGGTCCGCGGGCAGGATCGGGCCCTTGTCCCAACGGAAGATCGAGATCTGGGCGTGCGAGTTCACCCCGATCAGGAAGATGGTGTCGTAGCCACGCAACTGCATGTGGATGCCGTCTTGGATGGGCGCCAGTTCACCCTGCCAGTGCGGCAGGTCGTTCGGATAGTTCATCCGGCTCGCCTGGAACTCCGAGTACACGGCCGCGCCGAGCAGGTTCGCGAGACCTTCGATCTCCGGCCACGCGCCGGCCTCTCCGACGCCGTCACCGACCAGCAGCACCGGGTTGTTCGCGTTGGCGAGGGTCTCGACGGCCGCCGCGATCCCGGCCTCGTCGCCGGTCACCGCGTGCGCGATCCGGGTGGAGCGAGCCGGTTCCTGCAAGGTCGGCTGCTCGATCAGGAAATCCCACGGCACCGAGAGGAACACGGGCCGGAACGGCGGCGTGAACAGTTCTTTGAACGCACGCTGCATGACGAGCGGAATCTCGTCCGCGCTGCGGATCTCGTGCGCCCATTTCGTGTACTGGCCCGCGGTTCGGACCAGATCCGATCCCAGCAGCGGCTCCTGGATCAGCAGATCGCTGTGCTGCTGGCCGCACAGGACGAGTACCGGAATATTCGAGGTGTACGCGTCGAAAAGGTTTCCCACGATATTGGCGGCGCCAGGGGTGATGTGGACCAGTGCGACGCCGGGCCTGCCCGACGCTCGGGCATAACCCATCGCGGCGCCCATCGCGATGTTCTCGTGCAGGGTCGGGATGTACTCGACACCGTTCTCCGGAATGGTGGTGGCGTCGATCAGCGGGATTTCCTGGGTGCCGGGAACACCGAAGATGTACTCGATGCCGGCATCGCGAATGTAGTCGAAGATGACATCGCGCCCTAGTTTGGGTGAACTCATTGCAGTCCTGTCATACGGTCGAGATCGGGAGATGTTTCTCGGCGCCGGTCGTAGCCTGGCGATGCCCACCGCGCCCTGTTCGGGGCAGCAAAAAAGCCCTGACCTGAAGGCCGGGCTGATGGGGGTCATCGAGAGTGCGCTGCGAGGGGGCAGAGAAGCGGGGGTCACCGGCGTAAGCGCCGTAGAAAGCCCAATCTGGCCGGAACTTCGTTGTCTCACAACCATTTTGAGCACGCGAATGCCCGCTGGCTCAATCATGACCCAGCGCGCGGGCGCCGTCAATGGCAAGCGCGAATCCGACCGAACAACCTGGTAGAGCCCGCGCGCGTCGGGAAATTTCCGGCCGGCGCGGCGGCGATCGCGATGGGCGTAAGGCCACGGCAGCCATACCAGACCGCTCGGAATGTGTCCGAGATTGCACGCGCACCGGGAACAGGCACGCGCAAGCGACCGGTTATACGCCGTATGACGTTCTCCGTACCGGTCCTCGTCCGCGGCTACGAGCTCGACACCCAGGGCCATCTCAATCACGCCGTCTATCACCAGTACGGCGAGCACGCTCGATGGGAGCTGCTGCGCGCGGCGGGCATCCCGCAGGACAAGTTCATCGCCAGCGGCGTCGGCGCGGTGGTGCTCGAGTCGACCATCAAGTACAAGCGCGAGCTGCGCGGTGGCGACGAGGTCACCGTGACCTGTGTGTTCGACTGGAAGGAAGGCGAGAAGGTCTTCCGCTTCCACCACCGGATCATCAAGCTCGACGGGACCGTCGCCGCGGAGATCACCGTCGTGGCGGGCGCGATGGATCTGACGGCCCGCCGGCTCGTCGCGAACCCGGCCGAACACTTC
This sequence comes from Nocardia sp. NPDC127606, assembly GCF_042671725.1. NCBI lineage: Bacteria > Bacillati > Actinomycetota > Actinomycetes > Mycobacteriales > Nocardiaceae > Nocardia > Nocardia sp. NPDC127606. Next base: position 353,469 of record NZ_JBHXWQ010000001.1, on the reverse strand, counting down.
CGCGAGCTCGCCGAGAATCCCGAACTGCTCGGCCTCTAGAGACCACACACGGCGCGGCAGGCACCATCGGGCACAGACCCGGGGGACGCCTGCCGCGCCGTTGCCATCTGCGTTTGCTGTCGGATTGCCCGTGAGAACGCAGTTGCAACATCCGAGTTGTCCGAAATTCTTTCCCGACAAGGCGATCACGCGCCGCTCGGCGGTTTGCCCGGCACTCCGCAAATCTCGCGAACCCGCTCGGCGGACCACCTGTTCACGTTATGATCCGAAGCACCTTTTGGGGTTCTGGCAAATCGCGAGCAGACGAGAAAGATCGGAGTGAGTGCCCATGACCGACGCCATCCACCTCCCCGCTACCGCGTCGTCCCGAGATCGGGGACCCGCCTTGCGCGGATTGCTGGTGGCCGAGTCCGAGCGCGACATCTCGGTGCGCGTCGACGGCGGAACCTGGACTTTCGACCGCAACGACGTCGTACGACTCACCGAAGACCGCGTGGGCGCGGGTGAACGTCAGGTACGGGTCGATATCCGTCCCGGCGCCACCGCCGATTTCACCCGACGGATGCGCGTCGATCTGGTCGACCGGCCGATCACCCTCGCACCGGAACCGTCGGAGGCGCTCGGCGACGAGCAGCTGGCCCGCGCCACCCGCAGCTGGGCGACGAAATTGCGCATCGCCGAACGAGGTGGTGTCACCGGGGCGACGTTCACCTTCCGCGACGGCATCAACTGCGACAGCCTCGACTGAACGGCGCGCAAGTCATGGAAGGCGCTACCGACGCCGTGCTCATCGTCTCCGAAACCGACGACCTGCACGCCGATGCGCTGGCGTCGACCCTGCGCGAACATCACGGGCTCGACCCGATCCGGCTCGACTTGCGCGACTTCCCTACGGAGACAGGGAGTTTCCGGCTCGACAAAGCGGGCACCAACCGCGCGATGTCACATATCCACGGTCTCGACGACGTACGCGCGGTGTGGTGGCGCAGGCCGCACCCGTGCCGGGTCCCCACCGGCGTGCGCGCGGCCGACGACGAGTTCCGCCAGGCCGAGTGCGACGGATTCCTGCAGGGCATGCTGTGGTCGATCCCGGCGTACTGGGTCAACGATCCGGCCGCCGAGCGCACCGCGACCCGCAAGATCGTCCAGCTCGAAACCGCGCAGCGGGCGGGATTCACGATCCCGGAAACACTGATCACCAACGACCCGGACGAGGCGCGCAGTTTCGTCGAATCCCGGTGCGGCCCAGTGGTGTACAAACGCACGGGCACGGGCCGCGGCGAGTTCTCCGAGACCAGGATCATCACCAGGCCCGAGCTGAACAGGCTCGAGTCGATCCGCTCGACGCCGACCACGTTCCAGGACTACGTGGAGGCCAGCTGCGATCTGCGGGTCGTCTGGGTCGACGGCGTCGAGTGGAGTGTGCGCATCGACTCCCAGGCGGGGGTCGGACGCATCGACTCCCGGCTCGACACCTCGGTCGGGTTCGCACCGGATCGGCTACCGGCGTCGGTCAGCAAGTCCCTCGCGACCCTGATGGGCGCACTCGGACTCAGCTTCGGCGTGGTCGATCTGCGCCTCGGCCGCGACGGCGAGTACTACTTCCTCGAGGTGAACCCGCAGGGACAGTTCGCGTACCTCGAGATCAAGACCGGGCTGCCACTGTTCGCCAGCCTGGCCAATCTGCTGGTCCGTGGCGACGGAGCCGTCGCAGGCTGGTAGCGGCACCGTCGCGCGGCGCACGGTCAGTCGGCCGGATTCTTGCGCCGATTGGCGCCGCCGCGCCCACGCAGTTCTACATGTGACTCGACCAGCACATTGTGGATGAAGCCGTACGAGCGGCCGGTGGATCTGGCCAGGGTGCGAATGGACGCTCCCGCCTCGTACTGCTTCTTCAGCTGGGACTGCAACCGGTCGCGGGACTTGCCCGTTACCCGGGTGCCCTTACCCAGGGCTGCCTTGCCGATCGTCGATTTACCCTTGGCCGACCTAGCGGCCTGTCTGGCACTGTCGCTCATGGCTTCCTCCGAGTCGCCGAGCACTTCTTCCAGGCTAGACACTCCGCACTCGGTGATCAACGAAAACAGTGATCAAACTCACGCGCACCCGGCGAGTTCCGCCACGACACAGCGTTTCACCACGGCTCAGGCGAGGTCGATCAACTCCGCGTACTCCGCGGACCAGTGGTCCTCGGTGCCGTCGGGCAGCAGAATGACCCGCTCCGGGTTGAGTGCCTCGGCCGCGCCCGGGTCGTGCGTCACCAGCACCACGGCGCCCGCGTAGGTGCGCAGCGCCTCGAGGACCTGCTCGCGCGAGACCGGGTCGAGGTTGTTGGTGGGCTCGTCGAGCAGCAGCACATTCGCCGCCGAGGACACCAGCCCGGCCAGGGCCAGACGCGTCTTCTCACCGCCGGACAGCGTGCCCGCGGGCTGGTCGAGCTGCGGACCGGTGAACATGAACGCACCGAGCAGGCTGCGCAGCTCCTGCTCCCCCGCGTCCGGGGAGGCGTGGCGGATGTTCTCCCACACCGAAGCCTGATCGTCGAGGGTGTCGTGCTCCTGGGCGAAGTAGCCGACCTTGAGCCCACGGCCCTGCTCGACGCCGCCCGCGGTCGGCGTCTCGACGCCGGCGAGCAGTTTCAGCATGGTCGTCTTACCGGCGCCGTTGAGCCCGAGCACCACCACGCGGCTGCCCTTGTCGACGGCGAAGTTCACGCCGGTGAAGATTTCCAGGGAACCGTAGAGCTTGGTCAGGTCCTTCACCATCAGCGGCGTCTTGCTGCACGCCGCGGGCTCGGGGAACCGGATGCGGGCGACCTTGTCGCTCACGCGCACGTCGTCGAGCTCGTTGATCAAACGTTCGGCGCGACGCACCATCTGGTGTGCCGCAGCGGCTTTGGTGGCCTTCGCGCCGAGCTTGGCGGCCTGCTGACGCAGCGCGCCCGCCTTCTTCTCGGCGTTGGCGCGCTCACGGACTCGGCGCTGCTCGTCGGTGGCACGGGCGTCGAGGTACTTCTTCCAGCCCATGTTGTAGACGTCGGGCTCACCGCGCACGGCGTCGAGGAACCACACCTTGTTGACCACATCGCCGAGCAGTTCCACGTCGTGGCTGATCACGATCAGGCCGCCGTCGTGGTTCTGCAGGAACCCGCGCAGCCAGGTGATGGAGTCGGCGTCGAGGTGGTTGGTCGGTTCGTCGAGCAGCAGGATGCGGTCGGAGCGCCCGCCCGAGCCGTCGGAGGCGGAGAACAGGATGCGGGCCAGCTCGATGCGGCGGCGCTGACCACCGGAGAGGGTGCGTAGCTGCTGATCGAGGACGCGGTCGGGCAGGCCGAGGCTGTTGCAGATGCGCGCCGCCTCGCTCTCGGCGACGTAGCCGCCGAGCGAGGAGAACTGGTCCTCGAGGCGCCCGTACCGGCGAATCGCCTTGTCGCGAGCGGCATCGTCGGCCACCTCGGCCATCTCGACCTGGGCCTTCTCCATGTCGCGCAGCAGCACGTCGAGCCCGCGCGCCGAGAGCACCCGGTCTTTGGCGATCACATCGAGATCGCCTTCCTTCGGGTCCTGCGGCAGATAGCCGATGTCGGTGGAGCGCGTGATCTTTCCGGCGTACGGCTCACCTTCGCCCGCGAGGATGCGCAGGGTGGTGGTCTTGCCCGCACCGTTGCGACCGACCAGTCCGATCCGGTCGCCGGACTGCACCCGCAGCGCCGGCCCAGGGGCCGAGAGCAGGGTGCGGACTCCGGCCCGGACCTCCAGGTCGGTCGCCGTGATCACAGAGTTCTCCTCAGAGTAAGACAAACGGGAAAGGCATATCGGCAAGAACCACTTATTTTACCGTCGACGCTTCCGGAAGCCGAACCCGGCGCTGCCCGATGTGAGCGTGGTTACTCTCTTGCCATGACTACCGATCTACTTGGCCGGACCGCTCTCGTCACCGGAGCCAGTCGCGGCATCGGGCTCGCGACCGCGGCCGAACTGATGCGCCGGGGCGCGAACGTGCTGATCACCGCCCGTAAACCCGAACCACTGGAGGCCGCGGCCACCGAGCTGCGCGCGCTGGGCCACAAGGGCCAGGTGAGCTTTGTCGCCGGCAACGCCGGCGATGCCGACGCGCGCGCCGAGGCCGTGGCAAGGGCGGTCACCGAGTACGGCTCGCTCGACATCCTGATCAACAACACCGGCATCAACCCCGTCTACGGTCCGCTGATGGACGCCGATCTGGGTGGCGTCAGCAAGATCTTCGATGTGAACGTGGTGGCGTCGCTGGGCTATGTACAGCAGGCCTACCGCGCGTGGATGGCCGAGCACGGTGGTGCGGTGGTGAACGTGGCCAGCGTCGCGGGCATCCGGTCGTCCGGGGTGATCTCGGCCTACGGCGCGTCGAAGGCGGCGCTGATCCGGCTCACCGAGGAGCTGGCCTGGCAGCTGGGCCCGAAGATCCGCGTCAACGCGGTGGCGCCGGGTGTGGTCAAGACCAAGTTCGCCGATGCGCTGTACTCCGACGACGAGGAGCGCGCCGCGAGCGTGTACCCGATGAAGCGACTCGGCGTGCCCGAGGATGTGGCCCGGCTGATCGCATTCCTGGTGTCCGACGAGGCGGCCTGGATCACCGGCGATTGCGTGCGGGTGGACGGCGGGTTCCTGTCCACCGGCGGCATCTGAAACCCGGCATCTGAAACTCGCAGGGACGGGCAGCGGTTCGGCGTTGCCCGCCCTGCGATGTCTTGTCGGTTCGAGGTCTCGCGGCCTCCCGTCGAGGCCGACATGCTCTCCTACGCTCGCGAGTTCTCCCGCGCACCGTCCTCGGCCCGCGCCGGGTCGGCACGCTCGGCCTCAGCTCGGGCCGCCTCCGCCCGCGCCGCCTCCGCCCGGGCGAGCGGATCCACGACGACGATCTCCTCCGGCCTGGCGGCGAGCGGATCACGCACCACCACTTCACGTGTCGACCGGGCCGAGCCGCCCTCGTCCAGGCCCCACCGGTCGTGCAGGCGACGCAGGAATTCCGGTGCGTACCAGTTCGCGTCGCCGAGCACCTTCATCGTGGCGGGCAGCAGGAACCCGCGCACGAGGGTGGCGTCGACGATCACGGCCAGCGGCAGGCCGATGCCGAAGGCCTTCATGAAGGTGATGTCGGAGGCGAGGAAGCCGAGGAACACCAGCGAGATGAGAATCGCCGCGGCGGTGACGATGCGCCCCACCCGTTCCAGGCCGAGCGCGACCGCGGTCTCGTTCTTGCCGGTCCGGTCGTATTCCTCCCGGATCCGCGACAGCAGGAACACCTGGTAGTCCATCGCGAGCCCGAAGGCGGCCGCGAACAGCATCACCGGGACGGTGGCCGACAGGTCTCCGGTGACGGTGAAACCGAGCACCCCGGACAGGTGCCCGTCCTGGAAGATCCACACCAGCGCACCGAAGGTCGCGGTCAAACTCAGCGCGCTGAGGATCACCGCCAGCACCGGCAGCACCACGCTGCCGGTGAGCGCGAACAGCACGAGCAGCATCATGATCACCACGAAACCGAGCGCCCACGGCAGCGCGTTCTCGATCGCGGCGACCGAGTCGGCATTGGCCGCGGCCACACCACCGACCAGCAACTCGCTCGGTGTCTGCACCGCGCGCACCTGCTCGACCAGGTTCGCCAGGGCGTCGCTGTCACCGGTGGTCGGCACGATCGACAGGTAGACGGCCTTCTCGACCCGGAAGCGCGCGTTGGCCGCGGTGGGTTCGAGGAGCAACCCGCCCTGGGCGTAGCTGCCGGTGGCGGTGTCGACGCGGCGAACGTTGTCCAGGTCGGACATGTCACGGGCGATGGTGTCGAGTCCGGCCGCGCTGTAAGCGCTTTCGGGCAGCACCGCGACGAGGGTGTGCTGGTCGCTCTCGCCGAAGTCGCGCGCCACGATCTCGGTGACCTGACGGGAGTTCATCGATTCCGGCAGCGTTCGTTCGTCCGGGAAACCGAGTTTCACGCCGAGGAACGGCGCGCCGAGCAGAAGCAGCAGCGCGGTGACGGCGAGTCCGATCGAGATCGGCTTGCGCATCACGGCCGTGGCCAGCTTGTGCCAGGCGCCCTCACCCGGTTCGGGACGCGGCGCGCGCAGGAACCACCAGCCGAGCTGCCCCTTGTCGATGCGCGTACCGATCAGCAACAGCGCGGCGGGCAGCGCGGTGAGCGACACCAGCGCGGCCAGTGCCGCGACGACGATGCCCGCGTAACCCATCGACCGGATCGCCAGCAGCGGGAAGAACAGCAGGCCGGCCAGCGCCACCGCGACGGTGAGCGCGGAGAACGCGACGGTGCGGCCCGCGGTGCGCAGGGTGGTGGCCACCGCGCCCGCCGGGGTGCGGCCCTCGGCCAGTTCGTCGCGGTAGCGGTTGACGATCAGCAGGCTGTAGTCGATGGCCAGGCCGAGGCCCAGCAGCGTCGCCACGTTGGTCGCGGTGACGGACAGCGGTGTGAACAGGGTGAGCAACCACAGCGCGCCCATGGTGGTGAGCACGGTGCCGATCGCGACGAGCAGCGGCAGGCTCGCCGCGACCAGGCCACCGAAGACGAACAGCAGCGCGATCAGGGTGAGCGGGAACGCGATGGCCTCGCCCTTGGCGATATCGGTCTTGCTCTGCTGCACCGTCTCGTGCATGAGCATGGCGAATCCGCCCGCCCTGACCTGCAACGATCCTTGTCGGCCCGTCAGCTCTTCGGAGATGGCGGTGACGCGTTGGTCGATCTCGCGTTCGCTGCCGAGCACACTGGCGACGATCAGGCCCTGCTTGCCGTCGACACTGCGCAGCGCGGGCTGGTGGGAGGTCCAGTACGACATCACCTCGGTGACGCCGGCCCGTTCCTGCAGATTGGCGACCAATGCCGTTGCCGCCGCGGTGGATTCGGGGTCCTCGACCGATGACTCGGTTTCCACCAGCAGCAGCAGGTTCGGCGGCGCCTGTCCGAACTCGGTGCCCAACACCTCGAGCGCACGGCTGGATTCGCTCCCGGAGTCGGTGTATCCGCCGCCCTCCACCCGCTCGAACAGCGTCGCGCCCAGTGCGCCGAGCACCACTGCGAGCACCGCGAAAACGCCGAGCACCCAGCGACTGCGCCGCCTGGTGAATTCGAACACCGGATTGTCCCCTAACTCGTCACACCATCGCGCGAGGCGCATATCGACGTGCGGGGGCACGGTGTAGTTCCGGCCGTCCCGCCTCGTCGGCCCGATCCTGTTGGCGGGTCGGCGCGTTCGCGTGGCGATCGTAGCAACTTCGTGGCGGCACCGCCGGGCCTCTGGCACACCCTTGTTCGTCCGGTCGACGAGGAGTCTCGGCTTCGGCTACCGGCGAGCCGCGCCGACGACCGAGGTCACGACAGTGCGGCGCAGATTCGGCGGAAGTTCGGCGAACAGCGCGCGCATCGCGGCGAGAGTGCCGCCGAGGTCATCGAGGCCGGACAGATAGGAAAGTTGCAGGGGCGCGGGCAAACCGAAGAACGTCTCGAAGAAGACCGGGACCTCGCGCGGCGGGAGAGCCAGCAGCGCCCGCAATCCCGCGCGACGCAGGGCGGCCACCGCCCGCGCGCTCGGTGTCCACACCGCGCCACCCGCGACAACGGTGTCGGCGGCGGCGAGCGCGGCCGCGACGCTGTATCCGGTCGCGGGGTGGGTCAGCCCACCGGCGGCACCGAACCGACCGCGCCCCGGTGTGCCGCCCTGTACCGGAAACCGCACCCGTTCAACGGGTTCGGCTCCGGTGAGCGCGATCCCCCGCGCGCGTAACCGATGTTCGAGTCGGCGCCGCAGGACCTCCGGCGCGAGCGCGGGTCGCCCGGCGAGGCAGGTCTCCTCGAACAGCACGGTGTCGGCGCTCAGCGGTATCGCGTACAGAAACGACGGTGGGTCGTCGGGATCGGCGCCGTTGTCCGGTCGCCAGTCCATGAACAGTGTCGGCTCGAGTCCCGTACGGTCCACGACCACCCCATAGGCGGTCTGCTCGGCACGACGCGGCGACCGGGCCAACCCCCGCGCATCGACCACCTGCCCGGTCCGGGTCAGCCCACCCGCCGTCCGCACCGAGCGCGTGTTCACCTCCACGGCGCGGTCCGCGATCACGGTCGCGCCGTGGAGCGTCAACGACGACTGCAGCGCCGCGGTATCGAACACCTGATAGGGGCGATCGATCCGATGCTCGCGCACCGCCCACGCCGTCGGCCCGTCGACCGCCGCCGAGACCACGCCGGAATCGAGCCACCCGGGCAATTCATCGGCCCACGCCGCATAGGTCGGCGTCCATACCCGATCCGGGCGCGGATCGATCACAGTGACGTTGCGCCCCGCCGCCAGCGCACGATGGGCAACGGCCCGCCCCGCAGGCCCGAGCCCACACACGATCACCTCAACGCTCACCCGGCCATTGGAACAGACACAACGATTTCAAGCACCGCCGGATCACGGGCGGGCACCTATTCGAGATCGCTTGCTCGCCCCGGCTCGACATTTCGACCATGATGGGTGCATGAGATCGATCTGGAAGGGCTCGATCGCTTTCGGGCTGGTCAATGTCCCGGTCAAGGTCTATACCGCGACCGAGGACCATGACATTCGGTTCCACCAGGTCCACGCCAAGGACGGGGGCCGGATCAAATATGACCGGGTCTGCCAGGTGTGTGGCAAATCCGTGCAGTACTCCGATATCGATAAGGCCTATACCTCGCCGGACGGCGAGCAGGTGGTGCTGACCGACGCCGATTTCTCGAAACTGCCCGCGGCGGAGAAACACGAGATTCCCGTGCTGGAATTCGTGCCCTCCGATCAGATCGACCCGGTGCTGTTCGACAAGAGCTATTACCTCGAACCGGATTCCGCGACGCCGAAGGCCTATCAGTTGCTGGCGGCGACCCTGGAACGCATCGACAAGACCGCGCTGGTCCATTTCACGCTGCGCCAGAAGACCCGACTGGCCGCATTGCGCGTGCGCGACGGTGTCCTGGTCCTGCAGACACTGCTGTGGCCCGACGAGGTACGTGCCGTCGAATTCCCGTCGCTCGACGACGCGCCCGCCCCGCGCCCGCAAGAACTGAAGATGGCCGAAACCCTCGTCGAATCGATGTCGGGCGATTTCGACCCGTCCGAATACACCGACGAATACCAGATCGAATTGCAGAAGCTGCTCGACGAGGCGATCGCCAGCGGCACCGGCAAAGTGGAGCCCGCCGCCGAGACAGCGCCCACCGAACAGGCGGATGCCGAAGTCGTGGATCTGGTCGCCGCGTTGCAACGCAGTCTCGAGACCAGCGGGCGGCGGGAAGCCGCCCCGGAGAAGAAGCCCGCGAAAAAGGCCGCCAAGAAAGCCGCGCCACGCAAAGCCGCCGCGAGCAAATCCACCGCGTCCAAGACCGCGACCCGCAAGGGCGCGTAGGGCACACTGGCGGCTATGGACACCGCCATCGCTGTCGTGCCGATGGGATTGGGACATCTGCGTCAAGTCCTCGACCTCGGCCATCAGGTCTTCGACACCACCATCAAGCCGTATACGTCGTGGTCGCTCACGGCCGTCGCCGAGCACCTCGACAGCCCCGACAACGCCTGCTGGGTGGCCCTGGATTCCGACCGGGTGGTCGGGTTCGTCCTCGGGTCGATGGAATTCGAGCATCGCGACGACTGGGCGTATCTGGAATGGATCGCGGTCGCCCCCGATATGCAGGGCCACGGGATCGCGCGGCGGCTGGTGAACGTGTGCTCGGAGGCGCTGTTCGCCCGCGGCGCCCACCATATCGTCACCGATGTCGAGGACCGCAACAGCGCCTCGGCCGCACTGATGACCAGCAGCGGATTCGTGCCCGCCGCGACCGTCACCTTGCTGGTGCGGCCCAACCCCGCTGCCCCCGACGACGACGCCGCGCTGCCGCCGATCAGCAAACGCGATCTCGTCCGCCGCGGCAGACTGTCGGTCGAGCACCCGCTGCGCTGATTCGCCGCCGGAGCGCCTCGAGAGCATCAACCCTGGTCGGGCCTATTCTCGGCGGGTGGTTCCTACTCCGCGAGACGAGCACGACGACGCCGAGCTGACCGTGGTGGCCGATATGTGGTCGCCCGCGTGCACCGCGATCCGCACCTTTCTGGCTCGCAACGAAATCGCTTGTCGGTGGGTACAACCCACCGACCCGGCGGGCCGCGAACTCCTCGAGGACCACGGATTCACCGTCGCGGACACACCGGTGCTGTTCGGGCCGGACGGGCGCACCCTCAGACCCACCGATGAGGAACAGCTCGCCCAGTGGGCGGGTCTGCACACGAAGCCCACCGCCGACGACTACGACCTGCTCATCGTCGGCGGCGGCCCCGCGGGCATGGCGGCCGCCCTCTACGGCGCGTCGGAGGGACTGCGCACGATCCTGCTGGAACGGTGGGCGATCGGTGGTCAGGCCGGGCTGAGCTCGAGCATCCAGAACTACCTCGGTTTCCCCGACGGCATCTCCGGCTCCGAACTCACCGACCGCGCCCGCAGGCAGGCGTGCAAGTTCGGCGCCGAACTCGTGATCAGCCTGCGAGCCGACCACCTGCGACCGACGGACCACGGTTTCGCGGTGCACTGCACCGACGACATCACCGTCACCGCCCGCTCGGTGATCATCGCGACGGGCGCCACCTTCCGCACCCTCGACATCCCGAGCGTCGACGAGTTCAACGGCCGCGGCGTCTTCTACTTCTCCGCGCTCACCGAGGCACCGCTGTGTTCGGGCTCCGATGTCTACATCGTCGGCGGCGCGAATTCCGCCGGGCAGGCGGCGGTCTACTTCGCCTCCTGCGCGCGCAGGGTGATCATGCTGGTCCGCGCCGATTCGCTGGCGGTGGAGATGTCGACCTACCTGATCGAGCAGATCGAGGCGATCCCGCCGTCGAGGTCCGCACCGGCGTCGAAGTCGTCGACGCCTCGGGCGACACCCATCTCGAACACCTCACCCTGCGCGACCGCAAGACCGGGGCCATCGAGGAAGTGGCCGCGACCTGGCTGTTCGCCTTCATCGGCGCCGACCCGGCCACCGAGTGGCTCGACGGATCCTTCGCCCGCGACGACCGCGGCTACCTCCTCACCGGCCCCGATATCGCCACCGTCGCGGGGTCCGACTCCCCCTGGCCGTTGACTCGCCCACCCCTGCACCTGGAAAACACCGTGCCGGGGGTGTTCGCCGCGGGGGACGTGCGCGCCTTCAACGGTCACCGTGTCGCCGCCGCCGTCGGCGAGGGTTCGATGGCCGTGATGCTGGTGCACAAGTTCCTGCGCGACTGATTATTTGCGGAACTTCGATTCCAGCTCGCGCAGCGTGGCTTGCAGGTCGGCGGCGTCGTTGGTCTTGAAGATTCCCGCGTAGCCCGTCTCTGCCTGTACCGCGGCCACCACCGCCGGATCATGGTAGAGCTGCGCGAGTTTCAGGTAGGTCGGGTTGTCCTTGTCGGCCGCCCGCGCCGCGAAGACGTTGATGTACTGCTTCAGCTCCGGGCGTTCGGGGTCGTCGGTGTAGATGACCTGCTGCTGGGTCAGGCCGGCGGGCCCGGCGAACGTGTCGTCGACGAACGCCGCGTCGACGCTGTCGAGCGACTGCGCGGTGAGCGTCGGATCGATCGTGGTGAGCCGCACCTTCGAGGCGCCGGTGTCGACGTCGTCGATCGTGGAGTCCCAACTCGCACCGCCCTTCAGCACGATCAACCCCGCCGCCGACAGCCCGAGCAACGGGCGGACCTGTTGCGCCGGATTGTTGCTGAGCGTGATCTGCCCACCCCGCGGGATCTCGGCGACCGAGGTGTGCTTCTTGGAGTACAGGGTGAGCGGGAAGATCTCGGTCGCGCCGATCGGCACGATCGTGTCGTTGTTGGCCACGTTGTAGTTGGCCAGGTACCGCACGTGCTGGAATTTGTTGAGGTCGACCTGTTTCTGCGCCAGCGCCGGATTGGGCTGCTTGTAGTCGGTGAAGTTGACGTATTCGACGGTGATGCCCTGCTCGGCCGCCTTGCGTTTGTACACCTCCCAGTGCGGTTGAGCGATGTCGTTCACACCGATACGCACCACGCCGTCCGGGTGGTCTTGCCCACAGCTCACCGCCCCCGTCGCCAGCGCGACCAGGACCGGAATCGCCAGAAGACGGCGCAGGATTCGCATTGTCCGCAAGTTAGACGGGCGTCCCAGTGTTTGCGAGGATTTCGCTCATGGCAAGTCAAACCGTTGTCGGCGGGTAGCGCCGACAGCTTGGATGGCCGAGTTCATCTTCTGCTAGCAATTCGGGAGTACAAGTGAAATTCCGTCGGACACTGGCGATCCCAGTGCTGATTGCAACCGCGGCCCTCACCCTGACCGCGTGCGGTTCCGATGACGACGCGTCGGGTACGGTCGTGCGGATCGGCACCACCGACAAGGACAAGGCTTTCGAGGTCTTCGAACAGAAGGCCAAGGAGCAGGGCATCACGCTGAAGGTCACCAATTTCTCCGATTACAAGCAGCCGAATACGGCGCTGTCGCAGAAACAGATCGACCTCAATCTGTTCCAGCATCTGCAGTTCCTCGGCCAGTACAACGTGGCGAGCTCGGACACGCTCACCCCCATCGGCTCGACATATATTGTGCCGCTGGGCCTTTACTCGAAGAAGCACAAGGCTCTCGCCGATATCCCGGCAGGTGGTGAGATCGCGATCCCCAACGATCCGACCAACCAGGCGCGTGCGCTGTTCGTGCTGCAGGCCGCCGGCTTGCTGAAGATCACCGGCACCTCGGTCCAGCCGACGCCCGCCGACATCGACAAGGCCGCGTCCAAGGTGCGGGTGACTCCCGTCGATGCCGCCCAGACCGCGTTGTCGCTGCCGTCGGTCGACGGCTCGGTGATCAACAACACCTTCCTCGACCGGTCGGGCGTCGACCCGAAATCGGCGCTGTACAAGGATGATCCGAAGAATCCGGCCGCCGAGCCGTACATCAATGTGATCGTCAGCCGCGCCGAGGACAAGACGAATCCGACGTATCTGAAGCTGGTCGAGATCTGGAAGGACCCGGCCGTGGCCACCGCGCACGCCGAGGTCACCAAGGGCACCGCGGTCGCGGTCAACCGCCCCGGCGCCGAGCTCGAGCAGATCCTGGACCGGGTGCAGCAGGGCATCCGTACCACCAAGTGAGTGCCGAACCCGCCGCTGTCGAATTCCGCTCCGTTACGAAGGTTTTCGGCAGCGGCGACGATCGGCACACCGCGCTCGACGGTATCGACCTGCGGATCGAACCGGGTGAGATCTTCGGCGTCATCGGGTACTCTGGAGCGGGCAAATCCACGCTGGTGCGGTTGATCAACGCGCTGGACAAGCCGACTTCGGGCACCGTCACGATTTCGGGCACCCCCATCACCGGGGTGCCGGAGTCGGCGGTGCGCAAGCTGCGTCGCGATATCGGCATGGTGTTCCAGCAGTTCAACCTGTTCCGATCCCGCACCGCCGCAGGCAATATCGAGTACCCGCTGAAAGTGGCGGGCTGGAAACGGGCCGAACGCAAGGCCCGCGTGGCCGAACTGCTCGACTTCGTCGGGCTCACCGACAAGGCGCGCGCCTACCCCGATCAGCTCTCGGGCGGGCAGAAGCAGCGGGTCGGGATCGCCAGGGCGCTGGCGACCTCGCCCTCGCTGTTGCTCGCCGACGAGGCCACCTCCGCGCTGGACCCGGAAACCACGGGCGAGGTGCTGCGATTGCTGAAGAAGATCAACGCCGAACTCGGGGTGACCATCGTGGTGATCACCCACGAGATGGATGTGATCCGCGCGGTCGCCGACCGGGTCGCGGTGCTCGCCGAGGGCCGGATCGTCGAATTGGCCTCGACCTTCGACGTTTTCGCCGCGCCCCAGGCCGCGCCGACACGGTCGTTCGTGGCGACCGTGCTGCACAACCGGCCCGACGCGACGGAGCTGGATCGGTTGCGCGAGCTCCACGGCGGCCGGTTGGTCACCGTCGACATCGACGACCACAGCGGTCTCGGTGCGGCGCTGGCCGCCGCAACCGCCGCCGACGTGCGCTTCGAGATCGTCTACGGCGGGGTGAGCACGTTGCAGGACAAGACATTCGGCAGTGTCACTCTGGCGTTGCACGGGCCTGATGCCGCGCTGGATCGCGTTGTCGCCGACCTGGAACGGAAGGCGGGCTGATGGAGACCAACTGGGAGAAGCTGCGGCCCACGCTGTTCGAGGCGATCGGGACCACCGTCTATCTGGTCGGCGTGACGTTCGTCGTCGCGGGGGTGATCGGGCTGGTGCTCGGGACCGCGCTGTACACGACCCGCAAGGGTGGCCTGCTGGCGAACGGGCCGATCTATTTCGTGCTGAATGTGATCGTCAATGTGGTGCGCCCCATTCCGTTCATCATCTTGCTGGCCGCGCTCGGCCCGGTCACCCTGGAGGTGGTCGGCACCACGATCGGCTCCGAGGCGGCGTTGTTCGTGATGATCGTCGCGGCCTCGTTCGGGATCGCGCGGATCGTGGAACAGAATCTGGTGACGGTCGATCCGGGCGTGATCGAGGCCGCGCGTGCGGTCGGCGCGGGACCGCTGCGGATCATTCTCACGCTGATCGTTCCGGAAGCGTTGGGGCCGTTGATCCTCGGCTACACCTTCGTGGTGATCTCGATCGTCGACATCTCCGCGATGGCGGGCACCGTCGGCGGCGGCGGGCTCGGTGATTTCGCCATTGTCTACGGGTATCAGCAATTCCAGTGGCAGGTCACCATCGTGGCGGTGCTGATCATCATCGCCGGTGTGCAAGGTGTGCAGTTCTTCGGCAATTGGCTGGCCAGGAAAGTACTGCGCCGCTGAATCCAGCAGGGGCACGGGCCCATTTGAACTGCTCCCCGGAAGTCGGACTGAGAAACTCAGTTCCGACTTCCGGGGAGCAGTTCTATGCGTGCACGAAGTTCGTTGTCCGAGCAGCAACGTCTCACGGCGGTAGCGTTGTTCGAGACCGGCGCGGGTGAGCGCGCGGTCGCGACGCAGCTAGGAGCTAGGAGCTAGCGTTCCGGCGGTAAGACGGTTGTATGACCGGTGGCGGGTTCGCGGAAGGGCAACCCTGGTGACCAAACCGACGAAGCAGACCTACTCGTTCGAATTCAAACTAGGTGTGGTGCAGCGCTTCCTAGCAGGTGAGACGAAGGTCGAGCTCGCGCGTGAGCTCGCGCTGTCCTCGCCGAAGCTCGTCGAGACCTGGGCAAGGAAGTACCGCAACGACGGTGAGGACGGGTTACGCCCGAAACCGACAGGCCGCCCGAGAACAGATCCGGCCGAAGCTGCCTCGCAAGAGTCGACTCTCGCGAAGCTTCGCCGGGAGAACGAGCGGTTGCGGGCCGAGAACGCCTACCTGGGAAAAGTGTTGGCCTTGAGAGCGCAGCAACGGCGGTGAAGGTCGGTGCTGTCATCGCTCTCAAGGCCGAATACCGGCTCGACCTGCTACTCGAAGTCGCGGGACTGGCTCGCTCGACATTCTTCTATCACCAAGCTCGCTTGGCCGCGCCCGACCCGCACGCAGACCTCAAGTCCGCGATCCGGGAGGTATTCGAAGGCGTCAAAGGCCGTTACGGACATCGCCGTATCCACCATGACCTGCGCAGATCCGGATGGAGGGTGGCGAAGAAGACCGTGCTCAAGCTGATGCGGGCGCTGGGGCTGGTCTGCCAGGTGCGGCGGCGGAAGAAATTCAACTCCTATCGGGGCGAGGCCGGCAAGGTCGCTCCGAATCTGCTCGACCGCGACTTCACCGCCAGTGCGCCGAATCAGAAGTGGGTCACTGACGTGACCGAGTTCGGTGTCGGTGGACAGAAGCTGTATCTGTCGCCGGTGATGGATCTGTTCGACCGTCAGATCATCGCCTACTCGATCGGCACCTCACCGAGCCTGGCACTGACCAACAGTTCCTTGCGTGCCGCGATCGAGAACTTCAGTGACGGCCAGAGCCCGCTTGTGCACTCGGAACAGGGATTTCAGTACCAGCATGTGTCCTGGCGACGCATGCTTGCCGATGCCGGTGCGACTCAATCGATGTCACGCAAGGGCAACTGCTACGACAACGCCGTGATCGAGAATTTCTTCGGTCACCTCAAAGAAGAACGCTTCCACCACGTCCGATACCTCGACATAGACGCGTTGGCGACCGCGCTGCGCGAGTACATCCGCTGGTACAACACCGAACGTATCTCGACAAAGCTCGAGGGCCTGAGCCCGGTGCAATACCGAGCCCAGGCCCTCGCGGCCTAGACTTCTACTTGGTCAGTCCAACAATCGGGGAGCAGTTCAATTCGGTCCGTGCCCCTGCTGCTTCGCGCTTCTCTACACGTCCGCCGTGCACGCGGACAGGATGACACTCGCCGCACGCGGCGAGGCCGAACCCGGATCCGGGAACGGGGCCGCACTGATGCCGAGCGCGTCCACCGCGGAGCGCTCGGCCGCCTCCAGGGAGTGATCCCACGACCAGCCGAAGCGGTAGTCCGCGCCTTGTGCCACCGCACCGCACGCATTGCGGAATTCGACGACGACCTGGCAGTCGTGCACGCCGCACTCATCGAGCGCGGCCTGGCTCGCCGCGGCCCAGCTGCCGTAGTTCACCGCCGAGGCCACCACGGCGCGGCCCGACGACAACGCCAGCGCCCCGTACAGGTCACCCGCCGCGGTCTCGAATCCACCATCGCGCGACACCGCTGTGTACCCCGGCGCCTCAGCGATCGCCACACCACTCGCCCCCGCGGCCGCGGGCCCGGCGTTCACGACGGTGAACGCCGCCACCGCGGACAGCGCAGCCACACCAAGGGCGTATTTGCCCACAACAGACATCAGAGATTCTCCCCGTCGAAATACCGACTCCGCGCCTCGAAGCCGAACCCATCATGAACGGCCGCCGACTTCCCCGGAAATAGCTTTCCGGCATCGCCACGACACCATTCAGCGAACCTGTCGTAGCGCCGAGACATTTCCGGCCACAACAGTTCTCGCTTGTCGAAACGCCCGATTCCTCCCGAACCGCGCGTCTGCCACAGACTAACAACGCCCACCGACAAGTAGCGATGGACCGCTATCTACCGGCGAACCAACTCGTCGCGCGCCCGCATCAACGCGAACCCGAGCAGATTGAGCCCCTTCCACCGCACGGGATCCAGCGCACCCGAATCATCAGCTGCTCTACAGATTCGACGGTCATCACCCCCCTGGTTTTGGTCTATATAGCCATAGCACGGCACCAGGTTCACAGTCTTTCTCGATGCGCCGTCCGGCGTTCGTTTGGCGGACTGCGGGAGCGACGGTCGAAGGCCCCGGCATCGCGACGATTTCAGGGTCGCGGCGCCGGGGCCGGAGGTGGGGGTGGTGGGTTCAGGCCGAGCGGATGCCGTCCAGGTCGGAGTAGGGGTGAGAGGCGGGGCGGCGAGGGATTCTGGCTTCGGTGGTGGCGTGGGGGGCGGGGCCGGTGTGGAAGCTGCGGGCGATCATCGAGGAACGCAGTTGCCACAGGCCCGAGGACTGGGCCGGGTCGAGGCCGGTGAGTTGGGCTACCCGGCGCAGGCGATAGTCGACGGTGTTGGTGTGGATGTGCAGCAGCCGGGCGGTGCGCTGGCGGTTCATGTTGTTCGCGATGTGCACGCGCAGGGTTTCGTAGAGCTCCGGGTGGTTGTCGAGGGGGGCCAGGAGTTCACCGAGCCGGGCGCGACCGGGACCGGGGCGGGTGAGCTGGTACTCCAGGGCCAGGTCGCCGAAGCGGTAGAGGCCGGGGGCACTGTCGAGACGCTCCACCATGTCCAGGAGTTCGTGGGCGCGCTGGGCCGCGTCGGGGATCTCCTCGGTGGCCGCGGGCACCAGAGCCGCGGTGATGTCGACATGCGCGGCCCTCGACAGCGCTTCGACCAGTGCGTCGAGTTGCTCGCCGACCAGCAGATCGGCCGGGATCAGCAGCGTGCCGCCGTCGACCGACAGCAGCGACAGCACCTGTTCACCGCACCGGTGCGCCAACGCCGTCTGCACCCTGCGCAGCTTGCGCCGGGCCACCACCGCACCGTTCACGCGCGGGTCGCGCTCGTCGGGGTGCGCCCCGATCGAGAGAGCGAGCACCGAATACGCGTCGGAGACGGTGATGCCGACCTCGCGGGCCATGGTGACGGTCGACTGACCGGCCAGCAGCGCGGAGGTGAGGGTGTGCACCGCCGTGTGATGTTCACCGACCGCCTCGCGGTGTTCGCGGATGTAGGAGCGAGTCACGGTGGTACACAACAGGTCCGAGATCTCGACGACCCGGCGGAAGCCGTGGATCAAGCTCGCGCGATCGGCATCGGCCACCTCGTCGTAGACCGCGTCGAAGGACAGCCGGAAGCCCTCGTGGAAAGCGTGCAGGATCGTGTCGATCGGCACGCCTTCGCGCGCCCAGCCCGCCGCCGCCACCGCGAGCCGGTTCAGCTTCACCTCCTCGTCGCGGCCGTCCAGCATGCCGCCGACGATTTCCAGGCACATCCGGGTGACCGAGGTGACGTCGCCGGCGATCACATCGCCGGGTAGCGTCCGGCAGGTCGCGACATTGTCGACGAAGTGGCCGACCAACCGGCTGGTCATCGTCCGGACATCGCGCAGGGGCTGCCACAGGGCCGTCTCGTCCAGTGGGATCGTCATCGTCGACTCCTCCTTCTTCTACACCCCGGCGCCGCCGGTAGTGGTTGTGCTTCCGTCATGTCGGCCGAAGTGATGGCCTACACTGCGGTTTCTCTGTGATCATGACTGTAGGGTGAGCAACCGCTCACCTTCTACTCTTCTTTCTGCCGAGGTCGATAGATGCCCCCGCAAGCCGATAAGCAGCGCAAACGCCCCAAGCAGGACCGGGCGAAAGAGACGAGAACACGCATTCTCACGGTGGCCGCTCACCTTTTCGGCACCCGCGGTATCGGCAACACCTCGACCAACCGGATCGCGACCGAAGCGGGCATGAGCATCGGCACCCTGTACCGGTATTTCAACGACCGCGACGAGATCGTCAAAGAGCTCAACGACAGCCTGTTTCTGCAGGTAGAAGAGCGATACAGCCAGCTGCTGACCGCCAGTTCCGGCCAGTCCCCCCGCGATGCGGTGGTAAGCCTGATCCGCTCCGCCGTCGATATCCTCGTCTCGAACGGGCCGCTCGTGCGCGCCCTGGTCGCCGATCTGCAGTTCTACGGCAGCGGTATCCCCGAATTCGAGCCCCGGCTGCGAATGCTCATCAAGCTCTACATCATTCAGTTCATGGGCCCGATCAAGCACGTCGACATCGACGTGATGGCCTTCGTCGTGCTCAACGCGGGCTTCGCCACCGCGTTGCGGTCGGTCGAACTCGACGACGCCGAGCTCGACGCCATCATCGCCGGGACCGCCGACATGATCAGCGCCTGGATAGACTCGGTCGCCGAGGTCGAAAACGCTTAGTACACAACAGCAAAAGGGCCCGGATCCGTGTGAGGATCCGGGCCCGTTCGCTACGCGATGGTCAGCGCGCGTTCGCCGTGCAGATCGCGTCGACGACTTCGGAGCCGCTCATGCCCGCCGAGCCCGTGTTGGCCAGCAGCGCGGTCGGCGTCAGCTCGGAGAGGTTCTCGTAAGCCTTACGCTCGGCCTCTGCCCGCGTCGCACCGGTCGACCACGCGATGCCGTTGTCGCTCTCGACCAGCACGGCGCAGCCGTTGGCCCACGTCGTCACCACGTTGCAGTCCGCCAGGTGGCAGTCGGCGATCGCGGCGGCCTGGGCGGCCTCGGGGCTTTCCTCGTTGACGCTGGTGCCGTAGATCGCCTGGCCGTCGCTCAACGCGATCGACGCCCACTGGTCGCCTGCCGCACTCGCCGAACCGGCGCCCAGCACCGACCCGGCCGCAAGAACCGACGCCGCGACGGCGAAGACGGCCTTACCCATGAAACTCATTCGAAAGATCTCCTCTGGAACCTGTTCCGAAAGTCCGGAACCTTCAAGATCATCATCGAACCACCGGCGATAGCCAACCGCACGGTGAAACATCACATTGCCGCCGTGAGCGCATGAATCCGGGCCCGCTCGCTCCGCCGTGACCAGCGTCTGGGGCGAAGACGACTCGAGCCCGGACCGCGTCGCGGTCCGGGCTCGAGAATCGCCGTGACGATCAGCGCGCGTTGGCGGTGCAGACCGTTTCGATCACATGACCGCCGGCCAGCTGCGACGAACCAACGTTGACGAGCAGGCTCTGCGGGGTGCCCTCGGTCAGCGCGAGGTAGGCCTCCCGCTCCGCCTCGGCGCGGGTCGCGCCCTTGCCCCAGGCGATGAAGTCATCGTTCTCCACCAGGGCCGCGCAGCCGTTCACCCACACGGCCTCCACCGCGCAACCATCCGCGGCGCACTGTTCCAGCGCGGCAGCCTCAGCCTCAGCGCGCGTGGGATAGTCGACCGAACGACCGTAGTTCGCCCAGTCTCCGTCCGCGGCCATCGCGCCCCACTGGTCGAGGCCGACCGCATTCGCCGAACCGGCGCCCAGCACCGAGCCGGCCGCAAGGCCGAGCGCCGCGACGGCGAGGCCGGCCTTACCCATGAAATTCATTCGAAAGATCTCCTCTTGACACTGTTCCGGCAAGCCCAGAACCTTCAAGATCATCACTGATCGCCCGGTGACAGCCAACGGAAACGGGAAACATCACACCGACACCGGTCGACACATAACCGCAACAGAACGGGCCCGGATCCAACCAGGATCCGGGCCCGAAAAGTTCAGTGCTACACCGTGAAGCCGAGCGCGCGCAGCTGTTCGCGGCCGTCGTCGGTGATCTTGTCCGGGCCCCACGGGGGCATCCAGACCCAGTTGATCTTCAGGTCCTCGACCAGACCGCTGCGCACCAGCGCATTGCGGGACTGGTCCTCGATGACGTCGGTCAGCGGACAGGCCGCCGAGGTGAGCGTCATGTCGAGGGTGCAGATGTTCTCGCCGTCGACCGACAGGCCGTAGACCAGGCCGAGGTCGACGACGTTGATGCCGAGTTCGGGGTCGACGACGTCACGCATCGCCTCCTCGAGGTCCTCGAGGTGCTGAATCTGTTCGGCCGTCAACTCGACCTCGGCAGGTTTGTCGACCTCGGCTGCCGCCGCGACGTCCGGGGTCTGTGCGATATCGGTGCTCTCACTCATGTGGCAGACTCCCCATTTCCCATCGGTGCCTTGGTTTCCTCGGCCGAACTGATCTGCACGACAGCGTCTTTGAACGCCATCCACCCGAGCAGCGCGCACTTGACCCGCGCCGGGTACTTGCTCACGCCGGCGAGGGCGATGCCGTCGCCGATCATGTCCTCGTCGCCTTCGACGGTGCCGCGGCTGGAGATCATCTCGCTGAACGAGTCGACCACCTTCAGCGCCTGCTGCACCGGCAGCCCGATCACCTGATCGGTGAGGATCGAGGTGGCGGCCTGGCTGATCGAGCAGCCCTGGCCGTCGTAGGAGACGTCGGCGACCTCACCGGCGTCGTCGATCCGCACGCGCATCGTCACTTCGTCACCGCACGTCGGGTTCACGTGGTGCACCTGCGCACCGAACGGTTCCCGCAGCCCGCGGTGGTGCGGGTGCTTGTAGTGATCCAGGATCACTTCCTGGTACATCTGTTCCATACGCATGATCTAGGCAACTCCGAAGAAGGTCTTGGCCTTCCGCACGGCCGCGACCAGTGCGTCGACCTCATCGAGGGTGTTGTAGACCGCGAACGAGGCACGCGCGGTGGCGGCGACACCGAACTTGCGGTGCAGCGGCCAGGCGCAATGGTGCCCGACCCGGATGGCCACACCTTGGTCGTCGAGGATCTGGCCCACGTCGTGGGCGTGGATCCCGTCGACCACGAACGACACCGCGCCACCGCGATCGACGTTCTCGACGGGCCCGACGATCCGCACACCGTCGATCCCGGACAGACCCTCGAGTGCGGCACCGGTGAGCGCGTGCTCGTGGGCCGCGATCGCGTCCATACCGAGGTCCTCGAGATAGCGCACCGCGGCGGCCAGCCCGACGACCTGCGAGGTCATCGGCGTGCCCGCCTCGAAGCGCTGCGGCGGCGGCGCGTAGGTGGTCTTCTCCATGGTGACGGTCTCGATCATCGACCCACCGGTGATGAACGGCGGGGTCTGCTCGAGCAGCGCGCGCCGACCGTACAGTCCGCCCACGCCCATCGGGCCGAGCATCTTGTGACCGGAGAACGCGGCGAAGTCGACACCGAGCTCGTGGAAGTCCACCGCCATGTGCGGCACCGACTGGCAGGCGTCGAGCACGACGAGCGCACCGACTGCCTTCGCCCGGCGGATCAGTTCGTCCACCGGAGCGACCGCACCGGTCACGTTCGACTGATGGCTGAACGCGAGAACCTTTGTCGCGGACGACAGTTCGAGCGAATCCAGATCGATGCGACCGTCGTCGGTGATGCCGTACCACTCGAGGGTGGCACCGGTGCGACGCGCGAGCTCCTGCCACGGAACGAGATTCGCGTGATGTTCGAGCTCGGTGATGACGATCTCGTCGCCGGGACCCACCTTGTAGGGGAACCGGTCGTCACCGAACGCGTTGGCCACCAGGTTCAGCGACTCGGTCGCGTTCTTGGTGAACACGATCTCGCCGGGATCCGCACCGACGAAGCGGGCGATATCGGCGCGCGCCTCCTCATAGGAGTCGGTCGCCTCCTCCGCCAGCTGATGCGCACCGCGGTGCACCGCCGAATTCCGGGTGAGCAGGAACTCGCGCTCGGCGTCCAGCACCTGCAGCGGACGCTGCGAAGTGGCACCGGAATCCAGGTACACCAACGGTTTCCCGTCCCGCACCGTGCGGTGCAGGATGGGGAAGTCGGCCCGGATCCGGGCCACGTCGAGGGCTGGCACCGTCGCGGTCATGTCAGGCTCCAGCGGTCGCGGACGTGAAGCGCTCGTAGCCGTTCGCGTCGAGTTCCTCGGCCAGCTCGGAGCCGCCTTCGGCGACGATCTTGCCGTTGACGAACACGTGCACGAAGTCGGGCTTGATGTAGCGCAGGATGCGGGTGTAGTGGGTGATCAGCAGCACGCCGCCGTCCGTACGCTCCTTGTAGCGGTTGACGCCCTCGGAGACGATGCGCAGAGCGTCGACGTCGAGGCCCGAGTCGGTCTCGTCGAGGATCGCGATCTTCGGCTTGAGCAGGCCGAGCTGCAGGACCTCGTGACGCTTCTTCTCGCCACCGGAGAAGCCCTCGTTCACCGAGCGGTCGGCGAAGGCCGAGTCGATGTCGAGTTCCTTCATCGACTCCTTCACCTCCTTGACCCAGGTGCGCAGCTTGGGGGCCTCGCCGCGGATGGAGGTGGCGGCGGTGCGCAGGAAGTTCGACATCGAGACGCCGGGGACCTCGACCGGGTACTGCATGGCCAGGAACAGGCCGGCGCGGGCGCGCTCGTCGACCGACATCGCGAGGACGTCTTCACCGTCGAGGGTGATGGTGCCCTGGGTGACGGTGTACTTCGGGTGGCCCGCGATCACATAGGACAGCGTGGACTTGCCCGAGCCGTTGGGGCCCATGATGGCGTGCGTCTCGCCGGACTTCACAGTCAGGTCGACGCCGTTGAGGATCTGCTTCGACTCACCCTCGGGGGTGGTGATCTCGGCGTGCAGGTCCTTGATTTCCAAGGTGGTCATCGAATTCGAATCCTTCGTTGCAGTAAGTGGTGTCAGATACCGACAGTGGCGAGTTCGGCCTCGATGGCCGCCTCGAGCCGCTCCCGGACCTCGGGGACCGTGACCTTCTGGATGATCTCGAAGAAGAAGCCGCGCACCACCAGGCGGCGGGCGACGTCTTCGGGAATGCCGCGAGCGCGCAGGTAGAACAGCTGCTCGTCGTCGAAACGGCCGGTGGCACTCGCGTGTCCGGCACCGGCGATCTCGCCGGTCTCGATCTCCAGGTTCGGCACCGAGTCGGCGCGCGCGCCGTCGGTGAGCACCAGGTTGCGGTTGGCCTCGTAGGTGTCGGTACCCTCGGCGGCCGCGCGGATCAGCACGTCGCCGATCCAGACTGTACGAGCGTCGCCCTTGGCCGAGGACGGATCACCCTGCAGCGCACCCTTGTAGAGCACATTGGACTTGCAGTTGGGCTCGGCGTGATCGACCAGCAGGCGCTGCTCGAAGTGCTGGCCCGCGTCGGCGAAGTACAGGCCGAACAGCTCCGCTTCGCCACCGGGACCGGCGTAGCGCACGGTGCCCGACAGACGAACCAGGTCACCGCCCAGCGTGGCCGACACATGGCGCAGGTTCGCGTCACGGCCGAGCTTCAGGTGATGCGCGGTGACGTGCACGGCGTCTTCGTTCCATTCCTGGACCGCGACGACGGTGAGCTTGGCGCTGTCACCGAGCACGAATTCGACGTTCTCGGCATAGGTTCCGCTGCCGCGCTGGTCGATGACCACGGTGGCGACGGCGAAGTTGTCCAGGCGCACCTGCAGGTGACCGTAGGCGGTCTTGCCCTCACCGGGACCGGTGATGGTGACGGTGACCGGGTCCGACACTTCGGTTTCCGGGCCGACGGTGATCACGGTCGCCTCGGAGAAACCCGAATAGGCCTGGGCGGCAACACGATCGGCGGGAGTACCGGCCTGACCGAGACGAGAGTCGGTACGGCCCACCGTTTCCACGGTGACTCCGGCGACCTCGCTCACCTCGACCACTGCCTGACCATCGGCGACGGCGGTGCCGTCGTGCAGGCCGCGCAGCCGACGCAGCGGGGTGAACCGCCACGCCTCGTCGCGACCCGACGGGACCTCGAACTGGTCGACGTCGAACGAGGTGAAGACCTCGCCCTTGTTGACCGCGGCGCCCGCGCCAGGATTCTGGATCGGCGTCTCGAGCGTCGACATCAGCCCACGGCCCCTTCCATCTGCAGCTCGATGAGCCGGTTCAGTTCCAATGCGTATTCCATCGGCAATTCCTTGGCGATCGGCTCCACGAAGCCACGCACGATCATCGCCATCGCCTCGTCCTCGGTGAGGCCGCGGCTCATCAGGTAGAACAGCTGCTCCTCGGAGACCTTGGAGACGGTCGCCTCGTGACCCATCGTCACGTCGTCCTCGCGGATGTCGACGTAGGGGTAGGTGTCGGAGCGGCTGATGGTGTCGACCAGCAGGGCGTCACACTTCACGGTCGACTTGGAACCGTGGGCGCCCTTGTTGATCTGGACCAGACCGCGGTACGACGCGCGACCGCCGCCACGCGCCACCGACTTCGACACGATGGTCGAGGAGGTGTGCGGGGCCAGGTGCAGCATCTTGGCGCCGGTGTCCTGGTGCTGGCCGGGGCCCGCGAACGCGACCGAGAGGACCTCGCCGTGCGCGTGCTCGCCGGTCATCCAGACCGCCGGGTACTTCATGGTGACCTTGGAGCCGATGTTGCCGTCGACCCACTCCATGGTGGCGCCCGCTTCGGCCTTGGCCCGCTTGGTGACCAGGTTGAACACGTTGTTCGACCAGTTCTGGATGGTCGTGTAGCGGCAGCGGCCGCCCTTCTTCACGATGATCTCCACGACCGCGGAGTGCAGCGAGTCGGACTTGTAGATCGGCGCTGTACAACCCTCGACGTAGTGGACGTAGGCGTCCTCGTCGACGATGATCAGCGTCCGCTCGAACTGGCCCATGTTCTCGGTGTTGATCCGGAAGTAGGCCTGCAGCGGGATGTCGACGTGCACGCCCGGCGGCACGTAGATGAACGAGCCACCCGACCAGACGGCGGTGTTGAGCGCGGAGAACTTGTTGTCACCGGCGGGGATGACCGAACCGAAGTACTTGTGGAAGATCTCCGGGTGCTCCTTCAACGCCGTATCGGTGTCGAGGAAGATGACGCCCTGCTTCTCCAGGTCCTCGCGGATGGAGTGGTAGACGACCTCGGACTCGTACTGCGCCGCGACACCGGAGACCAGACGCTGCTTCTCCGCTTCCGGGATGCCCAGCTTGTCGTAGGTGTTCTTGATGTCCTCGGGCAGGTCTTCCCAGCTCTCGGCCTGCTTCTCGGACGAGCGCACGAAGTACTTGATGTTGTCGAAGTCGATGCCCTCGAGGTTGGAACCCCAGTTGGGCATGGGCTTGCGGTCGAAGATGCGCAGCGCCTTGAGGCGCAGGTCGAGCATCCACTCCTCTTCGCTCTTCTTGGCCGAGATGTCGCGAACGACAGCCTCCGACAGGCCACGTTGGGCGCTGGCGCCTGCCACATCGGAGTCGGACCAGCCGTAACCGTAGGTGCCCAGCGAGGCGATGGTTTCGTCCTGGGTAAGCGGTTGTACCTGGTCGGTCGAGGTCGTCATTCGGCACTCCTTCCGGAGTCGTTCGTTCGTCCCGCCGCGGGCTGTGCGGCGGTTGGGATCTTCGGCACCGCGACCAGCGGTACGTGGGTGGTGCAGGCGCAATCGCCGTTGGCGATCGTCGCAAGGCGCTGCACGTGGGTACCGAGCAGGTCGCGGAAAGCGTCCAATTCGGCGGCGCACAACTGGGGGAACTCCTCGGCGACATGGGCCACCGGGCAGTGGTGCTGACAGATCTGCACACCGGCGCCGACCTGACGGGTGGTGGCGGCGAAACCGGCCTCGGCGAACGCTTCCGCGATCTCCTCGACCTTGGCCTCGATCACCGGTGCGGTGTGGTCGGCGACGGGTTCGATGCCGTCGACGATCACGCGAACCCGCTTGCGCGCGAATTCGGCGATCGCGGCGTCGCCACCGATCTCGCCGAGCTGGCGAATCGCCGCCCCGGCCAGATCGTCGTAGGCGTGACCGAGGTTGCCCCGGCCCGCCGCGGTGAGCTGGTATTGCTTGGCCGGTCGACCGCGCCCTTTCTGCTGCCACGGCGCGGAGCGGCTCGCCCGAGCCTGGCCCGCGTCGATCAGCGCGTCGAGGTGCCTGCGCACCCCGGCGGGCGCGAGACCGAGTTCGGTGCCGATCGCCGTCGCGGTGATCGGCCCCTGCTCGAGCAGCAACTGGACGATGGCCGCCCTGGTCTGCCCTTCGTGCGCGGTCGCCGCGGGGACAGCCGACGACCGAGCGCCGGTCGTCTTACGACCGTCACTTTCCACGTCTGTCCGCAAACCCACGGTTTTCACAACACCAGTGTGGCGGAATTACTTCCCTAAATCTAATAAGGGTCACCTGACAAAGGGTGCCCTGACCTGCGAGGAAGATCATCGGGGCGCTCCCCCACCCGACAAAACCCCAGGTGCGGACCCTGCGGCCCGATCGCCGACGCTCGGCCGGGTGACCCATCGCACAGATCGGCTACCGCGATCACCCGGCGCCCAGCAACACCGAACCCGGCACCGGACGGTCCGTCCAGCACGTTCGCACAGCGTTGCTCGCCGTCGATATTCGCACCACAACGCGACGATCGACGCCTCCGGGTGCGCGGTGGCGAACACGGCGGGCGCGGGGTGCGATCTGGCACGATGGCAGGGTGTCGAACCCGCTCACACCAACGTGTGTCCGTCATCCCGATCGGCCTACCGGACTCGCGTGTACGCGATGCGGGCGGCCCGCCTGTCCCGATTGTCTGCGACCGGCCGCGGTCGGGCAGCACTGCGTGGACTGTGTCCGGCAGGGGCAGCGGGACGTGCGACCGGTGCGGACCGTCGGCGGCGCGCGTGAAGGCGGCGCGGTTCCGTACATGACCTACGGGTTGATCGCGGTCAATGTGCTGGTCTATGTGCTCACCGCGGCGCAGGCCGGCAGTCCTATGTACAACTACCGCGGGTCGTCGGTGTTCCGGGAGTTCGTGCTGGTGCCGCTGCTGGTGGCCGACGGCGAGTGGTGGCGGCTGCTCGGGTCGGGGTTCCTGCACTACGGCGCGATCCACCTGCTGGTCAACATGTTCGCCCTGTACGTCGTGGGGCGCGACCTCGAGCAGGTGCTGGGCAGGGTCAGGTACGGCTGCGTCTATCTGGTCTCGTTGCTGGGTGGGTCGGCGGCGGTGATGGCGCTGTCGGACTCGGTGACGGCGACGGCCGGCGCCTCCGGGGCGGTGTACGGCCTGTTCGGCGCTGTCACGGTGACGCTGATCCGGTTGCGGCAGAGCCCGACCCCGATGCTGGTGGTCATCGGCGTGAACGTGCTGATCAGTTTCTCGATCCCGGGGATCTCGCTGTGGGGCCACCTCGGCGGCCTGGCCGCGGGCACGTTGAGCGCGCTCGGCATCCTGTTCGTGCCCGGCTGGCTGTCGGCCCGCGATCAGCGGTCCGCGCAGCGCATCGGCTGGGCGGCGCTCGGCGCGGTGGCGCTGATCTGCGTGGCCGTGATCATCGCCGCCGCGCTCTCGTTGCGCTCGGACCCGGCGTTCGTCGGACCACCGGCCGTGGCCGCGCCGACCCCCGTCGAAGCACCCAGGTAGTCCGCCGCGACCGGCGCACCCGCGGTGGGTGAACGACTGACGAACCCTGTCGGGTCCACGCACACTAGGCTCTGACTTCGTGGCGGTACTGGAGGGCGCGGCGCGCAAGACACTGGCGTTCGGGCGGCGAGCTCTCGGGCTCGACGTGTCGGCGCCCGATCACACCGTCGCGGTGCTGCATCGCGACGAGACCGAGGTCCCCGGGCTCGACAAGACCGAACGCGCGCAACTGGACCGGATCCGGCTGATGGGCGCGACCGGCGCGGTGCTGATGGCGATCGCGGCGCTGGGCATCGGCGCCCAACCCGTGCACCAGAATCCGGTCTCGGGCGTGCGGGTGCTCGGCATCTTCGCGCGAGCGCACACCGGATCCCTCGCGATGTGCATGTTCGGCACCGCGCTGGTGATCGGTGCGTGGTTGCTGCTCGGGCGCTTCGCGATCGGCGGGCTCGCGGGTTCGCCACTGCACCGGCTGAGCCGCTCGCAACTGGACCGCACGCTGCTGCTGTGGATCATTCCGCTGTCCGTGGCGCCCCCCATGTTCAGCAACGACGTCTATTCCTATCTGGCACAGAGCGAGATCGCCGCCCGCGGCATCGACCCCTATTCCGAAGGCCCTGTCGCCGGACTCGGAATCGACAATGTGCTCACCAACAATGTGCCGACGATCTGGCGCGATACGCCCGCGCCGTACGGTCCGCTGTTCCTCTGGATCGGTCGCGGTATCGCGGAGCTCACCGGGGACAACATCATCGCCGGGGTGTGGGTGCACCGTTTGCTGGCGCTGGCCGGGGTGGCGCTGATCGTGTGGGCGCTGCCGCGGTTGTCGGTGCGGTGCGGGGTGGCGCCGGTGAGTGCGCTGTGGCTCGGCGCGGCCAATCCGCTGGTGCTGTTCCACCTGGTCGGTGGCGTGCACAACGACGCGCTGATGCTCGGGCTGATGCTGGCCGGGGTGGAGCTCATGCTGCGCGCGATCTACGGCGAAGGAGGCAGACCCGATCGGCTGACGGCCACGAATCTGCCCCCCTTCGACGGGCGCGCCTACGGGCTGCTGATCGGTGGCGCGGTGGTGATCACGCTGTCGTCATCGATCAAGCTCACCTCCATCATCGCGCTCGGCTTCGTCGGAATGGCGCTGGCCAGACGCTGGGGCGGCACGCTCACCGCCGTCGCCAAGGCCGCGGCCCTGCTGGGCGTCATCGCCGTGGCGACAACGCTTCTCATCGGTTTCGCCAGTGGGCTCGGCTTCGGCTGGGTCAATACCCTCAGCGTCGCCAACGCCGTCCGGAGCTGGATGTCGCTACCCACCATCATCGGGATCGTCACCGGTTTCGGCGGTGTGCTGCTCGGGCTGGGCGACCACACCACCGCGCTGCTGTCGATCACCCGGCCCATCGCGGCGGTGGTCGCGGGCTACGTGACGGTTCGCATGCTCGTCGCCACCGGCATGGGCCGACTCCACCCTGTCGGCGCGCTCGGCGTCGCGCTCGCGGCCATTGTGCTGCTGTTCCCGGTGGTCCAGCCCTGGTACCTGCTCTGGGCGATCGTGCCGCTGGCCGCCTGGGCCACCCAGCCGGTGTTCCGCGTGCCCGCCGTCGCCTTCTCGGCGGTGGTCTCCATGCTGGTGATGCCGCGCGGTGCGGAATTCCAGGTCTTCCAGATCATCGGCGCCGCGCTCGCGGCCGTCGTGTGCTTCGCGTTGTTCTTCGCGCTCACCCGGCACACGCTGCCCTGGCGGGCGCAGCCGGGGGTGTCGGCTCCGTCACAGGAGGGCACGGCTTACCGTGTGACAACGTGAGGGAGCGCAGCGAGCGAACCAAGGGCACAGCACCTTTTGGCGCGACGGAGCCGAGCGTCAGCGAGGCGCAGTTGTGACAACACGCCCTGGACCCGCCGTTAGCGTCGACGGTGTGGTCAAGCGCTATGGCGAGACCACAGCGGTAGACGGTCTCCGGTTCGACGTGGAGCCCGCCCAGGTGTTCGCTCTGCTCGGCCCCAACGGCGCGGGCAAGACCACCACCGTCGAGATGTGCGAGGGCTTCGTGCGCCCGGACGCGGGCACGGTCCGCGTCCTCGGTCTCGACCCGATCGCCGACTCCGAGCAGTTGCGTCCGCGCATCGGCGTGATGCTCCAGGGCGGCGGCGCCTACCCCGGCGCCCGCGCGGGCGAGATGCTCGATCTGGTCGCGTCCTACTCCGCCGATCCGATCGATCCCGACTGGCTGCTGTCGACGCTGGGTCTACAGGACAATCGCCGCACTCCCTATCGTCGCCTGTCGGGTGGTCAGCAGCAGCGCCTGGCGCTCGCGTGCGCGCTGGTCGGCAAGCCCGAGATCGTGTTCCTCGACGAACCCACCGCCGGTCTGGACGCGCAGGCCCGGCTGATCGTCTGGGAACTCATCGACGCCCTGCGCCGCGACGGCGTGAGCGTCGTGCTCACCACGCACATGATGGACGAGGCCGAGCAGCTCGCCGACCAGCTCGTCATCATCGATCACGGGCAGATCGTCGCCCAGGGCACGCCCGCCGAGGTCACCGCCCACGGCGCCGCGGGCCAGCTGAGATTCTGCGCCCCACCGAAACTCGATCTGAACCTGCTCACCTCGGCTCTCCCGGAAGGCTTTTCGCCGCGCGAGACGACACCGGGCACCTACCTCGTCGAGGGCGAGATCAACCCGCAGGTGCTGGCCACCGTCACCGCCTGGTGCGCCAGGATGGACGTGCTGGCCACCGACATCCGTATCGACCAGCGTCGCCTCGAAGACGTCTTCCTCGAACTGACCGGACGGGACCTGCGCGGATGAGCGAGACCACCAGCCGTTTCCTGCCCGGCACCTTCACCCCCGATCCGCGGCCCGCCTCGCGCGCGACGATGCTCACCGCCCAGACCGGGCTCGAGCTGAAACTGTTGTTGCGCAACGGCGAACAGCTGCTGCTCACCATGTTCATCCCGATCACCCTGCTCGTCGGTCTCACCCTGCTGCCGTTCGGTGATCTGGGCGAGCACCGGGTCGACCGGATCGTGCCGATGGTGATGATGACCGCGGTGATGTCGACCGCGTTCACCGGCCAGGCCATCGCGGTCGGCTTCGACCGCCGCTACGGCGCCCTCAAACGGCTCGGCGCGACACCGCTGCCCCGCTGGGGCGTGATCGCGGGCAAGTGCGCGGCCGTGCTCATCGTGGTGGTGCTCCAGGCGATCCTGCTCGGCGCGATCGGTGTCGCGCTGGGCTGGCGGCCCGGGATCGACGGGCTCGCCCTCGGCGCGCTGGTGATCGCCCTCGGCACGGCCACCTTCGCGGCGATGGGATTGCTGCTGGGCGGGACGCTCAAGGCCGAGGTCGTGCTGGCGCTGGCCAATATCCTGTGGTTCATCATGCTCGGCATCGCCAGCCTGGTACTCGTCGGCGACACCCTGCCCACCGCGCTGACCGTGATCGCGCGGCTCATCCCGTCCGGGGCGCTGGCCTTCGCGCTGGACACGGCACTGACGGGGTCGATCGACTGGTTCGGGGTGGCGGTGCTCGCGGCCTGGGGCGTGGTGTGCGGATGGCTGGCGACCCGGCTGTTCCGGTTCCACTGACGTGACCAACGACGCACTGTAGTAGCCCTGGTATCAGCGTCGAATTGTCGGCCGGTACCATTCCTGACGTGCTGTATCGCGCCTTCGTTGGCCTCGTCGACCGGCTGCCGCTCCCCTCGCTGCGGGTGCAGCGGCTCATCGCCATCGCGGTGATCCTGAGCCAGGCGGGAATCTCGGTGACCGGCGCGATCGTGCGCGTCACCGCCTCCGGCCTCGGCTGCCCGACCTGGCCGCAGTGCTTCCCCGGCAGCTTCACTCCCATCGGGGTGTCGGAAGTTCCGGTCCTGCACCAGACCGTGGAGTTCGGCAACCGGCTGCTCACCTTCGCGGTGACGCTGTGCGCCGGGCTGATCGTGCTCGCCGTCATCCGGGCACGGCGGCGCAGGGAAGTCCTCGTCTACGCCTGGCTGATGCCCGCGGGCACGGTCGTGCAGGCCGTCATCGGCGGTATCACCGTGCGCACCGGGCTGCTGTGGTGGACCGTGGCGGTGCACCTGCTCGCGTCGATGGCGATGGTCTGGCTCGCGGTGGTGCTGTACGCGAAGATCTGCGAGCCCGACGACGGCATCGAGACCGTCCAGGTGCCCGCTCCCCTGCGCTGGCTCACCGCGCTGTCCGGTGTGGCGCTCGCGGGTGTGCTCATCGCGGGCACCCTGGTCACCGCGGCCGGGCCCCATGCCGGCGACAAGAGCATCGAGCGGCAGGTCGAGCGGCTGGAAGTCGAGATCGTCACGCTGGTGCACCTGCACTCCCAGTTGCTGATCGGCTACCTGGCGCTGCTGATCGGACTCGCCTTCGGCCTGTACGCGGTCGGTATGTCGGCGGCCATCCGCAAGCGATTGTTCGTGCTGCTCGGACTGGTGCTGGCGCAGGCGCTCGTCGGCATCGTGCAGTACTTCACCGATGTGCCCGCCGCCCTCGTCGCCATCCACGTCGGCGGGGCCGCGGCCTGCACCGCGGCGACCGCCGCACTGTGGGCGTCTCTGCGCACGCGCGAGCAGATCGACGCGCCCGCCCTGTCGCAGACCTCCGTGCGCTGACGTCCGGCACCCCGAACAGCGAAAAAGCCCGCGTCGCAGTGCGATTCGCGGGCTTTTCTCGTCTCTGGGCGTCAGGCGCCTGCGAACAACTTCCAGTTGCGCGCCTTCGGGAACTTGGTCTGGTGGGCGACCCAGCCGGCCATCTTGGCCCAGTGCGTCGGGGCGGGGGTCACGATCGAGCCCAGCTCGCGACTCCATTCGTCGGTCTCGGCGAGGCCGTCGACGCGCTCCACGAGCGCCTTCGCGGTCGCCATGTCGCCGACCACCCGGTCGCCGAGGATGCCGTCGGCACCGACCAGGGTGATCCGCACGCCCTGCTTGCCGATGTACTGCAGCACGGCCGTTCCCGAACCACCGTGCTGGGCGAGGAACTTCACGATGGACTTCTCGACCTCGGCCGGCACCTTCACGGCCTCGGGGGCGGCGGTTGTACTCATGAACCGCAGTTTACCGGCAGGTAGTTTTCAGTCCAGCCTCGAGTGGCCTGGAACACGGGGTGTAGAAAGAGGACTCATGCGCGCGATTCAGGTTTCCGAGCACGGTGGTCCCGAGGTCCTGCAGTACGTCGAGGTGACAGACCCGCAGGCCGGGCCCGGTCAGCTGCTGGTCGAGACCCAGGGTGTGGGCGTCAACTACATCGACATCTACTTCCGCACCGGCCAGTATCCGCAGGCGACGCCCTACATTCCCGGCTCCGAGGGCACGGGCATCGTGGTGGCGATCGGTTCTGATGTCACCGAGTTCGCCGTCGGCGACCGCGTCGCCTGGGCGTCGGCGCCCGGCAGCTACGCGGACCTGGTCGCGGTCGACGAGGCCGTGGCGGTGAAGGTGCCCGACGACGTCGAACCGGCCGTCGCGGCCGCCGCCCTCCTGCAGGGCATGACCGCCCACTACCTGACCGAATCGGTGTTCTCCCCCGAACCCGGCGACCCGGTACTCATCCACGCGGGCGCCGGCGGCGTCGGGCTGCTGCTCACTCAGATGGCCGTCGCGAAGGGCGCCCGAGTCATCACCACGGTCTCCACCGACGCCAAGGAGAAGCTGTCCCGCGAAGCGGGCGCCACCGACGTCCTGCACTACGGCGACGACCTGGCCGCACGCGTCCGTGACCTCACCGACGGCATCGGCGTCGCCGCGGTCTACGACGGTGTCGGCGCCAGCACCTTCGAAGCGAGCCTCGCCTCCCTCCGAATCCGCGGCACCCTCGCGCTGTTCGGCGCGGCCAGCGGCGCGGTCCCGCCCTTCGACCCGCAACGCCTCAACCCGGCCGGTTCCCTCTGGCTCACCCGCCCGTCCCTGGGCGCCTACACCCGCGACCGCACCGAATTCCTGTGGCGTGCAACGGATGTCTTCGACTGGATCGCCGCAGGAACCCTGAACCTCCGCATCGGCGCCACCTACCCGCTGGCTGAGGCGGCCCAGGCCCAGCGCGATCTCGCGGCGCGGAAGACCACGGGCTCGATCGTGCTGCTGCCGTAGCCCCGACTGCCCACTCACCCAGGGAAGCGGACACCGGTCAGGTCCTCAGAGGCCTCCCAGAGCCGGCGCGCGCTCTCGCGGTCCATCGAGCGAGAGCTCGACCGCACCCGCTCCGGATAGCCGCCGATCTCGAAAAGTCCTGAGGGTCCGTAGTATTCGCTCCCCTGCGCGGCCGGATCGGTCGCGGCACGCAGCGTCGGGAGCGCCCCCATGGCGGGGGTGCGCCCGAACAGCCGGGCGATGGCCAGATTCGGCAGACGGAAGACCGCCGGGGAGTACCGGAACACCTCGGTGCTCGCCCCGCCGGGATGAGCGGCCAGCGCGCGGGCCGACGTTCCCGCGAGCCGGCGATCGAGCTCATAGGTGAACAGCAGATTCGCCAATTTCGATACGGCATAAGCATTTCCAGCGGATCTCGCAGGGTCGTCGAGATCGATTCGCCCGAAGCGGTGGCCGATGCTGCTGACGGTCACCACCCGCCCGGCCCCGGCTGCGACGAGGCGATCCAGCAACAGTCCGGTGAGCGCGAAATGGCCGAGGTGGTTGATCCCGAACTGGATCTCGAAGCCGTCCTCGGTCGCGCCGGACAGCCCGGTGACACCGGCATTGTTGATCAGCAGATCGACGCGGTCGTAGCGACTGCGCACCATCTCGGACGCGGCACGGACCGACGTGAGAGACGCCAGGTCGAGGGTCACCGTGTCGATCCCCGCTCCGGGTACCCGCAGCGCGATGCGCTCGGCAGCGTCGGCCGCTTTACCGGAATCGCGACAGGCGAGCACTACGGTGGCGCCTCGCGCGGCCAGGGCTCGTGCGGTTTCGAAACCGAGTCCGGTGTTGGCGCCGGTGACGACCGCGATTCGCCCGGCCAGGCCGGGGATGTCGGCTTCGGACCACTTCATGACAGCTCCTAACATGAACGGTGCATTCACATTAAAGTGAACCAGTCGTTCATGTTATTGGCAAGGCACTCGAGAAGGATGGCACCGAGATGACCGACCGACCCCTGCGCGCGGACGCGCGGCGCAATCGCGAGGCGATCGTCGCCGCCGCCCGCGAACTCGTCATCCGCGAAGGTCCGGGCATCGGCATGGACGAGATCGCCACGGCAGCGGGTGTCGCGACCGGCACGCTGTATCGACACTTCCCGACCAAGCAGGATCTGATCCAGAGCATCGTGGCCGACCTGGCCGAGGCGATCGACCGGTCGCTGAACTCGGCGCTCGCCGGAGTCGCGGACGGGACCAGCTCGGCCGTCGACGAGGTGATCGCGCTACTGCGCCACGTGATGATCGATATGCACCAGGAACGCCTGCTCCGGTTCGCCGTCGCCGGGGTCGCCGAGGACTCGCTCCGCGAGATCCAGGCGCGCGGGCGTGCCGCCGTCGAGCAGTTGGTCGCCGCCGCGCACCGCAACGATTCGCTCTACCCGGACATCACCGCGGACGACGTGGTCCTCTTGCTGTCCACCGCGCCGACCGACGCCATGTCCGAGGTGGAGCAGTCACGTTGGTTGACGCTGGCACGCCGAGCACTCACACCGAACCCGAGCACCGGAGTTCGGAACTCGGAGCGCGGCTAGTAGTCGCGGCCGGTCAGACCGCGGTAGACGAAACGGGTGATCGACTCGATCGCCTCCTCGTCACTGAGGGACACCGAGCCGTCTTCGACCATGCGCAACATCCCGTCGACCGCGGCGAACATCATCGCCAGGCTGGCGTCGACCGTTCCCGGCAGGCGCAGTCCGCGTTCCGGGAAGTCCGCCACATGGTCGGCGATATCGGTGCGTTGTTCGGCGCCGAAGCCCGCGATGATCCGGGCGAAATCCGGGCTGACCTGCGCCGCCTGGCCCATCGCGCGCAGAACCGAGGCGTGTTCGCGGGCGAAGGTCCAGTAGCCACGGACGTGGTAGCGGACCGCGGCCGGGTCGGTGAAGTCGCCGTTGTGCTCCGGGTCGGCCGCTCGCTCGTCGCTTGCCACCGCCATATCGCGCAGAAGTGCTTGCAGCAGTTCCTCTTTGCTCGCGAAGTGGTTGTAGAACGAGCCCGCCGCGCGGCCCGCGGCGGTGGTGATATCGGTGATCTTCGCGTTCAGGTAGCCGTGTTCGGCGAAGACCTGCCGGGCGGCGTCCTTGAGCGCCTGCTCGGTCTCCGCGGATTTCTCGCGCCTGCTGCCCACCACCGGACATCACCTCCTTGACAAGCACGGTACCAACACTGAAACTGAATTCATATTCACTGAATATCAGTTCAGTTCTTGTCGCAGGAGGCATTTCCCATGTCAGAACAGGTACTCATCGCCGGTGCGGGCCCGACCGGTCTCACCCTCGCCCTCGATCTCGCACGGCGCGGCGTGCACGTCCGGCTCGTCGACCGAGCCGATTCACCGTTTCAGGGATCGCGCGGCGACGGCATCCAACCGCGCACCCTGGAAGTGTTCGACGATCTCGGCGTCGTCGACGCGGTACTGGCCGCCGGGCGCGAGGTCCCGGTGATGCACGCCTACTTCGCGGGAACCTTCGTCGGCGAGCGCCGGATGGCCGAACCGGTCGAGCCGACCCCGGATGTGCCGTATCCGAATACCTGGGTGCTCGGTCAGTCCGACACCGAAGCGATCCTGCGAGCGCGGCTCGCCGAGCTCGGGGTGACGGTCGAATTCGCCACGGCGCTGGTCGATTTCACCCAGGACGAGGCCGGCGTCACCGCGACACTGCAACACGGCGACACATCGGAGACGGTGCGCGCGAGGTATCTGGCCGGTGCCGACGGTGGCGCGAGCACGGTCCGCAAGCGCCTCGGGATCGCGTTCGAGGGCAGCACCGACGACTCGATCAAGATGCTGCTCGGCGATGTCCGCGCCGACTCCCTCGACCACGAGTACGGCTATTGGTTCGCCGCCGCGGCCGACCAGCCGATGACCGGCTTCGCCCTGTCCCCACTGCCGGGCGCGCGGCGCTTCCAGTTCGCCGCCCCGCTGACCGACGACCGCTTCCCCGATCTGGCCACCCTGCAGGAACTCGCCGACCGCCACGGCCCCGGGACAGGCCTGGCGCTGAGCGACCTGTCCTGGATCACGGTGTGGCGTCCCAATATTCGACTCGCCGAACGCTTCCGTGACGGCCGGGTGTTCCTCGCGGGCGATGCCGCCCACGTCCACCCGCCCACCGGCGGTCAAGGCTTGAACACCGGCGTGCAGGACGCCTACAACCTGGGCTGGAAACTGGCCGCCGCCCTCGGCGGTGACTCCGCCCCGCTCGACACCTACGAACCCGAACGCCGCACGGTCGCGGCCCGGATCCTCGGCCTGAGCACCGAACTCCTCGACAAACTCGTCGACGGCGACGAGGACGCGATGCACCGCGGCCCCGAAACCCGCCAGCTCGCCATCACCTATCGCTCCCCCGCCGACGAGGGCCCCCTCGTCGCGGGCGACCGCGCACCGGACGCCACACTGCACGACGACACCGGCCGCCCGATCCGCCTGTTCGACCTCTTCCGAGGCCCTCACGCCACCCTGCTGCGTTTCGCCCCGAAGCCAGGGTCTCCGGCGACGGACGCAGCCATCGATCAGCCCGGCCTGCGCACAGTCGAGATCCACCGGGTGGGCGCACCGAGCGGCCGATCCGTCGAGACCGCGTTCACCACACTCGTCGACACCGACGGTCACGCCTTCACCGCCTACGCGGCCACCTCCGGCACCGACATCCTGATCCGACCCGACGGCCACCTCGCACATCGCTGGTGAGCTCGCACCGACCACTCCCTGATCCGGCGAGGCCGCGGCCCGGCACAGTCCGGACATGACAGTGGCCGGGCATCGCCGCCCGGCCACTGTTCGAGAACGTCTTACAGCCCGACGAGGCTGCCGATCGTGTCCCACCCGAGCACCGAGTCGACGGCCAGACCACAGAACACCACCGCGAGGTAGTTGTTCGACTGCAGGAACAGCTTCAGCGGCTTCACCGACTCGCCACGGCGGACCCCGGCGTAGAGCTGGTGCGCCATCAGCAGGAACCAGGCGCCGGCCACCAGGGCGACCGCCGCGTAGATGACACCCGTCGCGGGCACCAACGCCATCGTCGCCAGCACCGTCAACCAGGTGTAGATGACGATCTGCTTGGTCACCACCTGCTCGGTCGCGACCACCGGCAGCATCGGCACGCCCGCGGCGCGGTAGTCCTCCTTGTAGCGCATGGCCAGCGCCCAGGTGTGCGGCGGCGTCCAGAAGAAGATCACCGCGAACAGCACCACCGCGGGCCAGCCGATCGTGCCGGTCACCGCGGACCAGCCCACCAGCGCGGGCATGCAGCCGGCCGCGCCGCCCCACACCACGTTCTGCGAGGTCCGGCGCTTGAGGCCCTTGGTGTAGACGAAAACGTAGAACAAGATCGTCGCGACGACCAGCAACCCGCTGAGCAGGTTGGCCTGCCACCACAGCCAGGCGAAGGAGATCGCGCCGAGCACGACACCGAAGACGAACGCGTGTGAGGTGGGCACCGCCTCGCGGGCCAGCGGGCGGCGCGCGGTCCGCTTCATCACCTTGTCGATATCGGCGTCGGCCACACAGTTGAGAGTGTTGGCGCTGGCCGCGCCCATCCAGCCACCGAACAGGGTGACCAGGATCAGCCGGATGTCCACTGTGCCGCGGTCGGCCAGCAACATCGTCGGAATGGTGGCAACGAGCAGCAACTCGATGACGCGTGGTTTGGTGAGCGCGATGTAGGCAAGGGGCTTGCGCACTATCCGCGCGGCGAGGCTGTCGCCCTGGAGTCGGTCGGCCAGCGCCGTCGACGAAGTTCCGTGCGCACCGCTACTACCCGGCTCGTGACCGATCCGCACTGTTTCTCCTCGCACGCTGTGCTTCGCTTCGCTTCCGGTAATGGAACGAGCAGCGCGCGGCTGCGGCGCGGCCACTACTACAGAGGATGGTAGACCCACTCACCTGCCGCTCCGCGCCAGACCCCCGCCACCGTGGGCGCGGTCACTACGCCCCACGAGCCCCCATCCGGGGCCCACGCAGCGGTGAACCCGCATCGACGCGCAGGTGAACGGCATCGCGACGGGCTCCGCCCGCGCGGCGGCGATGGTCTACACCGCACACCGCCGACTCACGGCGATCCGAACTAGACTCAACGCCAGGGTTCGCGCCAACCGCTGTAGCAGCACCACTAGGGTATTCCTGTACATCGGTACGCATCCCGGCCGCGTGCGACCCGCTGTCGAACATCATCGCCGCTGCCAAGCTATCGCCGTCGACGAAACCTAGGTCAGGAGAACTACGGTCGTGCCAGTCACAGACGACATTCGCGCCCTCACTCAGCGGAACTATCCCAGCGACTGGACGGACCTCGACACCAAGGCCGTCGACACCGCCCGGGTACTCGCTGCCGACGCCGTGCAGAAGGCGGGCAACGGGCACCCCGGTACCGCGATGAGCCTCGCGCCGGTCGCCTACACCCTCTTCCAGCGCACG
This sequence comes from Nocardia sp. NPDC127606, assembly GCF_042671725.1. Taxonomy (NCBI): domain Bacteria; kingdom Bacillati; phylum Actinomycetota; class Actinomycetes; order Mycobacteriales; family Nocardiaceae; genus Nocardia; species Nocardia sp. NPDC127606. The sequence continues at coordinate 313,534 of NZ_JBHXWQ010000001.1, read as the reverse complement.
ATGCGCCACAACCCCGCGGACCCGAGCTGGGTCGGTCGCGACCGGTTCGTGCTGTCCTGTGGGCATTCCAGCCTCACCCTCTACATCGAGCTCTACCTGGCCGGTTTCGGCCTGGAGCTGACCGACCTCGAGCAGCTGCGCCAGTGGGGCTCGCTCACCCCGGGCCACCCCGAGTTCCGCCACACCGACGGCGTCGAGATCACCACCGGACCGCTGGGTCAGGGCCTGGCCTCGGCGGTCGGTATGGCGATGGCCGCGCGACGTGAGCGCGGGCTGTTCGATCCGGACGCCCCCGAGGGCACCAGCCCGTTCGACCACTTCATCTACACCATCGCCTCCGACGGCGACCTGCAGGAGGGCGTCACCGCCGAGGCCTCCTCGATCGCGGGTACCCAGCAGCTGGGCAACCTCGTGGTGATCTACGACGACAACGAGATCTCCATCGAGGACGACACCGACATCGCCTTCACCGAAGACGTGGCCAAGCGCTACGAGGCCTACGGCTGGCAGGTGCAGATCGTCGAGGGCGGCGAAGACGTGGTGGCCATCGAGCAGGCTCTTGCCGCGGCGAAAGCCGAGACCAGCAAGCCCTCGATCATCATCCTGCGCACCATCATCGGCTTCCCGGCCCCGAACAAGATGAACACCGGTGGCGCGCACGGCGCCGCGCTCGGCCCCGACGAGGTCGCCGCGGTGAAGAAGGCGCTGGGCTTCGACCCGGAGAAGTCCTTCGACGTCGACCCGGCCGTCATCGAACACACCCGCGAGGCACTGGCCCGCGGCGCGCAAGCACAGGCGCAGTGGCAGCAGAGCTTCGACGCGTGGGCCGAGTCCAACCCGTCGAACAAGGAGCTGTTCGATCGTCTGCAGACCCGGTCGCTGCCCAAGGGCTGGACCGAGGCGCTGCCGAGCTTCGAGGTCGATCCCAAGGGCATGGCCACCCGCAAGGCGTCGGGCAAGTTCCTCGCCGCGGTCGCCGACGAGCTGCCCGAGCTGTGGGGCGGGTCGGCCGACCTGGCCGAGTCCAACAACACCACGATGCCCGGCCAGGCGAGCTTCGGCCCCGAGTCGATCTCCACCGGCGCGTGGAAGGCCAACCCGTACGGGCGCACCCTGCACTTCGGTATCCGTGAGCACGCGATGGGCTCGATCCTCAACGGCATCGCGCTGCACGGCCCGACCCGCCCCTACGGCGGCACCTTCCTGGTGTTCAGCGACTACATGCGCCCGGCTGTCCGCCTGGCCGCGCTGATGCGGGTGCCCGCCATCTACGTGTGGACCCACGACTCCATCGGCCTCGGCGAGGACGGCCCGACCCATCAGCCGGTCGAGCACCTGGCCGCGCTGCGCGCGATCCCCGGCCTCAACGTCGTTCGCCCCGCGGATGCCAACGAGACCGTCCACGCCTGGCGCACCGTGCTCGAGCGTGATTCCGACGAGCACACCTCGCACTTCCCGGTGTACGAGTCGCCGCAGCAGGACGGCCCGTCCGCGCTGGCACTCACCCGCCAGGACGTGCCGACCCTGGAAGGCACCAGCTACGAGGGTGTCAAGAAGGGCGGCTACGTGCTGGTCGAGGCGTCCACCGGCACACCGGAAGTGATCCTCATCGGCACCGGCTCCGAGGTCCACCTCGCGGTCGCCGCGCGCACTACCCTGGAAGAGCAGGGCATCCCGACCCGCGTGGTCTCGATGCCGTGTGTGGAGTGGTTCGACGTGCAGGAACAGGGATACCGCGACGAGGTGCTGCCCCCGTCGGTGCGGGCCAGGGTCGCGGTGGAGGCCGGTATCGCGATGCCGTGGCACCGATTCGTCGGTGACGCGGGTGAAGTCGTCGGTATCGATCACTTCGGCGCGTCGGCCGACTACAAGACTCTGTACCGCGAATTCGGTATCACCCCCGATGCCGTCGTCCGCGCGGCACTGCGTTCCACCGACAAGGTGAAGGGGTAAAACCATGGCACAGAACGAGAATCTCGCCGCGCTCTCGGCCGCGGGCGTCTCGGTGTGGCTCGACGATCTCTCGCGAGAACGCATCCAGTCCGGCAATCTCGCCGACCTGGTCGCGACCCGCAGCGTCGTCGGCGTCACCACCAACCCGAGCATCTTCCAGGCCGCGATGAGCGTGGGCCACGCCTACGACGCGCAGCTGAAAGACCTTGCGGCCCAAGGCGCCGACGCCGACGCTGCGATCCGCACGATGACCACCGACGACGTGCGCGCCGCCTGCGACGTGCTCGCGCCGGTGTTCGAGGCGACCGGCGGCGTGGACGGACGGGTGTCGATCGAGGTCGACCCCCGGTTCGCCTTCGACGCCGACAAGACCGTCGCCCAGGCGATCGAGCTGTGGAAGATCGTCGACCGCAAGAACCTGTTCATCAAGATCCCGGCCACCGAGGCCGGACTGCCCGCCATCACCTCGGTGATCACCGAGGGCATCAGCGTGAACGTGACGCTGATCTTCTCGGTGCCGCGCTACCGCGCGGTGATGGGCGCCTACCTCGACGGTCTGCGCAACGCCAAGATCGGTGGCCACGACCTGGCCAAGATCCACTCGGTGGCGTCGTTCTTCGTCTCCCGCGTGGATACCGAGATCGACAAGCGCCTCGAGGCGATCGGCACCCCGGAGGCGCTCGCCCTGCGCGGCAAGGCCGGTGTGGCCAACGCGCGGCTGGCGTACGCCGAGTACCAGGACGTGTTCGACGGTGGCGCGCACACCTCCACCTACAACCACCTGGCCGCCCAGGGCGGCAACCGGCAGCGGCCGCTGTGGGCGTCGACCGGGGTGAAGAACCCGGATTACCCCGACACCCTCTACGTCACCGAGCTCGTCGGCCCGAACACGGTCAACACACTGCCGGAGAAGACGCTGCAGGCGTTCGCCGATCACGGTGAGGTGCTGGGCGACACGCTCAGCGGCCGTGGCGCCGAGGGCGCTCAGGTCTTCGCCGATCTGGCGGCGGTCGGTATCGATCTCGACGATGTGTTCGCGCTGCTCGAGCGCGAAGGCGTCGAGAAGTTCGAGAGCGCGTGGGGCGAACTGATCGAGGCCACCACCGGCCAGCTCGACATCGCGGCGGAGGGCAACTAGCACGATGGCCGGCACAGCATCGACGGATCAGGCGGCGGGGCTGTGGCACAACCCCCTGCGCGACGAACGCGACAAACGGGTCCCCTTCATCGCGGGCCCGTGCTGCATGGTGATCTTCGGTGTCACCGGAGATCTGTCCCGCAAGAAGCTGATGCCGGCCATCTATGACCTGGCGAACCAGGGGCTGTTGCCCCCTGGTTTCGCCCTGGTCGGCTTCGCCCGGCGCAACTACGCCGACGAAGACTTCGCCTCGGTGGTACTCGAGGCCGTGAAGAAGCACGCGCGCACCCCCTTCCGCCAGGAGGTCTGGGACCACCTGGCCGAAGGGCTGCGGTTCGTGCAGGGCAGTTTCGACGACGACGCGGCTTTCTCGACCCTCGCCGACACTCTGAAGAATCTCGACGAGACCCGCGGCACCGGCGGCAATTACGCCTTCTACCTGTCGATTCCGCCGAACATGTTCCCCGTGGTGCTCGATCAGCTCTCCGAGCACGACCTGGCCCAGGCCAAGCCGGAGCCCGACGGGTACACCCCGTGGCGGCGCGTGGTGATCGAGAAGCCCTTCGGCCACGACCTGACCAGCGCCAAGGAACTCAACGCCCTGGTCAACCGGGTTTTCCCCGAAGAGCAGGTCTTCCGCATCGACCACTACCTCGGCAAGGAAACGGTCCAGAACATCCTGGCGCTGCGTTTCGCCAATGAGTTGTTCGAGCCGATCTGGAACGCCAACTATGTCGACAGCGTGCAGATCACCATGGCCGAGGACATCGGATTGGGTGGTCGCGCGGGCTATTACGACGGGATCGGCGCCGCCCGTGACGTCATCCAGAACCACCTGTTGCAGCTGCTCGCGCTGACCGCGATGGAGGAGCCGACCTCCTTCGAGCCGATGCAGCTCACCACCGAGAAGATCAAGGCCCTCTCGGCCACCAAACTCGTCGCGCCGCTGGACGAGACGACCGCGCGCGGCCAGTACACCGAAGGCTGGCAGGGCAGCGAACACGTCGTCGGTCTGCATCAGGAAGAGGGTTTCGATCCGCAGTCGCGGACCGAGACCTACGCCGCGCTCACCCTGCACGTGGAGAACCGGCGGTGGGCAGGTGTGCCGTTCTATCTGCGCACCGGAAAACGCCTGGGCCGCAGGGTGACCGAGATCGCGGTGGTGTTCAAACGCGCGCCGCACCTGCCCTTCGACCAGACCATGACCGAGGAGCTCGGCCAGAACGCGCTGGTCATCCGGGTGCAGCCGGACGAGGGCATCACCCTGCGATTCGGCTCCAAGGTCCCCGGTTCCGGCATGGAAGTGCGCGATGTGAACATGGACTTCAGCTACGGCGAGGCGTTCACCGAGTCCTCCCCCGAAGCCTACGAACGGCTCATCCTCGACGTGCTGCTCGGCGTGCCGTCGCTGTTCCCGGTCAACGCGGAGGTCGAATTGTCCTGGCGCATCCTCGATCCCGTGCTCGCGCACTGGGCCGCGGGCGGCAAACCCGAACCCTACGAGGCCGGGACCTGGGGTCCCACCTCGGCCGATGAGATGCTCGCGCGCAGCGGGCGGGAATGGCGGCGTCCGTGATCGTCGACATGCCCGACACCAACACCGTCGATGTCGGTAAGCGGATGGTCCAGTTGCGCGAGACCAACGGCGTGATCACTCAGGGCCGGGTGCTCACGCTGGTGGTGTGCACGCTGGACTCCTCCGAGGCCGAGGACGCGATCGACGCCGCCAACGACGCCAGCCGCGAACACCCCTGTCGGGTCATCGTGCTGGCCCGCGGTGACCGCGACGCCGAGACCCGCCTCGACGCTCAGATCCGCGTGGGTGGCGACGCCGGTGCGGCCGAGGTGATCGTGCTGCGCCTGCAGGGCGCGCTGGTGAACCACGAGAGCAGCGTCGTGACCCCGTTCCTGCTGCCCGACACCCCGGTGGTGGCGTGGTGGCCGCGTGGCGCGCCGGACTTCCCGTCGATGGATTCGGTGGGCAAGCTGGCCAAGCGCCGCATCACCGATGCCACCTACGCCCCCGATCCGCAGGCCGCGATCAAGAAGCGCCGCTACTCCTACGCGACCGGTGATACCGATCTGGCGTGGAGCCGCATCACCTACTGGCGGGCGCTGCTGGCCGCGGCGCTGGACGAGCCGCCGTTCGAACCGGTCACGTCGGTGACGGTGTCGGGCCTGGCCTCCGAACCCGCGCTCGACACCTTGGCCGGTTGGCTCGCCTCCCGTCTGCACTGCCCGGTGATCCGCAAGACCGGGGAGCTGAAGGTGGTAATCCAGCGCGCCACCGATTCGATCGCCATCGAACGCCCGCAACTAGGAAGGACGGCCACGCTGACCCGCACCGGCGAACCCGACCAGCGGATCGCGCTGGCACGCCGGGAAACTCGCGATTGTCTCGCCGAAGAACTGCGCCGGCTCGATGCCGACGAGATCTACGCCGAGGCGCTCGCCGGAATCGAGAAGGTGACCTATGAGTGACCACATAGACGTGCACGACGACCTCGGTGCCGAATTCCCCGCCAACACGATCGAGATCCACGACGACGCCGAGTTTCTCGCCGACGCGGCCGCCGAGCGCTTCGTCGATGTGATCGTCTCCGCCCAGGCCGAACGCGGCCACGCCTCGGTCTCGCTCACCGGTGGCAGCGACGGCATCCGCCTGCTCCAACGCGTCCGCCAGACCCCGGGCGACATCGACTGGTCCACCCTCTACGTCTACTGGGGCGACGAGCGTTTCGTCCCCGCGGGCGACAAGGACCGCAACGAACTCCAGGCCCGCGAGGCGCTGCTGGACTTCGTCCCGCTGAACCCGGCCCACGTCTTCCCGATCGGCCCCTCCGACGGCCCCTACAGCACCCCGGAGGAAGCCGCGGCCGCCTACGCCCAGGTCGTGCACACCGAACTCGACGAACGCGGCGAGTTCGACCTCACGGTCCTTGGCATGGGCCCCGAAGGCCACATCGACTCCCTGTTCCCGCACTCACCCGCGGTCCAGGAGACAACGGATTATGTTGTCGCCGTACACAATTGCCCGAAGCCCCCGCCTACGCGGGTCACCATGACCCTGCCCGCGATCCACCGCTCCCGCCACGTGATGCTCGTGGTCAGCGGCGAAGGCAAGGCCGCCGCGGTGGCCGCCGCCGTCAACGGCGCCTCCCCGGACGACATCCCGTCGGCCGGCGCGGTCGGCATCGAGTCGACCACCTGGGTGATCGACGAGCCGGCTGCCTCAGATCTGCTGCTCGACGACGAATAGACACCTGTTCGAGGGCCGGTTCCGCACGCGCCGGACCCGGCCCTCACTCGTTCCTGCGCCTTTGACCTCGCGGACCGCTGCCCCCGGGGCGCCTTCCGGTACAACGAGGAGAACGACCCGAAAGCGAAGTCTTCCAGAGGGCAAGGCGACTTCTGTGATCGAGCACGCCCGGGACCGAGGCTTGCGGCGGACGACAATATCATGCGGCAGAACATGATTCAGATTGCGAGGCCGGATCAGCGCGGCTACTGTACTGAGAAGAAATCCACGGAGGGGACTATTGGGGACCATCAAAGATGGCGACTTCCTCTTCAATTCAGAGCTCACGGCCGAGTTGAAGAGTTCGCTGTCATCAACGTTTTCAGAACTACAGGCGCTCGTCGTGGCAGGCACGAACCACGCCGACGTCGCCTCGGGGATCAGTGACACCAGCCTGGCTGCGGCCTGCACCGCCGCCAGCACCGCCGTTTGTGACGTTGCGGCAAGCCTCGGCCTGAGCGTCCTCTCGCTGAGCGACAACGTCGGCACGGTTATCGAGAAGTTGTCTGCCCTCGACCTGCAACGCACAACCGATACCGAGACATTGACCGAGGATCTGGCATGAAATTCACTGTGCCGCAGGCGCAATCGCTGGACACAGGCGCAATTGGACTGCAGGCCGACTTGTGGGACTCACAGTCGAGGGCTATCGCGCGGACGATAGAAAACCAGAACACCTCGGTAGACGGATCTCAAGACTTCTGGCAAGGTGCATCGGGTTCGGGATTTAGAAACGCCTTTGTTCCGGTCTACCAAGGTGGAACGGATCTGCATACAGCTCTCTCGAACGGATCGGCCGCGGCGCGCACTGCTCAGACGAATCTTCAAAGCGCTCAGGCCGCGGTCAATTCTGCGGTACAAGCGGCAAAAGCCGCTGGCTATGAGGTTTCCGACGACGGCACAGTGAAGATGTCGCAACAATCGCAGCAGGTTCTGCTTGCCAGCGCACCGAATACTAGCCAGTTCACAGCCGGCGTAGCGGCCCTACAGCAAGAGACCGACTTTCATACCGACAGCGTAAAGAAGGCGCTCGAACAACTCAACGACCAAGATGAAGCCGCGCGGAAGTCGGTGGAGGATGCCTTCTCTGGAATAAACACCATCAATCAAACGCAGAACAACTATACCGGCGAGAACGCGGGGCCCAACGAGAAGCGGGTCTGCGCCACCAATCCGATCGATTGTAAGCGCGTGATGGATGCCAATGCCAAGGACAAACCTTTCGAAGAATCAACGAAATACTTCCCCGACAGCGAAGGATATACCGGCGCCGACGATCGGCGTGACGCATGCCGTCACTGCATTTGGATGGCAATGATGACATCCGAATCGAACGAGGGCTTTGCTCGGCAGATGGCAGATGCCCACGAGATAGATTCGCCGGCCGGTTCAGGTGATGCACAATACGATGCAGCCTCGAAAAAAATGGATCTTTACAACAATGAGACCGGCATTGCTGTCGGCCTGCGCCACGACGGCGATACAACAGCGATTATCAATGAATGTGTCACACTCGCACGGAACGCAAAGTCAGTTCCGATGACCAGCATCCCCGATGCGTCCCAGAACAAAGACAAGAATTCCCTTCTGTTCTATACAGGTCCGGCGTGAGCCGGGAGGAGGTCACGCCGATGACGTCGCCGGAATTTCGCTCGTCGAGGGCACCAGTCGGTCTGGTCATAGTGCAGATTCTGCTGGGTATTGTGGTTGGCGGGCTGCTCTATTGGCTGTGCACAGTTGCTATCCTGAGCATCGAGATCGCGGTTTCCATGGAACTGCCACTCGGTACGGATGTGTGGCTCGTGCCGGTGTTGATCTCTCTCGGCGTCGGGTTGGCGTTCTGGATGAAAGTGCCCAAATTCAGAATCGTCTGGATTGCCCTTGGTGCAGGTATCCTGATCGCTGCGGCACTCTCTTCGTCGCTGTTGTTATCCGGGTCCGTCTACGGACCTGCCTGATTCCGAATCATCATGACGACTGCAGGCCAGAATCTCCAGGAAAGTTTGACCAATGCCTGTGGCGTTGCGGATGCCGGCGATGGTTCGATCACGATGACGGTTTCCGCAGATGGCCGGATTCGTGACATCTGCGCGCCGAGACTGGGCCGGGACGCAATGGCAGAAGACATTGTTCCCATTCTACTCGACCTACACAAGATCGCACACAGCCGCGCAATCGACGTTGTGAGGTCATTGCTCGCGAGTCTCGACCCGGGAGACGGCACGACCGCAGCCGAGAAGGCACACGCTCCCAACATTCCTGCACCAAAGAATACCGGAGTTGAATCGCCTTCTCAACGCGATATCGACGCCGACGATGAATATTTTCCTCAACGCCACTCGAGCGGTCGGCTGACCAGATAGTGGCACCGGACCTCTTCGTATCATACGCCGACAAGGGTCGACGTGGAGAATATTGACTCCTCGGCCGATCATATCGCCCGGCTAAAACAGGCAATGGGTGAGGCTCGTGGCCGGGCCGGCAACAGCGATGGCTCGGTACATGTAGAAGTTGGCGCCGACGGCGTATTGCACGGGATCCATTTGTCCGGTCGAGGCACTGATCTCGGAGCACATGAACTCATTTCGATGCTCATCGACCTGCACGGCAAGGCGGCGGTCGATGCGACACTGGTAATGCAAGAATTACTGGTCGCAGACGAACGGGGTGGAGCGCGTTCCGGACAGCATGAATCGCCCACTCGAATCCGAGAACCCCACACATCACAAGTTCGGGGCGAACTAAATAGTACAGCGTCAGCTGATCCGCCGAAGCGCAGTTCTGCGCCTAACGATCCGAAACCGGCGGGGATGACGGATATTTCAGAAGCGAGGGCACAGCGAAAAAAGCCTGGCAGTAGCCGCGCGAGGTTGTCGGCATTCGATCCAGTCACATTCGCGCCGCTTCCCAGGGCCATCCGTGCTTCGACACCGGAATCGTCTCCCTGCCCGCCCGACCTGCTCTCGTCCGCGCACATCTCGGATTCGCCGCACCCCTGTGCAGGCGATCGGCCCGGCGGCGTGGATCAGCCTCCGGCGAGTGACCTCACCCCAATTCCCGAGAATCCGCCTGCCGAGCACGATTTCACCCCCACCGACCGGTTCACAACCTGGGGCGAACCCGCTGATGGACTCGGTTTTGCCACGGAGTATTGGCCGCTGTACGACGATCTGTTCCTGTCCGACGACTGGTGGGGTTTTCCTACCAGCGATTAGGTGCATCGAGTCCACCTGGGTGATCAACGAGACCACAGCCTCGGATCTACTGCTCGACAACGAACAGCAGCTGTTACCCGACTGACCTGGGCCCGAAGATCGCGGCCCAGGCTAGTCGGGTCAGGTGACCGGGATCATCGAGCTTGTCCAGAAGTCGGCGTAGCGGCCTGCTCGGCGGAGGAGTTCGTCGTGGGTGCCGTCTTCCGCGATGTGGGCCTCGTCGAGGAAGACGATGCGGTCGGCCCGGCGGACGGTGCGCAGGCGATGGGCCACCATGACCACGGTTCGCCCGGCCATCAGGCGTTCGATGCCCTCGTGGACCGCGGCCTCGTTCAGGGGGTCGAGGGCGGAGGTCACCTCGTCGAGCAACACGATCGGGGCGTCTTTCAGGAGGGCGCGGGCGATCGAAACACGTTGGCGCTCACCACCGGACAGCAGGGTGCCGCCTTCGCCGACGTTCGTTGCCCAGCCGCCGGGGAGTCGGTCGATCACCTCGTCGAGGCGGGCCGCGGTGGCGGCGGTTCGCACCTCGTCGTCGGTGGCGTCGGGGCGGCCGAGGCGGATGTTGTCCTCGATCGTGCCGTCGAACAGGTAGACGTCCTGGAAGACGATGGCGAACTGGGCCATCAGTGTGTCGGTGCTGATGGAGCGCACGTCGACGCCGCCGATGCGGACGGTGCCCGCGTCGACGTCGTAGAAGCGGGCGATCAGTTGCAGGAGCGTGGTTTTGCCCGCGCCGGACGGCCCGACCACGGCCAGCCGTTGTCCCTGGGGGATCGTCAGCGAAACTTCCTCGAGCACCGTGCGGGTGCCGTGCCGGAAGGTGACGGCGTCGAAGGTCAGGTCATGAGCCTGCGGTTCCAGGGGCGTACCGGGTTCCGGCAAGGTTTCGGTCCGCAGTAGTGCCTCGAGGCGCACCAGCTCGGACCGGGCACCGCGCAGTTGGCCGCCGATATCAGCGAGGGACAGCAGCGGGTCGGCGCACCGAGCGGCCAGGATCAGGATCGCCAGGAACTCCGCCGCACCGATGTCTCCACCGAGGGCGAGATAGGTGCCGAGGGCGAGCAGGCCGGTGAACACCGCTTGCACCGCGAGCGAGAGCCCGAGGATTCCGGGCAGCGCCGTGAAGGCTCGGCGGCGCGAGGTGCGCGCGACTTCCCGGAGCGAATCATCGAGCAGGTCGAACCGTTCCGCGGCGCGCCCTCCGGCCCGCAGAACAGGCTGGGCCTGCAGATATTCGATCACACGGTGCGCGGCATCGTGGTCGCGTTCGTGCCGCTGCGCGTCGCCGACCGCCATCGCACGCCCCGACCGGACCTGGATCGCAGCCACGATCGGCACGGCGGCGGCCGCGGCCAACCCCATCTGCCAATTGAACGCGAACATGACGACGATGATCGTCAGCGGCGTCACAGCGGCCGAGATGAGCGGCGCCAGCAGGTGTGCGAGCACGCTCAATGCCTGCAGCACACCGCGACTGGCGAGCACCGACACCTCACCCACCCGACCCGCCGTGTACCAGCCGATGGGCAGTCGGGCCAGGTGGTCGCCGAGTCGGTAGTACACCCCGCGCAGCAACGTGGTGCCGACGCGGAATCCGGAAAGGTCACTGCGGTAGCGCAGGACGGCATAGAGGGCAACGGCACCGCCCAGTGCGATCAGCCAGGGTCGGGCAGCGGCGGGGTCGTCACCGAACAGCGCTCGCAGAACGGGAACCAGCAGGGCATAGGACAGGCCCTCGGCGACCGCGGCGACCGTCATCAGCGCGACCGTGCGCCGAACCGGGCCCGCGTAGTCGGCTCCGAGCACGCGCAGCAGCATGCGAATCATCGTGGGTCTCCCTGTAGTTCCGCGGTCACCGTTCGGTGCGCGTGCCAGAAGTCGGCGAATTTTCCCTGTCGGGCGAGCAGGTCCGCTGGTCTGCCCTGTTCGACGATCGTGCCGTTGTCGAGCATCACGACGGTGTCGGCGTCGGCGATCGTTTCCAGCCGGTGGGCGATGACCAGGATGGTCCGGTCACGACCCAGCGACGCCAGCGCCTGCCGCACGGCCTGTTCGGTCTGCGGGTCGGCGAAGGCTGTCGCTTCATCGAGAACCAGTACCGGAGCATCGGCGAGCAGGGCGCGCGCCAGCGAAATCCGTTGCGCCTCACCGCCGGACAGGGCGGTGTCGTCGCCGATCACCGTGTCGTAGCCGTGCGGCAGTTCGAGAACGCGGTCGTGGATGTTCGCCAGGCGGGCGGCGCGTATCACGGTGTCGCGGTCGGCGTGGGGCACGGCGAGGGCGATGTTGTCCGCGACCGTGGCCCGCAATAGCCGCACATCCTGGAAGACGAACGAGACCGTCCGATAGAGCTCGCGGCTACCGAGTTCGCGCAGGTCGACGCCGCCGAGGGAGACCGTGCCGTGGGTCGGGTCGAAGAACCGCGGCAGCAGCTGGACCAGGGTGGATTTGCCGCTACCCGAGGGTCCGACGAGTGCGGTGACGGTGCCGGGCTCCAGTACCAGGTCGATCCCGCGCAGCACTTCGTGGTCGGCGTCGTAACCGAACCGCACGCCCTGCAACCGCACGCGATGTCCCTGCGGCGCTCTCGGCCGGGTCGGCTCCGGCAGCGGCGCCTCGTCGAGTACGTCGCGGATCCGGCCTGCCGCGCGCCGAGCGGCCTGGAGATCGTCGAATCCGTGTCCGAGCGCTGCCACGGGGGCGGTGAGCCCGATGCCGAGCAGCAGGAACGGCAGCAGATCGGCCGGGGCCATCCCCCCGTTCGTGATCAGCACCGTGCCGCCGATCAGCACCACCAGCAGCACGAACGGTGGCGACAGCGCCACCTGCATGCCTGCCGCGATTCCCGCCAGGCCACGCACCATCCTCAGGAAGATGTCAGCGAAATCATCAGTGGCGGTGCGGAATCGGCGATGGGCGCGTTCGGAACCGCCGAAGGCCTTCACCACCGCGATGCCCTGCACGAACTCGACGACCGAGCTGGCGATACCGCCCATGGCCGTGTCGAAATCCTGCTGTTCGCGCAGCCGGGTGGGGGTCATCATCAAGGGAACCAGCGCGATCGCCAGCACCACCGGAATCAGGGTGATGAGCGTGAGCCGCCAGTCGACGGTGAACAGGTAGATCAGCGAGACCGACGGCACCACGAACGCCGACACCAGTTCGCCGGGCGCGTGCGCGATGAAGGGGTGTACCGCGCTCACGTCGTCGCCGACGATCTTCGCCAGCTCACCGGTGCGGCGCCGCGCGAACCAGCCGATCGGCACTCGCCCCAGCTGATCGGCCAGTTGTCGCCGGAACGCCAGTTGGACACGATCGTCGAGGAGGTGTCCGATCGCCGAAGAGGCTGCGGTACACAGCAATCGGACGAGCAGACCCACCGCACCGGCCAGCACGACGAGCCACACACGGGCATCGTCGACCTCGCCGGGCGACAACAGGATTCGACCCAGGTCGACTACGGCCAGCAACGGAGCCAGCCCCGCCACGGCCCCGACGACCTGCAGGATCACCACCGCGCCGAAACTGCCGAGATACGGTCGAAGCAAGCTCGTGAGACTTGTTGCCCGAGTGGGCTGTTCGCCGACGGTGGTCATCGACGCGCTCCCGACCGCACAGCCAGGTGGCTTCGCAGGTGGTCGAGGATCTCCGCGCGGGCGGGTCCGGCGGCCGGGATCAGCCCCCGCATGCTCAGGAAACCGTGTGTCGCTTCGGGATAGCGGGTCAGCGTCACCTCGACACCCGCCTGCCGGAGACGGTCGGCGTAGGCGGGCGATTGATCTTCCAGCGGATCGAGGCCGGCGGACTGGATGAGGGTGGGGGCGCACCCGGCGAGGTCGTGGAACATCGGCGAAATCTGTCGCGCGTCGAATCCCTCGGGGAGCGCGAGGCGTTGCACCGCACGGCAGTTCGCGGGCGTCGCGGTGGGGCTGTCCGCGTTCTCGGTGAACGAGGGGTAGTCGAACACCCCGTCGGTCCAATCGAGTTGGGGGTTGATCAGCACCTGCGTCCGCAGGTCACGAGTTCCGAAAGCGGTCAACGCCGCGAGGGTGGCACCCGCGCTACTACCGAGCAGCGCGAGCCGAGTACCGTCGGCACCCCACTCCCCCGCCCGCGCGACAAGAAGAGGTACCGCGTCGCGGGCATCCTCGACAGCGGCGGGAATCGGATGCTCCGGCGCTAGCCGATAGTCCACCGAGACGACCACCGCCGGACATTCGGCAGCCAGGTGACTCAGCAGCCAATCGTCCTGCTCAGGAACACCGGTGATGAACCCACCACCGTGAAACGCGACGATCAACGGCAACCCCGAACCCCCGCGCACCGGTCGATGCACGCGAACGCGCAGCGTTCGACCGGCCAGTTCGAGCGTGTGATCGGTTCCGAGCGCACCGCGATCCGACCGCCCGGTGACGAACGTCCCGAAAGCCGACCGACGCAACTTCTCCTGCGCCCCACGCCCCTCGACAACCTCCGCCGGGGTGATCGAATCCCAATCCGGCCCACCCTTCAGCGCGGCCAACACCCGCATCCGAACAGGAACTCTGCCTCGCATGATCTGCCTCCTGGCGCTCACTCACCGCCCGCCCTCCCGGCGGCGTAGAGCTACCCTGACAGCCGCGACCACCACCGCGCTTTCGGAAACATGCGGTCGCCTCTCGAACAGGTGCTGCCGCAGCCTTTACGCGATTCGCATGATCACCGATTTGCGAGGCACATGCGGGCGGTCAGCCCAAGACCGCGCGTGGATCCGGAAGGTACATACCGGCTTTGCCGCGCACGGTACTCCACAGGGCGAATCCCATCACCGGAGTGTTCTGGGCGATCATCATCTGCCGGTTACTCAGGTCGATCACCGCGGGTACGACGACGGTGCCGAAGCTCATCGCCTTGTTGGTGACGGCGCCGAAACTGGCCGGATGCACACGATCGGATATCAGCGCGGCGACGGCGCACGCGCCGCCCTTCACCGCGAAGGCGCTCGGGCGCCGAATCGAGCGGGCGAATTCATCTACCTGCCTGGTGAATCCGGCGACGGTGGCAGGCGATATCTCGCCCGCATGGCCGACACACACGGCCAGTTCGATCGGATTCAGCGAACTCTTGATCACCGCACCGACGCCGATCAGCGACAGCACCGGACCGATCCAATTCCGGCTCACCTGGAGCCCGCCCATAGTCATATGGTGGGCAACCGCCGCCAGATAGGCCTGCACCGCCGCGCTCTCCTGCGGCCCACCCGGGGGCGGAGATTGCTGCGGCGCAGCGTAATTCGCCTGCGGCGCACTGTAGTGAGCAGGAGGCTGCTGGTATTGCGGTTGCTGCGGCGCAAAGTTCGGCTGACCGTACGGCTGCTGCGGATACGGCTGCTGCGGCGGCGCCCCGAAAGGCCCCGACTGCTGCGGATACCCCCACGGACCGCCCGGCCCACCTGGCGTCGTCATAACCCCTCCTTCACCGTCCCACATGAACACCGGACACTACCGGCTGCCCGAACCACGCCAACACTCCAGCTACGACTCTCTCGGTTGCGGATTCTTCCCCTTTCGAGTTCTCCCTGGATCCGGCTGGGCAGGCGCTAGCATCGGGTTCTTGGCATGCCGACGGTTCGGACGTCGACTCGACTGCGGGCGAGGAGTTGTTGCGGTGGCGCTGGGTTCGCTTGACCTGGATGGGGCGTTTCGGGCCGCGATGGACGGTCTCGTCGTGTCCGATCGGATCGACGCGGTCGGGAGCATCGATGCCGCGTTCGGGGTGGAGCTGTTCGAATCCCAGGCTGCCAGCAGGCATCTCGATCTGGCGGCGCGGCGGTTGGGGGCCGCGCGGCAGGGCTTCTACAGCATCGGGTCTTCGGGACATGAGGGAAACGCGGCGGTGGCGGCCGCGTTGCGTGTCGATGATCCGGCGTTGTTGCACTATCGGTCGGCAGCGTTCTTCGTGCAGCGAGGCAAGCAGATTCCGGGGCTGGATCCGATTCGGGATGTGCTGCTGGGGGTTGTTGCGGCCGCCGCCGATCCGATATCCGGTGGTCGGCACAAGGTGATCGGCAGCGCGGCGGCATCGATCATTCCGCAGACCTCGACCATCGCTTCCCATCTGCCGCGCGCCGTGGGGCTGGCATTCGCGTTGGATCGTGCGGCCAAGCAAGGGATTTCGTGTCCCTGGCCTGCCGATGCGGTGGTGGTGTGCAGTTTCGGGGACGCGTCGGCAAATCATTCGACGGCGGTCGGTGCCGTCAACGCCGCCCTGCATGCCGCCCATCAGGGGGTCCCGATGCCGCTGGTGTTCGTCTGCGAGGACAACGGGCTCGGCATCAGTGTGCCCACCGCGCCGGACTGGATCGAGCGCGCCTACGGTCCACGGCCGGGTCTCACCTACCTCGCCGCCGACGGGTGCGATCTGCCCGACGTTCTCGGTGCCGCCGAAGACGCGGTGAATCTGGCACGGACCTGGCGGGTGCCGGTCTTCCTGCACCTGCGCACTGTCCGGCTCGGTGGACACGCCGGGTCCGATGTCGAGTCCGCCTACCGTGGTCCGGCCGATATCGCCGCCGACCTCGCCCGCGACCCCCTCCTCGGCACCGCCCGCTACCTGATCGCGGCGGGTGCCGCCGACGCGGGCGACCTGCTCGAGCGCTACGAGTGGATCGGTGCCCGCGTGCGGGCGACCGCCGACGAGGTGGTTCACGAGGCTCGGCTCGATTCCGCGGCGGCCGTGATCGCGCCACTCGCGCCGACTCACCCCGCCGCGATCCGCGAGGACGTCACCCGCCGTGGTCCGTCGACTCCTTCACCACAGGCGCCCGACTCCCGGATGACGCTGGCGCAAGCGATCAACCACACACTCGGCGAAATCCTCACCAGAGACCCCGATGTACTGGTATTCGGCGAGGACGTCGGCCGTAAAGGCGGCGTCTACGGTGTCACGAAGGGCCTCAGAAAACGCTTCGGCGCCCGCCGGGTCTTCGACACCCTCCTCGACGAACAGTCCATCCTCGGCACCGCGCTCGGTACGGGGTTGGCCGGATTCATCCCGATCCCCGAGGTCCAGTACCTGGCCTACGTCCACAACGCGGCCGATCAGATCCGCGGCGAAGCGGCCACCCTCCCATTCTTCTCGAACGGGCAGTACCGCAATCCGATGGTGGTACGCATCGCCGGCCTCGCCTACCAGAAGGGCTTCGGCGGCCACTTCCACAACGACAATTCCTTGGCGGCACTGCGCGATATCCCCGGTGTCGTCGTCGCGGTGCCCGCGCGCGCCGACGACGCGGCAGCCATGCTGCGCACCTGTGTCTCAGCGGCCCGAGTCGACGGCCGAGTATGTGTGTTCGTCGAACCGATAGCGCTATACCACACGAAAGATCTACATCCAGGCGACCAAGCCTGGCTGGCCTCCCCCATCACCGACCACATCGCGATCGGCACTGCGCGCATCTACGGCGACGGCACCGACCTCACCATCGTCACGTTCGGCAACGGCGTCCCGATGAGCCTGCGCACCGCGAATCGCCTTGCCGCCCAAGGAATCCACACCCGAGTGCTCGACCTGCGCTGGCTCAATCCCCTACCGACCGCCGACCTGCTCCACCACGCCGAAGCCACCGGCCGCGTGCTGGTCGCCGACGAGACCCGGCGCAGTGGAGGCATCTCCGAGTCGGTTTTTGCCGCGCTCATCGACGCCGGTTACCGCGGCGCGCTCGCCCGGGTCACCAGTGCGGACAGCTTCATCCCGCTGGGACCGGCCGCGGACACAGTCCTGCTCGGTGAATCAGCGATCGAAGCCGCGGCCCGACGAATCGTGTCGTCGAGCTGACGCGTCAGGCGAACTTGATCTCGAGGCCGATGCCGAGGATCGCGATGAACCAGACGATGCCGACGAAGATGGTGATGCGGTCGAGGTTCTTCTCGACGACGGTGGAGCCGGACAGGCTCGACTGGACGCCGCCACCGAAGAGGCTGGACAAGCCGCCACCCTTGGCGCGGTGCAGCAGCACCAGCAGCACCAACAGCAAGCTGGTGATCACAAGGAGGATATCGAGGAACAGCGACATGAGGTTCATCCTAGGTGGTGTGGGACCGACTGGTCTAACCAGGCTCGACTGCGACCAGGTGTGAGACCGTGTGGGGGCCTGCGGAGTACTGGGCGACAGTCTCTTCTATTTCCCGGTCACGGGCGGTGAGGCGCACCTGGTGCTGGTGCATGTGCTCGGCCCAGGACCGTACGACGAAGGCTTCGACGAAGCGGTCGACGGTGCCGACATCGCGGTAGAGCCGCCATTCCATCGCGCCCGTGCGCTGCCTCGATCGCCCGACCAGCGCCATCGAGTCGGTGAAGGCGGCGACGTCGGCGGGTGGCACGTCGTAGCCGCGCATCACCAGGACGGGGCCGTCCTCGGGTTCGGGTTCGACGACGAGTTGCGGTTCGGGCCAGAACGCCGCCGGGGAGAGGTCGATCTCCTCGACGTTGTGCCGGATCGGCCACCACAGGGTGCTCACGGCGCAGCCCGCCAGCAGCGCAGCCGCGATCAACAGTGCCGTCACTGCGCCGTAAGCACCGGCGACCAGGCCCCAGAGCAGGGAACCGATGGCCTGCCCACCCATGAACACCAGCATGTACACCGACAGCCCACGGGCGCGCACCCAGGCGGGCAACAGCAGCTGCATGGTCGAGTTCAGCGTCGCCATCGCCAGCAACCACGCGAGGCCGGATCCCACCAGCAACACGAGCACCACCACCTCGTGGTGGACCAGTGCGGTCGCGACCGCACCCATGCCGAACAGGACCGCCGCGAGCGCGAGCCGCTGGGTGGGGGTGAACAGGACCCGCAGGCGTGACAAACCGAGCGCGCCACACACCGCGCCGAGCCCGAGCGCGCCGAGCAGCAGACCGTAGCCGGAGGACGACAGGCCGAGTCGGTCGTGGGCGATCACCGGCAGCAGCGACCACACCGCGCTGGCGGGAGCGATGAACAGGATCGCGCGGAACAGCACCCGTCGGATCGCGGGGGCGGCTCGAATGAAGCGGGTGCCCGCCTGCAACGCCGCGAGGGGCCGTTCGCTGGGCAGCGGACTCGTTCGCGTCGGCCACTTCGACACCAGCAGCACCGCGACGATGCCGACGAACGACACCGTGTTGAACCCGAACACCACGGTCGGCCCGGCGATCGACACGATCACACCCGCCACCGCGGGCCCGACCGCTCGACCGATGTTGACACTCATGCTGCCCAGCGCCGCCGCCGAGGTGATCTGGTCGCGCGGCACCAGCTCGGGCTGTACCGCCTGCCAGGCGGGCGCGGTGAGCGCCTGCCCACAGCCGAGCAGGAACAGCAGACTGAGCAGAACCGCGGGCGTGGTGTGGCCGGTGGCGGTGAAGACGGTGAGGGTGAGCGAGGCGACCGCCATCCCGGTCTGCGCGCCGATCAGCAGCCTGCGCCGGTCGACCAGGTCGGCCAGCACGCCGGAGGGGATCGACAGCAACATCACCGGCAGGGCGAGCGCGGTCTGCACGAACGACACCAGTGCCGCGGCGTTCGGCTGATCCACGAGGATCCACTGCGCGCCGACCGTCTGCATCCACGTGCCCAGATTCGACACGAGCTGGGCGATCCACAGCGCTCGGAACACCGGTGAACGCAACGGAGCCCAGGTCGAGATCCGCTCCGCCGCCACTGTGCCCACCGGTCGAGCATATCCCTGGCGACTGCCGATCCCCGGCCGGCGCACCCTGCCGAGACCGCGGAACGACGGCGGCGACGGCTTCCGCGACAGGTCCCCGTGATCGGTCAGAAATACTGTGGCACAAGACAATAGAAGAGCGAATATTCGATGCGGTGTTATCTTCTGGTCGCTTTCGAGCGATCAGTACAGAGCTCCCGTTTCGTTCGGCGGGCCTGCACGACACGGAGGAAATCGCATGACTGTCCCACCCGGCCATCCGCAGCAGCCTTATGGCCAGCAACCGCCGCCTTACGGCCAGCAGCCCTCGGGTGGCTACCCGCAGCAAGGTGGCTACCCGCCCCAGGGTGGTTACCCGCAGCCGCCGCGCAAGAAGAAGGTGTGGCCATGGGTGCTCGGCGGGGTGCTGGTGGTCCTGCTGCTGGTCGTCGGCGGATGCGTCGCGCTCGTCGGCACGGTCGCCAATGAGATCGAGAACGAGGTGAGCCGGGAGGTCACCGTCTCCTATCAGGCCGGCGGAACCGGCACGTCCACGGTCATCTACACCGATGGCAGCCTGGACGTGGTCACCGAATCCGATACCGCGCTGCCGTGGTCCAAGGACGTGACGATCACCGGGCTGGTGAAGTTCGTGTCGCTGAGTGTCATGTCGGGCATCGACGGCGGAACGGTGTCCTGCAAGATCACGGTCGGCGGCAAGGTGATCGCCGAGGATCAGGCCACCGGTCAGCTCGCCAGCGCCAGCTGCACGGGCGACGCGGGCAAGTAGTTCCCCGCCGGATCGCGACCCGCCCCGAACATCGACGAGCGGTGCTCGGGGCGGTCCGTACCATCGGCTCCATGCGGATATCACCTCGTCCTCTGGCCGCCCTGCTCGCCCTGGTCGGCCTGGTGGCGACCGGGTGCGGATCGACCGAGAAGGATCCGGTGGACGACACTGCCACGCCGATGGGCCATACCTACGTCTCCACCGAGGTCGTCGGCGACGAGATCCCGGGCGGCGGCCCGATGACGCTCAGCTTCACCGACGGACGGATCTCGGCGAACTCCGGCTGCAACTCCGCGGGCGGCACTGTCGACCTGAGCAACCACATCCTGCACACCTCGCCGCTGGCAAGCACTCTCATGGCATGTCCCGGCGACCGTGAACGCGCCGACGCCTGGCAGAGCAACTTCCTGGAATCCGACCCCGCCTGGCGCCTCGACGGTGATCGACTGACGCTGACGGGCAAGTCCGTCACCATCTATCTCACCGACAAGAAGATCGTGTCTCCCGACAAGCCGCTGACCGGCACCGCGTGGGTGGTCACCACCATGCTCACCCCGGACGCGCAGGTCCGCTCGACGACGCTCGACGAGGTGAGCCCGAATCTCACCATCGGTGACGGCGGCACTGTCAGCGGCTCGGCGGGCTGCAACCGGATCACCGGCACCGCGGGTGTCGGCCCCGGCGACGCGGTGAACTTCGCCGTCGCCACCACCAGGATGATGTGCCAGCCGGAGGTGATGGAGGTCGAGCAGAACGTGCTGCGCGCGCTGGACGGCCGAACCACCGCCACCATCGACGCCGACACCCTCACCCTGCGCAACGACAACGGTTACGGCCTGATCCTGCACGCGCAGTAGCGGCACCTGTGCACAAAGCGAAGGGCCGGAAACCACACGGTTTCCGGCCCTTCGATGTTCAGTGCCCGATCAGGGCAGCGGACCACCCGCGGCGATCGCCGACAGGGTGGCGAACTCGTCACCCTTGAGCGATGCACCGCCGACCAGCGCGCCGTCGATGTCGGTCTGACGAATCAGTTCGCCGATGTTCTTGGCGTTCACCGAGCCGCCGTAGAGCACGCGCACACCGGCGGCGACTTCCGGGGAAGCCAGCTTCTCCAGCTCGCCGCGGATCGCACCGCACACTTCCTGCGCGTCGGCTGCCGAGGCGACCTTGCCGGTGCCGATGGCCCAGACCGGCTCGTAGGCGATGACTACCTGCGAAATCTGTTCCGCCGTCAGGCCTTTGAGCGAACCGCGCAGCTGCTCGAGGTTGTACTCGACGTGCGTGCCCGCCTCGCGGACGCCGAGACCCTCACCGATGCAGACGATCGGAGTGATCTCGTTCTTCAGCGCCTGCTTGGCCTTGGCCAGCACGGTCGCGTCGTCCTCGTGGTGGTACTGACGACGCTCCGAGTGCCCGACCACCACGAAGGTGCAGCCGAGCTTGGCCAGCATCGACCCGCTGATCTCGCCGGTGTAGGCGCCGGAGTCGTGCGCCGAGACATCCTGGGCACCGTAGGTGATCAGGAGCTTGTCGCCGTCGACGATCGACTGCACACTGCGCAGATCGGTGAACGGCGGGATCACCGTCACGTCGACCTTCGCGAAGTACTTCTCGGGCAGCGCGAACGCCACCTTCTGCACCAGCGAGATGGCCTCGAGGTGGTTGAGGTTCATCTTCCAGTTGCCCGCGATGAGCGGTTTACGTGCTGCCATCGCTCAGCCCTCCAGCACCGAAATACCGGGCAGCTCTTTGCCTTCCAGGTATTCCAGGGAAGCGCCGCCACCGGTGGAGATGTGCGAGAAGCCGTCGTCGGGCAGGCCGAGCGCACGCACGGCGGCCGCCGAGTCGCCGCCGCCGACGACCGTGAACGCACCCTTGGAGGTAGCGGTCACGATGGCTTCGGCGACACCACGGGTACCCGCGGCGAACTTCTCGAACTCGAACACGCCCATCGGGCCGTTCCAGAACACGGTCTTCGCTTCGGTGAGCAGTGCGGAGAACCGCGACACCGACTCGGGGCCGATGTCCAGGCCGAGCCAGCCGTCGGGGATCTCGGTCGACGCGACAGTCTCGGTATCGGCGTCGGCCGCGAACTTGTCGGCCACCACGATGTCGACCGGCAGGTGCAGCACGTCGCCGAAGCGCTCGAGCAGATCCTTGCAGGTATCGATCATCTCGGCCTGCAGCAGCGAGCCACCGACCGGAAGTCCTTGCGCGGCAAGGAAGGTGAAGCACATGCCGCCGCCGATCACCAGGGTGTCGACCTTGGGGGCCAGCGCCTCGATCACCGCGAGCTTGTCGGAGACCTTGGAGCCACCGAGCACCACCGCGTACGGGCGGGCCGGGTCCTGGGTGAGCTTCTGCAGCACCTCGACCTCGGCCGCGACCAGCGTGCCCGCGTAGTGCGGGAGCTGCTGGGCCACGTCGTAGACCGACGCCTGCTCGCGGTGCACCACGCCGAAACCGTCGGAGACGAACGCACCGTCGTCGCCGACCAGCTCGACGAACGCCGCGGCCAGCTTGGCCCGCGCCGACTCGTCCTTGCTGGTCTCACGCGGATCGAAGCGCACGTTCTCCAGCAGCAGCACGTCGCCGTCGGTGAGACCCTCCGAGCGCGAGAGCGCGTCGTAGCCCACCACGTCACCGGCCAGCTGGACGTTGCGACCCAGCAGCTCGGCCAGCTTCGCCGCCACGGGGGCGAGGGAGAACTTGGCGTCGGGCTCGCCCTTGGGGCGGCCCAGGTGTGCCATCACGACCACCTTGGCGCCGGCCTCGACCAGCGCCTGAATGGTGGGCACCGAGGCGATGATGCGGCCCGGGTCGGTGATCTGACCGTTGTCGTCGAGGGGAACGTTCAGGTCGGAGCGTACGAGCACGCCCCGACCCTCGACACCCTCGGCCAGGAGATCCTGCAGTGTCTGAACAGTCATCGCGTTCAGAGCGACTTGCCGACGAGATCGACCAGGTTGGCCAGCCGGTTCGAGTAACCCCACTCGTTGTCGTACCAGGAGACGACCTTGACCTGGTTGTCGATGACCTTGGTCAGCGGTGCGTCGTAGATCGACGAGTGCGGGTCGGTGACGATGTCACTGGACACGATCGGGTCCTCGTTGTACTTGAGGATGCCCTTCATCGGGCCCTCGGCGGCGGCCTTCATCGCGGCGTTGATCTCTTCGATGGTGGCCGGCTTCGCCAGGGTGGCGGTGAGGTCGGTGACCGAGCCCGTCGGGACCGGAACGCGCAGCGCGTAGCCGTCGAGCTTGCCCTGCAGTTCGGGCAGCACCAGGCCGATGGCCTTCGCGGCACCGGTGCCGGTGGGCACGATGTTCAGGGCCGCGGCGCGGGCGCGACGCAGGTCCTTGTGCGGCGCGTCCTGCAGGTTCTGGTCCTGGGTGTAGGCGTGAATGGTCGTCATCAGACCGTTCACGATGCCGAACGAGTCGTTGAGCACCTTGGCGATCGGGCCCAGGCAGTTCGTGGTGCACGACGCGTTGGAGATGATGTTCTGGGTGCCGTCGTACTTGTCGTCGTTGACGCCCATCACGATGGTGATGTCGTCGCCGGTGGCAGGCGCGGAGATGATGACCTTCTTGGCGCCGGCGGACAGGTGGCCCTTGGCCTTCTCTGCGGCGGTGAAGATGCCGGTCGACTCGACGACCACGTCGACGTTCAGGTCGGCCCACGGCAGTGCCGAGGGGCCTTCCTTGATCGCGAGCGCCTTGATGCGCTGCTCGCCGACCACGATGGTGTCGCCCTCGACGGAGACGTCCTGCGGCAGACGACCCAGGATCGAGTCGTACTTCAGCAGGGTGGCGAGGGTGTTGATGTCGGTGAGGTCGTTGACCGCGACGATCTCGATATCGGTCTCGCCGACGGCCTTCAGCGCCTCCACCGCACGGAAGAAATTACGTCCGATACGACCGAAGCCGTTGATACCTACCCGGACAGTCACGTTATCGCTCCTCAGCTTTCAAGCGGATTCATTCCGACGGTAACCACAGTAGTAGCCGCGCCAGCCTTCACGACAGCCACCTGTGAGTTGTGAGCTCCCCGGCCTCAGGCCTGCGGAGACCCCAGAATAGAGGGCAGAGCGGTCATGTATGACCGCTCTGCACTAATCGTCGGATTCGCCACACCTTTCGGCGTGCGGAGCCTGTGCCTGTTCCTACTACGCGTCGTCGAGCAGTTCGGCTGTCACCGCGGACTCGGTATCGGGGATGCCGAGGTCCTTGGCGCGCCGGTCGGCCATCGACAGCAATCGCCGGATCCGGCCCGCGACAGCGTCTTTGGTCATCGGCGGCTCGGCCAGCTGACCGAGTTCCTCCAGGGAGGCCTGCCGATGCTGCACCCGGAGCCTGCCCGCCGCGGCGAGATGCTCGGGAACATCGTCGGCGAGGATCTCGAGCGCCCGTTCGACCCGGGCCGCCGCCGCGACGGCCGCGCGCGCCGAACGACGCAGGTTCGCGTCGTCGAAATTGGCGAGCCGGTTGGCGGTGGCCCGCACCTCGCGGCGCATCCGCCGTTCTTCCCAGGTGAGCCTGGTGTCCTGCGCGCCCATCCGGGTGAGCAGGGCGCCGATGGCCTCGCCGTCACGCACCACGACCCGATCCGTGCCGCGCACCTCGCGCGCCTTCGCGGTGATGCCGAGCCTGCGCGCCGCGCCGACCAGCGCCAGTGCGGCCTCCGGACCGGGGCAGCTCACCTCGAGCGCCGAGGAACGACCCGGCTCGGTGAGCGAGCCGTGCGCGAGAAACGCGCCACGCCATGCCGCTTCGGCGTCACCGATGCTGCCGCCGACAACCTGGGCGGGCAGCCCGCGCACCGGGCGGCCGCGCACGTCGAGCAATCCGGTCTGGCGCGCGAGCGCCTCGCCTTCCTTCGACACCCGCACGACATAGCGGGAGGTCTTACGCAACCCGCCCGCGCCGAGCACGTGCACGTCGGAGCCGTATCCGTACAGCTCGAAGATCTCTCTGCGCAGTCGCCGGGCGATGGAACCCATGTCCACCTCGGCTTCCACGATCACCCTGCCCCCTACGATGTGCAGACCGCCCGCAAACCGCAGCAACGCCGACAGTTCCGCTTTGCGCGAGCTGACCTGCGACACCACGAGCCTGCTCAGCTCGTCCTTCACCTCGGCTGTCATCGCCACGAGACGCGCTCCTTTCCCACCGACCCCGAACGCTCATCTGGAACACTGTGCACATCTGAGGCACTGTGCCGTCTCTCGAATCGAAGCCCAGTCAGTTGCGACCGCGGCGACCGGATCAGCTGATCCAGTGCGGCGGCAAGTTTTCCGGGATGATGCCGATCCGTTCCCGGCTCGGCGACATCGCAGAACGTTACCCGTGCACGCAACTGTTCGGCGGCTCTTGCCACATGTTCCCGTTGCCGCCCCTCGGGCACCGATGCCGAGTCGACGAGCACATCGTCGACCGCGAAATCCGGTGCGTGCTGGGACAATACATGCAGATGACGCTCCGCGGAAAAGCCGGCCGTCTCGCCGGGCTCCGCCGCCAGATTCAGAACGAGCACTTTGCGTGCCCGCGTGCGCACCAGCGCCGCGTGCAATTGCGGCACCAGGACATGCGGAATGACGCTGGTGAACCACGAACCGGGTCCCAGCACAACAACATCCGCGTCATCGATGGCCGAGGTCGCCTCGGGGCTGGCAGGCGGATCGGACGGAATCAGCCGCACCCGCCGGACCTTACCCGGCGTGGTCGCCACCGCAACCTGACCGCGCACGCACCGGCCGATCCGCGGATCCGACTCCAGACCCGATACTTCGGCCTCGATGTCGAGCGGAATCGGCGACATCGGCAGCACCCGGCCGGTGATCCGCAGCAGCCTGCCCACCTCGTCGAGCGCGGCCACCGGATCACCGAGGATATCGGTGAGTCCGGCCAGGATCAGATTGCCCACCGAGTGCCCGGCGAGCGCGCCGGTGCCGCCGAAGCGGTGCTGCACCGTCGTGGTCCACACACCGTCGGCGTCGTCGGACAGCGCTGCCAGGGCCATCCGCAGATCACCCGGTGGGAGCATGCCCAGCTCGGCGCGCAGCCGACCGGAGGACCCGCCGTCGTCGGCGACGGTGACGACGGCGGTGATCTGCCTCGTCAGCCTGCGCACGGCCGTCAATGTCGCGTACAGCCCATGTCCGCCGCCCAGCGCGACGACGGCTGGGTCGGCTTCGATTCCACTCATTCGCGCCCCAGATCCCGGTGGACGACGCGCACGACGTCCACCGCCACGTGCCCGGTATCGGCGCCGATGCGCTCACCCAGTGCCTCGGCGATAGCGACGCTGCGATGTTTGCCGCCGGTGCACCCCACTGCCACGGTCATGTATCGCTTCCCCTCTTGGCGGTATCCGGTCGTGGTCAGGTCGACCAGGTGTTTGCCGGTCTGCAGGTAGTCCCGCGCACCCGGCCTGGACAGCACGTAGTCGCTGACCACCGACTCCTGTCCTGTGTGTTCCCGCAATTCCGGAATCCAATGCGGGTTGGGCAGGAATCGCACGTCCAACACCATGTCGGCGTCGAGGGGAACACCGTACTTGAAGCCGAACGACTGCACGGTCAGTTGCAGTGCGGCTGGCGCGCCCGCGCCGTATGCCTCCTCCAGCTTGCGGTGCAGCTGGTGGATCGAGAGCTCAGTGGTGTCGATGACGAGGTCGGCGGCCCCCTTGACCGGGGCGAGCCTGGCTCGTTCGGCGGTGAGACCGGCCGAGAGCGTCCCGTCGGGGCTGTCGCTCTGCAGCGGATGACGGCGCCGGGCGAAGCCGAACCGCCGGATCAGCACGTCGTCGGAGGCCTCGAGGAACAGCACTCTGGTGCGGATGCCCGCGCCGCGCAGCTGCTCGGTGACGCCGGAGAGCTCGCCGGTGAAGAACCGGCTGCGCACGTCCATGACCAGCGCTAGCCGCCGGATCGGCGGGTCGGCCGCGGCGCCCAGCTCGATCATCCGCCCGATCAGCTCGGGCGGTAGGTTGTCGGTCACGTACCAGCCCAGGTCCTCCAGCACGCGCGCGGCAGTGCCGCGGCCCGCGCCGGACAAGCCGGTCACGATGACCACTTCTACTGGTTGCTGTGTGTCGGTGACCGTCCCGGATTGCCCGGGTGCCGCCCCCGCATTGTTATTCGATTCGACGCGTGTCATGTCCTACCGGATCCGTTTCTGGGTGCCTTTCGATCATCCCGCACCGGTTCGGGTATCGGGCGCAGACACACAACGTACGGCACACGCAATGTTGCGTCCTGCGATACCGGCCGCCGGCGGCTACGGACTGTTGAGTGCCGCGAGCACTGCTTTCGCCGTCGACACCCCGATTCCGGGCACCGAGGTGATTTCCTCGACAGTCGCGTCCTTGATCCTGGCGACCGAGCCGAAGTGGGTGACCAGGGCGGTTCGCCTCGTCTCGCCAAGGCCCGGCACCGAGTCCAGCGCCGACGCTGTCATCCGGCGTGAGCGTTTGCTGCGGTGGAAGGTGATGGCGAAGCGGTGGGCTTCGTCGCGCACGCGTTGCAGCAGGAACAGCGCTTCGCTGTTGCGCGGCATGATCACCGGGTCGGCTTCGCCGGGCACCCACACCTCTTCGAGGCGTTTGGCCAGGCCGATCACCGCGACATCGGTGATGCCCAGTTCGTCGAGGACCTCGGCGGCGGCGGCGACCTGAGGTGCGCCGCCGTCGACGACGTAAAGGTTGGGCGGGTAGGCGAAGCGGCGCGGCCGGCCGGTGGTGGGATCGATGCCGGGACGCGAGGCGGGTTCGTCGACCTCGTCGGGTTCGATCTCGACGGGTTGTTCGCGGTCGCGGGCCAGCCGCGCGAAGCGGCGGCGGGTCACCTCGGCGATGCTGCCGACGTCGTCGGAGCGGCCGTCGCCCGCGGCTTCCTTGATCGCGTAGTGGCGGTAGTCGGACTTGCGGGCCAGACCGTCTTCGAAGACCACCAGCGAGGCCACGACGTCGGTGCCCTGCACGTGGCTGATGTCGACGCATTCGATCCGCAGCGGGGCACTGTCGAGTTCGAGCGCGTCCTGGATGTCTTGCAGCGCTTGCGATCTCGAGGTGAGGTCACCGGCGCGGCGGAGCTTGTGCTGAGCCAGCGCCTCGGCGGCGTTGCGCTGCACCGTCTCGGCGAGTGCCTTCTTGTCGCCACGCTGCGGAATGCGCAGCGACACCGCGGAGCCGCGCATCTTGCTGAGCCACTCCCCGATCTCCTCGGCGTCGGCGGGCAATTCGGGGACCAGCACTTCCCTCGGGACGACGATGGCCGCGTCACCGTTCTGGTCCGCCATGGCGGCCTGCTCGCCGTAGAACTGGGTGAGGAACTGTTCGACCAGAGCCGCCATCTCGGTTCCCGATTCCGCGACGTCGAGCGCGTCACCGGATTTGTCGACGACCCAGCCGCGCTGGCCGCGAACGCGTCCGTCGCGGACGTGGAAGATCTGGACGGCGGCTTCGAGTTCGTCGGTGGCGAAGGCGATCACATCGGCGTCGGTGCCGGTGCCGAGCACCACGGCCTGCTTTTCGAGGGCGCGGCGTAGCGCCTGCACGTCGTCGCGCAGGCGGGCGGCGTTCTCGAAGTCGAGGTCTTCGGCGGCCTCGTGCATGCGGCGTTCGAGCGCGCGCACCATCTTGTCGGTCTTGCCGGACAGGAAGTCGCAGAAGTCCTCGACGATCTGGCGGTGCTCGTCGGCGCTGACCCGGCCCACGCACGGCGCGGAACACTTGTCGATGTAGCCGAGCAGGCACGGACGCCCGATCTGGCTGTGCCGCTTGAAGACTCCGTTGGAGCAGGTTCGCGCGGGGAACACCCGCAGCAACAGGTCGAGGGTCTCGCGGATCGCCCAGGCGTGCGCGTAGGGGCCGAAGTAGCGCACGCCCTTCTTGCGGGCGCCCCGGTAGACGAACAGTCGCGGATACTCCTCGTTGAGAGTCACCGCCAGTACCGGGTAGGTCTTGTCGTCGCGGTATCGCACATTGAATCGCGGATCGAATTCCTTGATCCAGTTGTACTCGAGCTGCAGCGCCTCCACCTCGGTGGACACCACCGTCCACTCCACAGCGGCCGCCGTGGTGACCATCTGCTTGGTGCGCGGATGCAGCGAGTACACATCGGCGAAATAGGAATTCAGCCGACTCCGCAGGCTCTTCGCCTTGCCCACATAGATGACCCGCCCGTGCACGTCCCGGAATTTGTACACACCGGGTTCGACGGGAATCGTGCCCGGCGCCGGCCGGTACGTCGCGGGATCTGCCACCCATCCAGCCTAGCGAGAGGCTCCGACAGGACCGCATCGCCGAGGCGTCAACCGGCGCAGCAGCCCTACGGCCAACCTTCGGCCTACATCGATGCGATGGGCGGCGCGGTCGGCAACCAACTCGATAATGGCCGCCCCGGCGTCGGCCGAGGGAGCGAGCGAGGTCGCTGGGGTGGGCTGTGCGCCCGCCTGTGTAGCGTGAGTGCTCGGATTATGTGCCCGAAAGGACGTCCGATGAGCAATGCCCCCGCCCTGCCGCGAACCGGCGACGACCTGTACGACGACGAGGTGTCCCCACACGGAGTCATGCCGGGGACGGTGCGCGGAGCGCGGCTGATCGCCGCGGTCGCCACCGCCGTCGGAGTGGTGCTGATCGCGATCACGGTGGCGCTGGGCGGCTCGCTCGGCCCGCTGCTCGCCGGGTATCTGCCGTCCTTCGCGCTGGTTCCGCTGGTGCTGCTGTTCCGGCAGGGCGGTGATCTGGTGCGCAAGGCGACGATCGGCGTCGCGGTGCTGGCGTGTCTGGTGTCGTCGACGGGCATTCTCACCGGGCTGCCGCCGGGTGTGGTCGGCGTCGTCGCCAATGGCGCGGTCGCGGGGATGCTCCTTCGGCCCTCCGCCCGGACCTGGTTCACCCGCGAACGCTGACCTGCTCCGGTCAGTCGGCAGTTCGGATGCCGTGTTCGGCGAGTGCGTCGATGAGGGCGCGGGGGCGATCGATGGTGGGGACCGCGTCGACGAGGGCGAAGCGGGCGCCGAGGGTGGTGGCGCCACCGTCCGCTTCGGTGCTGTCGCCGATCATGAGGACACGCTCGGGGTCGACGCCGAGGCGGTCGGTGGCGTCGCGGAAGATCTGGGCGTTCGGTTTGATGGCGCCTACTTCGTAGGACAGGGTCATCGCACCGATCAGGTCCGTCCAGCCGTGCTTCGCGAAGGCGGGGCGGATGTCGAAGGCGATGTTGCTGACGATGCCGACCGGAATTCCTTGTGCGGCAAGGGATTCCAGGACCGTACCGGTGTCGGGGTACGGAGTCCAGGTGAGTGGGTCGATGAGGCGTTCGTAGAGGCGGGTCGCCTGAATGCCGGGAACGCCGGAGCCGCGCAGCACCTCCAGGTAGGCGTGGCGGTGCAGGGCGGGGTCGAGATCACGGTTGTCCCAGGCGTGTTGGCCCGCCGCGTCGAAGGTCATGAACTGCTCGACCGGGGCCGTCATCCGCCGCAGCACTTCGGCTTTCGCCGCGATGTCGAAGGGTGTTCCGTCGTCGCCGACGAGTTCGTCGGCCCAGGTCCGGTCGTCTTCCAAACGGAAGACCGTGCCCGAGTAGTCGAACAGCACCGCATCGATGTCCATATCAGTCAGGGTAGCCAGCCCGCGACTGCGGCTCCGGCGGAAACCGGCCGGGGAGTCCAGGATTCGCGAACTCGTCATCCGGGCGTCGAGATCGTCGCGGTGGTCCGCGGCATGCGCCCCGGCGGAAAAAGCTCGAATGGTGTCGGACCGGCGAGTTACGCTGCCTACATGACGCCAAGGCGACGGACGTGGATCGGGGCCACGACGGCCGCAGTGCTCGCGGTGGGGGTACTGGCCGGTTGTTCGACAGATGAGAAGACGGCTGCCGAGTGTACGAGCACACCCAACGGCACTCCGGTGTCCGCGGCGCCCGCGACGGGTGGGGGTGCGCCGACCTCGCAGAACCTCAGCACCAATCCTGAGATCTCGTCGGGATATCGCTCGGATATGACGGCGGTGCGCACCAGTACCTACGCGGTCTCGACCGCCAATCCGATCGCCACCGAGGCCGCGTGCCGGGTGCTGCGCGCGGGTGGCACCGCCGCCGACGCGCTGGTCACCGCGCAGGCGGTACTCGGGCTGGTCGAACCGCAGGCCTCCGGCATCGGCGGTGGCGCGTTCCTGGTGCACTACGACGCGAAGTCGCGCACGGTCGACACCTACGACGGCCGCGAGACCGCCCCCGCCGCGGCGACCGAGAACTATCTGCGCTGGGTCAGCGACACCGATCGCACCGAACCCGCGCCGAACACCCGGGCCAGCGGCCGATCCATCGGCGTGCCCGGAGTGCTGCGGATGCTCGAACTCGCGCACCAGGAACACGGGATGAGCGCCTGGAAGGAACTGTTCGATCCCGCGATCAGCCTGTCCGACAACGGTTTCGAGATCAGCCCACGGCTGGCCGGCCAGATCGCCGAATCCGCGAAGGACCTGGCCGCCGACGAGGCCGCGCGCGGCTACTTCCTCGAAGCCGACGGTGCGCCCAAGAAGTCGGGCACCGTCCTCACCAATCCGGCGCTGGCGAAAACGCTCTCGGCGATCGCGACCGACGGCGCGAAAGCCTTCTACAGCGGCGCCATCGCCCAGGACATCGTCGAGGCGGCGGGCAGCACGGCGGGCGGTCGTACCCCGAGCGCGCTGACCACCACCGACCTGGCGAATTACGAGGCAAGGAAGCGCACGGCGCTGTGCACCGGGTATCGCAAGTACGAACTGTGCGGCATGCCCGCGCCGTCCTCGGGCGGAACCACCGTCGCCGCGACCCTGGGCATCCTCGCCAACTTCGACATCCCCGCGCTACGCCCCCAGGAACTCGATGCCAACGGCGGGCGCCCCGACGCGCAGGCCGTGCACCTGATCTCCGAAGCGGAGCGGCTGGCCTACGCCGATCGCAACAAGTACGTCGCCGACCCGGATTTCGTTCCGCTGCCGGGTAATTCGGCACTCTCACTCGTCCACCCGCAGTACCTCAAGGAGCGGTCGGCCCTGATCGACCCGCAGCGCAGCATGGGAACCGCCAAGCCCGGCAACCTCGGGCCGGTCCCCCTCGGCAACGGTCCGCAGCCGCCCGAGCACGGCACCAGCCACATCTCCGTGATCGACAAGTACGGCAACGCCGCCGCCATGACCACAACGGTCGAATCGGCGTTCGGGTCTTTCCATCTCGTCGACGGATTCGTGCTCAACAATCAGCTCACCGACTTCGCCGCCGACCCTGTCGACCCCGATGGGACACCGGTGGCCAACCGCCTCCAGCCCAACAAGCGCCCGCGCAGTTCGATGGCCCCGACCCTGGTGTTCGATCGTGACGACAAGGGCGACCGTGGCGAACTGAAGCTCGTCACGGGCTCACCCGGTGGTTCGGTGATCATCCAGTTCGTCGTGAAAACACTGGTCAATGCACTGGACTGGGGTCTCGACCCGCAACAGGCAGTCTCCGGGGTGTCGTTCGGCGCCGGCAATACGCCGGTCACCGGCGTAGGCGGTGAGCACCCGGACATCAATGCGACCGACAACGGCGACCACGATCCGCTGGTCGAGAAGCTGCGGGCAATGGGCCATCAGGTGTCGGTGGCACCGCAGTCCAGCGGGCTCAGCGCCCTGCAGCACAACGGCAAGGACGGCTGGATCGGCGGTGCGGATCCGCGCCGCGAGGGAGCGGTCCTCGGCGATACCCGCTGATGCGCTGGTCTGTGCGTCACCACTAGGTGGCGCACAGACCGCAGCGTTGCCGGCAATCAGTCGGCTCCGGGTGCCAACGCTCGGTGAAGTCAGTCCTGCGGGGCGTAGCGGGCGCCGAGTTCGCGGACGCGCTCGATGGCGTCGGCGGCGTGGGTCTTGTCGTTGGAACGGATCGCCAGCATCGGGACGTAATCGTCATCGGCCAGTTCGAGACGGGCCCATGCCTTGCGGTCCGGGAAGGACGCGCCGCGGATGTAGGCCCACGGGTACACCTGCTCGCCCAGGATGTTGCGCACCCCGACGCCCTGGCTGCCCGCGCGCACTCGCGGACGGGTGAGCATCAGCACCGCGCCCGCGCCGACAACCCCGATCAGGATCATCGCGACCTGATCGGCGACCCGGAAGTTCACCCCGGTCGACCCGGTGCGCAGCAGCAGCCCGCCCGCGGTGAAGGCGACGAGGATGACGATCGCGACCACGATGGCGGTGCGGGTCGCCCGGCGCGGACGCACCTGGAACTCCCAGCCCGCGTCGGGCTCGGGAGCACTGCGACGCCACGTCCGCACCACCGGCACGGTCACACCGATCGCAGCGCGCGCAAGGTGAGCGCGGCGTCGAGTGCGGCGGCGCAGGCCTGTTCGCCCTTGTCCTCCGCCGAACCGGGCAGCCCGGCCCGATCGCGCGCCTGTTCCTCGTCGTTCGTGGTGAGCACGCCGTTGGTGACGGGGGTGGCCGCATCGAGCGACACCCGGGTCAGCCCGGCCGTCACCGCATCGCACACGTACTCGAAATGCGGTGTGCCACCACGGATCACGACACCCAGGGCCACGACAGCATCGTGTGTGCGCGCCAGCTCCTGCGCGACGACCGGTAGCTCCATCGCGCCGGCGCAGCGCACCACGGTCACGTGTTCGACGCCGGCTTCCTTGGCCACCCGTTCGGCATTCGCCACCAGGGTGTCGCAGATCTCGGTGTGCCAGCGCGAGGCGACGATGCCGAGTTTGACGTCTTTGGCCTGCGCCAAGGCAAAGCTCGGAACACCTGTGCCGCTCATCGTTGCCGCCTTTCGTACGAAGTGATCACTGCGCGGTTTCGCCGAGGTCGAGATCGTCGAGGCCGACCAGGTCGTGGCCCATCCGATCCCGCTTGGTACGCAGGTAGTGCAGGTTCTCGGCATTGGCGCGCAACGGCATCGGGACGCGCTCGGTGATCGCGAGGCCGTAGCCGTCGAGGCCGACCCGCTTGGCCGGATTGTTGGTGAGCAGGCGCATCGAGCGGATGCCGAGATCGACCAGGATCTGCGCGCCGGTGCCGTAGTCACGGGCGTCGGCGGGCAGGCCGAGATCGAGGTTGGCGTCGACGGTGTCGCGGCCGGTGTCCTGCAACTGGTAGGCCTGCAGTTTGTGCATCAGGCCGATGCCACGGCCCTCGTGCCCGCGCATGTAGAGGACGACGCCGCGCCCTTCCTGATCGACCATCTCGAGTGCCGCGTCCAGCTGCGGACCGCAATCGCAGCGCAGCGAGCCGAAGACGTCACCGGTCAGGCATTCCGAGTGCACGCGCACCAGCACGTCCTCGCCGTCACCGATGTCGCCGCGCACCAGCGCGACGTGCTCGGCATCGTCGAAGATGCTCTGGTAGCCCACGGCCTTGAAATCGCCGTGCGCGGTCGGAATACGGGCTTCGGCCACCCGCACGACATGCTTCTCGTGCTTGCGCCGCCAGGCGATCATGTCGGCGATCGAGATCATCGCCAGGTTGTGCTCGTCGGCGAACACGCGCAGCTCGTCGGTGCGGGCCATGTGCCCGTCGTCCTTCTGGCTGACGATCTCGCAGATCACGCCCGCGGGGCGCAAGCCGGCCATCCGGGCCAGATCGACCGCGGCCTCGGTGTGGCCGGGCCTGCGCAGCACGCCGCCGTCCTTGGCGCGCAGTGGCACCACATGGCCGGGGCGGGTGAACTCGTCGGCCTTGGCCTGCGCGCTGGCCAGCAGGCGCATGGTGACGGCCCGGTCGGCGCCGGAGATGCCGGTGGTGATGCCCTCGCGCGCATCCACCGAGACGGTGTAGGCGGTGCCGTGCTTGTCCTGGTTCATCGCGTACGCGGGGGGCAGGCCGAGCCGGTCGCAGTCGTCGGCGGTCAACGGCACGCAGATGTAGCCGGAGGTGTAGCGGATCATGAACGCGACCAGCTCCGGGGTGGCCTTCTCGGCCGCGAAGATGAGGTCGCCTTCGTTCTCCCGGTCCTCGTCGTCGATGACGACAACAGCCTTGCCGGCCGCGATATCGGCGACCGCGCGCTCGATGCTGTCCAACCTGGTCACGTCTGCTTGCTCCGTATATTTGGCGGCCGGGGCCGCGGGTTTCTCGGCCCGGTGGGCCTCGATCTTCCCTCCCGGCGGGCACTCCTTCGTCGCACCCGCTGGTCAGTCCAGATCGAGGCGGCCGAGAAACTGCCCTGGGGATGGCAATGACTTCCTACATTACGGCGTGGCCTCGGGGTGTTCTGTGAGGCCCGGTGCCGATCGGTGTCAGCCTCGCTGAGCGAGGCGTTCCACGTACTTGGCGATGACGTCCACCTCGAGGTTCACGGTGGCGCCGACGGGGGCGGTGCCGAGAACGGTGAGGGCGAGGGTGGTCGGGATCAGGGAGACCTCGAACCAATCGCGGGATCCGTCGGCGTTCGGTTCGTCGTCGATGCCGAGCGCGGAGACGGTGAGAGAAACGCCGTCGACGGTGATCGAGCCCTTCTCCACCACATAGCGCGCGATGGAATCCGGCAGCGAGATCCGCACGACCTCCCAGTTCTGCGACGGGGTGCGCCGGAGCACGGTGCCGGTGCCGTCCACGTGGCCCTGCACGAGGTGACCGCCGAGGCGGCTGTTCAACGCGGCCGCGCGCTCGAGGTTGACCGGCGATCCGGGGACCAAGCCGCCGATGCTCGAGCGCTTCAACGTCTCGTCCATGACGTCGACGGTGAAGCTGTCGCCGTCGATCACGTCGACGACGGTGAGGCAGACGCCGTTGACGGCGATCGAATCGCCGTGTCCGGCATCGGAAGTCACCAGCTTGCCGCGGATCGTCAACCGGGCGGCGTCGATCAGCGCTTCGGTGGCCACGATCTCGCCGAGCTCCTCGACGATCCCTGTGAACATGCCTGACTCCCTTGTCGCGTCATCCGTACCCGTTGGGCCCAACAGCAGGTGGGTGGCTGCTATTCCCGCGAGGCCACCCAGCTCGTCGCACAGCCTAGTAGCGCGGGTCGTGAGCCCGGGTCGGGGGCCGAACCCGACCGCGCGCAGCACTTGATCACCGAAAGCGATCGATAGCGCATCGATTCGGTCGCAAAAGTGTATCGACATGAAGCAACACCGCCGTTAATCAATACGGCGGTTGTCGTTCAATCCAATTTTCGGCGAACCGATCCCCGGCATTCATCAGGCTGCCTTAGCCTGGTATTACCCGCCACTACGAACTGGAAACACGGTGAGTGTAATGCTTGCGCCCGCCGCGCCGTTGACGCAATATTGTTACGTCAACGATTCCTGCTGTTCAGCCAGATGTCGGGCCCTGGAACTGCAGGTTCACCAGACATTATCGCCCGGAGCACTGCGGCTTCCGGGAGTTCGCCCCAGGGATAGTCCACCACTCCAGGAAGACAACACTGTGGGTCACAACAGGTTCGCTATATGTGGGGGTGCCGCGTGAGCACATTGATCGATTCGACGCTGGAAATGCGCTGCGTGCGTTATCGGCGAGAACTGCACCTGCCGGCCAAGATCGATTTCGATTCCCGCCGCATTCTGCTCCAGATCGGCGCGCACTACGGCGCGGTCACCATGCCCGGCGATCTGGGCGAGCGCGTGCAGGCTCGACTGCGCGAGGCCGCGATCGCGGGTCCGGTGGTCGATCACCCCCGCGCACGGCGCTGGACGTTCCTCACCGGCCCGTGCCGACCGGATTCCGTCACCGCGACCGCGTCGGCCGAACTGTTCCGCCTGTACGCGACCGTCGCCTGCACGGGCAGCCAGATCGTGCTGCCCTCCCCCGACGACGAGCGCACCGGCTACCGCACCTGGGTGCAGGAACCCGAATCCGGCGACCAGCGGCCGCCGGTGCAGGCCGTCATCGACGCGGCGCGGGCGCTGGGCACCCGCAGACTCCGCTCCCTGTAGTTACGGCAGCCAGGCCGAGGTGGCCAGGTTGCGCAGCTTCTGTACGGCGGCGCCGGGGTCGGCCGTGTTGTAGACGGCCGACCCGGCCACGAAGCAATCGATCCCGGCCGCGGCGGCCTGCTCGATGGTGTCGTCGTTGATGCCGCCGTCGATTTCGACGACCAGGTGCAGTTCGCCGGAGTCGACCAGGTTGCGCACGATCCGCGCCTTCTCCAGCACGCCGGGGATGAACGACTGCCCGCCGAAACCGGGTTCCACGCTCATCACCAGCAGGGTGTCGAATTCGCGCAGGATTTCCAGGTACGGCTCGATCGGGGTGTTCGGCTTCACCGACAGCCCGGCCCGGCCGCCCGCGGCGCGGATATCGCGCGCGACAGCGATCGGATCATCGGTCGCCTCGGCGTGAATGGTGACGTTGTAGGCGCCCGCCTCGGCGTAGCTCGGGGCCCAGCGGCCCGGATCGTCGATCATCAGATGGCAATCGAACGGGATATCGGTCGCCTTCAGCAGGCTCTGCACGATCGGCAGACCCAGCGTGAGGTTCGGCACGAAGTGGCCGTCCATGACGTCGACGTGCAGCCAATCGCATCCTTCGACCGCGGCGGCCTCGGCGGCCAGATTCGCGAAGTCCGCGGACAGGATTGACGGGGCGATCATCGGCTGGGACGGACGGGAGAACGTCGGAGTGGACACAGCGCGCCAGTGTAGCGACGGCGATGGTGATTGCCCTGCCGGGATATGGGTAGCCTTCTCAGGGTGACCAATTTTTCGGCGGAACATGGGCCCTTCGGCGCCCCGGTGGAGATTCGTGTGGCAGCCCAGCTGACGCAGCTGCCAATCGTGCGCGGACTGGCCGAAACACTGGTGCTACTCAGTGATTTCACCCTCGACGAGGTAGCCGATGTGCGCCTCGCCGTGGACGAGGTGTGCTCGACGATCATCGCGATCGCGGGCCCGGATACGCTGCTCACCTGCGAATTCCTCGTCGGCGACTTCGAACTCCAGGTGCGCGTCGACGGTGTCGCTGCGGCGCAGGGCATGCCGGATCAGCGCAGCTTCGGGTGGCATGTGCTGCGCACGCTCTGCGACGAGGTCATCGCCGAGCAGCAGGATTTCGACGGAGGCGTGTCCGGGTATCCGACGACGGTCCGATTCCGCAGGGTCCGGGGGAAGGCATAGTGCACGGCGAGGACAACCAGCGCGATCTCACCGAACCCGATAAAACCGACTCCCCTGCCGCTGAGTCGGAGAACGGCGCAGAACCGGACAAGGAATCCCTCGAGCAGGACACTCTCGAGGAGGAGACCGAAACCCCGGAACCGGTGTCCGGGTACGACGACGTCAGCGCCCTGTTCGAGCGTCTCGCGGCGACCGAGCCGGGCAGTGTCGCGCACGCGGTCGCGCGGGACGCGCTGATCAACCGCTGCATTCCGCTGGCCGACCACATCGCCCGCAAATTCAGCGGGCGCGGCGAGCCGTTCGACGATCTGTCGCAGGTGGCGCGCGTCGGGCTGGTGCACGCGGTGGACCGATTCGACCTGAGTCGCGGCTCGAACTTCCTGTCCTTCGCGGTACCGACGATCATGGGTGAGGTCCGGCGGTACTTCCGGGACAACACCTGGGCGATGCGGGTTCCGCGGCGCGTGAAGGAAACCCACCTGCGCATCGGCGCGGCCGTGGATCAGCTGTCGCAGCGATTGGGGCGCTCCCCCACCGCCAAGGAGATCGCCGCCGAACTCGATGTCGACCCCGACGAGGTCACCCAGGCCGTCATCGCGGGCAACGCCTATCAGCCGACGTCGATCGACGCGGCCTCGATCGGGCGCGACAGCGACGCGTCGCTGCTCGACACCCTCGGCGAGGAAGAGTCGCAGTTCGACCGGGTCGAGGAGTACATCGCGGTGCGGCCGTTGCTGGCGGGCCTGCCCGAACGTGAGCGCCGCATTCTGACCATGCGGTTCTTCGAGTCGATGACGCAGACCCAGATCGCCTCGCAGCTGGGGATCTCGCAGATGCACGTGTCACGGATCCTCGCGAAAACCCTGGCGCGCCTGCGCGAATTGTCCGAACGGGACTGACTCGGGGACAGGACAACGGCGTCCTCTCCTATGCGCCCTGCCTCGCCCGCCGCAGCTTCGCGGGTGCGCGCAGCCACCAAGCACTGTCGAGCAGCTCGGCGAGCTGCTGTGGGTCGACCGCGTCGAGGTCGATGAGAATGTACGGGTACCCGTCGTAGTGCGGGGTCGTGTAGAACGCTGGGTCGCCGGAGGCCAGCAGCGCCTCCTTCTCCGTGGGCTCACAGAGCAGAACGAGGCCGCCTTCGGCTTCATCACGTAGCCGGGCAAAGCTCTTGCCGCCGACATTCAGGCCGGGACTGCGCCACCACGTGCCTTCCGCCACACCCGGCAGTGCCGTCGCCATCGCGACCACCTGATCCCATGTCATCGCCATACGCCGATTCTGCTCCTCGGCGCTCGCTCCTCGCTTGGACAAATGGAACGGCGCCGTCCCCCGTGCGGGGACGGCGCCGTCGTACTGTCGCGGCTACTTCTTGCGCAACGTCGCCAGGAACATGGCGTCGGTGCCGTGGCGATGCGGCCACAGCTGCGCGGACGGGCCGTCGCCGAGATCGGTGACACCGGGCAGGAACTCACGGCTGTCGAGTTCCTCGGCGCCGGTGCGGCGGACGAAATCGGCGACCACCGACACTGTTTCGGCGAGGTGCGGCGAGCAGGTCGAATACACGACGACACCACCCGGACGCACCAGATCCCATGCGGCGGTGAGCAGTTCGCGCTGGAGGGTGACCAGCTCCGCCACGTCGGCCGGAGTGCGACGCCAGCGCGCCTCGGGGCGACGGCGCAGGGCGCCGAGACCCGTGCACGGCGCGTCGACGAGGACGCGGTCGTAGCCGGGCGTCAGGCCGCTGTCGCGACCGTCCGCGACATGCACGGTGACGGGCAGATTCCGGGTGGATTTGCGGACCAGTTCGGCACGGTGCTCGGCCGGTTCGACAGCGTCGACGGTGAACAGGTCGATCGCGGCGAGCGCGCCCAGCAAGGCAGCCTTCCCGCCGGGACCTGCGCAGAGATCGAGCCAGCGCCCCTCGTCGGGGCCTTCCAGCGGTGCGCGCGTGAGAGCGAGCGCGACCAGCTGGCTGCCCTCGTCCTGGACGGAGGCGATGCCGTCACGGACCGGCTCCAGCAGGCCGGGATCGCCGCCGTCGAGATACACCGCGTACGGGGACCAGCGGCCCTCTTCGCCGCCGGTGACCAACGCCAGCTCTTCCGCGGTGATCTCGCCGGGCCGGGCGACCAGGTGCACGACCGGGCGCTCGTCATCGGCCTTCAGGAGGGCGTCCAGCTCACCCGCCTGCGCGCCGAGCGCGTCGGCGAAGGACTGGGCGATCCACTTCGGATGCGCGTGCTCGAAGGCGAGCTTGCCGACCGGGTCGGCGGGGGCCAACTCGGCGATCCACTCCTCGGCGGTCTTCTCCCCCGCCCGCCGCAGCACCGCGTTGACGAAACCGGCACGGCCCTGGCCGAATTCGGCGCTGGCCAGGTCGACGGAGGTGTCGACGGCGGCGTGCGCGCCGGTGCGGGTCCGCAGCAGCTGGTAGACGCCGAGGCGCAGGATATCGAGGATGGGTCCGTCGATCTCGTCGACCGGGCGGCCCGCGCACGCCGAGATCACCGCGTCGAGCTGCCCCTGCGAACGGCTGGCGCCGTAGGTGAGCTCGGTCGCGAACGCGGCGTCGCGCCCACTGATCTTGCGCTCGCGCAACAGCTTCGGCAGCGCGAGGTTGGCATAGGCGTCGCGCTCACGCACGGCGCGCAGCACGTCGAGGGCGACCTCGCGCGCGGGATCCACGGGCTCGCCGCGGCGCTTGCGCGGACTGGGCACGCTGGGATCGGGACGCTCGGGACGACGCTGTGCGGGCGCTTTGCCCGCCGGCCCACCAGCATCCCGGTTGGCCGCACCACGGCCACGCGAGTCTCCTACGCGCGCACCACGATCGGGACGCGCCGCGCCGCGGTCGGATCGTGCCGCGCCCGTGCGTCCCGCGCTGCCACGATCACCGCGCTGGTCGGCCGAGTCACGGCCCTGAGCCCGGTCGCCGAAGCCGGGACGATCGTCGGCACGACGAGGTGCATCGGAGCGCGGGGCATCGTCGCGTCGACCACCCACGTCACGTCCTTGCGCCCGGTCACTCGCGCCGCGACCGAAACCGGGGCGGTCGTCTTCGCGGCGGGCCGCGCCCGAGCGCGGAACGTCGTCGCGTCGATTGCCCGCGTCGCGACCCTGCGCGCCGCGAGCGAAACCGGGGCGGTCGTCCGCGCGGCGGGGCGCGCCGGATCGGTCGTCGCGGCGGGGCCGGTCGGAGCGGTCCGTCCAGCGGTCGCCGTCCGCGCGCGGGGTGGTGGTGCCCTTCGCGGCGCGGGCGGCCCAGCCGCCGTCGACGTTCTTGCCGGTGATCTTGCGGTCGTCGCGGGGGCTGGCGCCGCGCTCGCCGGTCTTCCCGGTGGGCTTGCGGTCCTCGCGGGGGCTCACGCCCTTCGCGGCGTCGGCTTCGCGGCGACGGCGGCGGTCCGAGGCGCTCATCCGATCACCGTGCCGGGCGCGAGGCGGGCGCCACGCGCCCAGTCCAGGGCGTTCATCATCTTCTTGCCGGGCGGCTGGACCTGCCCCAGGCGGACCGCTGTGGTCGATGTTCCGACGAAGACGCCGGACTTGCGCACCTCGATCTCGCGTTCGGGCAAGGTTTCCTCCACCATTTCCACCGGGCCGAGTTTGAGGCGCAGCCCGTTCACCTCGGTCCACGCGCCGGGCGCCGGGGTGACGGCGCGGATGTGGCGGTGGATGGCGAGCGCGGGTTCATCGAACCCGATCCGCCCGGCTTCCACGGTCACCTTCGGTGCGTAGGTCACACCGTCATGGGATTGCGGAATCGCTTGCAGCGAACCGTCTTCCACGCCGTCCAGAGTCTTCTCGAGCAGCACGGCACCCGCTTCGGCGAGCCGGGCCAGCAGTTCGCCCGCGGTGTCGGTGAGCCCGATCTTCTCGGTCATCACCCCGTACACCGGGCCCGTGTCGAGGCCCGCTTCGATCAGGAACGTCGACGCGCCGGTCATGTCGTCACCGGCGTCGATGGCCGCCTGCACGGGAGCCGCCCCGCGCCAGGCGGGCAGCAGCGAGAAGTGCAGGTTGATCCAGCCGTGCGCGGGGATGTCGAGCACCTGCTGCGGCAGCAGCGCACCGTAGGCGACGACCGGACAGCAGTCCGGTGCGAGCTCGGTGAGCGCGGCGACGAATTCGGGCTCGGACGGCTTGCGTGGCGTGAACACCGGAATGCCGTGCTCGTCGGCGAGCTGCCCTACCGGCGAGCGCAGGAGCTTGCGACCACGGCCCGCGACCGCGTCGGGTCGCGTGAGCACCGCGACGACCTCGTGGCCTTCGCTCTCGATCAACCGGCGCAGTGAGGGCACGGCGGGTTCGGGTGTGCCCGCGAAAACTACGCGCATCAGCGGCCACCGCCGACACCGCTGGATTCGCGCACCGTGATCCCGCCGCGAAACCAGTCGGATTCGCGGATGGTGCGCATCGCGTCCTTGCGGTCGGCCGGTTCGAGCCGGTTGATGAACAGCACGCCGTCGAGGTGGTCGTACTCGTGCTGCACGCAGCGCGCGAGCAGACCGTCGGCCTCGAATTCGACCGGCGCACCGGTGACGTCGACCCCGCTGACTCGAACGCGCGCTGCCCGGCGCACGTCGTAACGCACGCCGGGGATCGACAGGCAGCCCTCGGGACCGACCTGGTCGTCGGCCCCGACGGCCGACCATTCCGGATTCACCACATGGCCCGCGGCGTCGCCGGTGTCGTAGACGAACACTCGCAGCCCGACGCCGATCTGCGGCGCGGCCATCCCGACTCCACCGTCGTCGTGCATGGTCTCGGTGAGATCGGCGACCAACGTGGCGAGGTCGGGACCGAACTCGGTGACCGCGTCGGCACGAGAACGCAGGATCGGGTCGCCGAACAGGCGAACAGGCTGAATGGTCACGGCGGCTCCCGGGGAGGACGAATTGCGGTCGTCCCAGTCTAGTGACCCCGCGAGGTGCTTCCGTCCAGCCCGGCTGTCAGGAGTTGCCCGCGATGATCACCTCGGGGATGCCGGTGCCGAGCGCGACCGGCGCACAGACCGGCGCGGGTGCCCGGACGGGGTCGAGGACGCGCTGGAGCAACTGCTGCACGAAGGGGTCGTAGACCAGGTGGAAGTGCCCGGTCAGGTCGTCGGCGCACAGGTCCTGCAGGACGAGGTTCTCCGCGCCCGCACCGCGCAGCGCGATGTTCGAGAACGGCTGGATCATCTCGTCGACCCGGCTGCCGACGGTGACGTAACGGACACCGGCCACGGTGTCGCCGCCCGCGTTGAGCTCCACCATGAGTGGTTCGCCCTGGGCCTGCTGGACCGCAGCGGTGGAGGTGACCTTCGCGAAGACATCCATCATGCCGGGAATGGCCTGCCCCACCGGGACCAGTCCGTACATGACCCCGCCGTAGCTGGGTGAGGCCAGGCCGACCCAGGTCCCGACCTTCGGCGCGCCCCCGAGCTTGTTGACATAGAACCGGCTGACGTTCGCCCCCTGCGAGAACCCGACCAGATCGACCTTGGTCGCCTTGGTCGCGACGAGGACATCGTCGACGAACTGGGCGAGCTGGGCGAAACTGATGCGCATGTCCTCGGTGCCGTAGGTGTCGGCGCCCGGCGCCCCGCCGTAGTTCAGCGCGAAGACGCAGTAGCCGGCCGACACCAGCTGCGGTCCGATTCCGGCCCAGTCGGAGTACGCGCTCGAGTCGGTGCCGTGTACCAACACGACCGGCCGCGGATGCTCGGCCGTGGGTGTACACCCGAAGTTGTTGAGCCCCACCGGAACCGAGTTCGGATTGGCCTTGATGTAATGGGCGGCATCCAGGTGATCGGTCTGCGCCGGACCCGCTTGTATCGGAATGACGGCCGGCC
The DNA here is from genome assembly GCF_042671725.1 of Nocardia sp. NPDC127606. NCBI lineage: Bacteria > Bacillati > Actinomycetota > Actinomycetes > Mycobacteriales > Nocardiaceae > Nocardia > Nocardia sp. NPDC127606. The sequence continues at coordinate 269,541 of NZ_JBHXWQ010000001.1, read as the reverse complement.
GATAGCCCGCCGGTTCAGCGGCGGCGATCGGCGCGAAGGACACACCGATCACCGCCGTGCAGGCGAGCGCCGTGACCGACACCGCGCCGCGCAATCGTGATGTTCCCCAACCCCACAACGTTCCCAGTTGTTCCATGCCCCAAACATTTACTCCATGGGACCGACAACCGCACGCCGGGAGGGGCGTTCACGACGCCCTCACTTCTCGGGGGTTGCGTCGCCCTCGGGGGTGACATCGTCCTCGGCGAGGATTCGATACAGCGCCCGACGGGTCTCGGCGAGCACCTCGGCCGCCTTCGCCGCCTGCTGCGCGGTGCCGACCTGGGCCACCTGCCCGACCGCGCCCATCACCTGTCCGACCAGTCCGCGCAGGTCGAGCGCCTGGGCGCCGACGTCCTGCTTGACCTCGGCCCAGGGGTCGCCGAGATCCTCACGATGGGTCTCGACATAGGCCTTGCCCTCGTCGGTGAGCTGCGCGGTCTTGCGACCGGCCACCTTCTCGATGAGCACCAAACCCTCGTCCTCGAGCTGGGCCAATGCCGGGTAGATGGACCCCGGGCTCGGGCGCCAGACATCGTCGCTGCGGTCGCGGATCTGCTGGATCAGTTCGTAGCCGTGCATGGGGCGTTCGACGAGCAGCAGCAGCACCGCGGCCCGCACGTCACCGCGCCTGCCACGCCCACCGCGGCCGCGTCCACGACCGAAACCGGGACCGAAGCCCGGTCCGAAACCTGGGCCGAAGCCCGGTCCGAAGTCGGGTCCGTGGCCATGACGCCCGCCGTGGCGGAACTGCTGCCGGTCGGGACCGAATTCCCGGGGGCCCGGTCCACGACCGCGCCGGAAGTGTCCGAATTCTCGTTGTTCTTGGTTCTGCATGACAGCCTCCTCAGACTCTCTCGTTGTTCTTGACACTATCGACGATATATCGGCAATGCATCGAATGCAAGGAGTAATCTGAATTCGTGACGGACCCGCCCCAGCCCCTCCGGCTCGCCGAACTGGTCGCCTCGCTGTCACTGGCCACCGACCTCGGGCTCGGCCAGCCGCAGGAACATGTCCTGCGCCAGACCGTTCTCGCCGTCCGGCTCGCCGAGGCCGCGGGGTTGTCCGAGGCCGATCGCGCCGCGGTCTATTACGTCTCACTGCTGGCGTGGGTCGGCTGTGTCGCCGACTCCCCCGAGATGGCGCGCTGGTTCGGTGACGACCTGCGGATCCGGGCCGACAGCTACGACATCGACAAAACCGGGTTGCCGATGATGGCATTCCTGCTCGGGCACCTCGCCGAAGGCGGGTCGTCACTGCGGCGGCTCTCGATGACCGGCCGGTTCCTCGCGGGCGGGGTGCGCGACACGATGGACTCGTTCCTCACCCACTGCCGTACCGCGGCCGATATCGCCGACCGCCTCGACCTGCCGGATGCCGTCCAGGCAGCGCTGCCGCAAGCCTTCGAACGGTGGGACGGCCACGGCGTACCCGGCGGATTGCGTGGCGAGGCGATCATTCCGGTGATGCGTGTCGTGCACATCGCCGACGACGCCGAGGTCCATGCCCGGGTGGGCGGTGTCGACGCGGCGGTGCGAATGCTGTTGTCGCGCAGAGGCACCGAGTTCGACCCCCAACTGGTGGACCTGTGCACCCGGGGCGACGGCGCGTTGCTGGACGGGCTCGACCGGGTCGACGCCTGGCAGCAGGTGATCGACGGCTGCGCGGCGCTCGACAGGCCGATCGCCGACGACGAACTCACCGACGTCCTCACCGTCTTCGCCGACTACGCCGATGCGAAAGCGACCTGGTTCCTCGGTCATTCGCGCGCTGTGGCGGACATGGCCGCCGCCGCGGCCCGCGAGTACGGCCTGCCCGCCGACCAGGCGGTGACCGTGCGGCGGGCAGCCCTGGTGTGTCGCCTCGGCACCATCGGCGTCTCGACGGGCATCTGGAACAAGCCGGGGCCGCTGACCGCCTCCGAACGCGAACGGGTGCGGATGGTTCCGTATCTGACCGAGCGGGTGCTGGCGCGCAGCCCGCACCTGGCCGCGCTCGCCGGACCGGCGTCGATGGTCTACGAACGGATGAACGGGTCCGGGTATCCGCGCGGGCTCACCGGCTCGATGCTGCCGCCCACCGCGCGAATTCTGGCCGCCGCCCAGATGTTTCGCGCACTCGGCGAGGAACGGGCGCACCGACCGGCCCTCGATCCCGACGAACGCGCCAGGATTCTGCGCGCCGAGGTGACAGCGGGGCGACTCGAGGGCGACGCTGTTGCCGCCGTGCTGGCCGCGGCCCAGGGCCGAAGACCACGCAAGCGCGCGCAGATCGCCGGACTCACCGCCCGCGAACTCGACGTCCTCGCCCTGCTGGTGCGCGGCCGGTCGACCCGCGAGATCGCCCAGTCCCTCGGCATCAGCCCACGCACGGCGGGCAGCCACGTCGAGCACATCTACACCAAAATCGGCGTGCACAGTCGTGGTTCGGCCGCGGTGTTCGCGATGCGTCACGGGCTACTGCCCGACGAGGATCAACCGGCAAAGATCGGGTGATCACCCGATGTCCGGCGTTCGCGCAGGTCGCAGAATTTTGCCATGACCACAACAACACACACCCCGCAGACGACCTCCTCGGTCGCCGACCTGTTTCTCGCCGCGCTGACCCGGCGCGACTTCGCCGCGATGGCGTCCTACCTCGCCCCCGAGGTCACGCTGCGCGGACTGATCCCACCCGGCCCGTTCACCGCGGTCGGCCCCGATCCAGCGATCGCGCGCTTCCGCGGCTGGTTCGGCGGTCCCGACGACTTCGCCGTCGTCGACTCCGGTCGCGACCACATCGGCGACAAGCTCGCGATGCACTGGCTGGTCCGCATGCGCCCGGCCAACGGCACGCCTCGGGTCGCCGACCAGCGCGTCTTCCTGACCACCGCCGACGACGCGATCACCGGCATCGACCTGCTGTGCTCGGGTTGGCAGCCCACCGACTGACCCAGCACTACGGCGCCGACCGAACGCCCCGAGCCCGCGCAGGTGCTATCCGGGCTCCTGCGCCAGCTCGTCGATCCAACGTTCCAGCCGGGCGCCTTCGGTGACCATCAGCTGCGGGTCGCGGAAGGTGTTGGTGAGCAGCGAGATTCCCTGGTACGCGGCCACGAAGGCGACGGCCAGCTCGGCGGCGTCGGCGCGACCGAGGGCCACGAACTGTTCACGCGCCCACTCCACGAGCAGCCCGATCACGCGGGCGGGCTGTCCACCGAAGGCGTCCTCGCGCTTGTCGAGTTCGGCGGCGAGTGAACCGGTCGGGCAGCCGAAACGCGCCGCCATCTCACGTTGCTCGACCCAGCTGCGCACCATCGCCTTCAGCTTGTCGGCGGGCCCCGGCAGTTCGGCGAGTTCGGTGACGGCACCCGCCAGCACCTGCGCGTGCAACTCGATGACGGCGGCGATGAACTGATCCTTCGTCTTGAAGTAGTAGTAGACGTTGCCGACCGGGACGTCGGCCTCGCGCGCGATATCGGCGATCGTCGTCTTCTCGATGCCCTGCTCGTAGAACACGCGCATCGCCGCTTGCACCAAGCGTTCCCGCTTCCCGATCTTCGGGCTCAGCTGCGCGTCCGATTTAGTCATACAACTAACTATAGACAGAGTGCGGTCGGTCGGATACATTGGCGTCCAGCAAGTCAGTCAGCCAACTAACTAAGGATTCAGATGATCGTCGTCACCGGAGCAACCGGCAATATCGGCAGCACCCTGGTCGGACTACTCGTAGACGCGGGAGCGCAGGTCAGGGCGGTATCACGCGGCACCCGCCCCGTCGAACTGCCGGCAGGTGTCGAGCACACGGTCGCCGACCTGGGCGATCTCGACAGCCTCTCTTCCGCGCTACAGGGCGCTGACGCGCTGTTCCTGCTGATCACCGGCGAGCAGCTGATGACCGGCCCCGAGCCTGCCCTGCTGCTGAAAACCGCCGCGGACGCCGGCATCCGCCGAGTCGTCTTCGTCTCCTCGCAGGGCGCGGTCACCCGCCCACAGTCCGACGGCTACGCCCGAACCATCGCGTTCGAACAGGCTCTCGCCGAATCCGGCCTGGAGTGGACGGCGCTGCGCCCTGGCGCGTTCTTCTCCAACACCTTCGCGTGGATCGAACCGGTGCGCACCCAGCGCGTCATCCCGGCCCCGTTCGGCGATATCGGCCTGCCCGCGGTCGACCCGGCCGACATCGCCGCCGTCGCGTCCGTGGCACTGCGCGAAGACGGCCATCACGGCCGTGCCTACACCCTGACCGGGCCCGCCGTGATCACCCCGCGCGATCAGGCCGCGGCGGTGGCCGAAGCGATCGACTCCCCGATCACCTTCCGCGAACTCACCGTGGACGAGGCCAAGCAGAACATGCTGCGCTTCATGCCCGAGCCGGTCGCCGACCACACACTGACCATCCTCGGCATGCCCACAGCGGAAGAACAGCAGGTCAGCCCCGATATCGAGGATGTGCTCGGTCGACCGGCGACAACCTACGCGCAGTGGGCCAGGCGCAATCGGGCGATGTACGCCTGACCGAAACGCCGGGCGCCCTCGTCAGCCGATATCGACTGGGTCGATCTGCACGCGCAAGGGCGCATCGGAGCGGTGCGAACTACGGACGGCTTGGGCGGCGGTGAGGGCGCGAGCCAACGGAGCGCCGTCCGAGCGGGCCACCCGCAGCAGCATGCGTTCGACCTCGGCGGGAGAATCGGTGCCGGAGAACGGTTTACGGGCCGTCGGCGGAAGCGGTACCGGGCCGAGGATCTCGGTACCGTCGGGAAGTGTCGTGGCGTCGAGTAATTCCGCGATCGACGCGGTGGTGCCGTCGATGGCGGCGAGCCGGACCGCAGGCGGAAAGCCGACGTCCGCGCGAGCCTCCAGTTCGGCGGCGGCATGGTTGACGGGATCCCACCGAACCAGCGCCTGGACGGTGGCGAGGGACGGCTCGGCCATGACGATGACCTGGCCACGGGGGCGGACCAGGGCGGCCGCACCCATCCACCGGCGCAGGGTGTCCTCGCTCGCGCGCAGGTCGGCGCGACCGAGCAGCGCCCAGCCGTCGAGCAACAGCGCGACGCCGTAGCCACCGCGAACGAGGGGTTCCGCGCCGACGGTGGCGACGACCACCTGGGCGCCGGGTTCGACCGTGTCGAGCACTTCCCCACCGCCCGAAGTACGGATCGGGACGCCCGAGAACGCGCGCCCGAGCTCTTCGGCGGTGCGGGCCGCGCCGATCACCGTCGCTCGCAGCGCTCGCGCACCGCAGGCCTGACAGCGGAACGCGGCTTCGGTGATGCCGCACCACTTGCACTGCGGGCTCGCCGCTTCGCCATTGCCCGAATGCGGTAACGCCAACGGTCCGTTGCAGTGCCGGCAGCGCGCGGGGGTACGGCATTTCGCGCAGGCCAGCGATGGAACGTATCCTCGCCGCGGCACCTGGACCAGCACCGCCGCGTTCTCCTTGATCGCGGAGCGGGCGGCCGCGAACGCGACGCCGGGCATTCGCACCGAGCGGGCCAGCGCGTCGCGCTCCAGCGCGTAGTCGCTGTCGCCGGGCGCGCTGATCCGGGGCGTCACCTCGCGCAGCGTCTGACGATCGGCGAGAAGGTCTCGCGCCCACCCGGATTCGACCACCGCCTGGATTTCGGCCGTCCGCGCGAAACCGGCGGCGACGAACGCGGCGCCTGTCTCGTGCGCCCGCAACATCGCCACTTCGCGGGCGTGCGGATACGGGGAACGTGGCTCGGCGTAGGTGTCGTCGCCGTCGTCCCAGATCGCGATGAGCCCGAGGTCCCGTGCCGGCGCGAAGACGGCCGCGCGCGTCCCCACCACAATCCGCGCCTGCCCGCGCAACACCGCCAGCCAGCGCCGATACCGCGCCGCGGGCCCCAACCCGGCCGACAGCCCGACAGCCGAATCACCGACCAGCGCAACACATTCGGCGAGCAACCGATCGAGATCCCGCTGGTCCGGCACCATCAACACCGCACTGCGACCGTCGGCCACCACCGTCGCCGCCAACTCCGCCAGCCGCGCCGCCCAGTCCTCCCCCGGCAACGCCTGCCACGCCGCCCGCACACCCTTACCCTGCGCCAGCGCGCCGACGAACCCCCTGCCGTGCGCATACCGGCCCCAGGCCGACGCGTCGACCTCGATGCGCGATTCCGCCGCGGCCGAGCCGTTCGCACCGGTGGAGCCGTCCATACCAGTGGAGCTGTCCGCGTCAGCCGGGCGCGAAAGCTGCTCACCATCAACAGCTTCCGGTGCCGAGTCGCCCACGGCGCCCGCACCTTGCTCAGCGGCGAGGGGCGGGTCTTCCGGCGAGGACGTCGAATCATCGGCGATATCGACAACTCCAGCCGCCGAACGCGTCGGCTTCTTCACGACATCGGCCTTCTTCGCACCGCCGGTTTCGGTGCGGGCGTGGCGCGGAGGGATGGCGAGACGCAGGACATCAGCGCGCGTTCCCGCATAGCGGGCGGCGACGGCGGTGGCCAGGCGCAGAATTTCCGGGGTGAGGACGCGTTCCGCGGAGACGACTCGTTCGAGCGGCATCATCTTGCCGTTGTGATCGCTGCGCGGGAGACGTTCGAGCAGATATCCGTCGACGAGGCGACCGGCGAAACGCACGCGCACGCGCACGCCGGGCTGCGCGATCTCGTCCAGTTCAGGAGGGACGAGGTAGTCGAAGTCGCGGTCGAGGTGGGCAGGCGAAAGCAGCGGGAGCACCCTCGCGATGGGGTGTCCCGCTGCTGTCGATGTTTCGCCCGCTGCCACGCGGTCCGTGGGTATTACAGGCCGACGGCCGCGCGCAGCTTGTCGGCGCGGTCCGTGTGCTCCCAGGGCAGGTCGACATCGGTGCGGCCGAAGTGCCCGTAGGCCGCGGTCGGCGCGTAGATCGGGCGCAGCAGGTCGAGATCGCGGATGATCGCGCCCGGACGCAGGTCGAAGACCTCGGAGATGGCGGTGGAGATCTTGGTCGGGTCGATCTTCTCCGTGCCGAAGGTCTCGACGAACAGACCGACCGGGGCCGACTTGCCGATCGCGTACGCGACCTGCACCTCGACGCGATCCGCCAGGCCCGCGGCCACGACGTTCTTGGCGACCCAGCGCATGGCGTAGGCGGCCGAGCGGTCGACCTTCGACGGATCCTTGCCGGAGAACGCGCCGCCACCGTGGCGAGCCATGCCGCCGTAGGTGTCGACGATGATCTTGCGGCCGGTCAGGCCCGCGTCACCCATCGGGCCACCGAGGACGAACTTGCCGGTGGGGTTCACCAGCAGCCGGATGTCGGAGGTGTCGAGGCTGGGCAGGTTCAGATCGCCGATGACGGCGTCGACGACCTTCTCGCGGATATCGGGAGCCAGCAGGTTGTCCAGGTCGATATCGGCGGCGTGCTGGGTGGAGATGACGACCGTGTCCAGACGAACCGGGCGGTCACCGTCGTATTCGATGGTGACCTGGGTCTTGCCGTCGGGACGCAGGTAGGGCAGCACGCCCGACTTGCGGACCTCGGTGAGCTTGCGCGAGAGCCGGTGCGCGAGCGCGATCGGCAGCGGCATCAGCTCGGGCGTGTCGGTGGTCGCGTAACCGAACATCAGGCCCTGGTCGCCGGCGCCCTGGCGCTCGATCGCATCGTCGGAACCGCCGACGCGCGCCTCGTGCGAGGTGTCGACGCCCTGGGCGATATCGGGCGACTGGGCACCGATCGCGATGTTGACACCGCAGGAATTGCCGTCGAATCCCTTTGCGGAGGAGTCGTATCCGATCTCGAGGACCTTCTCGCGCACGATCCGCGGGATGTCGGCGTAGGCGGAGGTGGTGACCTCGCCCGCGACATGGACCTGCCCGGTGGTGACCATGGTTTCCACCGCGACCCGGCTGCTCGGGTCCTCCGCGAGCAATGCGTCGAGGATGGAATCGCTGATCGCGTCACAGATCTTGTCCGGATGACCCTCGGTCACGGACTCACTGGTGAATAGCCGACTACCTGTCGTACGCACAGTTATTCCCTCTCCCTCAACGGGTTACTCGTTCGGCTTGTGACGGTAACTTCTCGGTGTTACCGCGCAACCCTTCTCATCAAGACTATTCCAAACCACCGACATGGTGGCGAGTAAGTACCAAGCCACACCGCGAACATGTGCACGGGCGGTAGACTGCACGACCCTCGTTGCCGCGCAACCGTTTTCACGCGAAATCGACGCGAACTCCCCGGTCAGCGCAGCAGCGGAACCAGCGCGTCGAGCACCCGGCTGGCCAGCAGCGCCTTCGATCCGTGATCGAGGGCAGCTTCGGTGCCGTCGGCACCGAGCAACCAGCCGTCGTTGGTGTCGACCTCGAACGCCTTGCCCTCGCCGACCGCGTTGACCACGAGCAGATCGCAGCCCTTGCGGGCCAGCTTCGCGCGGGCGTGGGTGAGCACGTCGCCGTTGTCGTCACCGGTCTCGGCGGCGAAACCGACGATCGCGGTACCGGCGAGCCGTCCCTCGGTGCGGGCGTCGACCAAGCCGGCGAGGATGTCCTCGTTCTTGGTCAGCGGAATCACGTCGGGTTCGTCGGCGCCCTTCTTGATCTTCGCTGCGGCCACATGGGTCGGACGGAAATCGGCGACCGCGGCCGCCATGATCACCGCGTCGGCGCCGAGTGCGTGCTTGTCGACCGCGGTCTTGAGCTGGTCGGCGGTGGTGATGTGGACCAGTTCGACCGCGGCGGGCGGCGCGAGCTCGATCGTGTTGCCCGCGATCAGCGTCACCTGGGCACCGCGCTGGGCGGCGACCCTGGCCAGGGCGTAGCCCTGCTTGCCGGAGCTGCGGTTGCCGAGGAAGCGCACCGGGTCGAGGGGTTCCCTCGTACCACCGGCGGTGATCACCACGCGGCGACCGGTCAGGTCGCGGGGCAGCGCGTCGGCACGTTCGAGCAGCAGCGAGGCCAGACCGAAGATCTCCTCCGGTTCGGGCAGCCGTCCCGGACCCGTATCGGTGCCGGTGAGCCGACCCGACGCGGGTTCCATCACGTTGGCGCCGTGCGCGCGGAGCGTCGCGACATTGGCCACCGTCGCCGGATGCTCCCACATCTCGGTGTGCATCGCGGGCGCGAACAGCACCGGACATCGAGCCGTCAGCAAGGTGGCGGTGAGCAGATCGTCGGCGCGCCCCTGTGCGGCGCGCGCCATCAGATCCGCGGTGGCGGGGGCGATGACGACGAGATCGGCCTCCTGGCCGATCCGGACATGCGGCACCTCGGGCACGTCGGCGAACACCGTGGTGTGCACCGGCTGACCGGACAGCGCCTCGAAGGTCGCCTTTCCGACGAACTGGAGAGCCGACTCGGTGGGAATAACCCGCACCTGGTGTCCGGTCTCGGTGAAACGGCGAACGAGGGCACACGCCTTGTAGGCGGCGATGCCCCCGCCGACCCCGACGACGATCCGCATGGTCTTTACGCCTCCGGACTAGAGATTGTCACTCGCCCTCGGTGTGTTCGAGCAGGTCGGAGTGGATTTCGCGCATGGCGACCGACAGCGGCTTCTCCTGCAGACCCGGCTCGACGAGCGGGCCGACGTACTCGAGGATGCCGTCACCGAGCTGGTTGTAGTAATCGTTGATCTGACGGGCGCGCTTGGCCGCGTAGATCACGAGGGCGTACTTGGAGGACGTGCGCTCGAGCAGCTCGTCGATCGGGGGGTTGGTGAGGCCGATCGGAGTGTCGTACGCGGGTACTGCGGTGATGTCCGTGCTCACTAGGGGTGGCTCCTGCGGGTTAGTGGGTCAAGAACTCGAATTTGTGCTAACGAACAACGATACCAACTGCTCACAAGCGGTCGTTACCTCGCTGTTCACGATGACCGTGTCGAACTCGTCACAGGCCGCCAATTCGACCCGGGCCGTCTCGAGCCTGCGCTCGATCACCTCGGGCGTCTCGGTGCCGCGCGAACGCAACCGCGAGACCAGTTCTTCCCAGCTCGGCGGGGCGAGAAACACCAGCAGTGCTTCCGGCATCGCCTGCCGGACCGACCGTGCACCGGCCAGGTCGACTTCGATCAGTACTGAAAGTCCGCTCGCCAGCGCTTCTCGCACCGGGGCGGCGGGGGTGCCCGATCGCTGCAACCCCCCATGGATGTCTGCCCATTCGAGCAGTTCGTCCGCCGCGATCATGGCGTCGAACTCGACTCGGGAAACGAAGCGGTAATCGAGACCGTCGACCTCGCCGGGACGGGGGTCCCTGGTGGTGGCCGACACACTGAAAACCAGTTCGGGCAGGCGTTCCCGCACGCACCGCACGACCGTGGATTTACCCACGGCCGAGGGGCCGACCAGTACTACCAGCCGGCCCTTCCGCGTGTTTTTGTCCACCAGACTTTAGGCGTCGAAGTCGAAGCGGGTGAGCAGCGCTGCGCGCTGCCGGGCACCGAGACCACGGAGACGACGCGTAGGCGCGATCTCCAGCTCGGTCATGATCTCCGCCGCCTTGACCTTGCCCACCTTCGGCAGAGCCTCGAGCAGCGCAGAAACCTTCATCTTGCCGAGAATCTCATCGGACTCGGCATCGGTGAGGACCTGCTTCAGGTTCGTTCCACCGCGCTTCAGGCGCTCCTTGAGCTCTGCCCGAGCGCGGCGAGCGGCAGCCGCCTTCTCCAGAGCAGCGGCGCGCTGCTCATCAGTCAGCTGGGGAAGGGCCACGGGTTCCTCCGTCTCATCGTTCATTGCCAGATCTACCGCCGGTTACCCGGACGGTCTGTGCGACCGTACCCACGGTGCGCGCCGATTGCGAACCCGACCCCCAGGTCAGGGCAGGATTACGCATGCCGTATGGCGCGCGCGGACCCGATGCGGTGACCGCTGATTCCGCCGTCTCGATCGTACAGCCGAATTGCTTAAATGCATCCTCACCTGCGGTTATACCGATATGGGCGATGATAGCCACCAGGTAGCGTGAGTGCCGGGCGCCGCCCTGGCAAACCCGGTGGCGCGCGACCAGCGGGTTTCCTGAAAAAGCCCGCGTGTCGCCCGATTTCGCACAGCGTGTCGTCACGATCGGGCCCGAAACCGGTCGAGAACCGCACCCGACGCGGTCGCTACGACGTCGTCGATCCAGTCCGGAATCGGGGCGGCGCGGGCGATGTAATCGCGGACCAGACCGTACGGAATCGCCTTCACGGCGGCGCCCGCGATGGCCAGCGAGCGGTCGTCGGCGACCCCGAATTCGGTCACCGCGGCAGTCAGCAGCGCGGCGTTCATCTCGTCGTTGACACCGGCGATGGCGGCCCGCAGATCCTCGGTACCGACCTCGAGCAGTTCGTCACGATGGAACATCTTCATCGCCCGCGCCTCGGTCGGGTGCGCGCGGCAATAGCGCGGCAGAAACGTGGCGGCGGCCAGCAGCGGCGTGGGGCCGGTCAGTGCCGCGATGAAGCCCTCGTGGAATCGGCGGATCGACCGCAGCCACAGGCGGGCGAGCAGTTCGTCACGTGAGGCGAAACGCACATAGATCGACCCGGAGTGCACGCCGGCGGCCCTGGTGATCGCCGTGATGGTGGGCCGGGTGATCGCGGGGTCGGCGAGCAGATCGCGCGCCGCGTCGAGCACCTGCTCATCGGTGAAAAGGCGGGGTCTTGCCACCGGATCAGCCTAGTGGCACAGTTTATGAATATGGATTCAAGAACAAGATTTCCACTCGCCGGAACCCTCCTGACATTCATCGGCACGGTGCACACCGCGCTCGGCGTCGCCGTGTTCGCCGCCGGCGATCAGGACGTGGAGCTCACCTTCTGGTTCACCGAGTTCGGCGTGGTCAGCATCGGTTTCGGCCTCGCGATGATCGCGCTGGAGCGCGCACTGGGGTACGTGCCCGGCACGGTGCTGCTCGTGCTCGGCGTCGCCACGGTGTTCGGGCTCGCGTTCATGCCGCTGTCGGGGTTCGTCACGGTGCTGCTGCCGCTCGGTGTCGGCGCGTTCGGCTGGTGGCGGGCCAGGAACGCGCGGGCGGCGGCCTGAGCGGTCAGCCCTGCGCCGCACCCGCCCGCAGGTGCTGCAGGATGGCGAGCACCCGCCGGTTGTGCGCCTCACCGACCGGCAGATCCAGCTTGGTGAAGATCGCGTTGATGTGTTTCTCGACCGCGCTGCGGGTGACGTAGAGCTGTCCGCAGATCGCCGCGTTGCTCAGACCCTGCGCCATGAGTTCGAGCACTTCGCGTTCGCGCTCGGTGAGCCGGTGCAGCGGCGAGTCGGCGCGATTGTGCAGCAGGAGTTGGCGAACCACCTCCGGGTCGAAGGCGGTGCCGCCCGCGCCCACCCGGTCGACGGCATCGAGGAACGAGCCGATCGCGGCGACCCGGTCCTTGAGCAGGTAGCCGATGCCGCCGGTGCCGGTGAGGAACTCCGCCGCGTGCCTGCGCTCGACGTACTGTGACAGCACCAGGACGGCGACCCCCGGCTGGTCGCGACGGATTTCCAGGGCCGCTCTGATCCCCTCGTCGACGTGGTCGGGCGGCATCCGCACATCGGCGATGACCAGGTCGGGCGGGCGCACCCGCACGGCGGCGAGCAGTTCGGTCCCGGTGCCGACGGAGTCCACGATCTCGTGTCCCTCCGCGGTGAGCAGCTGGGCCAGGCTCTCGCGCAGCAGCGCGGAGTCCTCGGCCAGGGTTATCCGCACGGAACCTCCACAGTGATGATCGTCGGGCCGCCCAGCGGGCTGTCCACCGCCATGGTGCCGTCCAGCGCGGTGACGCGGGTGGCGATGCCGGTCAGGCCGTGCCCGGTGGGGTCGGCGCCGCCCTGTCCGTCGTCGTGTACCCACAGGCGCACGGTCGGGCCCGCACGCTGAACGCCGACCTCGATGGCCGTGGCGCCGGAATGCTTGATGGCGTTGGTGATCGCCTCGCTGGCGGTGAAGTAGCAGGCCGATTCGACCGGGCGGGGTGCGCGTTCGTCGAGGTCGACGGTCAGTCGAGTCGGAATCGGGGTTCGGTCGGTGAGGGCTTCGAGGGCGGCGCGCAGGCCGTCGCGGTCGAGCATGGCCGGGTAGATCCGCCAGGAGACCTCGCGCAGTTCGTCGAGGATGTGCCCGGTCTCGGCGATCGCGCGCCGGCGCAGGTCGGCGCGCCCGTCCTCGTCGGCCGCGCGATCCATCCGGCCGAGCAGGATCGACAACGCGACCACCCGCTGCTGCACACCATCGTGCAGATCACGTTCGATCCGGCGACGTTCGTCGTCGATCACCTCGACCACCTCGGCGCGGGTGGTGGTGAGCTGGGCGACCCGCCGCGCCAGTTCGTCCGGTCCTGGGCGGGTGCTCCGCCGCAGGCACCAGGCTTCGGCACGCACCACTCCGAGCAAGCCCTGCACGGCCAGGAAACAGAGCACCGCGCCGGGAAGTGCCAGCACGGTGACCGTCGCCCAGGTGACCTGCCCGGGTTCGGTCGCGTCGATGATCGGCACCGCGGCGCCGGTGCAGGCGCCGTAGACCACGGCCACCGCGACGACGACACCCAGCCCCGACAGGGCCAGCACCAGCGCACCGAGCACGCCGACCAGTGCGCGGGCAGCCAGGTACCCCGCGGCGCGCGGTCCACTCGGCACGCCGTGCGACCGCACGCCGAGCAACCGGGTGAGGCGCCGGTGCTCGCCCTGGGCGATCCGGTCGGTGAGGTTCGCCGCGATCGGCACGGCGAGGACACCGAGCAGGTCGAGCGGCACCGTGAGCACGCCGAGCAGATAACCCGCGACCGGGGCGGCGACGCGTGACGACCGCGCCGAGGAGGTGCTCATCGCCCAATTCTCGCGTGCGCCTGCCGCTGACGCACCCGCCGCACGACGAACACGGTCGCGGCCACGAGGACGGCGGCGATCACGGCCTTCTGCAGGATGCCCGCACAGGTCTCGACGACGTGCCAGTTCTCGCCGAGGAAGTAGCCCGCGAGCACGAAGATCGCGTTCCACACCAGGCTGCCCGCCGTGGTCAGCAGCGTGAACCGGCCGAGGGGCATGCGTTCGACACCTGCGGGAATCGAGATCAGGCTGCGGAAGATGGGGATCATCCGACCGAAGAAGACCGCTTTGTCGCCGTGGCGGGCGAACCAGTCCTCGGTGCGGTCCAGGTCGGACACGCGGACCAGGGGTAGCCCTTCGACGATGCGGCGCAGGCGGTCACGGCCGAGCGCGGCGCCGAGTCCGTAGAGGGCGAGCGCGCCGACGACCGAGCCGAGGGTGGTCCACAGCAGGACCTCGGCCAGGCTGAATCGGCCGAGACCGGCGGTGAAGCCCGCCAGTGGCAGGATCACCTCGCTGGGCAGCGGCGGGAAGAGGTTCTCGAGTGCGATCGCGAGGCCGGCGCCGAAGCCTCCGAGCTGTTCCATCAACTGGACGGCCCAGCCCGCGATGCCGGTCAGTTCGGTCGAATTCCCTGTCGTATCCATGTTTTCGACGCTAAGGAGCCCAGGCGCGGTGATCAGTAGCGTCAACCACCCGGTCGACGCGGTACGACCGCAGTCGGGGGGTGGGGTTTTCCACACCCCCCTCGCGGGGCGTACACCATCGCAACGGTCCGAACAGCTACTTAGCGTCGAAAGCTATGCGACAGAAACTCTTTCGGGCCACAGTGGTCATGGTGGGCACCGTTGTGACAGCCACATTGGTGGCCGCTCTCGTCCTCGTGACGGCACGGTGGCGGGTCGTCGGGGATACGGTCGAGGCCGCGGCGCGCTGGAACGACACCGACGTGGTGGTGCGGGTCTCCGACGGCGAGCGGCTGCGCGAATGGCACCACGAAGGCAGCGCCGCCGGGCAGACGAGTACACCGGGACCGCACAGCAGGTTCCGGATCGGCAGCATCACCAAGACCTTCGTCGCCACCGTGGTGCTGCAACTGGTCGATGAGGGCAGAGTCGAGCTCGACGGCCCGATCGCCGCGCAGCTGCCGGAGCCGATCACCGGCGGTGACCGGATCACGGTGCGGCAGTTGATGAATCACACCAGCGGGCTCTACGACTACATGAAGGAGCCGGGCATGTCGACGAACCGGTGGCGCGGCGACGACCGTTTCCGCGCGTACGCGCCGCGCGATCTGCTCGCCACCGCGATGCGCCACGACCCCTATTTCGCACCGGGCGCCCGCTTCCGGTATTCGAACACCAACTACATCGCGCTCGGCCTGCTGATCGAGCACGTGACCGGGCACCGCTACGGCGACGAGATCCGCGACCGTCTCCTCACTCCGCTGCGGTTGACCGCCACCACCGTGCCCGGCGACGACCCTCGCATTCCCGCGCCCGCCCTCACCGCGCACCGTGCCATCGACGGTGCCGGCGGCGTGGACGTGAGCGAGATGAACCCCTCACTGGACTGGGCCGCTGGCGAAATGATCTCCACCACAGCCGATCTCGACGCATTCTTCGCCGCACTGCTCGGTGGACGCCTACTGAGCCCGGCGTCGTTGGACCGGATGCGGGAGACAGTCCCGATGGGCATGGGTTTCCACTACGGCCTAGGCCTACAGCGTTTCGACCCTCCGTGTGGCGCCGACCTCTGGGGGCACGGCGGTGAACTGCTCGGCTACGTCTCGTACGCGTTCCGTTCGACCGACGGACGGTCGCTGACGATGGTTCTCGGCTCGGCGGCGTCGTCGGACGCACTGTCGCTGTTCGCCACGGTCACCGCGACCTACTGCCTCGCCTGACGGAGTTCTCCTCTGGCAGTGGGACGCGGCAACGACGAGGCCGGGGCAGCGTGTCGCTACCCCGGCC
Organism: Nocardia sp. NPDC127606; assembly: GCF_042671725.1. Lineage (NCBI taxonomy): Bacteria > Bacillati > Actinomycetota > Actinomycetes > Mycobacteriales > Nocardiaceae > Nocardia > Nocardia sp. NPDC127606. The sequence continues at coordinate 253,791 of NZ_JBHXWQ010000001.1, read as the reverse complement.
CGCCATGGCGTTCATCAGCGCTGCAGGAAGGCGAACTCCTCTTGCAGCTGAGCCGTTTTGTCGCACAGCGCCGTCACCGACGGGCCCACGTTGAGAACCTCGCGCGACACCGCGGGGACGGCGGCGGCGAAGTTCGCCTCGGTGACCAGGGCGCGGATGGAGTCCGCTCCCCCGCCCTGCGCGCCGACACCGGGCATCAGGATCGGGCCGTTGAGGGCCGACAGGTCGGGCGCCTCGGTGAGCGTCGCACCGACGACCACGCCGACGGAGCCGAAACCGGACCCGGCATTGCGAGCCGCGGCCTCGTCGACCATCGTCTGCGCGATGGTGCGCCCGTCCGCGGCGGTGATCCGCTGCAGTTGCGCCCCTTCGGGATTCGAGGTCGCCGAAAGCACGAACACCCCACGGTGATTGTCCTTCGCCAGGCTCAGAGCCGGATCGAGGGAGCCGAATCCGAGGTACGGCGACACCGTCACGGCGTCCGAACTCAGTGGTCCGTCGCCGAGCCAAGCATGCGCGTAGGCATCCATGGTGGAGCCGATGTCGCCCCGCTTGGCATCGGCCAGCACCAGGGTGCCCGAGGCCCGCAGCACCGAGATGGTGCGCTCGAGCACCGCGATGCCGCCGGAACCGTAGGTCTCGAAGAACGCGACCTGCGGCTTCACCAGAGCGACGCGACCGTCGAAGGCCTCGACGCAGATCTCGGCGAACGCCTCGAGCCCGTCGACGTCTTCGGTGAGCCCCCACGCCCGCAGCAGCGCGGGGTGGGGGTCGATGCCGACGCACACGGGTCCGAACTGCCGCATGGCGTGCTGCAATCGGTGACCGAATGTCATGTCAGCCACGCAGTTTCGAGTGCAGTTCCTGCAGCGAGCGCACCCCGATACCGCCGTTGATGCCGGCCTCGATGCCCTGCACCGCGGCCGCCGCGCCCTGCACGGTGGTGATGCACGGGATGTTCGCGCCCACCGCGGCGGTGCGGATCTCGTAGCCGTCCACGCGGGGGCCCGAGTTGCCGTAGGGGGTGTTGAACACGATGTCGATCTCGCCGTCGCGGATCTGCTCCACGATCGAGGCCTCCGGCATGCCGGTGGCCGGATCGGTGGATTCCGGATCGGAGTGCTTGCGTGCCTGTTCGCAGGGAATGCCGTTGCGGCGCAGGGTTTCCGCGGTGCCCTCGGTGGCGAGGATGCGGAAGCCCAGGTCGTGCAGGCGCTTGATCGGGAACACCATGGCGCGCTTGTCGCGGTTGGCGATCGAGACGAACACGGTGCCCTCGGTCGGCAGCGAGCCGTAGGCGGCGGCCTGGCTCTTGGCGAAGGCGGTGCCGAAGTCGGCGTCGATGCCCATGACCTCACCGGTGGACTTCATCTCCGGGGAGAGCAACGAGTCGATGCCGGAGCCGTCGGCGCGACGGAACCGGTGGAAGGGCAGCACGGCTTCCTTCACCGCGACCGGCGCGTCCAGCGGCACGTGACCGCCGTCGCCCTCGAGCGGCAGCATGCCTTCCTTGCGCAGGTCGGCGATGGTGGCGCCGAGCATGACGCGCGCGCAGGCCTTTGCGAGGGGTACGGCGGTGGCCTTGGAGACGAACGGAACCGTCCGGCTCGCCCGGGGATTGGCTTCCAGGACGTAGAGCACGTCGTCCTTGAGGGCGTACTGCACGTTGAGCAGGCCCTTGACGCCGATGCCCTTGGCCAGCGCGATGGTGGAGCGACGCACGGCCTCGATGTCGCTGCGGCCCAAGGTGATCGGGGGCAGCGCGCAGGCGGAGTCACCGGAGTGGATACCGGCCTCCTCGATGTGTTCCATCACGCCGCCGAGGTAGACCTCGTCGCCGTCGCACAGCGCGTCGACGTCGATCTCGATGGCGTCTTCGAGGAAGCGGTCGACCAGCACCGGGTGGTCCGGGTTCAGTTCGGTGGCGCGGGAGATGTAGCCCTCGAGGGACTGCTCGTCGTAGACGATCTCCATGCCGCGCCCGCCCAGCACGTAGGACGGGCGGACCAGCACCGGATAGCCGATCTCGTTCGCGATCTTCTTGGCCTGGGCCACCGTGGTGGCGGTGCCGTACTTGGGCGCGGGCAGTCCGGCGGCGACGAGCACGTCACCGAATTCGCCACGGTCCTCGGCCAGGTCGATCGCGGCCGCGGAGGTACCGACCACGGGCACGCCCGCGTCGGTGAGCCGCTGCGCCAGGCCCAGCGGGGTCTGGCCGCCGAGCTGCACGATCACACCGGCGACGGTGCCCGACTCGGCTTCGGCGTTGTACACCTCGAGGACGTCCTCGAAGGTGAGCGGCTCGAAGTAGAGACGATCGGCGGTGTCGTAGTCGGTGGAGACGGTCTCGGGGTTGCAGTTGACCATCACGGTCTCGTACCCGGCGGCCGACAGGGTCTGTGCCGCGTGCACACACGAGTAGTCGAACTCGATGCCCTGACCGATGCGGTTCGGGCCCGAGCCCAGGATGATGACCTTCTCGCGCTCACGCTGCGGCGCGACCTCGGACTCCGCGCCGGGATCCAGCTCGTAGGTGCTGTAGTGGTACGGGGTCTTGGCCTCGAACTCCGCGGCGCAGGTGTCGACGGTCTTGTAGACCGGGCGTACCTGGAGGCGGTGACGCAGCGAGCGCACGCCCGCCTCGCCCGCCAGCTCGGGGCGCAGTGCCGCCAGCTGACGGTCCGACAGGCCGTAGTGCTTGGCGCGACGCAGCAGATCCTCGTCGAGGACGGGCGCGTCGAGAACTTCCAGACGCAGCTCGACCAGGCCGAGCACCTCGGCGACGAACCACGGGTCGACACCGGAGGCCAGCGCGACCTCTTCGATGCTCGCGCCGTAGCGCAGCGCCCGTTCGACCTGGTAGATGCGACCTTCGGTCGGCACGCGCAGGTCGGCGAGGATGGCCTCGATCGCCTCGCGCACCGACGCCGGATCGCTCGGATCCGCCGGGGCCCACTGGCCGTCGTCGGTGGTCCAGAAGCTGGCGGCCTTGGTCTCGAGCGAGCGCAGTACCTTGCCGAGGGCCTCGGAGAAGTTGCGACCCATCGACATCGCCTCGCCCACCGACTTCATGGTGGTGGTCAGCGTGGCGTCGGCGCCGGGGAACTTCTCGAACGCGAACCGCGGCGCCTTCACCACGACGTAGTCCAGCGTCGGCTCGAACGATGCCGGGGTCTCGCCGGTGATGTCGTTGACGATCTCGTCGAGGGTGTAGCCGATGGCCAGCTTGGCGGCGATCTTGGCGATCGGGAAGCCGGTGGCCTTCGACGCCAGCGCCGAGGAGCGCGAGACGCGGGGGTTCATCTCGATGACGATCAGGCGACCGTCGGCCGGATCCACCGCGAACTGGATGTTGCAGCCACCGGTGTCGACGCCGACCTCGCGCAGGATCGCGATGCCGAGATCGCGCATCTTCTGGTACTCGCGGTCGGTGAGGGTCATCGCGGGGGCGACGGTGACCGAGTCACCGGTGTGCACACCCATCGGGTCGACGTTCTCGATCGAGCAGACGATGACCACGTTGTCGTTGCGGTCGCGCATGAGCTCGAGCTCGAACTCCTTCCAACCGAGGATGGACTCCTCGATCAGGACGTTCGCGGTCGGCGAGGCGGACAGGCCGCCACCGGCGATGCGGTCGAGGTCTTCCTCGTTGTAGGCCATGCCGGAGCCGAGCCCGCCCATGGTGAACGAGGGGCGCACGACCACGGGGTAACCGAGGTCGGCGACGGTCTCGCGGACTTCGTCCATGGTGTAACAGACGGCGCTGCGGGCACTCTCGCCGCCGACCTTGGCGACGATGTCCTTGAACTTCTGCCGGTCCTCACCGCGCTGGATGGCGTCGAAGTCGGCGCCGATCAGCTCGACGTTGTACTTCTGCAGCACACCGTTCTCGTGCAGCGCGACCGCGGTGTTGAGCGCGGTCTGTCCACCGAGGGTGGCCAGGATCGCGTCGGGGCGTTCCTTCTCGATGACCTTCTCGACGAACTCCGGGGTGATCGGCTCGACGTAGGTGGCGTCGGCGAACTCCGGGTCGGTCATGATGGTCGCCGGGTTGGAGTTCACCAGCGAAACGCGCAGTCCCTCGGACCGCAGCACCCGGCACGCCTGGGTACCGGAGTAGTCGAATTCGCACGCCTGGCCGATCACGATCGGGCCAGAGCCGATCACCAGGATGTGCTTCAGATCCTCGCGGCGAGGCATCAGGCTCCTTCCATGAGACCGGCGAAACGGTCGAACAGATATGCGGCGTCGTGCGGGCCTGCGGCGGCCTCGGGGTGGTACTGCACCGAGAAGGCGCGGCCGTCGATCAGCCGGACCCCTTCGACGGTGCCGTCGTTGGCGCAGATGTGGGAGACCTCGGCCTTGCCGAATGGGGTGTCGAACACCTCGCCGCGCTCGCCTTCGAGGGCGAAGCCGTGGTTCTGGGCGGTGATGGACACGCGGCCGGTGCCCTCTTCGATCACCGGGATGTTGATGCCGCGGTGGCCGAACTTCATCTTGTAGGTCTTGCGACCCAGTGCCCGGCCCAGGATCTGGTTGCCGAAGCAGATGCCGAACAGCGGGATTCCGCGCTCGAGCACGCCCTGGGTGAGCGCGATGGCGCCGGTCTGGGTGGCCGGGTCGCCGGGACCGTTGGACAGGAACACGCCGTTGGGGTTCAGCGCGAGGATGTCGTCGAGGGAGGTGTTCGACGGCACCACGTGGGTGCGCACACCGCGCTCGGCGAACATGCGCGGGGTGTTGGTCTTGATGCCCAGGTCGACCGCGACGACGGTGAACTTATGGTCGCCCACCGGTTCGATCGTGTACATCGCGTCGGTGCTGACCTCTTCGGCGAGGTCGGCGCCCAGCATCGAGGCCTGGCCGTTCACCCTCGCGAGGAGTTCCTCGTCGTTGGCCAGCGCGGCGCCGGAGAAGATGCCCGCCTTCATCGAACCGCGGCTGCGCAGGTGGCGGACCACCGCGCGGGTGTCGATGCCCGCGATGCCGACCACGTCCTGGCGGTCGAGCTCGTCGGTCAGCGTGCCGGTGGCGCGCCAGTTGGAGGAGACCCGCGAGGGGTCGCGCACGGCGTACCCGGCGACCCAGATCTTGCCGGACTCGTCGTCCTCGTCGTTCCAGCCGGTGTTGCCGATCTGCGGGGCCGTGGCCACCACGATCTGGCGGGCGTAGCTGGGGTCGGTCAGGGTTTCCTGGTACCCGGTCATCGCCGTGCAGAACACGGCCTCACCGAGTGTCTGTCCCTCGGCGCCGAAGGCGGTACCGCGGAATACGCGGCCGTCCTCGAGCACCAAGGCTGCCTTCACTGTGCTCATTCATCGTCTCCCGTCGTCACCCTGGTCGAATCCGCGGCCCCAGCTGTCCAGGCCGGGTACACCGTCTTGTCGTCGCCCCGGAATCCGGTATCTATCTCGGTTCCGGTCGGCAGTGTCCAGCGAATTACCAGCACACCATCTTCTGTCATCACTTTGCCCGCGTGTCCGCGCTCGGTACGCACGGCTGTCACCGATTCCTGCGGAATCCAGATCACCGTGGCGCCGTCGCGTTCGAGCAGAATCCCGCGTTCGAACCGCGTCAGTTCGGCGGTCGCCCGGAATCCCAGGTCACCGACCGCGATCCGGTCCTGCCAACTGGGCGCGATGGTGCTGCCCAGGTACATGCCGGTGGTCGGTTCCAGTAGTTGTGCGCCCAGTTCGGCCGGCACCGTCGGCAGTTCGCCGATGCGTGCCTGCTGTCGCGTGGCCTTCTTCTGCCATGCCCGGTACATCAGCCACAGGCACACAATGAAAAATGCCAGCAGCCCGACTACCCACAGCGTTCTTTCCACGTCCTGGCCTCCCTAGATCCCGACCGCCTTGCCCTCGCGGGCAGTTACCCGGCCGCGCAGCACGGTGGCTGTGACCTCGGCCGGGAACGTCATGTCCTCGAACGGTGTGTTGTTCGAGATACTCGCCAGTTCGGCGCCGCGCACCGTCCACTCGGCGTCGGGGTCGATCAGCGTGAGGTTGGCGGGCTCGCCGACCGCGATCGGGCGGCCGTGGTCGTCGAGACCGACGATCGCGGCGGGCTTCTCGCTCATCACCTTCGCGACGCCGCGCCAGTCGAGCAGGCCGGGCTGGACCATCGTCTGCACGATGATCGACAGCGCCGTCTCCAGGCCGAGCATGCCGGGGCGGGCGGCCGCGAATTCGCAGCACTTGTCCTGTTCGGCGTGCGGAGCGTGGTCGGTGGCGACACAGTCGATGATGCCGTCGGCCAGGGCCTGGCGCAGGGCTGCCACGTCGGTGGATTCGCGCAGTGGCGGGTTCACCTTGTTGACCGCGTCGTAGGTCTCCAGACGCGAGTCGTCGAGGAGCAGATGGTGCGGGGTGACCTCGGCGGTGATCGAGATGCCCTGGGACTTGGCCCATTTCACCAGCTCGACGGTGCCTGCGGTGGAGGCGTGGCAGATGTGCACGCGGGCGTTCGCGTCGCGGGCCAGCAGTGCGTCACGCGCGACGATCGACTCCTCGGCGGCGCGCGGCCAGCCGTGCAGTCCCAGGCGCGCGGCGTTGGGGCCTTCGTGCGCGATGGCGTTCTTGGTCAGGCGCGGTTCCTCGGCATGCTGGGCGATGAGCACGCCCAGGGAGTTCGCGTATTCGAGGGCGCGTCGCATGATCAGCGGGTCGTCGACGCAGTGACCGTCGTCGGAGAACATCCTGACCTGGCCGATACCGGCGGCCATGGTGCCCATCTCGGCGAGCTGCTTGCCCTGCAGACCGACCGTCACGGCACCGACCGGGAACACGTCGACGAGGCCGACTTCCTGGCCGCGACGCCACACGTGGTCGGTGATGACGACCGAGTCGGCGACCGGGCTGGTGTTGGCCATCGCGAACACCGCGGTGTAACCGCCCAGCGCGGCGGCGGCGGAACCGGTTTCGATGGTCTCGGTGTCTTCGCGGCCGGGTTCGCGCAGGTGCGTGTGCAGGTCGACGAAGCCGGGCAGCAGGATCTGGCCGTTGCCCTCGATCACCTCGGCGTCGTCGGACGCCGTGAGGCCGGTGCCGATGTCGGCGATGAGGGTGTCGCGCACCAGGACGTCGACGGGGTCGCCTTCGCCGTAGGGCTTGACGTTCTTGATCAGCAGCTCACTCATACCGTTTCCTCCTGGCCCACGAGCAGCCGGAACAACACGGCCATCCGCATGTGCACTCCGTTCGAGACCTGCTGCAGCACAGCCGATTTCGGCGAATCCGCGACCGCCGAGGCGATTTCCATGCCGCGCAGCATCGGGCCGGGATGCAGGACCACCGCGTCGTCGCCGAGCAGCGCGAGCCTGCGCTCGGACAGTCCGTAGTTGATCGAATATTCGCGGGCCGATGGGAAGAACCCGCCGTTCATCCGCTCCGCCTGCACGCGCAACATCATCACCGCGTCGGCACCGGGCAGTTCCGCGTCCAGCGAGGACGAGACCCGGCAGGGCCAGGCCTCCACGCCGACCGGCAGCAGCGTGCGCGGCGCGACCAGGACCACCTCGGCACCGAGAGTGTTGAGCAGGGAGACGTTCGAGCGCGCGACCCGGCTGTGCAGGATGTCGCCGACCAGCACGATCCGCTTACCCTCGATGTCGCCGAGGCGCTGGCGCAGGGTAAGTGCGTCGAGCAGGGCCTGGGTGGGGTGCTGGTGGGTGCCGTCGCCCGCGTTGATGATCGACGGGGCGACGCGGTTCTCCTCACGCGCCCACTGCTCCATCCAGCGCGCGATCTGGTGCGCGGCACCCGAGGCCGGGTGGCGCACGATCAGCGCGTCGGCGCCCGCCGCGTGCAGGGTGAGGGCGGTGTCGCGCAGCGATTCACCTTTGGAGACAGAGGAACTCGACGCGCTCACGTTGATCACGTCGGCGCTCATCCACTTGCCCGCGACCTCGAAGGACACGCGGGTACGGGTGGAGTTCTCGTAGAACACCGTCATCACGGTGCGCCCGCGCAGGGTCGGCAGCTTCTTCACCTCGCGGCCCAGCAGGGCCTGTTCGAAGCGCTCGGCTTCGTCGAGGAGTTCGGTGGCGGTGCCGCGATCCAGGTCGGCGACCGTCAGCAAGTGCTTCACGCCTCCACCTCGCTGACGCTCAGCTCCGGCGTGAACCACTGGGTGGCTGTGTTCATGGTTCGGTCGCTACGCTCCCTCACTGCTCTTGACCTTCCTGATGCAGATACACGCCGTCACGGCCGTCGTGCTCGACCATCAGCACCGAGATGTCCTCGGCGCGGGAGGTCGGCACGTTCTTGCCCACGTAGTCGGCGCGGATCGGCAGCTCGCGGTGGCCGCGGTCGATGAGGACCGCCAGCTGCACCGCGCGGGGGCGGCCCAGGTCGCGCAGCCCGTCGAGGGCGGAGCGGACCGTCCGGCCCGAGAACAGCACGTCGTCGACGAGGACGACCAGCGAGTTCTCGATACCGCCGTCGGGCACCGAGGTGCGTTCGAGCGGGCGGTGCGGGCGAGAGCGCAGGTCGTCGCGGTACAGCGTGATGTCGAGGGAGCCGAGTGCGGGGCGCACACCGGAGAATTCCTCGATCTTGTCCGCCAGCCGATTGGCCAGGGTGGTGCCGCGCGTCGGGATTCCCATGAGAACCACCCGCGGTGCGTCGGCGTCGCCGGAATCCAGGGCGGTCTTCTCGATGATCTGATGCGCGATCCGCGCTACGGTCCTGGTGACGTCCGATGGCGACAACAGCTCGCGACCGGCTGCCACCCACTCCGGGGTGTGCCGCTGCGATGTTTCACCCGCGCCGGTTCTGGCCGCCCGTTCGGGCACAGCCATGCCGACCTCCTTCCCCGCCTCACCGGACGGTCCGTTAAAGGATGCCTAACTCGCCCGTCAGCCTATCAGCGCCGCGAGATGCCTTTGACCAGGTAGGCCCACCTGTGAGCGCCACCACGGAGCACCGGTGGGCGACCGCTGCCGTGTCGGTGATCACAGGCACGCCGAAAGTGCAGCGAGCGCGCATGTTTCACCCCCACGCCGCCGTGTGGCGACCGCCCCGAGGCGAGCGGTCGGTGATCGCGTTCACGTCGCCGTGACGACCTCGACAACCGCCGCCGCCTCGACGCGGCATGGTTCACCTTCCGTCACACCCGCTCGGCGAGCACGACGCCGACCTTCGGGTCGTTCACCGCCACGTCTCTGCCGAGGGGAACGATCATGTCGTCCCAGGCGCGGAACCGGATGTGCCAGCCGTGCTCGACGAGCCACTGCTCCCCCGGGCGCCCGGCCTCCAGCGGCGGCATCCGCACGTCGTCACCGGAGACGAGTCGACGCAGTTCGGCGGCGTAGGGCGCAGCGTCGGGATCGACCGCGAACCGGCTGAGACCGAATCGGCTGCGGGCGCGGACAGCGTCGTCAGCATCGCCACCGTGCGGAGATGATCTTCGGGTGGGAGGTACAGGAGCGCACCCTCGTCGATCCAGTGGGTCGGCAGCTCTGGCCGAAATCCCTTTTCGCGCAGGGGAACAGCCCAGTCGGTGCGCAGGTCGATCGGTAGGACGTGTCGTTGTGTCGTCGGCGTGGCTCGCGCTGCGCGCAGTACCGGCTCCTTGAAGGCGAACAGCTCGGGCAGGTCCAGCTCGTAGACGGTGACGTCGGCGGGCAGACCCATCCGGAACGCGCGGGTGTCCAGGCCCGCGCCGAGTAGAACGATCTGGCGCGATCCGGCGGCGACGGCCTCGGCCACCCGATCGTCGAGGTTCTGGCACGAGAACCAGCCCGCGTTCCGCGACCTCGGTTTCGGTGCGGGCCTGCGCTACCAATTCCGCGTGCTCGCCGACCTCATGACCGCGCCCGACGCCGCCGCGCTGGACATCTATCACGCGCGGCAAGCGCTGCTCGCGATCAGCTGGAGCTTGTCGATGATGGGCGATCTCGAACTGACCGACGACCAGATGCACACCGCCGCAATGGATATAGCGATCGATATCCTTGCCAGGATCCGCTGACCGCGCGTCGCCGAGACGTCGGAAAATGCGTTGCCCTGGAGCCTCTGGGTCCGCAATCATCGATCATGACCATCAGCACCAGCGCTCATCCCGGGTCGACTCCCCCGGTGCGGATCGATCTGGGCGATCTGGTGCTGCGCCGGTGGCGCCCCGGTGATCTGACCCGCCAGTTCGCCGCGCTGAGCGCCTCACACGCACACCTCCACCCGTGGATGTCGTGGGCCGAGCAGCCGCCGACGCTCGCCGGGCAACGCCGTTCCCTGCAGACCTCGACCGCGCACTGGCCGACGCCCGACGGCGGCTACCTCTACGGGATCTTCACCGCGAGAGGCGAGGTGGCGGGCGGCATCGGGCTCCACGACAGGATCGACCCGGCCGCCCTGGAGATCGGCTACTGGTGCCATATCGCCCACACCGGCCGGGGAATCATCACGCGCGCCGCCCACGCCCTGACCACCGCCGCGCTCGCCCTCCCCCATATCGGTCGCGTCGAAATCCATTGCGACGCGGCCAATGTCCGCAGTGCGGCTGTACCTCGGCGGCTCGGCTACGAGCTGGTCAGCACTGCCCCACGCCAGCGCACGGCGCCCGCCGACTCCGGGATCGGCATGATCTGGGCGACCGTCGACGCCCCCGGCGGGCTGACGAGGTCGCTTGTCGCTCGATGACCCCCGGACTAGACTGTGACGCGCACCACATCGCGACGGCGGATACATGCCGCCGCGCAGAGCGATCGTGATCCGATCGGAGCGCCGGATCACGGTGTTCGATCGCGACCCCCCGCTCGCCGGGTCGGGCCCGAAGTCACTCCAACACCGCTCGACCGCGCAAGGAGATGACCGTCATGGCGGTTGCCGTCGAACTCGAATTCACCGGCTCGACCCTCGAACAGTACGACCAGGCCCTCGAGAAGATGGGCTTCAAGCACGGCGGCTCCGGCGGCCCCGGCCTGATGTTCCATCTGGTCAGGAAGACCGACACCGGATTCCACGTCACCGACGTCTGGGAAACCTCCGAGCAATTCCAGAGCTTCGCCGAATCCACCCTCGGCCCCATCGGCATGGAAGTAGGCATGCCCAACCAGCCCACCATCGAAGTCCACGAAATCTACAACTACCTGGCTCAGGGAAACTGACGCGCTACACGGCCGAGTAGCGTCGAACGGGCGGGCCCGGAGATGACCTGCGGCTCAGGCCATGTGGGCGCGCAGGGCCTGGGGGAACCAGGTGAAGATCGGGGCCAGGTCGGGTTGGTCGGGCCAAGCGTTCACGGTGCCGAGTAGCCGCCAACAGCGTTGTACGCGGGGGTCGTCGGCTACGTCGAGTCGTTCGAGGATCCAGCGGCGGAGTGCGGTGTCGCCGGGGCTGTCGAAGGTGGTGGCGTAGCGGGCGGTGAGGACATCGACGATGGGGGTCGCACAGCCGGGGGTTGTGGGGGGATGCCCGCGGCGATGGCGTCACCGACGAGAGCGCGGACGGCTTCGGCGAGGTCGTGGTGCAGGCCGGTGGTGTCGGCCGCGGCGCGTTCGCGGGTCTGGTAGTCGGCCGTGCGCCGGACGGCGTCACGGGAGTCGCTGTCCTGCACCGGTTTCGCAGCCTGTCGGAGCACCATCGCGGAGCAGGCGTCGCCGGCACGATCGGGTCGAACGGTCACAGCGGCGCGGGCGGTTCCGGCGCGGCCTGGCGGGTGGGCAGCGCGCTGATCGTCAAGGCCAGCATGACCAGTGCGATGCCCGCGAGTTCCAGCACGGTGGGTCGTTGCGCGAGGGCGATCGCGCCGACGACGGTCGCGGTCGCAGGCAGCAGCGCGAGCAGCAAGGCGAAACGCGCACGGCCCACGGCGGTCAGCACCACCTGGTCCAGCGCGTACGGCACCGCGCTCGACAGCACGCCGACGCCGAGACCGAGCAGCCAGGTCCGCGGGTCGGCGAATACCGCGGCATCGATCGCCAGCTGCGGGATCAGCACGAACGGCGCCAGCAACACCGCCGCGGCCGCCATCCCGACGGCGAGGGAATCCTGGCCGTCGCCCGTATCGGCAACGCGTTTGCCCACCAGGATGTAGGCCGCCCACAGCACCGCCGAGGCGAGCGCGAAACCCACACCGACCGGCTCGACGTCGAGTTGCACACCGGCCAGCAACACCACCCCGACCGCCACCAGCGCCACGGCGAGCAGGTCGCGCGCCCGTCGCGAGCCGAGCGTCGCGACGGCGACCGGACCGAGGAATTCGATGGCGACGGCGGTGCCGAGCGGGATGCGCGCGATGGCCTCGTAGAACACGATGTTCATCGACACGGTGACGATGCCGAACCCCGCTGCCGTCGCGATGCCCCGCCGTGTCCAGCGGGTCCGCCACGGCCGCCGCCAGGCCAGCAACGCGACCCCCGCCGCCGCGGCCCGCAACCAGGCGACAGTGGACGGCTCGGTGGTGTCGAACAGGAAGACGCCGAGTGCCGCACCCACATATTGCGAGGTCGCCGCGATGATGAACACCATCGGCACCGACCAGCCGGGTAGCGCGCGCGTCGCCGGCCGTTCGGTTGTCGAGATCGAGTTCATCCCAGGAGTAATCCACAGACGGGCCCGGATTTCAACGCGAACCGGCCCAGGATCGAATGATCGAGGGCCGGTTCGCAATATCGGTGACAATGCGTCACGTGGCACTGCCGGAAGGTCGACGCCGGTCGCCGCGGAGTTCGCGTTCGCGCGATTACCGGACGCCGAACCACCTGGTCAGCGCCGCGCGCAGTTCAGCCGCGGCGGTGTCCGATGGCTCGTCGATCGTCGCCGCCCAGGCGATATGGCCGTCGGGGCGGATCAGGAGAGCGTCGGCGGGACGATCGCCGGTCTTGGCCGCGTGGATGTCGACGCGCTGCGCCCACTCCCCGACGATCTCACGCAGATCGGCACGGTCGGCCAGGTCGAGGAAGACCGGTCGCGCGGCGCGCATGATCTCGGCGACGGTGGTGGTGCCCTGGTCGGTGTGCAGGCTCAGGTCGGGAGCGAAAGTGCCGGTGAGCGACGGGGTTCCGGGTGTCGAGTAGCGCAGATCGGTGCCCGCGACGAGGGCTCCCATGCGGCGCAGCGCGGGGTCGTCGGAGAGCAGTTCCTGGAATACCGCGCGCAGCGCCTGGGCGGCGGGGTCCTGACCCTGGCGCAGTGCCGCCTGGGCGCGGGTCTGCAGCAGCGCGCGACCACCGGCGAAGTGGCGTTCGGCGTGGTAGGTGTCGAGCAGGTCGGCCGGTGCCCAACCGTGGATGTCCGCGGCCAGCTTCCAGGCCAGGTTCACCGAATCGGTCATGCCGAGATTCATCGCGGCGCCGGTGGCGGGCAGCAGGTGGGCCGCGTCACCGGCCAGGAAAACCCTGCCCACCCGGTAGTTTTCGGCCTGTCGATCCTGGAACTGGTAGCGCGACAAGCGAGTCGGTGCGCCGAGCGGAACCTCCGCGCCCAGCACGCGCCGGACGCTGTGGCCGAGTTCGGCCATGGTCAGTGGTTCGTCGTTGTCGTATTCGGCGTCGTCGTTCTCGGTGGTCTGGAAGAACATCACGCGGTCCTCGGAGCTGACCTGTCCCAGCGCGAACACCCCGTTGTCGGTATGGGTGAAGCCCGGATCGATCCGGCCGAAGCCGGGCACGTCGATACCGCCGTCGTCGAGCACGGTCACCGACTCGTGCACGGCGACCACGGCCAACCGGTTGACCTCCGGATAGGTGCTGCCGGGGAACCCGATTCCCGCCAGTTCGCGAATCCGGCTGCGGCCGCCGTCGCAGCCGACCAGGTAGCGGGCGCGCACCCGGTACGGTCCGTCCGGCCCGTTCACTTCCGCGATCACCGCGTCGTCGTCCTGGGTCACCGCGACCACCTCGTGTCCGCGCCGGATCTCGGCACCGAGGTCGACGGCGTCCTCGGCGAGCAGTTCCTCGACCCGCGCCTGCGGAATCACCATGGCGTGCATCGGGGTTTCGTCGAGGCCGGTGAAGTCCAGGTACACCCCACCGAAGGGGAAGATCGGCTTCGGACTCGGGTCGCCGCTGACCGCCGTCATCCGGTCGAACAGCCCCCGATAGCGCAGCACATCCAGAATCCGCCCGCCGAGACCGCTGGCCTTCTGCGCGGTGCCCGGCTGGTCACGACGTTCGAGCACCAACGGCCGCACCCCGGTCCGGCCCAGTTCCCCCGCGAGCATCAATCCGGCAGGCCCAGCGCCGACAACGATCACGTCGGTGGTCATCTCTTGCATCTTGTCACTCCCGAATGTGGCTGGTCCCTGCATTGCCCAGCGATTCTGCAGCACCACCGGGGCCTTGCCGCAAGCCCCGGGGTCAGCTATAAGTTAGAAGGGGCAACGAGTGAGCCGGCCGCCGTCAGGTGGTTGCTAGCGGAAGTACACATAGTCCTGGACCCAGTGGAATCCGCGGCTGCGCAAGGTGAAGGTGTCGGGGTCCTTGCGTTCCAGGGCGATCGTGATCGGACGGTCGTGCAGTGTTCCGCGCAGGAGCAGTCGGTCCGGGGTCGGTTTTTCCGGCGACAGTGTCGCGAACGGTGGCCCGGGGTCGACCACGCCCATGGCGTTCGTCGAGGTGAGCTCCACTTGCCCGTCGGGGCGGAAGTGGGCGCGCGCGGGTACCAGTTCGCCGTTCATCCGCTGGTAGGCCGCTTGCTGCGGGTCATCGAAAACCAGTCGCTGCCACCGTGTCTCGTCGGTGGTCAGCGGCGGGATCGGCTGCCCGTCGACGGTGAAATCCCGCACCTCCCAGATTCCGTACAGCGCGGATTCGGGGCTCGCGGCACCGTATTGTTCGTGCCAGACCACCCAGCGGTCGTAGCCGCTCCCCAGCGCGACCCACAGGCCCAACGCCGCCACCACCCAGATCGCGAGGCGGTTCTTCCTGGCGTCGGTGAACAGCGAGGGTTGGGTCAGTGGCGCGCAGGCGCGTTCCCGCACGAAGACATCGGTCAGGCGGCGCAGGTACGGAGCGAGCAGGAACACGCTGATCAGCAGCAGGTGCGCGGCGAGCAGTTTCTCCGGTATGTCGAACGTCATGTTCAGCAGCAGAATTTGCGCGGTGCTCGCCAGCGTCAACGCGGCGCCGAGCACCGCGGTCCTGGAGACGAACAGCAGCAGCCCCGCCACCACTTCCACCCCACCGAGAGCCATCTCGTAGGGATACGAGCTGCCGACCTGCAGCCACAACACCGAGGCGGGGCTCATCTCGCCGTACGGCCGTAACAGCTGAGCCAGGCCGGGGGCGGGCATCTGGGTGGGTATCAGTTTGGCGAACCCGAATCCGATCATCTGACCGCCCAGGCACAGCCGCAACAACAGCGAGAACCAGGCGAGCACGCGCGCGGGCACCCGACGACGGTCCACGGCCGTCCACACCGCGGTGCCCACCGCCGCGACGACCAGCAGACAGAACACCAGCACCCAGACGGCGGTTTGGTCGCCCGCTCCGGAGTCCTGGTGCAGCTCCGCCTCGACCCCGAAGACCGCTCTACCGACCGGCCCGGTGACGGGGTCGGTGATCGGCATGTTCCACGGCCCCGGGTACTCGCGGATCCACCTGCCGAGGATGCCGAGCAGCGCGAACGGGATATAGGTCAGCAGTAGGCAGAGCAGGCCGAAATAGATGATGGAGAATCGGAGCACGATCTGGGTCAGCGCAGGCCGACCGGTCCGTGCTGCGACGGGGGCCGACGCTGTCGTGATCACTGCTGCATCCTCGGGTCGTGGGTCGGGTCGGCGTACAGGGACGGGCAGCCGAGCTCCCCCGCGTCGGAGCGAAGTTCGTAATGCCAGGGTTCGTTCGCGTAGATCTGGCACAACCCGTAGGCGGCGCCGTGCGCGGCCAGCCATGCCGCGCCGCCGGTCGGTCCGATATCGACCGCCTCGCCCGCTACGTGAGCGGACGTGGAGGGGGTTGCCACCCACCGAGCGGCTTCGGTTTCCGAGCCGTACTTCGAGACTGCCTCGCGCAGTAGTTGTTCCTGGTATTCCGGTGACCGCCAGCCGCTGTTGACGACGAGCTCGACTCCGTCGTCCGCGGCATCGGCGGCAGCGGTGCGCAGGGCGGCGAGCAGATCGGGGTCGAGGTTGCCCACGGACGGATTCTCGTCGTCGAAGAGCGTCGCGCCGGGCGGACCGCGGTGGCCGCCGACAAAGGTGTCGATGGATCGTACGACCGAGTACACGGTCGGCAGCGACTGGTAAACGAGGACACCGACAGACGCCGCACTGACGATGACAACGGCGGCGAGGGCAGTCGATCGGAGACGGCGAATCGCCGGTTCACGGTGGTTCATGCCCCTCAGTCAAGGCAGCATGGTGTTGCCGACGCGTATGCGGTTTCGGATACGCCGACGATATCCCCCGGCTGGGAGAATCGAGCGTCTATGCGTGTACTGATCGTCGAGGACGAACCCTATCTGGCGGACGCCATCCGCGATGGCCTGCGCCTGGACGCGATCGCCGCCGACATCGCGGGTGACGGCGATACCGCGCTGGAACTACTGAGCGTCAACACCTACGACATCGCGGTCCTGGACCGCGATATCCCGGGACCTTCCGGCGACGAGATCGCCGAACACATCGTCGCCTCCGGTAGCGGTCTGCCGATCCTGATGCTCACCGCCGCCGATCGGCTCGACGACAAGGCGAGCGGTTTCGGGCTCGGCGCGGACGACTACCTCACCAAGCCGTTCGAACTCCGCGAACTCGTCCTCCGGCTCAGAGCGCTCGACCGCAGGCGCGCGCACAACCGGCCGCCGGTGCGCGAGATCGCCGGGCTGCGTCTGGACGTGTTCCGCCGCGAGGTCTACCGCGACGGGCGCTACATCGCTCTGACCCGGAAGCAGTTCGCGGTGCTCGAAGTGCTCATCGCCGCCGAAGGCGGAGTCGTGAGTGCCGAGGAACTCCTGGAGCGGGCGTGGGACGAGAACGCGGACCCGTTCACCAACGCGGTGCGCATCACCGTTTCAGCGCTCCGCAAACGCCTGGGCGAACCGTGGGTCATCGCCACCGTGCCCGGTGTCGGGTATCGCATCAGCGACGGGCGAGACCGTGGGTAGGGCACCCGGATTGAGTGTTCGACTCAAACTCACCCTCAGCTACGCCGGCTTCATCATGGTCGTGGGTTCCCTGCTGATCGCCGCCGTGGGTGTCTACTACCTGTGGTACCTCCCCGAGGGTTGGATCTACACCCGCAGCGGCGATTTCTGGATCAATCGCGGCATGCTGCTGCGCTCCTTCGCTCCGTTCGTGACCGTTGTGATGGTTTTCCTGCTGGCGATCGGTCTGGTGGGCGGATGGTTTCTCGCCGGCTGGATGCTCACCCCGCTGGCCCGCATCACCGCCGCCACCCGCGCGGCCGCGAACGGCTCACTCGCCCACCGGATCCGGCTGCCCGGCCACAGCGACGAGTTCCGCGAACTCGCCGACGCCTTCGACATCATGCTCGCGCGGCTGGAAGCACACGTCACCGAACAGCAGCGATTCGCCGCCAACGCCTCCCACGAACTGCGCACGCCGCTGGCGATCACCCAGACCCTGCTCGACGTGGCCCGCCACGACCGCACCCGCGACACCGGCGAATTGGTCGACCGTCTCCACGCCGTCAACACCAGAGCGATCGACCTCACCGAGGCATTGCTCCTGCTCAGCCGCGCCGATCAAAGGTCTTTCACCCGAGAACACGTCGACCTTTCCCTGCTCGCGGAAGAAGCCACCGAAACGCTGCTCGCCCTCGCCGAAGAACACGGCGTGATCCTGGAGACCGCCGGCGAGGTGACTCCCGCTATCGGCTCACACGCCCTCCTGTTGCAGCTGACGACGAACCTCGTGCACAACGCGATCGTCCACAACCTGCCGGCACGCGGCATCGTGTGGGTCACGACCGGACTGCGCCCCGAGACGGTGGTGCTCACCGTCGAGAACACAGGCCGGGTCCTCGACCCCCTGGTGGTTTCCACACTGGTCGAGCCGTTTCAGCGCGGCACCGAACGCGTTCGCACCGACCACGCGGGGATCGGCCTGGGCCTGGCGATCGTCAACAGCATCACCGCGGCACACGCCGGAACCCTCGCACTCGATCCCCGGCCGTCCGGCGGACTCCGCGTCACCGTGCAGCTTCCGCGTCGGCCGTTCCCGCCGACAGCACGGCGGTGACGGGCCCGACCCGGCAGAACGTTCAGGGAGTCCGCAGCACCGAACGAACCAATTCCGCTACCGCCGAGCGCAAACGGTCGACCTCGCCCGCCCTGGCCAGTTGCTGAGCGAGCTCCCCGCCGACCGTCGACAACAACAGCGCGCCCACGGTGTCGGCGTCGATATCGGGACGGACCTCGCGCAGGAGCGTGCCGATGTGCTGCGCCCAGAACGTGTGGAACTCGGCGCTGCGCGGATGTGGCGGCATCGCCTGATAGGCCGCGATCAGTTCCACGTCGTCGGTGATCATGCTCGTCATCGCGTCGAAGAAGGCGAGTAGCCGCTCGGTCGCCGGCGCGCCCGGTCCCAGTGGCGGTGGGCCGCTCGACACCGCCGCCATCAACGCGACGGCACCCTCGGCGACGAGCTCGTAGAGCAGGCCCGCGCGGCTGCCGAATCGGTGGAAGATGGTGCCCTTTCCGACGCCCGCCGCCGCGGCCACCCGATCCATCGTCACCCCGGCCGCGCCGTGCTCGGCCAGCAGCGCGGCGGTGGCATCGAGGATCGCTCGACGGTTGCGCGCGGCATCGGCGCGTTCGGTGGGACGTCGGTCGGTCATCGCACCCGCTTTCTCGGCACCCGCCGATCCGTTGACAAGTTGACCGACGGTCCATATCGTTCGAGATATCTGGACCGACAGTCAACTTATGGAGTTCTGATGCAGGCAATCGTAATGACCGAGACCGGCGCGCCCGACGTTCTGGTAGCGCGCGAGGTCGGCGAACCTCGCCCGGGCGACGGACAGGTCGCCCTCCGGACCGACGTGGTGCCGGTGCTCTACCCGGAGACCAAGGTTCGCGCGGGCGCGTTTCCGTTTCCCGCACCACTGCCCGAGGTCTTCGGATTCCAGGCGGCGGGCACGGTGATCGATATCGGCGCGGGCGTCGATCGGGAACTACTCGGCGCCCGGGTGGTCGCGTCGACCAGCGGTTTCGGCTCCTACGCCGAACTCGTTGTCGCCGAGGCCGATTCGGTGACACCGATCCCGGCCGACCTGACCACCGAGCACGCCGCCGCAATCCTGATGCCGGGGTCGGTGGCACTGGCGCTGATGCGGATCGCGGGTGTCGCGGCGGGCGAGACCGTCCTGGTCGAAGCGGCGGCTACCGGCGTCGGCAGCTGCCTCACCCAGCTGTGCGCGGCCGCGGGCGTGCGCGTCATCGGCACCGCGGGCGGGGAACAGAAGGCCCGGCTCGCACGCGAGAGCGGGGCGCACGAGGTGCTCGATCACACCGTGCCCGACTGGGCGGACCAACTGTCCGATCTCCTCGCGGACGGCACGGTCGACGTCGTGTTCGATTCCATCGGGGGCGCATCGCTGACACCACTGCTCGACCTGATCACGCCACTGCGTGGCCGAATCCTCAGCTACGGCTGGCTCGACGGCGCACCCGCACAGCTGAGCGTCACCGAGCTGATCCTGCGCGGGCTCACGCTCACCGGCTGCGCGGGCACCGCCTGGCTCGGCGAAGTCGCCCGGCAGCGACCGGCGGCACTCACGGCGACAGCACAGGGTCTGCTGACACCCGTGATCGACTCGATCCTCCCCCTCGCCGACGCCGCGCAGGCGCACCGAATACTGGAGGGCCGGATCGCTCTCGGCACCGTGCTGTTGCGGCCATAAACCTTCAGCCTCCTTGAAACTCGGCGTATGCTTCAACCAACCTGAAGATTGGTGGGCGTCACGCAACCCGGGCACACCGATAGGAGCAAACCTCATGTCACAGACCACATTCGGCCTCGACTCGCTGGCACTACCGTCCACGCCACTGGCGATCGAAACCCACCGACTGATCAACGAGGCCCTCGAAACACCGGTGTGCCATCACAGCATTCGCGGGTTCCTGTTCGGACGCGCCCACGCCGCCGAGCAGGGCCTGCGGCCCGGCGCGGACTACGACGAGGAGCTCATGTACCTCATCTGCGCGCTGCACGACATCGGACTGTCCGAACGTGCCGATGGCACACAGCGATTCGAGATCGACGGCGCGGATTTCGCGGCCGAGTTCCTCGAAGCACAGGGCATCGACGATGAGCGCGTCGACATCATCTGGGACGCCATCGCCGCGCACACGACCGGCCTCAGCGACTCACCCGTGTACCGCCGTCGCCGACCCGCCGCCATCTGGATCGCGGTCACCGGCATCGGTCTCGACGTCGGCGGCGGGCCCGAGGACCTGCCCCCGGGTTTCGCGGACCTGGTCCACGCCTCCTATCCGCGCCTCGGCGGCACGCGGGCGCTCACCGACATCATCGAACGTCAGGCGGTCGCCGATCCGCGCAAGGCACCGCCGGGCTCGCTGCCGGGCGAGATCCTCCGGCTGCGTCATCCGGAATTGGTGCCGTACACGTGGGACACGGTTCTCGACACGAGCGGCTGGCAGGACTGAGCCCGCTGTCGGGTTCGGCGCCTGGTCGGCCGGCAGCGCCTCGGCGGACCGCGGGCGGATCGGACTTCCGACGCGTCGCGATGCTCTGTGCGACAAGATCTGGCGATTCATGCGCCGGGGATGTCGAGAACGCTCGGGCGGCTCCGTCCCAGGGGCACGAGAGCCGAACGGGCCTCGCAACGACGAGCGTCAGCGCGTCCGAATCCGAGGAGAACATCATGACGGTCCACCGGATGGATCATGTCGGCATCGTGGTCGAAGATCTCGCGGCTGCTGTCGCGTTCTTCGTCGAGCTGGGCCTGGAACCGGAGGGCGAAGCGACAGTCGGGGGCCGATGGGCCGACGACCTGCTCGGATTGGACGGCGTTCGAGCCGACATCGCCTTCTTTCGGACGCCGGACGGTCACAGCCGGGTCGAACTCTCGACATTCCGCTCGCCGACGACCACCCTTGCCCCGCCGAATGCGCCGGTGAACATCCCCGGCATCCCGCGCCTGACGTTCGTCGTCGACGATGTCGAGGACGTCCTCGACCGCCTGCGCGCCCATGGCGCCGAACTCGTGGGCACGGTCGCCCGCTTCGAAGACATCTGCCGCTACGCCTACGTGCGCGGCCCCGAGGGCGTCCTCATCGGGCTGGTCGAGGAACTCCGCTGAGCGACACTCGCACCACGAGCCATCTATCGAACATACATTCGAACACGTTGTAGACTGGCGCTCATGTCGCTGCCCCTGCAAGGTTCACTGTTCGACGGTGATGCGATTGCCCTGGGTTCGATCGAGGCGATCCGGCGCACCCCACTCGACGCGACCAGCTGGGTCGATGTGCTGCCCGGCTGGCTGAGCGGCGCGAGCCAGCTGTTCGATCGGCTGGCCGAACGCGTCCCCTGGCACGCCGAACGCAGGCCGATGTACGACCGGGTGGTGGACGTGCCGCGACTGGTGTCGTTCTTCGGGGAGAACGATCCGCTCCCCGATCACATTCTGGTCGATGCGCGGGCGGCATTGACCGCGCATTACGCGGCGGAACTCGGTGAACCGTTCCGCACGGCCGGGCTGTGTTTCTATCGCGACGGCCGTGACAGCGTCGCCTGGCACGGCGACACGATCGGCCGCGGCGCCACCCACGACACGATGGTCGCCATCGTGTCGGTGGGTGCGCCGCGCGCCCTGCTGCTCCGGCCGCGCGACGGTGGCGCGAGCGTACGATTCACGGCCGGGCACGGGGATCTCCTGGTGATGGGCGGGGCGTGTCAGCGCGCCTGGGAACACGCCGTCCCCAAGACCGCCCGCCCCGTCGGTCCCCGCATCAGCATCCAGTTCCGCCCCCGCGGCGTCCGGTGATCCGACCACCCCTTTTGTGCTGATTCCGTCGAAATACTCTCTGTTGCTCGGTAATTCACCGACCGTCGACAGGACGGAGCAGCTGTGAGCCGAGCGAGGGCGACATCGACGCCGAACGGGAGCGTCAGGATTCGATCATGCGACAGCGTCGCCGTCACGCGGGCCAGGGACTCTGCCTGGGTGGGGGTCGTGCGGGGCTGACGGAATTCGGTGGCGTGGCGGATTGTCGGGGGCTGGTCGTAGGATCCGGGGATGGGGAGTTCACTTCTGCCGCATGTGCGGGCATCGAATGCGCTGACGGGACGGTGGTGCGCGACGTTCGAGGGCGGGGACGCGGTGGTGTCGGGGGCCGGATTGTGGCCATTACTCGCCGTGTTGGCGGGAGCCGCTTCCGGACGGGCGAGGGATGAGCTCGCCGCGGCGGTGGGGGTTCCGGCGGAGCAGGCCCATTCGGCGGGGCTGGATATGCTGAAATCGCTGGATACTTCGCGGGAGGTGTCGACGGCGATCGGGGTGTGGGTTCGGCCGGAGCTGACCCTGCGCGAGGAGTGGATTCGCAGTATGCCCACCGGGACGGTCGGTGAGCTGGGCGATCCGGCGGCGCTGGATGCGTGGGCGAACGAGCAGACCCGGGGGTTGATCAAGAAGTTTCCGGTACCGATCACCTCGGACACGGCGCTCGCGCTGGCGACCGCGCTGATGGCACGCACCCGCTGGGTGACGGCGTTCGACGAGATCCTCTACACACCGGAAACCGGTCCGTGGCAAGGACATCGGGGACCCGGCTTGTACCGCACGAGCCATCCCGACGGCAGTGTGTCGGTACTCGACGACGAAGTGACCCGGGTGATCGTCACCGGCAAGGGCGAACTCGACGTGCACCTGCTGATCGGCACGAATCCACGACACGGTGTGGCCACCGGCCTCGCAGCTCTGGACGGGGCCGTCGATGTGCGGACAGAACTGCCTGTCGGCACGACGGCGCCCTGTCTGTCGGTGAGTCGACGGGAGACCTTTGGCGGTGGCGACTCCGTGGTGCTGACCATGCCGCCGTTCGAGGTGGAGAACAAGCACAACCTCGCTCGCCATGCGGCGATGTTCGGCCTGTCCACCTCGATGAACGTTCCCGGTTCCCATTTCGCCGGCCTCGCAGCGGATCCGCTGGCGCTGGGTGCCGCGGGCCAGGACGTCATCGCACGCTTCGACGCCGAAGGCTTCGAAGCGGCTGCCGTCACGGCCGTGGCAATGCGCCTCGGCAGCATTCCGCAGAAGACGTGGTCGACGATCACGTCGGTGAACGTCGACCGCCCCTTCGGATTCCTCGCGGTAGACCGGCCCACCGGCCTCGTCTTGGTGGCAGGTCAGATCACGAAGCCGCCGGTGGAATGGGTTCGGCCGGTCGGTGCGGAACCGGCGCGGAGCCGAAACCCGGGGCCGCCGTGGTGAGATCGGTAATCGACATTGCCGAAGCCGTTGCTCAGCAACAGGATTCGGTTTCGATACGGCTAGTGGAGGCCGTATCCTGGTAGAAGTCCGCAGTCAGGTGCACAGGGGGTCGTGGTGATCGTCGTTGTCGCGGACGAGAGCGAACTCGAAGGCGCGGAACAGATCGTCGGCGCGGCGCTCCGTGACCAGGCGTTTCGGGCGGGCGGCGTCGCCGTATTCCGCTGTCACGTACCGGAGAGCCGGGGCGGGTCGGTCGAGGTCGACGCATTGGTGTGCACGCCGCAGAGCGTGACCATCGTGGAGGTGAAGGGATTCACCGCCCGTCAGGAAGGCACCCTCGCCACCCCTCCGAACGGGCCGTGGACCATCGACGGCGAACCGGCCGCGCTCTATCACGCCGTCCGGGTGCCCAACCCGTTCGTCCAGGTCCGCCGACAGGTGTTCGCGGCCAAGAGCTTGCTGCAGCAGTCGGGGATCTTCGGCTGGGTGAACGCGGTGATCGCACTGGTCGCCCAGCCCGGCGCCGAGATCACCATCGAGGAAACCAGAATCGCCGACGGGTACCGGGCGGTGCTGATCGATCGCGATGACGCCGGCGCGCTGCACGACTATTTCCAGGCCGAGAGCGGGCGCACGGTCCGGCTCAGCATCGACGATGTCACCCGGGTGTTCGGTGCGTTGAACCTGGGTCATCTGTTGCCCTCCCCCGATGAGCTCACAGCACAGGGCTTTCCGGCCGCTCTCGACCCGGCGACCACTTCCCGACCCCTCGCCCCGACCGCTGTGGAGCTCGGCTCCCCTTCGGGGACAGCTGATTCCGAGACCGCACCGAATTCCCCTGCGGCGTCGACCGGTTCGACTCGAGCGTCTACACCCGCCTTTCTCGCCGCGATCGACAGGCTCGCCCATCGACCCCCTACCGCCGCTCGTCCCGAGGAGCCGACGCCGATCCCCACTGGAAACGAAACGGAATCACCTTCTTCGAGTGACGATTTCACCGGCGCGCAGGCCGACGAGTCCGACGACGCGGCGTTATCGGCCACAGCGATCGGACAACTCGACGAGCCGGCGCCCGGCGCCGAACAGGTGACGGACGAGACTTCACCCCCCGACATCGCCGAGGAAGACTCGCCCCAGGACGACACCCCTGAGCATGATCCGACCACTGAGGGTGCTGCTCCGGACAGCGAAAATGCCACACGCACCGAACCTTTCGACGACGACACGATCGACCTTGACGAACCCGCGCGCGGCGAAGCAGCCCAATCATCGGACGGTGAGTCCGAAAGCACTGTCTCGCTGAGCAAATCCGTCGCCGGCAATGAATCGGGCGCGATCGACGATCCGCCGACTGATGGCATCGAACCCACGCCCGGGGACGAGGTAGCCGCTGCCAGCACACCTGCTGATACCGACGAAGGCCCGACTGTCGGCTCGGCTCCCGCGGTGGGCGCAGCGGTCGGGACGGCGGCCGCGTTGGGCGCGGCTGCCGTGGTCGGTGCCGCCGGGTCGGCCCACGGGACCGAATCGCGGAGTACCCCTGCGCAGGCGTACACCCCCGCCGTCGCACCTTCGTATCGATCCCCGGAACCCCCAGCGCCCCAGCAACACCCGGAGCACTGGTCCGATTGGGTCGAACGTGACCGAACAACGCGACAGCCGACGCTGTCGGAGAGGTGGCGGTCGTGGCGTCGCGGGAACGGCCCGTCACTGCTCGAGCGGTGGCACAACCGTCCAGTACGGGAGCGCAGTACGCCCAGACGGAGCCTGCGGGTCGGACCTGGTGTCGCATTGCTGCTGTTCATCACACTGTTCGGAGCCGGGTTCTTCGCGATCGCGGCGGTGCAGGCGAGCCGATTCGAGATGTCGGACTACGACCGGATGTGTGGCGAGGACAAGAAGCCGTTCCCGAACGCCGCGCCCTATGAACGCGACGGCGCACGCCCGATCTATCTGTCCGGTGACCTCACGACCATGGTCCACCCGGACGATCCGACCGCGTGGAACCCGGACGACCCGTCGACGGTGCAGCTCATCGCCTGCATGAAGCGGCTGGAACTGCGCGACCTCGTCCAGACCTGCCAGTACGCCCCCTCCCCCGGCGCGCCGGTGGGACGCACCGTCAACCTCTTCCGCGCTACCTACGAGATCGCCGTTTACGAGCTCCACACCGGGCGCGAGGTCGCCAAGGCCACCATGCTCGGCGAACGCTATTCCGACAACCCGGCCAACACCGACCAGGACCGCTGCCGCGCCGCCGCCGACGCCCCCGACTACCTCGGCCGCCGCCTCGGCCAACCGTCGACAGCCCAGCTCACCGGCTTCCTCGCCCCCCTGGTCCACGCCCCCCGCTGAACCCGCTTGACCTCGAGCGCACTCGAGGTAGCAGGATTCACCTCGTGCCCCGAGCACACCCGACACCGCGCCTACCCAGCGCCGGTAGCGCCTCCGCCGGTTTCCTCGTACACCCACCGGCGGAGGCCGTCGGGCTCATCCCGGGGCATCGCGCAGCTATGGTGCCGGGGAGCCCGGTTCCGCGGTCGCCTGCGCGCTCGATGCCGACTCACCGGCAGGCTGGTCGCCGATCACCTGCTCAGTGGCGCCGAGTTGCAGTGCGCGAGCGAGTTTCACCTGAGCTCGCCGCAGGTCCTGGCCGACGATCTGCAAGGTATGCGGTTCCGCGAGGCCGCGCTCACGGATCAGTTCGGTCACGTTTTCCAGACGCAGCAGCGAGGCCTCGAGATAACCCTGCAGGACGGCGATTCGATCGGCGGGGACTGTCTGAACAGTCCTGCTCGCCAGCGATTCCAGGTCGCGCTGTGCCTTGAGGGTGTCGGAGGTGAGCACCGCGAAAACGCCCCAGAGGTCGTCGACCGCAACGCCCGCGATCTGAGCGCGCAGCGACTCGTACGACTCGTTGCGGCGTGCCGAGGCTTCTCTGACGTCGCGCAGCGCATCGTTGAGGTGCGATTTCATCGCGTCCGGAATGCGATAGACCTGATTGACCTCGGCTGTTCCGATTCGCTCGGCGACCCGGCTCACGATCGCCAGCGCGTCGTCGATATCGGTGAGCGCCACACGCAGCAGGGGCGCGGTCGCGTGAAACCGTGGATCCATCGCCTGCAGATCGTAGAACTCGTTGATCCGCTTGCCCGCCACCGCGATGTCGCGGCTGAGCAGTGCGATGTTCTCGTGTAGCCCCATGGCGTGCAGTCGCTGACCGACGGCGAAATCCAGTGCCGCAGCGACATTGGGGTCGCTCGGTTCGTGGATGTGGTGGACTGCCGACGCGATCCCCGAACGAGAGAACGCCTTGGTGAAGAAGATCGTGCTGATCGACAAGGACAGACCGAGCAGGAAATCCGGTTCGGCCTTGAAGACGTGGCCGATGTTCCCCCGTGCCGAAATCAAGCTTGCGCCGATCATCACAAGACCCAGTGCGGCCCAGAGATATTGCGCCCTCGTCATGTGCCAGCTGCTCAGCGCCTGGTTGTCGCCCATCTTCTCCCCCACTGCAGCGGTCATGCGCGACCACGGCTATCTCACTACGCATCCTCCTGTACGACAGCGTGATTCGCACCCCCGATCACGAAACTGCCGCCGCGTCCCGCCGAGACGGGTGGCATGCGAGACCGATCGCTGCCGGTAAACGACAACAGCCGCACGTTCACTCGGAACGTGCGGCTGCGAGAACGGGATTCACGCCGAAACGGTGATTTCCCATTCGTGGATCGTCAGGTCCGAGGCGCCGGTGGTGTGCAGCGGGTCGGAGTGGGCGATTGTCGTTGCGGCGGTGAGGCTTTCAGCCAGGATGACATAGGCGCCGCCGCTGCCGTCGGTGAAGCCGCCGCTTTCCTGGAGCTGACCCTCAGCGAGCAGTTCCTGCAGGAAGGTGCGGTGTGGTTCGATCACCGAGGCGTCGAACGCCGGGGTGCGTTCGGCCATCACCAGGTACTTGCGCGCCACTCCTCAGTCCTCCGACTCGCCGCGCGCGGCCTTCGTGGCAGCCGTTGCGGCCGCGGCCGCGCGGACCTGCGGCGCCACCTGCACGACCTGGCCGAGCACGCCGTTCACGAACGACGGGGAGTCGTCGGTGGACAGTTCCTTGGCCAGCTCGACAGCCTCGTCGACCGCGACGACCGGGGGCACGTCGGTGGCGTGGAACAGTTCCCACACCGCGATCCGCAGAATGGCCCGGTCGACCGCGGGCAGCCGCTGCAGGGTCCAGTCCTGGAGGTAGCCCTCGATGGTGCCGTCGACCCGGTCGAGGTCGTCGGCGACGCCCTCGACGAGGGTGGTGGTGTAGGCGTGCACGGGGGCCACGCTCTGATCGCGGGTCGCCAGCTCAGCGCGATCCGAGAGCAGCACGGAGACGTCGACATCGCGCGCCTCCGCCTCGAACAGCAGGTCCACGGCCCGGCGGCGCGCCTTGTGGCGCGCGCCGAGCTTCTTGAACGAGCCCTTCTTGTCTGCTGGGGAGTCGGTCACGATCAGCCGTTGACGCGGCCGAGGTAGCTGCCGTCGCGCGAGTCGATTTTCAGCTTGTCACCGGTGTTGATGAACAGCGGAACGGCAACCTCGGCGCCGGTTTCCAGGGTGGCGGGCTTGGTGCCGCCGGTGGAGCGGTCGCCCTGCAGGCCGATGTCGGTGTGCTGCACGACCAGCTCGATGGTGACGGGGAGCTCCACGAACAGCGGCGCGTCCTCGTGCACGGCGACCTGCACGCCCATGTTCTCCAGCAGGAAGCGGGCACCGTCACCGATGGTGGCCTCCGGGATGGAGATCTGGTCGTAGGTGTCACCGTCCATGAAGATGTAGTCGGTGCCGTCGTGGTACAGGTAGGTCATGTCGCGACGGTCGACGGTCGCGGTCTCGACCTTGACACCCGCGTTGAAGGTCTTGTCGACGACCTTGCCGGACACGACGTTCTTCAGCTTGGTCCGCACGAACGCGGGGCCTTTGCCCGGCTTCACGTGCTGGAATTCGATGATCTGCTGGAGCTGACCGTCGATCTTCAGCACAAGGCCGTTCTTGAAGTCGCTGGTGTCCGCCACTGTCCTCGGATCTCCTCGTTCGTAATATTGCGTACTGGGGGTTACTGCGTTCTGCGCGCCGACGTCAGTCGACGACGATCAAGTCCTTGCTGGTGCGGGTGAGCAGTTCCGGGCCCGCTTCGCGCACCACGAGCGTGTCCTCGATCCGGACCCCGCCGCGGCCGGGAAGGTATACACCAGGTTCGACGGTCACCGCCACACCAGCCAGAAGTGTACCGGTACTCGTTTTCGCCACTCCGGGTGCTTCATGGATCTGCAGCCCGACGCCGTGACCGAGACCGTGCACGAACTGCGGGCCGTACCCCGCTTCTTCGATGATCGTGCGGGCCGCCGCGTCGACCTCGCTGGTCCGCGCGCCGGGTTCGAGGGCCTCGGTTCCCGCGCGTTGCGAGCGGGCGACCAGTTCGTAGATCTCGCGCTGCCAGTCGGCGGGGTTGCCCAGGACCAGGGTGCGGGTCATGTCGGAGTGGTAGCCGTTGACCACCGCGCCGAAATCGAACTTCACGAAGTCACCGGTGGCCAGGACGGTGCCGGTCGGCCGGTGGTGCGGAATGGCCGAATTGGCGCCGGCGGCGACGATCGTCTCGAAGGAGATCGCATCGGCACCGTGCTCGAACATCGCCCATTCGAGGTCGCGGGCGACCTGTCGCTCGGTGCGGCCCGGCCGCAGCAGACCCCGCTCGAGCAGGGTGGCCAATGCCTTGTCGGCGGCCGTGCACGCCGCGCCGAGCTGGTCGACCTCGTAGGGGTCCTTGACCATGCGCAGCTGTTCGACCAGGCCCGAGGTGGGGACGAGTTGCAGCCCGGTGCGCAACTCCTGGAACGCGGTGTGCTGATCGACGGTCACCACATGGCTCTCGAAGCCGACGCGACCGAGCTGCCATTCCCCGGTCAGCTCGAGAACGCGGCGCGCGGTGGCCCGGCAGATCTCGGCCTGCAGATCGGGGACCTGTTCGGCGACCTGAGCGGAGTAGCGGCCGTCGGTGCCGATGACGGTGCGGTCCTCGGCGCCGCGCATATCCCACGAATGCACCAGCACAACGGCATTGGATCCGGTGAAGCCGGTCAGGTAGCGGATGTTGACCAGATCGGTCACCAGCAACGCGTCGACGCCGTTTTCCACCAGCAGGCTCCGCAGGGCACCGCGCCGGGCCGCGTAATCGGGAGCCGTGTAGTCAGCACACATGGGTCAACGCTACCGCCCGGGGGGCGACACGTCGGCACGCGATACTCCGGATTCCGTGCGGCGGGCAAGGTGGATACGGCTTTGTTCACATGCGCGGACGTTGTCCACATTCTCGGGTACGGCCAAGTTTCGGCGGTCGCGGCGCAGCACGATCGATCCCATGACCACTGCCGCGTTCTGTTGCCTCATCGCCTGGTGCCTGCTGCTGGGCGTCATCGACATCCATGCCCGTCGCCTTCCCAACGCGCTGACCGGCGTGGGTGCGGCCGCGGTGTTCCTGTTCGCCTTCTGGACAGGGGAATTGGAGACCGCGGTGATCGGCGCCGCGCTGTTGACGATGCCGTACCTGATCACCCACCTGCTCTCCCCGGCGGCGCTCGGCGCTGGTGATGTGAAGCTCGCGGTTGCGCTCGGGGCTGCCGCGGCGATCGCCGGACCACCCGCCTGGGTGTGGGCCGCGCTGGCCGCACCACTGCTCACCGCCGCGGCCGCGGTGGTGCTGCTCGGCGGTGATCGGCTGCGTACGGTGCTGGGTCGTGGTTCGCGGCAAGGGCGCGCGGCACCGGCACGGCGGCTGGTGCCACACGGCCCCGCGATGTGCCTGGCCACCATCACCGCGATGGCACTGGCATGAGCGCCGGCGCGACGCGCCGAGACGATTCCGGTGACGGGGTGTTGTCGGCGGTCCGGAGCAGGCCGGTTCGGCCGGATCAGGGCGGCGGCCGCCACCGCGCGGCCCGGCTCGGCGGCGACGTGCCGCTCGTCACGTCGGCCCGCATTCCCGACTACACGTGTCGACATGGGAAGATAGTCGGCGTGTTGCGCTGGATAACTGCCGGAGAATCCCATGGTCCCGCTCTCGTCGCCCTCCTGGAAGGGATGGTCGCCGGAGTCGAGGTGACATCGGACGATGTCTCCGCACAGCTCGCCCGCCGCCGGCTCGGTTACGGGCGCGGCGCCCGGATGAAATTCGAGGCCGACAAGGTCACCCTGGTCGGTGGCGTGCGCCACGGCCGCACCATGGGTGGTCCGATCGCGATCGAGATCGCCAACTCCGAGTGGCCCAAGTGGACCGAAGTGATGTCGGCCGATCCGATCGACGAGACCGAGCTCGCGGGAATGGCGCGCAACGCGCCGCTGACCCGCCCGCGCCCCGGTCACGCCGACTACTCCGGGATGCTCAAGTACGGCTTCGACGATGCCCGCCCGGTGCTCGAGCGGGCCAGCGCCCGGGAGACCGCGGCCCGGGTCGCCGCGGGCACTCTCGCGCGCAACTTCCTGCGTCAGGCCTTCGGTGTCGAGGTCGTCTCGCATGTGGTGTCGATCGGCGCCGCCGCCAACACCACCGGTGTCACGCCGGGCCCGGCCGATCTCGACGCGATCGACGCCAGCCCCGTGCGGGCGTTCGACGCCGACGCCGAGGCGGCCATGATCGCCGAGATCGAAGCGGCCAAGAAGGACGGCGACACCCTCGGCGGCGTCGTCGAGGTGATCGTGGACGGCCTGCCCATCGGGCTCGGCTCGTTCGTCAGTGGTGAACAGCGTCTGGATTCGCGCCTGGCCGCCGCCCTCATGGGCATCCAGGCGATCAAGGGTGTCGAGGTGGGCGACGGGTTCGAGACCGCGCGCCGACGCGGCAGCCTGGCCCACGACGAGATGCGGCCCGGCCCTGACGGCGTCCTGCGCTCGACCAACCGCGCGGGTGGCCTCGAGGGCGGCATGACCAACGGCGAGGCACTGCGGGTGCGCGCCGCGATGAAGCCGATCTCGACCGTGCCGCGCGCGCTGTCGACGGTCGACATGTCCAGCGGCGAGGAAGCCGTCGCCATCCACCAGCGCTCCGACGTGTGCGCGGTGCCCGCCGCGGCCGTGGTCGCGGAGTCGATGGTGGCGCTGGTGCTGGCGCAGGCCGCGCTGGAGAAGTTCGGCGGCGACTCGCTGGCCGAGACCGTCGACAACATCACCAGTTACGTCAAGCGGATCGGTAGCCGCCCACACGTGCCCGCGGACAGCCGTATCCCGTGACCGAGCAGGGGCAGGAGGGGACCGCGCCGGAGAGCGACGCGGGCCCCTCACCGGCGATCGTCGAGCCCGGAGCTCCTGACACCAGCGACAACCGGACCGCACCGTCGGCACGCGTGGTGCTGGTCGGGCTGCCCGGCTCGGGGAAGTCGACCATCGGGCGCAAGCTGGCCAGGGAACTCGGGGTGGAGCTCTACGACACCGACGCGGGGATCGAGGCCGATACCGGCCGTACCATTCCCGATATCTTCGCCACCGACGGTGAGAAGGAGTTCCGGCGGATCGAGGAAGAGGTGGTGCGCCGCGCCGTGCTCGAGCACGACGGCGTGGTTTCCCTCGGCGGCGGTTCGGTGCTGTCCGAACGGACCAGGGATCTGCTGCGGGACGCTCTCGTCGTCTACCTGGAAATCAGTGTGTCCGAAGGGGTTCGGCGTACCGGCGCGAGCAGTACCCGTCCACTGCTCAACGGTGTCGACCCCGCTGCCAAGTACCGGGATCTGATGCGCGAGCGTCGCCCGCTCTACCGCGAGATCGCCTCCGTGCGCGTGCGGACCGATGGGCGGAGTCCGGGTCGGGTGGTGCGGATGATCCTGGCCAAGCTCGGTCTCGAATCGGTGCGCACCGATCTGCCGTCTCCACGTGTGAACGCCGGAAACACCTCGCCCGCTTCGGGTTCGGTCACCGGCAGGCCCGGAACGGGCAGCAATCGGTCCAAGAACCGGCGACGTGCCAGGGCGCGCGCCGCCGCCGCGCGCCGAAGCGGTGCCGACCAGACGGGTGTGGCGGCCGTCGAACGTCGCGACGCCCCGGATGATCAGAATCGTTCGGGGGCAACACAATCCGCGACCGATCGGACGGCAGTCGACGACACCACCGGCGCCACTCGCACGGCGGGTGCGGCGCAGGGTGAGTCGCGCACGACCGCCGGTCGACGGTCCCGGCGTAGCAGGTCGCGCCGAGGCGGTGCGCGGATCCGGCCGGCAACCACCGTTGCCACCCGGGAAACCGGCGGCACGGTGGCCGAGAGCCCGGAAAGCCGCGCGAGCTCGAAATTAGAGGGCCGCGCGGGTACAGCCGAAAACCCGCCGGGCAACCGCACTACCGACGCAAGCCAGCCAGGCAACCGCGCTGCCGGCGCCGGGGGGCGGGCGGGCAACCGCAGCACGCCGGGTAGTCGAGTGGGCGGCCGCAGCCCGGTCGCGGGAAGTCAGGCGGCCGGTCGCAATGCCGGTCGCGGCAGGCGGGCGGCGAGCCGCGAGGCAGGCGCCCCGACGCGGGCCGGCCAGCGCGGTGGCGAGTCTGCCGGACCGTCGAGTACGACCACCGCAGATCCTTCGGCGGAAAGCCGGACCGGGGCACCGCAACAGGTGCAGCGGGCCGGACCATCCGGTGACGCGGATCGTGGGACCGGCGCCAACGAACGCCGACGACGCGGGCAACCGCGGCGACGCGGCGGACGACGCAATAACAATGACCAGAAAGAATCGGAGCAGCGCACGTGACAGAGCCGAACATCATCCAGGTTCGCACCGCCGACCCGTACCCGGTGATCATCGGCCGCGGGCTGCTCGGCGATCTCGTCGAAGCGGTCAACGCGGGCAATGCCGTGCGGACGGTGGCGATCTTCCATCAGCCGCCGCTGGCCGAAACCGCTGAGGCGGTGCGTAAAGCACTGGCCGACACCGGGATCGACGCGCATCGCATCGAGATCCCCGACGCCGAGGACGGCAAGGAACTGGCCGTGGCCGGGTTCTGCTGGGAGGTACTCGGCCGGATCGGTCTGACCCGCAACGACGCCATCGTGAGTCTCGGCGGCGGCGCCGCCACCGACCTGGCCGGCTTCGTCGCCGCCACCTGGATGCGCGGGGTGCGCATCGTGCACGTGCCGACCACGCTGCTGGCGATGGTCGACGCGGCGGTCGGCGGCAAGACCGGCATCAACACCGAGGCGGGCAAGAACCTCGTCGGCAGCTTCCACGAGCCCAGCGCCGTGCTGGTCGACCTCGCGACCCTGGAAACGGTGCCGCGCAACGAGATCGTGGCGGGCATGGCCGAGATCATCAAGGCCGGTTTCATCGCCGACCCGGTGATCCTCGACCTCATCGAGGCCGATCCCGAGGCTGCCCTCGACCCCACCGGCGATGTGCTGCCCGAACTGATCCGCCGCGCCATCCAGGTCAAGGCCGACGTGGTCGCCGCCGATCTCAAGGAATCGAGCCTGCGCGAGATCCTGAACTACGGCCACACCCTCGGCCATGCCGTGGAGCGCCGCGAGCGTTACCGCTGGCGTCACGGCGCCGCGGTGTCCGTCGGCCTGGTCTTCGCCGCCGAACTCGGCCGCCTGGCCGGCCGTCTCGACGACGCCACCGCCGATCGGCACCGCACCATCCTGGAAAGCGTCGGCCTGCCCGTCTCCTATGACGGCGATGCGCTCCCCCACCTGATGGACGCGATGCAGACCGACAAGAAGACCCGTTCCGGTGTGCTGCGTTTCGTGATCCTGGACGGCCTGGCCAAGCCCGGCCGCCTCGAAGGCCCCGATCCGTCGCTACTGGCCGCTGCTTACTCGGCCATCGCCCGCGACACCACCCCTGGCACGTCGCCGATCATGCTCTGAGATCCGAGCTCTGGCACTGTTCGCGCCCCGACACCGTGTCGGGGCGCGACAGGAGGATCTACCTCGCGGCCGGTTCCGTTGCCGGGGAGAACGACTCCGCTCAGCTCGCGGTGGCGAATTCGGGTTCCGCGCGAGTGGCGGATTCGCTCGAACGGCGCGACCGTGAGTAGCCGAAGGCGACACCCGCCAGCGCGGGCAGGAAGATCAGCAGCAGGATGAACGATGCCGCGGAGGTCAGTTCGTAGAGGATCCCGGCGTCACCGAGTTCGATCCCGGGCACCTGATCGAGGACCCAGCACACGGCCGAGCTGGCCAGGCCTGCGCCGAACCCGGCAGCCAACCAGCGGACAGTGAGGCCGTCGGCGCCCGTGCGGCCGTCGCGCACGCCCCAGACGACAACCACGGCGACGATGGCGAGCAGACAGGCCGCCCGCCAGAAGGTGCCGTACGTGGGCCAGGAGGCCATGGCGAGGCCGAGCAAAACGCGCAGGGCGACGACCAGCGCGCCGAGGACGGTGGCTCGTAACACCCAAGCGGTCATGAAGAACACCTTAGCGGGCCAAAACTAGAACCGGTGTCAATTCGACGGATCGGTCGGTGACGTCGAAAATTCGCACTGCACTCGGCGGTGGTCACCGGAGCCGTCGTCTACTGCTGCGGAAGGGACGCTTCCAGCGCGGCGGCCATCGCCGCACGCGGCGCAGGCTGGCCGGTGAACAGTTCGACCTGTCCGTATGCCTGATTCAGCAACATCTGCAGGCCGCTGACCACCGTGTGACCGGCCGCCTCGACCGCCGTCGCGAGGGGAGTCGGCCACGGGTTGTAGATGGCGTCGAGCACGACCGGCGCCGCTGCTACCGCTGGTGCGATCGCCGCGGCCGCCTCGGCGGGCACCGTGCTCACCACCGCACCGGCTGACGCGCACGCCGCGCGCACCTGCTCCGTATCGAGCGGCACGACCGTGGCCCACATACCGAGCCGGTCGGCCAATTCCAGTGCGCTGCGTGCCCGTCCGGCATCGCGGGCGATCACCGTGACCTTCTTCGCCCCGAGTTCGGACAGGGCAAGCAACGCGGGCCTGGCCGTTCCCCCGGCACCGAGCACGACGGCCTCGTCGATCGTCGAGACGCCACCACCGCGCAGCGCACCGAGTACGCCGTCGACATCGGTGCAGTCCGCCGACCACCCGGCATCGACGCGCACGAGGGTATTGGCCGAGCCGACCAGCACCGCGCGTTCGGTGCGCTCGGTGGCCACCGCCAGCGCCGCTTCCTTGCCCGGCATCGTCACCGACAGCCCGACCCACTCCGGGCCCAGCTCACCGACGAGCCCCGGCAGCCGCGCGGCGTCGCATTCGATCCGCTCATAGCTCCAGTCCAGGCCCAGCGCGCGGTAGGCGGCCAGGTGCAGCTGGGGTGAGCGTGAATGCGCGATCGGCTGACCGAGAACAGCGGCCTTGCGACCCATCTCAGCGCCCACTGTCGAGAATGCCGCTCTGCTCGGCCTTCACGATATTGCGCAGGTGCTCGGAGTAGCTCTCGGTGAACAGGGTGGTGCCCTTCTTGTCGATCGTGACGAAGTACAGCCACTTGCCCGGCTCGGGATTCTCCATCGCCTGCAGGGCTTTGAGCGAGGGCGCGGAGATCGGGTTGGCAGGCAGGCCCGACATCGCGTAGGTGTTCCACGGCGTGACGGTGTTGCGGTCGGAGTCGGTGGTGGCGACCTCGGTCTCCTCCAGCGAATAGTTCACCGTCGAGTCGAACTGCAACGGCTGGTCGATCCGCAGCCGGTTGACGATGACGCGCGCGACCTTCGGCATGTCCGGCGCCAGCGCCTCGCGTTCGACCAACGACGCCGCGATCAACGTCTGGTAGGGGTTGAGCTGGGTTTCGGCGCCCGAACGCAACAACCCGGTGGACTCGTAGAGCGCCGCGCTCGCGGTGATCAGCTGACGCAGGATCTGCACCGGCCCACCGCTGGGATCGAAATCCAGCGTGCCCGCGGAGATCAGCCCGTCGAGCTGCCTGCGCCGGTCGGGAGCGGCCGCGACCGACGCCTTGGCCCAGTCGGGCACGCCGAGCGCGGCCAGGTCGGCACCGGCGCCCGCGGCATCGAGCTGCTCATAGGTGACGCACTTGGCGGCGGAACCGGTACCGAGGCAACTGGCGGCGGCGATCTTGGTGTAGATGCCTTCCGTGGGGGCGCCGGTGTGGACATCGCGCCGGTTGTGCAGCTGACGTCCCTCGGAGATCACGACGTTGCCGACGCGCGAGTCCTTCGACACCAGCGAGGTCACCGCGTGTGCGGCGGGACTGTTCTTCTGGACTGCGTAGAACCCGGGCTGCACACTGTTCATGTTCGAATTACGCACGGCCGCTTCGTAGAACGCTTCCGAACTGGCGACGACACCCTTTTCTTTCATGGTGTCGGCGATCTGGGTGGCGGTATCACCGGAATGCACCTGGACCACCACGAGCTCACCCGGTGGGCCCGCGAAATCCTCGGCGGGCGCGAGGCTGCCCATCAG
Organism: Nocardia sp. NPDC127606; assembly: GCF_042671725.1. NCBI lineage: Bacteria > Bacillati > Actinomycetota > Actinomycetes > Mycobacteriales > Nocardiaceae > Nocardia > Nocardia sp. NPDC127606. The sequence goes on along the minus strand of NZ_JBHXWQ010000001.1, from coordinate 217,026 downwards.
TTTGTACCCGGCGAAACCGGCGGCGGAGACGAACAGCACGACGAACACGGCCGCGATCACCCACATATTGCGGCGGCGCTTCTTACGCTCGGCCGCCTTGCGCGAGGCGATCCGGGATTTGGCGCGTCCTCCCGGCTTGTTCCGACCCGGCGGCTTGTTCCGACCGGACGCCGCACCGGGGCGGCCACGCTCGGCCGACGCGGCGCGCTGCCCGACGCGACGCGGCGGGGCGACCGGCTCCGGCTCGGGTTCCGGTTCGAGAACGTCTTCCAGGACCTGGTCGTCGTAGATCTCGTCCTCGTAGCGCGGGATGACGTCGGTGCCGTCCTCGTCCCACTCGCCGCGATCCGGCGCCGCGTCCTCGCGCACCGTGCGGGCATCGAGCCCCCAGTCGTCGCGGCGGGGGTAGCGCCGATCAGCTTCCCGAGCCCGGTAGCGTTCCTCGGCTCTGGTCCATCGGTCGGTCATGCATCGTCTCCGACCCTCGCCGTATCTGCTGCGTCCTTCAACACCGAACTCCGCTCGTCCAACCATCCTTGCAGAATCGACACGGCTGCCGCCTGATCGATCATCTGCCGCTGGCCACGTGCGCGAACTCCACTGTCGCGCAGCGCACGTGCAGCAGACACCGTAGTCAAACGTTCGTCGGAAAGGCGTATCGGAATCGGGTCGATCACGCGGCGCAACTGCTTGGCAAACTTACGCGCGATGGCGGCCGCGGTGCCGTTTTCGCCGCGCAGCGTGCGTGGCAGACCGATGATCACCTCGACCGCTTCGTATTCCCGCACAATGTCGGCAATTCTTGCGATATCGGCGGGTGGACCTCCGCGCCCACCAGATTTGGCGCGCGCGACGGTCTCGACGGGGGTGGCGAGGATGCCGTCGGGGTCGCTCGAGGCGACTCCGATGCGCACGCTACCGACGTCGATCGCGATCCGGCGGCCCCGGCCCGGGTCGGTCTCCGGGTCGGGGCGGTCGGCGGATTCCTCGCTGGACGAACCAGGGGTGGTCATCAGCCGGCGAGTTCGGCCACCCGGGCACGGACCGCGGTCAAACCGGCCGGGATACCCGACGGATCCGAGCCCGCGCCCTGCGCCATCTCCGGCTTGCCGCCACCACGCCCGGCGATACTCGGCCCGAAGGCCGCGACCAGATCGCCCGACTTGAAGCCGAGATCCTGGGCGGCCTTGTTCACGGTCACCACGAACGGCGCCTTGCCCTCGACATTGCCGAGCAGCACGACCACCGCGGCCTCGCTGCCGAGACGGCCACGGATATCGGTGGCCAGCGTCCGCAGGTCACCGGCCGACACGCCCTCCGGCGCCGCGGCGGCCACCAGGCGCACCGCACCGACCCGCTCGGCCTGTTCGGCGAACGTGCCCGCCGAGGACAGCACCGCGGCGATCTTGGTGCGCTCCAGTTCCTTCTCGGCCACCTTGAGCCGCTCCACGAGCTGCTCCACACGCCCGGGCACCTCGTCGGAGGGTACCTTCAGCGACGACGCGACACCGGCCAGCAGCGCCCGCTCCTTGGCCAGGTACTTGTAGGAGTCGAGGCCGACGAAGGCCTCGATTCGACGCACGCCGGAACCGACCGAGGCCTCACCGAGCAGGGTGATCGGGCCGATCTGCGAGGAGTGCTCCACGTGGGTGCCGCCGCACAGCTCCATCGAGAACGGGCCGCCGATCTCCACGACGCGCACCTCGTCGCCGTAGTTCTCGCCGAACAGCGCCATCGCGCCCATCTTCTTGGCGTTGGGCAGATCGGTGACGAAGGTGTTCACCGGGAAGTCCGAGCCGACAGCGTCATTGGAGACGGCCTCGATATCGGCCTTCTGCTGCTCCGACAGCGCGCCCTGCCAGTTGAAGTCGAAACGCAGGTAGCCGGGCTTGTTCAGCGAACCCGCCTGCACGGCGTTGGGGCCCAGGATCTGACGCAAGGCGGCGTGCACCATGTGCGTGCCGGAGTGGCCCTGGGTGGCGCCGCGACGCCAGGCCGGATCCGCTTGGGCGAGAACGACATCGCCCTCGGTGATCTGCCCCGCCTCGACGGTGGCCTTGTGGACCCAGACCTTCTTGGCGATCTTCTGCACATCGTTGACCTGGAGCTTCAGCCCCGAGGCGGTGATGGTGCCGCGGTCGGCGATCTGACCACCGGACTCGGCGTACATCGGGCTGCGATCGAGGATGACCTCGATGTCCTGGCCTGCCGTGGCCACCGGGACGCGCACGCCGTCGGCGATCAGGGCCAGCACAGTGGCCTCGGAGGTCAGCTCGTCGAAACCGGTGAACTCGGTGGCGCCACGGTCGACCAGTTCCTTGTAGACGGTGAGGTCGGCGTGCGCGTGCTTGCGAGCCTGGGCGTCGTCCTTGGCGCGCTTGCGCTGCTCGGCCATGAGCGAGCGGAAACCGTCCTCGTCGACGGAAAGGCCTGCCTCGGCGGCCATTTCAAGGGTGAGGTCGATCGGGAAGCCGTAGGTGTCGTGCAGGGCGAACGCGTCGGAACCGGTGATCTGCTTGCCGCCCTTGGACTTCACCGCGGTGGCGGCGTTGTCGAACAGGGTCTCGCCGGTGTTGAGGGTCTTGAGGAACGCCATCTCCTCGCCGACCGACACCGTCTCGATGCGCGAGAAGTCGGTGGCCAGTTCGGGGTAGGACGGCGCCATCAGGTCGGTGACGACCCTGATCAGCTCGGCCATCACCGGCTTCTCGGCGCCGAGCAGGCGCGCCGAACGCACGATGCGGCGCAGCAGGCGGCGCAGCACGTAGCCGCGGCCGTCGTTGCCGGGGTTCACGCCGTCGGCGATGAGCATCGCGGCGGTACGGGCGTGGTCGGCGATCACGCGGAAGCGCACGTCGTCGGTGTGGTCGACGCCGTAGGAACGACCGGTGAGTTCCTCGGCCTTGTCGATGATCGGGCGCATCAGGTCGGTCTCGTAGACGTTGTCCACGCCCTGGAGCAGGAACGCGACGCGCTCGACGCCCATGCCGGTGTCGATGTTCTGCTTGGGCAGCGGGCCGAGGATCTCGAAGTTGTCCTTGGAGATGCCCGCGCCGCGCTCGTTCTGCATGAACACGAGATTCCAGATCTCGATGTAGCGGTCCTCGTCGGCCTCGGGGCCGCCCTCGACGCCGTACTCGGGGCCGCGGTCGTAGTAGATCTCCGAACACGGGCCGCACGGGCCGGGGATGCCCATCGACCAGTAGTTGTCGGCCATGCCGCGACGCTGGATGCGGTCGGCGGGCACGCCCATCTCGAGCCACATCCGCTCGGCCTCGTCGTCGTCGAGGTAGACGGTGACCCACAGGCGCTCGGGGTCGAAGCCGTAGCCGCCGTCTTCGACGCTGTCGGTGAGCAGCGTCCAGGCCAGCGTGATGGCCTCACGCTTGAAGTAGTCGCCGAAGCTGAAGTTGCCCGCCATCTGGAAGAACGTGTTGTGGCGAGTGGTGATGCCGACGTTCTCGATGTCGAGGGTGCGCACGCACTTCTGCACGCTGGTCGCGGTGGCGTACGGCGGGGTCTGCTGACCGAGGAAATACGGAACGAACTGGACCATGCCTGCGTTGACGAACAGCAGGTTGGGGTCGGCCAGGATCAGCGAAGCACTGGGGACCTCGGTGTGTCCGGCACGGACGAAATGGTCCAGGAACCGTCGTCGAATCTCGTGGGTCTGCACAAATACCCAGCCTACCGGGCCGGTGCGCGTTGTTTTGAATCGACCGGGGTGGTCCACGCCACGCCGCCGAGACGGCGGATCGACGACAATCGCGTCGTGACGAAAACCGAGCGGCTCTACGCACTCGCCGAGGAACTGCGGGCCTACAGCCCGCGGCCACGGACCGCCCGCCAGCTCGCTGCCCGCTTCGAGGTGTCGACCCGCACGATCGAACGCGATCTGGCCGCATTGGCGCAGGCCGGGGTACCGATCATGACGGTACCGGGGCGCGCGGGCGGGTACGCGCTCGATCGACATCGGACGCTCGCTCCGGTGAGTCTGACCACCGCCGAGGCCACCGCCCTCGCGGTGGCGTTGCCCCGGTTGGCGGGCACGCCGTTCGCGGCGGCGGCGGCTTCGGCGGTGCACAAGATCGTGGCGGTGCTGCCCGAACAGGACCGGGTGCGCGCCACCGCGCTGGTGGAGCGGATCCGGTTCCTGCCGGTGGATCCGGCGAGAGCGGTCTCGCCCGCGATTCTCGACGCGGTGATCCGGCGGCGGGTGCTGCGCTTGGACTACGCCGACCGCGAGGGCGTGACCACCTCGCGAGAAGTGGAACCGCTGGCGTTCCTGGCAGGCGATGCGTGGTTTCTGTACGCGTGGTGCCGGATGCGGGCGGGACTGCGGGGGTTTCGACTCGATCGGGTGCTTGCCGCCGACGTACTGGACGAGGCGAGTCCCGAACGCGAGGTGGACCTGTCGACGATTCCGACGGGCTTCGGCACGCTCATCGATGTGACCGCGATCACCGACACACCGTTGTCGCGCAACGACTGAATTCTGGATGACGCAGGCCGCCGCACCCGCCGCGGCCCGACTCGAAGGAGCAGTCCATGACAACCACGACAGTCACCGCCGATCAGCTCGCCGCGACCTGGACCGAGCTGTGGAACGGCAGCACCGAACTCGCGACGGCACTGCTCACCGACGACTTCAGCATCCGTTTCGCCTCGCCGACCCGCGACATCACCGACGCGCTGCGCGGTCCTGCGGCGTTCGCCTCGTTCGTCACCGAATACCGGGCGCAGCGACCGGACGTCGGGTTCGTCGTCGATTCCGTCGCGGTCGGTGGTCTCGATGCCACCGGAACCGGAACATTCGCTGTCCGTTGGCACTCAGCGCACGCCGAGATTCCCGCGCACGGCGGGATCGACGTCTTCGAGACGGTCGGCGGGCGACTGCGCAGGGTGTGGTCGGTCGGTGGCGCCGGTCCGTTCACGCTCGACTGACCGCGCCCCGCCTCACTTGCCGCGGATGATGCGGCGCAGCTTCTCCAGACGCGGGGCGATCGTGCGTTCGTTGCCGTGGTCGGTGGGCAGGTAGTAGTCGGTACCGACCAGTTCGTCGGGTGGGTACTGCTGGGCCACGACGCCCTCGCGGTACTTGTGCGGGAACTTGTAGCCCTGGGCGTTGCCCAGCAGGGCGGCGCCCGCGTAGTGACCGTCGCGCAGGTACGGCGGGACCGCACCGGCCTTGCCGCGCGAGACATCGGCCATCGCCGTGCCGATCGCGGTGGTCACCGCGCCGGATTTGGGGGCCGTCGCGAGGTGGATGGTGGCCTGCGCCAGGGCGAGTTTGCATTCGGGAAGGCCGACCTGTTGGACGACCTGGGCAGCCGCGGTCGCGGTCTGCAGGGCCATCGGGTCGGCCATGCCGATGTCCTCGCTCGCGTGGATCATCAAGCGGCGCGCGATGAAGCGGGGGTCCTCGCCGGCGGCGAGCATGCGCGCCAGGTAGTGCACCGCCGCGTCGACATCGGAGCCACGAATGGACTTGATGAACGCGCTGATCACGTCGTAGTGCTGATCGCCGGCCCGGTCGTAGCGAACGGCGGCCTTGTCGACGGTGGCCTCGACCGTTTCCAGGTCGACGGCGCCCTCGGTCGCCGACTCGGCCGACGCCTCCAACGCGGTGAGCGCGCGGCGAGCATCGCCGCCCGCGATCCGGACGATGTGCTCGATCGCCTCGTCGCTGACGGTGTAGGCGTCGGCGAGGCCGCGCGGGTCGCTGATCGCGCGAGCGAGAACGGCGCGGATGTCGTCGGGAGTGAGCGGTTGCAGTTGCAGGACCAGCGAGCGCGACAGCAGCGGGGAGACAACGGAGAACGAGGGGTTCTCGGTGGTCGCGCCGACCAGCAGCACGACCCGGTTCTCGACCGCGGCCAGCAACGCATCCTGCTGGGTCTTGGAGAAGCGGTGGATCTCGTCGATGAACAGCACGGTCTGCTCGCCCGCGGCGAGCCGGCGGCGGGCCAGGTCGATCACCGCCCGCACCTCCTTGACGCCGGCCGAGAGTGCCGACAGCGCTTCGAACCGCCGGCCGGTCGCCTGCGAGAGCAGCGAGGCCAGCGTGGTTTTTCCGGTTCCGGGTGGGCCGTAGAGCAGCACCGATGCCGCGCCCGACCCTTCGACGAGCCGGCGCAACGGAGACCCGGGACCGAGCAGATGCGTCTGGCCGATCACCTCGTCCAGGTTCTCGGGGCGCATGCGGACGGCGAGCGGCGCGCCCGAGTCGCGACGGAACACCGCGTCGGCGCCGGTTTCGGCGGACGCGTGGTCGCCGGGCACGTCGAAAAGGCTGTCGCTCACGTTGAGCAGGGTACCGAGGGACTCGGACATGTTCTGAGCTCACCGACGGACACCCGCTCGGAGCTCGATATCGACCAGCGCCTGCCAAGAAGATGGACAGTTGACCAACAATTCTCGCGCGGACTTGCGCGGAAGCGATTCGTGGGCTGTGATCGCTCATCGTGGTCGAAAACAACAGCGCCGTAGCCTCCCAGTCGGTCGGGTTCGCCCGCCGCACCCTGTTCGCCGGTTCGACGGCGGTGGCGGCGGTCGCGGTGTTGGGCACCGTCGCGCCCGCACACGCCGCCGGCGCTGTCTTCCGGCACGGTGTCGCGTCCGGCGATCCGCTACCGAGCGCGATCATCCTGTGGACCAGGGTCACGGTCGCCGAGGACGCCACTCCAGGTTCCGGCCTCGGCGACGCGGCAGCGGTGCGCTGGGAGATCGCCACCGACGCCGGCTTCGGCACGCTCACCGCGTCCGGCACCGTCACGACCTCGACCGACACCGACCACACCGTCAAGGTCGACGCGACCGGCCTCACCCCCGGTCAGGACTACTTCTACCGTTTCACCGCGCTCGGCGAGACCTCCCCCGTCGGCCGCACCAGAACAGCGCCGGCACCGGACAGCGAGGTCGACCGCCTCCGCCTCGGCCTGGTCTCCTGCGCCAACTGGGAAGCAGGCTGGTTCGGCTCCTACCGGCACCTGGCCGCGCGCACCGATCTCGACGCGGTCGTGCACCTCGGCGACTACATCTACGAGTACGGCCGCGGCAAGTACACCGGCCGCAACGGCGCGGTCCGCGCACACGACCCGGCGAACGAGATCGTCACCCTCACCGACTACCGCACCCGCCACGGCCAGTACAAGACCGATCCCGACCTGATGGCCCTGCACGCGGGAGTGCCGTTCATCTGCACCTGGGACGACCACGAGTCGGCCGACAACTCCTGGCGCGACGGCGCGGAGAACCACGACCCCGCCACCGAGGGCCCCTGGGGCGACCGCAAGGCCGCGTCCACCCGCGCCTACCTGGAGTGGATGCCGGTGCGCGCCACGCGCGCCGACGGCCAGGTACAGATCTACCGCCGCCTGCGATTCGGCACGCTGGCGGAACTGTCGATGCTGGATCTGCGCACCTATCGTGACGAGGAGGCAGGGCCGGGCGGGGGCTGGCGGCACGCCGACGACCCGTCCCGCACGATCACCGGCCGCGCCCAGATGGATTGGCTCACCGCCGGACTCACCTCCTCCCCCACCCGCTGGAAACTGGTCGGCAACTCGGTGATGGTCGCGCCGCTGGTGTTCCCGCCGCTGGAAGCGGCCACGACCCAGGCGATCACCGAGGCACTCGGTATTCCGCAGGGCGGCATCACCGTCAACGGCGACCAGTGGGACGGCTACACCGCCGACCGCACCACCCTGTTCCGGACGATCGCCGACAACGAGGTGGGCGACGTCGTGTTCCTCACCGGCGACATCCACACCTCCTGGGCCGCCGACCTGCCGTTGAACGCCGCGAACTACCCGGACGGGCCGACCGTCGGCGCGGAGTTCGTCATCCCCTCGGTCACCTCTTCCAGCGTCGGCGACATGCTGAAGGTGCCCGCCCGCACCGCGTCGGTACCGGCGGAGGAGGCCATCAAGGCGGCCAACCACCACCTGCGTTACGTCGAGCTCGACTCGCACGGTTTCGGCGTGCTCGAGGTGACCGCGACGCAGACGCAGATGGACTGGTTCTACGCCGCCGACGTCACCGATCCCGCGACCGGCGTGCGACACGGCGCGTCGTTCGCCGTTCCGGCGGGCGGGCGGCTCGAACAGCGACCGACTCCGGTGCTCTGACCGGGGTTCGCCGCGGCGCCGCGGAAATCGGCGCAGAATTCTTCGGACAGGGTTGTCGATCGCGCCCGAGGTCGCTCGTCGGGTGAGTACGGCCACCCGACGAGCGGGCAGCCCCCACCCGAAGGAGCACATCATGAGCCAGTATCTGGTCCTGATCTACGGCGACGAATCCGCCTATGCCGCGTACTCCCCCGCCGAGTTCGACGACATGCTCGCCGCGCATCGCACCTTCCAGCAGATCGCCGGTGCCGCCAACCTCGGCGGGCAAGCGTTGCAGCCCACCGCGACCGCCACCACGATCCGCCACGACGCCAACGGCGAGGTCGTCATCACCGACGGGCCGTTCGCCGAGGCGAAGGAAGCGCTCGGCGGCTACTACTTGCTGGAGGCGCCCGACCTGGATGCCGCGATCGCGATCGCCGCGCAGGTGCCTGCCCCCACGGGTGGCGTCGAGGTACGCCCGATCCAGGTCTACCCGCAGTCGTGACCACGGTGGCGGCCGAGGCCGTCGAGCAGGCGCACCGTCGTGAATGGGCCTTCGTGCTCGCCGCGACGGTGCGGCTGGTCCGCGATTTCGACCTCGCCGAGGAATGCGTGCAAGAGGCCTACGCGACGGCCCTCACCGCGTGGGCGAGCGACGGTGTCCCGGCCAAGCCCGGCGCCTGGCTGACGACGGTCGCGCGACGCCGAGGCCTCGACCTGTTACGCCGCGACAGCACCTTCCGGCGGGCGCTGCCCCAGCTCGTCGTCGACGAACCGGTCGCCGACACCGCCGATCTGGCGTTGGCCGACCTGGACGACCCGGCGATCCCCGACGACCGGTTGCGGCTGATCAGCACCTGCTGTCACCCCGCGCTCGCACCGCAGGCCCAGGTCGCGCTGACTCTGCGGCTGGTTTGCGGTGTCACCACCGCCGAGGTGGCGCGCGCGTTCCTGGTGAGCGAGTCCACGATGGCCGCGCGCATCACCCGCGCCAAGAAGAAGATCGCGGTCGCGGCCATCCCGTATCGGGTGCCCTCGGTGCGGGAACTGCCGCAGCGGCTCGATTCCATCTGCGCGGTGATCCACCTGCTGTTCACCACCGGCCATACCGCGCCGGCGGGTGAGGTGCTGGTCCGCACCGATCTCGTCGACCGGTCGCTGCAGTTGGCCAGGATGATGCACGCGCTGGTCCCCGACGACCCGTCCGTGACCGGGCTGCTGGCGCTGATCCTGCTCACCGACGCCCGCCGGGCAGCGCGCGTCGACGGCGACGGCAATCTGTGCACGCTCGAACACCAGGACCGCGAGCGCTGGGACCGCGCGGCCATCGTCGAGGGCATCGCACTGGTGAAACACGCTCTGCCACACACCGACCGGTATACCTTGCAGGCCGCGATCGCCGCGGTCCACGACGAGGCGCCCACGTGGGCCGACACCGACTGGCGAGAGATCATCGGCCTGTATCGGCTGTTGCTGCGCGATTCGGCGTCGCCGGTCGCGCTGCTCAATCACGCCATCGCGGTCGGCCTCGCCGGCGATCCGGACCAGGCGCTGGCCCTGCTCGATCCGCTCGGCGCGGAACCGGCGCTGGCGACCTACGGCTATCTCGACGCCGCCCACGCGGCTTTCCTCACCGATCTCGGACGTACCGAGGAGGCGATCGCCGCCTACGAGTCGGCGTTGCTGCTCACCGACAACGCGGTCGAACGTGCCCATCTGCGGGGCAAACTCGTCGCGCTGACGAGCTGACCGGCACCGGGCAACTCCGGATCAGGCCCGTTCGGCGGCCAGCTCCCGTTTCCACTCGCGGAAGCCCTCCTCGGTGCGGCCGCGCCGCCAGTACCCCGAGATCGAGAGCCATTTCGGCGCGACGTCTCGTTCCTTGCGCAGGTAGGGGCGCAGCTGACGCATCACGGCCTCGGCCTCGCCGTGCACGAATGCCTGGACCTGTCCCGGCAGCCACTCGGCTGTACGCACCGCGGCCACCAGTGGCGAGTGCGCCCCGGCGAGGTCGTCGGTGATCCGGTCCGAGGACACGCCGCGATGCACCCAGTGCAGGCGCAGGTCGGCAGGTGAGGCGAGGGCGATCTCGTCCTCGGTACCGCCCACCTCGATGAACACCAGGGCGGGCGCACCGGCGGGCAGCGCCTCGAGCGCGGCCGCGATGGCGGGCAGTGCCGATTCGTCGCCGGCGAACAGGTACCAGTCGGCCGCCGGGTCGGGTGCGAACGCACCGCCGGGTCCGTTCAACCAGAACAGCGCGCCCGGCTCCACCGAGCGCGCCCACGGCCCCGCGATGCCCTCGTCGCCGTGCACCACGAAGTCGATGCTGATCTCGCGCCGCTCCGGATCGAAGGACCGCACGGTGTAGGTGCGCAGCACGGGCTGGCTCTCCGGGCCGAGCGTCGCGCGCACGGTGTCGAGATCGAACGGCTCGGGGTAGTCGACGCCGGGCACCGGAAAGATCAACTTCACGTAGGCATCGGTGAACCCGTTAGGGCTGAATCGGTCCGAGACTGTGCCGACCACCCGCACCAGGTGCGGGGTCAACCACTGCTTGCGGACGACTGTGACGGTGACCGGTATCGGCACGGCTGCTCCCAACTCCTCAGATCCCTGCCGACGGTACCCGTGTCGCGCCGGGAAATGGGGAGCCCGCTCGGCGCCGCTACTCCGACCAGCGCTCTTCGAGCATCGCCGAGACCTGTTCGGCGAAGTCGCCGACCGCGTCGTCGCCGGTCATCCTGGCGTCCTCGGCCAGCGCCGACCACCGGTTGATCAGTGCCTCCGAGCGCGGCACCGACAGCCCGTGCTCCCGCGCGGTGGCGATGCGGGCGTGGTCGGCGGGCAGGAACCAGTACGTCGACAGCCAGACCCAGATCAGCCGGGCCTCGAGGATCCGTTCGGCCAGGACGGTGTCGTCGGCCAGCGACGGCCACACGCCGACCACGGCCGAACGCCACGCCTCGACCATTTCCTTGGCACGGCTGCGCGAGAGTTCGAAATCGCACAGGCAGCCGGGGAAGGAGACCAGCGCGTAGGCGATGTCGAGGGTGGCGTCGCGGAAACCGCCCCACTCGTAGTCGAGGAACCGCGCGCCTTCCTCGTTCATGATCACGTTGTCGGGGCACAGGTCCGACGGGCTGAACGCGCGATAGCGGCCACCGGTGAACAGGCGATTGCCGTGCACGATGCGTTCGGCGATCTCCCCTGGCACCTCGATGCCGAACTCGGCTTCGAGCAGACCCGGAACCTCGGCGATGGCGGCCTGCGCCTGCTGGGCGATCCCGTCGACGCGATGCGCCGAGTCGACCCGGCGCATCAGGGCGACGAAGTCGGGTTCGCGGCCGACGGTCGCGGCGTGCATCCGGCCGAGCGCCTGCGCGAACGCCATCAGCGAGTTGCGGGTGCCCGGCTCGACGCGCGCCTGCAGCACCGAGGTGAGCAAGGCGTTCTCGCCGAGGTCCGACAGCACGAGTAGCCGGTCGGGAACGCTGTGGGCGATCAGGAAGGCTCCGGGCCGCTGTTCGCGACTCAGCGCGGTGGTGAACTGGTAGGACACCGCCTCGCGGAGGAACGCGGCGTCGATGCTGGCGACGCCGGGCGCCAAACCACCGGCGCGGCGGTCAGGACTGGAACCGCGCACCTGCTTCACGATCAGCGTGCGCGGCAACGAAAATGCGTTTTCCGCAACACGCACGCGTAGGACTGTCGTCCTACCACTGCCGCTGAGCTCCATCGGATCACTCAGCTTTACCGGAGCACCCATTCGCTTTGTGAGCAACTGTTGTGCTGCGGACACGACGTCGGCGGCGCGTTCGGCCAATAGTGCGGTCATCGCCTCTCAAGCTACTCGTACCCGGTCACTTCTAGCGAGCGGTTGGACAACCTTTCCGCGTCGTTCGGCGTGTTGGCGCCGAGGTTGCGCGTGTGTGCCTGTTCGCTTGACACATCAGCCGGTCTTCGGGTTTTCTCATCGTGAACTGCTGTGCGCCACACCGCAAACCGGTTGAGTCGAAAGGTCTATCACAGTGACCGACACTCCGTACGCCGCATCGAGCGATTCACCGGGCGGGTCGCCTGTTCCGGGCGGTGGCGGACAGTTCGCCGGCCCCACGGGCAGACACGAGGGAACCGGGCAACCACCGGCTCCCGGTTCGGGGCCGAGCAGGCACGGAATGGCCGGTGGCGCAGGCTATCCGCAATTCGAGGGGCCCGGCGCCGCCCAGTACGGGCAGGAGCCGGTCGAGCCGCCGCCGCCGATTGCCGGACACGGCGGTCCCACACCGCAGTACGGGCCCGCGGGCACGGGTCCCGGTTACGCGGTCCCCCAGTCGAAACCGGAGAATCCGGTTTACCCCGCCGCCCCCGCATCCGGCGTGTCGCAGGGCGGTGGCGGGCAGACGCCCGGTTACTACCATTCGGGAGCACAAGCCCTCGATATCGGCCGTTCGCTGAGCTACGGCTGGGAACGATTCCGGGCCAACCCGGGTCCGTGGCTCGGCGTCACCGCGGTGGGTGTGCTGATCTATCTCGGCTTCGTCGCCGTGGTCCAGATCGTCGAGCCGACATCGCCGTTCAGCGTGCTGTTGCTGTTCTTGATTGTGATCGTCGCACTGTGGCTGCTGCAGGCGGCGATGGTGCGCGGCGCGCTCTACGAAACCGACGGATACCCACCGGCTTTCGGATCGTTCTTCCGGTTCGTGAACGCGGGCAATGTCCTGCTGACCTCGCTGCTCGCGTTCACCATCACCCTGCTCCTGTCGTCGCTGTGCCTGGCGCCGGGGCTGATCGCCGGGTTCCTGTGCATGTTCTCGCTGCACTTCGTGATCGATCAGGACTACGGCCCGGTGGAAGCGATCAAGGCGAGCGCGCAGCTGGTGCTGGCGAATCTGTGGGCGGCGCTGCTGCTGGCGCTCACCGTCATGCTGGTCACCCTCGTCGGCGCGGTGCTGTGCGGCCTCGGCCTGTTCGTCGCAGGACCGGTGTGCGTCATCGCGGTGACGTACTCCTACCGGATGCTGACGGCGGGACCGGTCGCCCGCGTCTAGAGGTCAGCGTTCGAGCACGGTCCGCATGCCGATGGCTCGCTTGAACCGGCCGACCGGGCCCTTCTCGTCGCCCGCCTTCGGCCGCAGCTCGAGCACCAGCACGCCGGCGATCACGATGCCCACCAGATTCAGCGCCAGCTGGCCCGCCGACTCGAACGCCCGGTGCCACTGTCCGATGGTCGCCGCCACCACCGCGTACCCGGCGGCGGGCACGGTCGTCACCGAAATGAAGACCCCGATCAGGGCCGCCGACTTCGCGGTGACCAGCGACAACATCCCCGCCGCACCGGCGAGCAGCGCCACCACCAGCGAGAACGGACCTACCTCGAAGATGAAGTCGACGCTGTGCGCGTCGACCACACCCTCGGTGGTGATCCAGCCGAGCTGCTCCCACACGATCGTCGCGCCGAGCGTGACCACCATCGCGAACGGAAACGCCACCGCCAACGCGATGATGGAGCGCCGCGCCAGCCGCCAATTGCGGCGCACCAGTGCCACCGACAGCGCGGCCAGCGGACCGAACTCCGGGCCCACCACCATCGCGCCGACGATGGTGACCGGCGAGTTGGTCGCCACCCCGATCGCGGCGAGCAGGCAGGCGATGGTCAGGAACGCCACGAAGGTGGCGTTGAGCGAGGACTCCTCGCGGGTTTCCTTGAGCAGTTGCTCCCAGACCACCGCGTCACTCGGATCGCCGGGCGCCGCCCGCACGGCGCGGTCCGCGGCATCGGAGAGCACCGCGCTGACCGGCCCGAGGGTGATTCCGCCGTGCTCGACGATGCCCAGCGACTTCACATCGGCGAGCACCTTGTTGCCCGCCTCCCGCGCCACATCGGCCTGGACGAGATCGCCCACGGGGTCGAGCGCGATGCCGCGCGCCACCGTCAGGTGGGTGACGCCGGCGTCGGCTTCGAGAATCCGCACCAGCTCGTCGGTCTGCTCGGGCGGGCTGATGACTCGAAGATGTAGCACCGGTGTCCTCCTGATCGGTATCGCCGTGGCGATACGGGAACTGACCAGAAGGTACCGGGCTACCTCCGATGACCGCTATTTCTCGGCCGCAACAACTTTCGGCGCGTCGGTGGCCTCGCCCTTGCCCTTGACCTCGGGCTTGGCGTCGATGCCCGCTTCCTTGCGCTGCTGTGCGGTGATCTGCGCGGGTGCGTCGGTGAGCGGGTCGACGCCGCCACCGGTCTTCGGGAACGCGATCACCTCGCGGATCGAGTCCTCGCCCGCCAGCAGTGCGGTGATGCGGTCCCAGCCGAAGGCGATGCCGCCCATGGGCGGGGCGCCGAAGGAGAAGGCATCGAGCAGGAAGCCGAACTTCTCCTGAGCCTCGTCGTGGTCGATGCCCATCACCTTGAACACGCGTTCCTGCACGTCGCGCCGGTGGATACGGATGGAACCGCCGCCGATCTCGTTGCCGTTGCAGACGATGTCGTAGGCGTAGGCCAGCGCCGAACCGGGGTCGGTGTCGAAGGTGTCGATCGACTCCGGCTTCGGCGAGGTGAACGCGTGGTGCACCGCGGTCCAAGCCGAGTAGCCGAGGGCCACGTCGCCGCTGGCGGTGGCGTCGGCGGTCGGCTCGAACATCGGGGCGTCGACGATCCAGACGAAGGCCCAGGCGTTCGGGTCGATGAGGTCGCACTTGCGGGCGATCTCGCCGCGCGCGGCACCGAGCAGGGCACGGCTCGACTTCACCGCACCGGCCGCGAAGAACACGCAGTCACCCGGCTCGGCGCCGACCTGCTTGGCCAAGCCGTCGCGCTCGGCGTCGGTCAGGTTCTTGGCGACCGGGCCACCCAGGGTGCCGTCTTCGTTGATCAGGATGTAGGCCAGGCCCTTGGCGCCGCGCTGCTTGGCCCATTCCTGCCAGGCGTCGAGCTGACGTCGCGGCTGGCTCGCGCCACCCGGCATCACGACCGCGCCGACGTACTCCGACTGGAACACGCGGAACGTGGTGTCCTTGAAGTAGTCGGTGAGCTCGGTGATCTCCACACCGAAGCGAAGGTCGGGCTTGTCGGAGCCGTAGCGCCGCATCGCCTCCGCGTAGGTCATGTGCGGGATCGGGGTGACGATCTCGTGGCCGATCAGCTTCCACAGCGCGGTCAGGATGTCCTCGGCGAGCAGGATCACGTCGTCCTGGCGCACGAAGCTCATCTCGATGTCGAGCTGGGTGAACTCGGGCTGACGGTCGGCGCGGAAGTCCTCGTCGCGGTAGCAGCGCGCGATCTGGTAGTACCGCTCGATACCGCCGACCATCAGCAGCTGCTTGAACAGCTGCGGGCTCTGCGGCAGGGCATAGAAGCTACCCGGCTGCAAGCGCGCGGGAACCAGGAAGTCGCGGGCGCCCTCGGGAGTCGAGCGGGTGAGCGTGGGGGTCTCGACCTCGACGAAGTCGTGGTTCGCCAGCACGTCGCGAGCGGCGGCGTTGACCTTGGAGCGCAGGCGGATGGCGTGGCCGGGGCCTTCGCGGCGCAGGTCCAGGTAGCGGTACTTGAGGCGGGCCTCGTCGCCGGGGGTCTCGTCGAGCTGGAACGGCAGCGGCGCGCTCTCGTTGAGCACGACCAGTTCCTTGGCGTCGACCTCGATCTGCCCGGTCGGCAGCTCCGGGTTCTCGTTGCCGTCGGGACGCCGTTCCACCACACCGGTGACCTGCACACAGTATTCCGCGCGCAGCTTGTGGGCCTGTTCGGCCGCCTCGCCCTCGCGGAAAACCACCTGCGAGACGCCCGAGGCGTCGCGCAGATCGATGAAGGTCACACCACCGTGGTCACGACGCCTCGCCACCCAGCCGGTGAGGGTGACGGTCTGACCGGCGTGCTCGCCTCGCAGCGAACCAGCCAAGTGGGTGCGCAGCACGGTATTCCTTTCGACAGACTTTCACGGACTTGTCGCACCGGCGCAGATGACCGCGTGCACTGCCATCGTAGTGAGACACGGTGCCCGGATGAAAACCGATATCTTCCTCACCGTGTCAAGCTTGTGACACCTGTCCGCCGTCGCCGCTCCCGCCGACGGTGAATCGCGCTGTGAGACAGCTGGACAACCGAGCGAAGGCGAGTACCGCGATGACCTTCAACGAAGGTATGCAGATCGATCCCGGCCGGGCTTCGTCGGGCGGCGGACCCGGCATGGGCGGCAAACTCGCCCTCGGCGGCGGCGCGGGCGGTCTGATCCTGTTGGTGATCACGTTGCTCCTCGGCGGCGATCCGGGGACGGTGCTCGGCAACTTCACCGGCGCGCAGAGCGGGCAGCAGGCGCAGCCGGGGACCGCGGGGACGCCGACCCACTGCAAGACCGGCGCCGACGCGAACAAGTACGTCGACTGCCGGGTGGTGGCCACCGCGCAGAGCCTGGACGCGGTGTGGTCGGTGCAGCTGCCCAAGCAGACCGGCAAGCAGTATGTGGAGCCCGAACTGGTGCTGTTCACCGGCGGCGTGAGCACCGGGTGCGGCAACGCCACCAGTGATGTCGGCCCGTTCTACTGCCCCGCCGACCAGACCGCCTACTTCGACACCGCCTTCTTCCAGGAACTCACCGATCGCTTCGGCGCGAGCGCGGGACCGCTGGCGCAGGAGTACGTGGTCGCGCACGAGGTCGGCCACCACATCCAGAACCAGCTCGGCGATATCGGCAAGGCTCAGCGCGATCCGCAGGGCGCGACCTCCGGCGCGGTCCGCACCGAGCTGCAGGCCGACTGCTACGCCGGCATCTGGGCCAACTTCGCCGACAAGCAGCCCTCGCCGGGCGGCGGACAGCCCTTCCTGAAGCCTTTGTCCGACAAGGATATTCGCGACGCGCTGTCGGCCGCCAATGCCGTCGGCGACGACCGCATCCAGCGCTCGGCCGGTCGCGGTGTGAATCCCGAGTCGTGGACCCACGGATCCTCCGAACAGCGGCAGAAGTGGTTCCTCGTCGGCTACCGGACCGGGTCGGTGCAGGCGTGCGACACCTATTCCGCCCGTGACCTCGACAACCCGCCCGGGATACGCTGACGCCTCGAACGCGATACCCACGCACTGTCTTTCGATCGAGGGGAACCCATGCGCCCGACCCTGACCGGACTGCTTGTCTGCGCTCTCGCCCTGAGCGGCGCGAGCGCACTCGCCCATGCCGATCCGGCGCCACTACCGTTGGTGAGCCTGACCACGATCCCCGACGGCTGGTCACAGCGCACCGACCTACGTCCGGTCCTGCAGGTGTTCGCCGACGGCAAGGCCGTGCACATGCCCGACGCGGTGAGCAAGGACCGTAAACCCGAGACCGCGCCCAAGCAGGTGACCGGAAAGGTTGCCGCCGACGTGATCTCGGCCGCGCTCGAGGAGATCAACGCGCTCGCGGAGACCGATTTCGGGATGCCGGCGGGCGACAACCGGGGCACCCAGATCATCGACCTGATGCCCGACGATCCGACCGACGAAGCCCACCTGGTCGTCTACTCCCCCGAGGCGTCCGATGGCCTCAACCCGGAGCAGAAGGCCGCCCGCAAGCGCTTCACCGACCTCTACAAGAAGCTGGTCGACGCCTTCAAGAGCTGATCGTTCGACACTGAACCACAAGGGGCTCGCCGGTTTTCACCGGCGAGCCCCTTGTCGGTCAGAACCGATCCGCGGTCGCGTCCGCGTCGCGTTCGTCCTCGTGGACGGCACCGATGACGTCGGGCGTGGATTCGCCCAGCGGACCGGTGAGATCGTCGTTGCCGGTGCGGCTCTGGTAGGGCTGCACGGTACGACCGTGTTCTTCCTCGTTGTTGCCACGGCCCGCGCCGGCTCCCGCGCCACCGCCGCCCATCATGCCGGAGGTACCGCCGGTACCGGCGGCCGTGGTGGTGCCGGAGCCCATCACCGTGCTCATCGGACGGCCGGACGCCGGAACCGCCGCACCCGGCACGGCCGCGGTGGACTTCGGAGTGCCCGCGCTCGGGGTGCCGCCGGTACTGCCCGCCGCGCCACCTGCGCCACCCGCGCCGCCCCGTGCGGTACCGAGCGCGCCGAGCGAGGCGCCGGAACCACCGCCGCTGCCACCGGTGCCGACACTGGACGGTGACGTCGAGCCGGGAGTGGTGGTACCCGCGGTGGTGCTCGCCGCGGTGGTAGAGGAATCGCCGCCGCCGCTCAGGGCCTCCTCCGCTTGGGTGAGCAGCGGTTCGCCGATGTTCTCCGAGGCCGCGGAGAGGACTTCCTCGGGCGAGGGCAGGCCGCTCTGGCCGGCCAACTGCCCGACGACGCCGCTGAGTTCGCCGGTGTACCCCATCAGCTGCCCACGGGTGACGTTGACGACCGACACCGCTTCACCGAGATGCGAAGTGGCCAAGCCGATCAGCGTGGCCTGGGTCGGCGGCAGCATGATCGTCGGCGCGAGCGCGGTGGCCTGGGCCGCGAAGGTGGTGGCGATCGTGGTGAGCTGGGCGTTGCCGGTCTGGACGACGGCAGCGGCCTGCTGGGTGAGCGCGGAGATATCGATGCCGCGCTGGCTGGTGTCCTGCCCCTGCGTTTGCGCCTGCTGGCTGGCGGTGGTCGCCGCGTCGGCGGACTGCCCCTCCCACACCTGCTGGACGGTCTTCACGCCACCTTGGGCAAGGGTCATCGCCTGCTCGATGACCGCCGAGGAATTGCTCAGGATCGCGGTCGGGTCCAGCGAGCCGAAAACGCCGGAACCGAAGCTGCTGAGCAGGTCGAGGAACGGCTGGAACAGGGTGTCGATGCCGGGCAGCGCGGGCAGCGACAGGCCGCTCATCAGTGCGGCGACCGGATCTTCGGTCAGCGTCGTCGCGGCGGCCGACGTGCTCGCGCCGGAGGTAGTCGAAGCACCGGCACCCGAGGTGCCGGTGAGCGCGGACTTGGCCTGGTCGAACGCGGTCAGCGCGGCGGCGGACGCGGGCGCGGCGACCTGAGCCACCGTCCCCTGTAGGCCGCTCAGCGCGGACGACGCGTCGTCCGCGACGCCCGACAGGATGTCTTGGGGCTCCATGCCGGTGCCGAGGCCACCGAGCCCACCCAATCCGGCGGGCGACATGCTGCCGTTCTGGGCTTCGTCGGTGATCTTCTGCGCGAGGGTGAAGACCGCTTCCTCGTCGGTCGCCACATCCTCGGGCACCTGCATCAGCGGGACGTCCAGGATCGCCTGCGCATCGAGGGGTACCGCACCCATCACCGATGCCGTCGCGGCATCGGCAGCGGCCATCGCGGCATCGGGAGCGATGACGCCCGCGTCCGAACTCAGCGGCTTCACAGGCCGGCGGCCTGACGGGCGAGTTGGGCGGCATTGTCGATATCGGTCGTCTCGAAGGTCACCGACGTCTTGAAGGCCGCGTCGGAGAGCGAGCTGAACTTCGCCGACAGGTCGTTGATGTCCTTGGCCTGCAACGCTTGTGCGGCCGCGAACATCGCCAGGTAGTCGGCGCCGATGAGGCCGAACACCGGCGTCGCCGCCGACACGCTGGCAACCAGGTCGATATTGCCCGCCGCGGCGACCTGTGCCGCCACCCCGCCATTGGTCGCCGCGAACGCAGCGACTTCTTCGGTTTGCACCGAGAGATCGGTCATGCGAAATCCCCCCAACTCGTCGTGAAAAGTCTGCACTACAGAAGCGAGCGACGGACGCGAAACTCCCGACGCGACCACCCAACTGCGATTGGCGCCAAATATAGCCGAACTCCCGGACAGTTTTCGAGTCGTGCCACCCTCGATCTGCGTGATCCACTATCAAAACTAGAACATGTTCTATATCCTCGGGCTCATGAAGGTCGCAGTGACCGGCGCAGCCGGCTACCTCGGTACCAACTTGATCCCTCTGCTCGTCGAGCGCGGCCACGAGGTCGTCGCGATCGACCGCGCCGCCCCGACCACCGCCGATCCGGCTGTCACCTGGGTCGAAGGCGATGTGCTCGACCCGGCGTCGATGCGTGCGGCGCTGGCGGGCGCCGAGGTGGTCTACCACCTCGTCGCGTTGATCACCCTCGCCGAACGCAACGATCTGGCGTGGCGGGTGAACACCGAGGGCGTGCGCGTCACCGCCGAGGCGGCACTGGAATCGGGCGTGCGCCGGTTCGTCCACACCAGCTCCATCCACGCTTTCGACCAGTACCGCGCGGGCGGGCACATCGACGAGACCTCCGGCCGCTCAGACGATCCCGGCTTGCCCGTGTACGACCGGTCGAAGTGGTCCGGCGAACTGGCCTTGCGCCCGGTGATCGAGCGCGGGCTGGACGCGGTGATCGTGAATCCGACCGGCGTCTACGGCCCGGTCGACCTCCCCGGTCGCCTGTCCCGGCTGAACGTCATCGCCGCCCAGGCGATGCGCGGCCGGATTCCGGTGATGATCGGCGGCGGCTTCGACCTGGTCGACGTGCGCGACGTCGCCCAGGGCCTGATCCTCGCGGGCGACAAGGGCCGCACCGGCGAGAACTACCTGCTCGGCGGCGAGATGACCACGATGATGGACTTCTGCCGGATGGCGGCGGCCCGCACCGGCGCCAAGGGCCCACGTTTCGCCATCCCGGCGAAGGTACTCGGCGCGACACTGCCGGTGATCGAGCCGATCAGCAGGCGTTTCGGCTCCGACAGCCTGTCCAAAGCCGCACTGGGCGCGCTGATCTCGGCGCCGGTCGTCGACCACGGCAAGGCCGAACGCGAACTCGGCTACCGCCCCCGCCCGACCACCGAGACCGTCAACGACCTCGTCGACTTCCTGCGGACGTCGCGTCAGGCTTGACAGCTGTTCGAACAAATGTTCGACTCGTGGGGTGCGGTGGCAAGCTCAGACCCTGGACGCCGATGACGGCGCGCTGCCCGGCCTGACCAGGGCCGGGCTGGTCCGTTCCGTCCGCACCCCCGAGTTCGACGGCATCACCTTCCACGAGGTGCTGTGCAAGAGCGCGCTGAACAAGATGCCCGAGAGCTCCGCGCTGCCCTTCCGCTGGACGATCAACCCGATGCGTGGTTGCTCGCACGCCTGCCGCTACTGCTTCGCGCGCGGCAGCCACGAATATCTCGGCCTCGACGCGGGCGAGGACTTCGATTCCGAGATCGTGGTGAAGACCAATATCGCCGCGGTGCTGCGTCGCGAACTCATGCGCCGTTCGTGGCAGCGCGAGGCGGTGGCGCTCGGCACCAACACCGACCCGTACCAACGGGCCGAGGGCCGATACCGCTTGATGCCCGGCATCATTCGCGCGCTCTCCGATTCGGGCACCCCCTTTTCCATCCTGACCAAGGGCCCGCTGCTGCGCCGCGATCTCCCGCTGCTCACCGAGGCGGCCCGGCGCGTAGAGGTGAGCGTCGCGGTGTCGATCGCCATCCTCGATCCCGACCTGCACCACAGCCTCGAACCGGGCACCCCCGAACCGCGCGCCCGGCTCGACCTGGTCCGCGCGCTGGCCGACGCGGGCTTCACCGTCCATGTCATGGCCGCGCCGATCATCCCCTGCCTCACCGACAGCCGAGCCCACCTCGAGGCCCTGTTCGCCGCGATCGCCGATGCGGGCGCGGCCAGCGCCATGGCCTTCCCCATGCACCTGCGCGGCCCCACCCGAGACTGGTTCCTCACCTGGCTCGGCACCGAACACCCCGCGCTCATGCGCCGCTACCGCCAGCTCTACGCCCGCGGCGGCACTGTGACTCCCCTCTACCGCGACTGGCTACGCGACCGAGTGAATCCCCTCCTCGACCACCACGGCCTACGCCGAGTCCAAGGCCCCACCACGCCGGCCGCTCCCCCGCCCACGCCGCAGGACGCGCAGCTCGCCCTTTTCGGCTGACCACGGGGAGAGCGGTCGGGCCACGACACGATCGGGCGACGCTCAGCCGAGTGCGGCGACCTCGGAATCGGTGAGGACCACCGGCGAGACGCTGTCCTTGCTACGCACCGACCGCACCGCGCGATACAGCGGACGTTCGTCGAGCCCGGCGTCGCGAGCCTCGGCACGCAACTGCCCGACGAGCACCTCCGAGATCGCGATGGCCGCGGCGAGTTCGCTGGCGGCGAGTGCGTCGGCGAGTTTACGCAGGCCGAGCAGGTGCAGTTCGCGGCCGCTACCCACGTCGGTATACATCGCCAGCGGCACCAATTGGGTGTCGCCGCCGACGGTGACCCGCAGGACGATGCGGCTGAGCCGTGCGGGATAGGCCAGCAATTGCACACCTGTGGCGTCGGCGAGGTCGACCGTGTGTTCGCCGAACAGCCGGTGTGCGCGGATCACGGTGCCGCTCAACCACAGCCGCCGCCGCTGGAACACGAAGACGTAACCGATGGTCGGGACGGCGACGGCCAGGCCGATCAGGATCGCGTACGGCCAGCTCAGCCAGACCGCCGACAGCAACGCCGCACCGACGCCGACGCCGAGCGCGGCCAGCGCGAGCCTGCGCAACATCGGCGCGAACACCTCGGGCGCCACCAGGTCGATTCCCACCGGCTCCGTCGCCGCCGACTGCCCGGACTGCCCGTCCACGATTGCCTCTCCGCCCCCACCGGCCCGCCCGGCATGAGGCGCGGTCAGATTACCGCGCCCCACCGACCTCAGCAGCCGAGCGCGACGCCCAGCCGCTGTGCGAGCGGCCTCAGCGACCGAGCTCCTCGCGCAGCACCGCCACGACACCGTCGAGCGGGACGGACCGCTGCTCACCGGTCGCCATCTCCTTGACGCCGATCGTGTTCTCGGCGAGATCGCGATCGCCGAGCACGAGGGTGTATTTCGCCCCCGAACGGTCGGCGCCCTTCATCGCGCCCTTCATCCCGCGTCCGCCATAGGCCAGGTCGACACTGATGTCGGCGGCACGCAGTTCACCGGCCAGCGCGACCAGCTTCGCCTTGGCCGCGTCGCCGAGCGCGACGCCGTACACCTGGCAGCGCGCCGGATCGGCCGCCGACTTGCCCTCGGCCGCGAGTGCCAGCACCGTCCGATCGACCCCGATGCCGAAACCGATGCCCGACAGCGGCTGTCCGCCGAGTTCGGCCATCAGTCCGTCGTAGCGGCCGCCGCCGCCGATGCCCGACTGCGCGCCGAGCTGGTCGTGCACGAATTCGAACGTGGTCTTGGTGTAGTAGTCCAGACCGCGCACCATGCGCGGGTTCACCACATACGGCACGCCGAGCGCGTCGAGGTGCCCGAGAACCTGCTCGAAGTGGGCCTTCGCCGACTCCGAGAGGTGGTCGATCATCAGCGGCGCGTTCGCGGTCAGCTCGCGCACTTCGGGGCGCTTGTCGTCGAGCACGCGCAGCGGGTTGATCTCGGCGCGGCGCTGAGTCTCCTCGTCCAGGGGCAGCCCACGGAGGTACTCCTGCAGCAGTTCGCGGTACTGCGGACGGCACGTCTCGTCGCCGAGCGAGGTGATCTCGAGCCGGAATCCGTCCAGGCCCAGCGAGCGGAATCCGGCGTCGGCGATCGCGATGACCTCGGCGTCGAGGGCGGGGTCGTCGATGCCGATCGCCTCGATGCCGACCTGCTGCAACTGCCGGTAGCGACCGGCCTGCGGGCGCTCGTACCGGAAGAACGGACCGGCGTAGCAGAGCTTCACCGGCAGCTGACCGCTCTTGTCCAGACCGTGCTGGATCACCGCGCGCATCACGCCTGCGGTGCCTTCGGGACGCAGGGTGAAGCTCTCGCCGTTGCGGTCGGCGAAGGTCCACATCTCCTTGCTGACCACGTCGGTCGACTCGCCGACACCCCGTGCGAACAGGGCGGTCTGTTCGAATACCGGCAGCTCGACATGCCCGTACCCCGCGAGTCGGGCGGCGTGGATCAAGCCGTCGCGCACGGCGACGAACTCGGCCGAACCGGGCGGCAGGTAGTCGGGGACCCCCTTCGGGGCGGTGAAGCTGCTGGTCTTGGTCACGATGGTCCAGTTTTCCCCACGGGCGCCCCCCGCGTCCAACCGGTTACCCTCTAGACGAACCTGACGACACGGGAGGAACGCGGTAGTGCCGAGTAACGAACAGCGACGGGCGGCGGCCAAGCGCAAGCTGGAGCGCCAGCTGGCACGACGGGCCGAGCAGGAGAAGAAGCGCAAGCGCTTGACGATCGCGGGCTCGGTACTGGGTGTGATAGTCGTCGCGGCCGCCGCGACCGGCGTGTATTTCCTCACCAGGGGCGACGACAGTGAGTCGGCCAACGCCGAGTCGTCCTCGGCGGTGCCGACGACCCAGTTCGTCAACACTCCCCTCGACATCCCCGGTCCGCCGCCCCCCGCGGCCAAGCCCGCGACCGTCGACTGCAGCTACCCGGTGGGCCAGGAACCCCCGGCGAAGCCTGTCACCGCGCCGACCACGACATCGGTCGCCACCGACGGTCCCGAGGTGAAGGTGGCGATCGATTCCACCCAGGGCCCGATCGGGTTGTCGCTCAACAGCGCGCAGGCACCCTGCACGGTCAACTCGATGGTGAGCCTGGCCCAGCAGGGCTACTTCGACAAGACCAGCTGCCACCGCATCGTGGCCACGCCGGGCTTCGGCATCCTGCAGTGCGGTGACCCCGCGGCCACCGGCATGGGCGGCCCCGGCTACAGCTTCGACAACGAATACCCCACCGACCTGTTCCCCGCCGGTGACCCGGCGCTGCAGCAGCCGGTGAACTACAAGCGCGGTCTGGTCGCGATGGCCAACGCGGGCACCTCCCCGGAGGGCAAGGGCACCAACGGAAGCCAGTTCTTCCTGGTCTTCGGCGACACCCAGCTGCCGCCGAACTACACCATCTTCGGCACGATCGACGAGGCCGGACTCGCCACCTTGGACAAGGTCGCGGGCGGCGGCGTCAAGGGTGGCGCGGAAGACGGCGGGCCTGCCGTCCCGATCTCGTTCAACTCCGTCAAGGTGGGCTGACACCCGCTTTTCCAGCACGGAAACGGACCGGACACGCTCGCGTGTCCGGTCCGTTTCCGGTTTTCCCGCCCCGACGTGCGAAGAAGATCATCAGAGGCTAGGCAACCCTACGATTCATCCGGCCCACAGACCGCTCACCCGCATTTTCTCCGCTGTCCACGCGGCCCGCCGGACATCGCACCGTGTCCTGCACGCGGTAGGCTCAGATGTCCACTTCCACAGCAGCATCGGGGAGCAGTCATGGCGGAACTCGACGACATCGGCAGCGAAACGGCGTCCATGATGCGCACCATGCTGCAGATGGCCATTCTGGTCGCCGTCAAATCGCGTGAACACGGCCAGAAAGAGGCCGAGTCACGGGCGAAGGCGATCGAGGCCAAGATGAAGGAAGCGCGCGAATTGCAGATCCGCGAGGCGCGTGATCTCAAGGCCAAGGATCCGCGCAATATCGAACTCGTGCAGATGATGTCGGTCGGGTCGCGCACGGTGGAAGCGCGCGGTGTGGAATCGCGCGGAATCAACCTCAACAAGCCTGAGGGCTCCGCCTTCGCATCGAGCGCCGCGGCGACGCCGAGCGTCGGCTACGACTCGGCGGAGCGGCGCTCGGCGATCGCGGCACATCTGCAGCGCGCCGGGGTCGCTCCGGAGCTCACCCAGGTTCGGATGCTGGTCGAGATGGGCCAGGGCATCTCGCCGGAGGAGGCGATCCGGTCCAGGGACACGGTGATGCGCGCTACCCTCGCGCGCCAGCGCGGGGAACGCGGAATCGAACGCGGAATCGAACGCGGGCGCTGACTCGGCTCTGAGGATGCTCGGATCCCCTTGCCTGGCAACGGGATCCGAGCATCCATTCGGTCAGTCCGGTACGCGGCCCTTCTGCCAGAGCCGGTCGATGTCCGGACTGCCGAACATCTGCGCGTCCGCGCCCTCCGGCTTCTTGAGCGGCAGCGGTTCGAGCATCCCCTTGTGACCGTTGCGCACACTGCAGTATTTGAACGGCCCTTTCGGGTCGAACAGCTTGGTCATGTGCGGGTCCGCATGATCGAGGAACCACACACTGATACCGGTCCCGCCCTGCAGGCGGTGATGCTCCCAGGCCTGCCACAGCGCGCTCAACCGGATCACGGCCTCGCTGTGGTGCCACCATTCCGGGCACCACACCGTGTCACTGATATCGGTGACCTGGCGTCGGTAGACCTGGCTCAAGTACTCGGTGACGAACTCGTACACCCCCTGGTAGCCGTTCGTAATCTCACCATTGGCGACATTGTCGTAGCTCATAGCGGCTTGACCTCCTCGACTTCACCCATCTCTTCCGGCGGAACAGATTTCGCTAGCGACGGCGACCCGAAAAGGTCTTCGACGCGGGTCTTGCGAGTCGGGTCGTTCTGCTCGATCGACCGTTTGACCGCGTCGGCGTAGTCCGACTCCCACCACGGCACCGTCCGCACCAGGACGGCGGGCTGGCCGGAGGTGAACACGATGGCGCGGCCGCGCGGCAGCGTCGCCAGGCCCTGCGCGGTGAAGGTCACCGACGAGCTGAGCGAACGCGAGTAACTCTTGCTGTTGCCCGACTGCGACATCGACGCCGAGATCGAGTCGTACTCGCCGATCGCCTCGGATCGATCACGGAGGAAGGCCATGTCATCGACTCCGCTGCCGAGCACTTTGATATTGGCGGCCGACCACAGCGCGCTCATTCCGGCCTCACCCCAACAGCGCGCGCCCTGCGCCCACGACTGCAGCACGGTCATCACCACGATGCCGCGCGACCCGAAGTGGCTGTACTGCTTGGGCAGATCCTTCCAGCGCACCACGTTCGCGGCCTCGTCGAGCACCGCGAGCAACGGAATCGGCAACCGTCCGCCCGAAGAACGCGACGCCTTGCGCATGGCGACATCGATGACCGCCTCGGTGAGCGCGCTGACCAGTGGCGCCGCCGACCCACGGCCCTCGAGCGACAGGCAGTACAGCGTGCCGTTGCGTTCGATGAACTCCAGCTCGTCGAACTGGGGCCGAACGCCGTCGGCCGGAGTGATCCACGGATGCACGTTCGACAGCTGCAGGCAGCGGATCATCTTCTTCGCGGTACCGAAAATGCCGCTCCTGGTGCGCTCGTCAGCGTTGTACTGCATGGCGAGGCCGGACGCGGTGAAGTGGTGTTCGGCGCCGCGCAGGTGTTCGATCGCCTCGGTGTTCTGCGGGTTCGTCACCCATTCCCACACCTGCGTGATCGGTTTGCCCGCGATCGCGGCGGCGAGGAAGAACGCGGCGAGCAGGTCTTCGGCCTCGGGATCGAAGAAGTTGTCGCCGTCGTCGGCGCTGCCGCCGGTCTCGGCGTCGGCGAAGTGCCCGGCCAGCCGCGCTGCCCGCATCTCGCATCCTTCGGTGCGGAAGTTCACCCAGCCCAGCGGATCCCAGAACCAGGTCGGTCGTTCACCGGCGACCCCCTGCGGGTCGAACACGAAGGTGCGGCTGCCCTTGGCTTCCTGTACGTCACGAGTCGCGTCGACCACGTCGCGCTTGTTCGACGTCGCGAGCACAGGCCCGATCGCGGACAGGATCGCCGGGATAACCCGGGACGTGGATTTGCCCTGGCGAGGACCCCAGATGTCGAGGTGCAGGTCTTCGTAGGAACCGTAGAGCGGGGTGCCGTCCGCGACAGCGATTCCGATCGGCACACCGGGCGAGTCGTTGGTGCCCAGCTTCATACCGAGATCGGACGCCTTCTCGCGCACCCCGGCCTCGGTGATCGACGCGATCGCGCTACCACTACCCATGTAGTCGGCCTTGTCGTCGACCGCCAGCCGTCCCGCACCCGCGCGCTTCCTCATCTGCTTGCGGATCACCACATAGGCGATGGCCGACGCGATCACCAACAGCACGATCACCGTCGAAGCGCGCGGCCAGTGCAGCTTGCCCCGCGCCAGATCGGCGACCACCGCGATCGGGTTGATCGGAATGGTCTGCGGCACCACCGCCAGCGCGTTGCCCAGGTGCAGGGCGACGGCGAGGGTGATCAGCGCCGCGAACCCGAACATGATCATGATCAGCGTCGTGTCGGGTCCGACCGCGGCCGGATCCGTCACCTTCTTCTTCGCCACGGGTGCCTCCTTGTGTGGACGTGGTGGGTGGTCAGCGGAACGCGTCGAGGCGCCAGCCTTGCGGCGTCTGCACCACGGTCGCGATGACCGTGCTCGGCGGTAGGGCTTCGGTGCGTCCGTTCGGGTAGACGACCGTTTGTTCGATGCCGATCTTGTACTGCGCCACCGTGGGATCGGCGCTCGCGGGCGCCGGCTCCCCCGAGGCGAAGGTGAACGCCTCCACGCGCGCTTTCGCCTTCGCCCAGTCGGCCCACTGCAGCGACGGTTTCGGGGTCTCGGTGGCCCCGATCGAACTGTCCAGCATACGTATCATGCTGGGCCCCAGCCATTCTCGCGCGCGCTGCAGCGAGGATCCCGGTTGTTCGGTCGCGGGGTTCCAGGTGTAGACCTCGCGCAGCGCGACCACCGCGACACCGTCGGGAGTCGTCGGGTCGACCGCGGCTTCGAGCAGCCGCGTGGTGGAGGTCGCCTCGGGGCGCGTCGGCTCGGCATCGCTACCGCACGCCGGAACCGAGAGCAGGACTGCCACGAGCATCACCGCCGGGGTTGTGCGGATTCGTGTTCTCTCCCACCAGGTTATCGCTGGTCGCGTGGTCACAACACCCTCCTCGCCCGCGCGTCGCCGGGCACCGCCACCTCGGCGACACCCCCGCCACCACGGTTGCTCGTCGGCGGTACCGACTGGATCAGCCGACCGTTGCCCGCGTAGATCCCGACCTGTGTCGGGCCCTGCCGTCCGAACCCGCTGAACACCAGATCGCCGACCGCCGCCTTCGCGATCGGGACCTCCCGTCCGGCCTCCCACTGCTGTTCGGCGGTGCGCGGCAACGTGACCGCGCCCGAGGACGCGGCGAACACCGCCGCCGCGGTCAGTCCCGGCCCGTCGAATCCGCCACCGCTCGGCCCTTGCGCGCCGCCGCCACCCCACACGTACGGTGTGCCGAGCCAGTCGTGGGCGGCCTCGACGATCTGCTCGCCGTCGCTGCCCTGCCCGGGAGTGAATCGGCCCTGCGCGCCGGGCGCCCGGTACTGGGGTTCCATCGACAAGATGTTGGTGACGTAGGGCCTGGTCTCGGAATAGTGCGCCGCATACTGATTGGGCATCCCCCCGGAGGCCAGCACCGCGCCCTCACCGGCGTTGTAGCCGGCCAGGGTGAGGGCGGCCAGGTCGCCCGAGACGCGCCCCGCGGCCATCCAGCCCGCGATCTTGTGGGCGATCGAGCACATGTAGCGGGCTTGGCCGATGATCGCGTCGCCGTCGTCCCACACGCTGGCGGACCCGTTGCCGTCGGCATCGATGACGTAGGGCTGACCGTCCTCGGGATTGATGCCCGCCGCCGTGCCGGGCAGGAACTGGGCCAGGCCCTGGGCGCCCGCGGGCGAGGTGAGCCCGCGCCGGAATCCCGACTCCTGCTTGGCCTGCGCGGCCAGCAGCGACGAGGAGATCTCCGGGCACACCGTCCCCGCGCGGCGATACCAGATCTCGAGTTCGGCGGGCACCTTCCCGTCGGCCAATGCCCCACCGGCGCTGCCGAATCCGCGCACACAGTTCGGATCGCTCGAAAACGCCCGCGCGCCACCGACATCCGGGGTCGGCGCACCGTCGAGCCACGGCACCGGATCGATCTGACGACCACCGGTGAACCGGCCACCGGGCACGATCTCGAAATGCAGGTGCGGGCCGCTCGATTCGCCCGCGGACCCGACCATCCCGATCGGCTGACCCGCGGTCACCGTCTGGCCGGTGCGCACCTTGACGCCGGCGTCCCACATGTGGCCGTACACCGCGGAGTAGGCGCGGCCGTTGGTGTCGACGGAATCGACGACGATCCAGTTGCCGAAACCCGAAGCGGGACCGGCGGCGACGACCCTGCCGTCCGACACCGAGTAGATCGTGGTGCCGTCGGTGGCGGCCATGTCGATGCCCTTGTGATCGCCGCCGCGCGAACCGAACACATCGGAGACGGTGAACGTTCCGGTCTCCAGCGGCAAGGTGCGGCGCAGCGGACCGACACCAGCGGCCAGCGACGGCGTACCGGTGACCGCCGGATTCGATGTCGGCGCGGCGGCACTCGTCGCACCGGCGCGGTTGTCACCACCGAGTTCGGGCAGCGTGGGCACCGACGATCCGACCAGCACATCGCCGGTCTCGCAGGTCTCATCCGACGACGGCAGCACGATCACCAACACCAGAGCCACCAACCCGACGACCGAGCCGAACACCGTCATCATCATCGTGCGGACGTTCACCGGCCGCCTCCCCGCGTTCCGCGCCGGGCGCCGATTCGCGCAACGTCCGCCGCGGCGGAGTTCATGTTCGGCGCCGGGACTCGTTGAGCGTGTCGGCGAGCGTGCGGTTCATTTCCGCGGCGGCGGCCAGCTGTTGCTGCAGCAGAGCCACTTTGCGGCGTAGCGCGGTGGCGTCCATCCGGTCCAGGCTCGGATCCTGGGTCGCGCGGACCCAGTTGCGCACCGAATTGGCGTGCACGCCGATCTGCTCGGCCACCATTCGGCAGGCCTCCGATTCGCTGCGCAACTTGTCGGTCAGCGCGACCACCTGGGCGACGGCGGCATTGCGGACCTCCGGCGAGACCCGGCGATAGGACCGGTGCGGCATCATTGCTCACTCCCGTTCGAATAGTCCGGCGTGCCCCTCGGGTTGTCGCCGAACTCGCTGAAGCGCTGGTTCGTGTCGTGGATTCCGCTTTCTCGCTCCGACACCGTGAACTCCATGTGGAATGGAATGCCCGGTCGGCGATCCTCGCCGACCTTGAGCAGGAACTTGCCGGTACCGGGCGGCGACGGCCGCTGCTGGCCGGGCTTGAGCGCCTCACCGGTGAGGGCCTGCGGCGCCGACCAACTCGTCACCATCTCCTGCTCGGCCGAGGTGAACGGCACCGTGGAGTCGAGTCTGCTGATCTCCTCGGCGGGTAGCGCGCCGAAGATCTTGGCGCGCGCGCGTTCCAGGAAGCCGATGGCCTTGGCGATCGCGGCGTCCGACCCCAGCGCCTGCAGGTCCTTGATGGTGTGGCTGATCATGATCAAGGCGGTGGCCAGACCGCGCTGCAGACGGGTCAGTTCGTCGACGCGATCGACCATGAAGTCGCCGAGACCGAGCACCTGCCACAGCTCGTCCATCACCACCTGGAAGTAGCGCTGCGGGCCGAGATCGGCGTCGGCCAGCACGTGCGCGGCCTCGACGGAGGCGAAACCGTCTGCCCAGCAGGCCAACATGACCGCGGCCTTGAGCTTCTTGTCGCCGCTGGGGATGTGCGAGACATCGATGCACACCGCAACGGCGCCGGTATCGATGGGAACACTGGTCTGGCCGTTGAAGATCGCGCCGAAGGGACCCTGGGTGAGCGCGCGCAGCGAACGGCGCAGCCCCTTGATCGCGTTCTGGTATTCGTCGGCGTTGTCGGCGCCCGCGTCGAGCATCATCTCGGCGCCGCCGCCGACGATCACCTCGAGCAGGTTTTCCATGATCGGCGGTTTGTCGGGGGTGAAGCCGCCGGGCTGGTAGAGGATGCGCAGCGCGGTGGCGATCAGCGTTTCCTCGAAGTCGGCGACGCGGGCGCCGCGGACCAGTTCCACCAGGCCCGCGATCAGCGTCACCTGCCGGGCGCGCAGATCCTGCAGCACCTGACGTTGCAGTGCGGGTTTGTCCGCCAGGCGCGGCACCACCGAACCGAGCACGCCCGCGGCCAGCGGGTTCAGCTTGCCGTGCCCGTAGCCGAGGTCGATCACCTGGCCGCCGACGAGCTCGACCATCTTGCGGTAGTCGGGTTTCACATCGGCCAGGATCAGCGGGGTGATGCCCTGGGCGATGCCGCCGAGCACGATCCGGCGCACCAGCGACGACTTGCCGAAACCGTTGAGGCCGAGCACGAACAGGCTGGGCGCGGTGATGAAGCTGCCGCGCATGAACCAGTTCATCGGATCGAAGCACACCGGGGCGCCGGTGTGCAGATGCGAGCCGAGTGGAGTGCCGATCAGCGGCGCGCCTGCACCGACCGACCACGGCCACAGACCCGCCACCTGGGCGGTGGTGGCGCGATACTCCACCGGGCGGCCGACGACGTTCATCTTGCCGCCGCCCGCGCCCGAGTACCCCCGGTCGGTCAATTCGGCGGTGGTGCGGTCGAACCCGTCCTTGACCACGGCTTCGGTGCGCGCGTGCGCGTTGTTGCGGCGCAGGTCGTCGGTGTGGATCCGGAACGTCGCCCAGGCCGCGCGCAGACCCGACTGCTCGCGGGCGATCATCTCGTAGCGGGCGCGGGTGGCGTCGTCGAGCAGCGAGGGACCTTGCGAACGCCGTTCCGGCTTGGTCGATTTCGCCGACCGACCCGAACCCATCGCCCGGTCGGCGGCGTCGTCGGCCCGGACCGCACGCACGGCCTTGGCGGGGCGCGCCTTCTTCATCGGCTTCGGTTCGGCCTGCTTGGGGCGCCGACGTGGATCACCCGATGGGCGTTCGTGTTCCAGCCGAGGACCGTGATCCTGGTCGCGCAATCCACGCTCGGCGCGCGCCCTGGCGCCCCGGTCGGCATCGGGACGCGGACCCCGCGTCCGCCCGCCCTCACGCGGTCGACGCGGCTCGTCCTCGCGTGGCCTGCGTGGCTCCTCGCCACGGGGCCGGGGTGGACGACCTCGCTCGGTGCGGGCTTCCTCCCGCGAGCGGTGCTCGACCGGCGGACGACCTTCGGCCGTGCGGGATCCCCGCGCCGAGCCTTCTCGCTCGTCGCGTTCGGTGCGCTCGTCGAGGCCGAGCACGTCGTCGCTCACGCGCGGCGCGCTCCCCGCGGGCCGTGGCTCGCGTTCGCCACGGATGCGCGGCGGCCGGTGGACCGGGCGCAACGCGACGTCGTCGCGATCGCGCACCGGGGGTTCGTAGTCGCGTCCCATAATCGCCTCACCCCGCCAATGCCTTCGGAATGGTTGCGTGTTCGGGCAGGATCACGCCGCAACCGAGAGATGCCGCGAACGCCGCGGACTGGTAGCGGTAGCAGCGCCGGATCTTGAGCCGAGCCTGCGTGGACAGGTCGCGGGTGATGGCCTCGATGCGGGGCAGATCACCGCGCAGCGGTTCGGTGATGGTGACCAGCGCGCCGAACCGGGTGACACCGTGTCCGCGGGCCTGCTCCTCGCGCGCCTGCTGGGTGGCGCCGACGCGCAGCGTCGCCGCCGCCGACACCACGCCGCGTTCGCTCTGCTGCGCCACGAGCGCGTTCTTGAAGTCGTCGTCGACGATCTCGGCGGCGTCGGCGGCCGAGTGCGGCCGGTAGACGATCGCGATGCGCTTGCGTGGCACTTCGGGATTGGGCGCGAGCAGTCGCTGCAGCACCCGCTCGTCCACCGCGCCCTCGGGCGCGGCGTCCATCTCCCAGGTCACCGAGCGGCCACCGTCGTGGATCAGGTGATCCCACTTCTCGTCGTAGGACACCGGACCCGCGTCGTCCCAGCCGAGACCGTGCCCACCGGGATCGGCCGCGGCCACCTCGAGGTCGGCCTGCGAGGCCGGGTCGTAGCTGCGGCGGATGAAGGAGATGACCTCCTCCGCCGACATCGGCTGCGCCCGCACGCCGGCCTCGGCCAGCGCCGCGCAGATACCGGGCAGCCTGCGCCCGATCTCCACCGCTTCCTCGGCCGGGTTCTTGCGCCGCTCGGCGGTGGTCGCCTTGAACGTGATCGCCACCCGCGGCAGCAGTTGCACACGCTCCTGCGGCAATTCGGTCGCCAGCTCGTACATCACCTGCTGGGCCAGCTCGGGGGCTTCGGGGCGGGTGATCGTCGACACCTCGTTGAGCAACCGGTTTCCGGTCTCGGGCACCGTGTCGATCACCGGCACCACCGCGACGATGTCGCTGGTCTGCCCGACCGAGGCGAGGAAGGTGCCCCAGGCCGCGACCCAGCGATCGATCACCGGCTGATCCACCGCCTCGTGCCCCTGCGGCCAGGCCCGCAACACCACCGTGTACTGCGCGAACGCGGGCAGATGGATCATCCCGAAGTGATACCCACCGGCGTCGATGCCTTCGTAGAGCTTCGACGGCGCGAGCAGCCCGGGCAATTTCGTGACACCGCCGGGGATCCGGGAGAACCGGCCACCGCGATACACGTGCTCGCCGTTGTTGCGCGAGCGCCTCCAGTTGAACATCATCAGTCCCGTCTCATAGCCCGAGCGGCCCCCCGTCCGCCACACCAGGGGCACCATCACCAGCGCGCCGAAACCGCCGACGACGAGACCCCATTTGAATCCACCGACCATCGCGCAGATCAGTGCCGTGATCACCACGACGAAACCGATCACGGTCTCTTCCCAGCGCAGGCCGAAAAGGCCCGCGCTGCGCGGTTTCTGCCACAGCCCGTACGAGCGGCGCTCGTAGGTGTCGGTCGCCGAGGTCGTCATCGCGGAATCGTGCTCCTGCCGAGGTCGGGTGAACGATTCGCCCAGCGGTCACCGGCGACGTCGCCCATCGATTGGTCCGCGCGCGCGGTGGTGTTGGCCGCGGTCCGTGCGGCGGCCACGTTGCGGGCCGCCCCCGCGGGCACCGAGCCCGAACTGGTCCTCGGGGGCGCGGATCCGCCCCCGCGCGGTGGCGGCGCGGGTCGCGGCGTGTTTCCGCCACCGTCGCCGCCCGTACCGCCGCCGGGCCCACTGGGCCGCGGACCCGCACCGCCACTACCGAAGTAGCCCGCAGAGCCGGGCGCCGCCACCGGGCGAGAGGCGACAGCCTTGGTGCCGATCGCACCGAGCCCCATCGCGGCTACCGCCGCACCACCGGTCACCATCAGACCCGAACCACCGGTGCCGACCGTGGCGACCGCGGGGGCGACCAGGCGCATCAGCGCGGGCAGCACGAACGCCACACTGCACAGCAGCACCAGCGCGACCAGCATCCGCTGCGCGTCCTCGCCGCTGGGCAAGCCGCCGGACGCCGTGGTCTCGTCGACGTGGCCCGCGGTGGTGAACGCGATCATGTACACGATCGCGGCCACCGGTTTGAACAGCATGAACGCGATGATCCAGCCGACCAGTTTCTGATACGACTGCTTGCCGGTGCCGGTCGCCGAGGCGGCGGCGGCCAGCGGCAGCACGCCGGCGGCGACCACCAGCAGACCCTGCCGAACGATGGCGAGCACGATCTGGGCGAGCGCGCCGAGCAGGCCGACGATGGCGATGATCAGCACCAAGCCCGGCGAAAAGGCCTGCAGCTTACTGGTTTTCACCATCAACTCGGCCATGTTCTTGGCATTGCCGCCGGTGGCGTCTTCGATGATCCACTCGGAGAACTTGTCCGAGGCTCGCGTGCCCGCGACGATCACCGCACCCAGCATCCACGAACTGAACACCACCCTGGCGAACAGGCGGAACGATTCGGCGGCCTCGCTCACGACCGCCCCACGTCTGGCCTCGGCCAATCTGCCGCCGGTGATGATCACCGAGGCGATCAACAGCAATATCTGGATCTGATAGGTGTAGTCGTTGATCTTGGTGAACAGTGCCCCCGAGTCGCTCACCGCCTCGTTGGGCACCTTCATCCAGAAGGTCAACGCCAGGATCAGCGCCTCGCCGAGGCCCTTCATCAGCGAGTCGACCACCTTGCCGAAGGTGGAATCCCACGCCTTGTCCTTGACCGCGGTGGCCGCGTCGCCGGGGTGGGAGGCGGCATTGCCCGCCTTGCACACCGCCGACGCCGCGTCGCCGAGCGAGACTCCGGGGATCGCGACGCTGTCGAGGGTGTCGTGCAGTTCGTTGCACGCCTCGTCGAAGCCGTAGGTCTGGCCGTAGGCCACCGTCGGCGTCGCGATCATCACGGTGAAGATCACCGCGAAAATGGTGACGATCCGCCTCAGCATTGTTGGCACCCCTCGATGGTCCGCGCGGAATCGATCCGGGCTGTGCTGTACCTCGATCACCATGTCGTCCACCCCGCCAGCGATTCCACGTACTCGGTCTGGGTATTTGCTGTCGTCGACGGTTTGAGCCGCCAGTCACCGGCGTCCCACACCACGATCATCCGCATGGCGGCATATAACTGCTTGCCATCGATCACCGGACCGCGCGAGGCAAGCCGCACGATCGCCAGATCCTCGGCGAAATCATCGATCTTGAACGCGTCGGAGGCCACGAAATACCGGGTTACCTTCTCCGGCTGCTGTTTGGGCAGCCGCTCGCCCGACAACGCGGAGTCGTAGGCGGCCAGCTGCGCTGTACTGACCCGCAATTGCGTCACGTACAGGTCGCGGTCGGCCGGGCGGGCGTTGAGCCGGTAGGTGATCTGCGCGGCGGCCAGCGCGGCGCCCTGCGGTGTCCGGGCGTAGCCGACGGCGAGTCCGTCCTCGATCCGCGACGGCCCGTCGGAGGTGGAGAACGGCACCGACGCGCCGTAGACACGCTGCCAGCCGTGCGGTTTCGTGGTGCCCTCCGGCGCGCCGGTCAGCCAATCCGGGTCCGCGGCGGTACGTTGCGTACCCGGTTGCTGGGCCAGCGGCTGACCCGCCGGGTTGTTCGGGATGTCCACCCGCCTGCCGAGCAGGTCGACCTCGGGTTCGGCGAATCCCGTCCCGCCCGCGGCCTGAGCGGGCGGCGGTGAGTTGTCCACCTCGCCGCTGCCGTCGCGCGTGAAGTACACGACGGCGCCGACGACCATGATCAGGGCGAGCAGGGCACCGGAGGCGATCATGCCGAAGGACGCGCGGTCGCGCGTGCCCGGCTCCTTCTCGCTCACTGCGGTGCCTCCAATGTCACAATGTCCTGCGGTAATTCATCGATCGGGTCGACCGGTCGGTCGATGGAACGGGGATCGGGTAACTGCAGTCGCCAGTCTCCGCCGTACCAGCTGACCGTGGTGTGGTTCACCGCCCGTGACCGGTCGGAGTATTCGGTATAGACGTCGACAGTCGTTCGCTCGTCACGATATTCGGTAATTTTGTAACCCAACAATTTCGGCGCGTACTCCGCCGTGGCGGGTCCGGTGATGGACAGCTGTACTCGGTTGATCGCCCACTCGTCGCGCGCGGGCCCCGGGACGAGTTCGGCGTTCACCACCTGGGCCCACTGACTGTCCGGCGCCACCGACAATCGGATGGTGTGGGTCAGTGCCGCCAGCCCCGCTCCGCGCGGGGAATGCTCGAACCCCGTCGCGGCGCCCTGCTCCACCGTTTTCGGGCCCTGGTCGGCGTGCGGCAGGGAGATGCCCTGGTAGCCCTGCCAGCCCACCCCGGTCGGTGCGGCTGTCAGGTCAGGGCCGGTATCGCCACCGCCGCCGCCGCCGCAGCCGACTGCTGCGGCGAGCAATGCGATACCGACCGCAACCGGTCGTGTCACTGTGGAATTCATGCGGGCAGGAAGGCCAGCGCGATCGCGGACGCGGTGCTGGCGACCGAGGCACCGATCAGGCTCATCAGGACGCCGTGTGAGGCGTCGTTGACCGCCAGGTCGCTGCGGAACGCGATCCACAATCGACCCGCCGACAGGATCATCCAGGCCAGGCACGACAGCAGGACGAACCAGAGCAGCCAGTTGAGCAACTGCATCATCGGCGCCAACACGTCGGCCGGGATCTGTTTGTAGGCGAGCACGGTGATCACTAACCGATGACCGCACTCATGATCGTGCCCGCGCTGGTCGCCACGACGCCGCCGATCATGGCGCCCGCCACCATCTTCGGCGATTCGAGACCACCACCGGTCCAGCGCTCCCACGCGAACTTGCCGCCCGCGTAGGTGATGCCGCAGATGCCCGACAGCAGCACGAACCAGGTGAGGTAACGCACCAGCTGCAGGATCTTCTCCGAGCCGGGAGGAGCCTCCGGGGTCGGATTACCGACCTGGGCCAGCACGGTGCCGTACGTGTCCTGCACGGCGAGAAGGAGCATGCTCATCGGGTGCCTTTCTCCCACAGTAAAGGTGTTGTGCCACAAACACTTCGACGACGACACACGTTTGTACACCACCGACCGGCGAACCGCCCGGCGTTCACGATCGACCCTCGCCCGACGTGGGCGGGCCGAGACTGGTGCGGATCGCGGCGACCACATCGGTACCGAGGTCACCGATTTCGACCGGCACGTCGTCGAGCGGGTCGGGGCGGCGTTTCTTGACCGCCACCTCGTCGCCCGGCGACCACACCGGAAGCACATCGGACTCCACCAGAGTCCATTCCTCGAACCACGGCACCTGCCAGACGTGCCCGGCCAGCGAGCCGACCACCTCCCGGTAGCGCCGGATCTCCGGCGCCATCCGGCCGGGGCGCGCGGCCACGGTGATCAGGCCGAGAACCAGTGCCGGGCCCGCGAGCCCGGCGTGGTGCTGGCGCAGCAGATCGTGCGCGCGGGTGAGTCCGGAGATGGTTTCCCTGGCGACCAGCACGACATAGGGGGATTCGCGGTCGAACACCCCGGGCCAGCGCCCGCGCGCGTCGGCGGCGGGGGCGAGCACGTGCGACAGCGTGGTCGCGCCCGCGCCACCGTGCACGCCGAGCAACCACACCAGCGGCGCCCGGCCGACCCCCGGCACCGGGCGCTCCCAGATCTTGGCGCGCAGCGATTCTGGCGGCGCGACTACACCGGCGGGGGCGTCCGGTTCACGACGACGACGAAGATTCATGGCTGCCGTCATGATGCCACCCCCGCGAGCAAGCTCGCATACGCCGAACGCGTCGCCTCGGCCAGTTCGGCGTGGCGGACGAGTTCCCCGCGCGCGAGATGCGGATCGTAGGGGATCTCGACGACCTCACGCACCCACCCCGACAGGTGTTCGCGCAAATGCTCCGCTACGCGCGAGTCGTCGTGCGAGTACTGATGCGAGACAACGATAGTGGTGTCGGCGACCACGCCGGCACCGTCGTCGCCGTAGTGGTCGTCGAGCCATTCCAGGGTCACGCGCAGCCGGTTGGCGGCGTCGACGCGGGCCGGGATGGCCAATACCAGTGCGATATCGGCGTCGTCGAGCAGGGGCCGCAGTTGCCGTCCGGCAATCGGGTTGCCGCCGTCGTAGACCGCGGTGTACCCGCCGGTGTCCAGCGCCCGCGCGACAGTGAGAAATGTCGCGCGGCGGCGCAGCGGGGTCGCGTCCCGCCAGAGCAGTCCGAACCCGGAGGTGGAGCGGGACAGGCAGTCTTCCAGGGGTGCCGGTTCGTCGTCGCCCCGGCCGTAGACCCAGGACTGCAGGTTCACCGGGTGCAGGTGCTTGTCGGCCCCGCGCAGCGCGATATCGCTGCCCGCCGCGGTCGCGTCGACCGCCACTGTCGTCGCACCCGCGGTGACGAGCTCCGCGGCCAGGCCGAGCGCGGTCGTCGTGGTGCCCGCGCCGCCGCAGCCGCCGACCACCAGGATCGGCCTGCGGGTACCGTCGCGGCGCTCACCGTTGCGGCGCCGCAACCGCACCACCGGAGCCGGATCACGCGCCAGGTCATCGGACGGGTCCCCCTCGGGGGCCTCGTCGAGCCATCGGCTCCAATCGTCTGTCATCGCCTCTCCTTACCCTGCCGCGATGCCCGTGATGAGCGTGCGATCGCCGACCAGCGCTGTCCGCACCGATTGCTTGGTGTAGGTGGCCGGTGCGCCCGCGGGCCGGAACTCGGTGACCTCCACCGTGAACCGGTCGGCCGCGACTGTGGTGATCCGCACGCAGTGGGTGGTCCCCACCGGGATGGTGTCGATACCGCGCTGGATCACGGCGGCCGGCGAGACATCGGCGTCGGGGGTGACCACCGCTCTGGCCTGCTCCCCCGATCGGGTCACGTAGTAGGCGTACTGGAAGGCGAGGACGGCGTCGGGGCCCGAGTCGGTGCCGCCCGCTTCGGCGCTGCGCAGCACGATCTCGGTGCGTTCGGTCGGGCACGAGCCCGCGGTGTCGGCGGTCAGGTTGCCCGCGGTGAAGTGCAGTGGCGGGACGGCGTCGCGGGCGGTGTTGCTGTCGCCGCGTCCGAAGAGCAGGAAGAACACGCCGGTCGCGGCGAGAACGAGCACGAGGACCGAGACCGCGAGGACCACCCAGGCGCGCTGACGTTTCCGGTTCGCGCGCAGGGCACCGGACGGTTCGAGCACGCGGGCGTCGTCGTATTCGTCGGCGGCGGACTCCGGCCAGGGGAACTGGACGAGTTCGGCGTCGTAGTCGTCGTCGGGGCCGGGTGCCGAGTCGGCGACCCAGTCCGACCAGCCGCCGGTGAAGTCGCTGCGGCGTCCGGCCAGTTGCGCGGGGGGTGGTGGAGCGGGCTCGGGCTCGGGCTCCGGTTCGACCGGATAGGACCGCTTCTCGTACTCGGCCGCACCGAAGCCGGCGGATTCGGTTGTCGCGTCATCGAACCCGGTGGCCCGTTGTGACGGATCGCCGACGTTCGGCTCGGGCTCGACGTTCCAGCTGTGGGGGTCAGCGGCAACTTTCGCCTGATGCCCCGCCTCCCCGCGGTGCGAGTCACCGGTGGCTGCCGGAAGGTCGAGGCCGAGACTGAACTGTTCCGGCTCACGCTCCCCCACCGTGGCGTGCTCCGGCGCCGACTCGGCGATCGGGGCAGCGTCGGGACTCGTCGAATGTCGGTCGATGCTGTCGTCGTCGCCCGCCAGCGGTTCGGTAGTGTCCGGGCGCGCGGGGGCGCCGGTCTCGGTCTCGGGCTCCAGCGCCGAGTACCAGCGCGACAATTCGTTGTACGACTTCAACATTCCCCCCTTTCCACGGCGCCGGGCACAGTTCGCATCGAATGACCTCTCGGTGATCAGTTCACAGAGAACGGACGGGTGGTGGGTGCGGTGGTTACGGGTGTCGCGGCAGGCGGAGTCGTCGCGCCGCCGGATGAGGCGCCATCGGCTCCTGTCCCGAACGGAAATTGTCCCCCACCGGAGGGTTTGGTTGTCGTAGACGCGCCGGTCGGGCTCTGAAATATTCCCATACCACGCGAGTCGGACCCGCCGACCGGTACGGTTCCCTTCCCGGAAACGCCTGCGGCGTCACGGGCGAGCGCGGCGAACCACGCGCCCACGTACTGCGTCGGAGTGGCGCCGTTCGCGCCGACACCCATGCGTGAGTACGCGTCATGGCGTTGCAGCGTGTCCCAGTAGCGCACCCAGGTGGTGACGTCGAGGAGTTCGGCGTTGTCGGTCACGTTCTGCTGAACCGCGGTGAACGCCTCGTTGACCAGCCGAACCCCGGTGGTCGGCGGCACCAGTTGCGGGACCGCGCCTGCCAGTTTCGTGCCGAGCAGCGTCAGCCCGGCCAGCGGGTTCGACAGTGTGGCCGTGGCCAATTCGCTGATGCTCGCCGGGCTGATCACCGACTTCACCACGGTGGCGACGGCGTTGAGGCCGATCACGCCCACCTTCAGCAGCGCCTGGTACGCGGCGTTCATGTCGAGCTTGCTGTTCGGGTCCGAGGCGTCGGACAGTCGCTGCGAGATCGACTTCGTCGGCGAGATGGAGACGTCGGCCAGGGTGGCGCCGGAGATGTCCTCCTCGACCACCGCGGTGGCGGTTTTGATGGAGGTGAACGCCAGCGCCTGCGCGATCGAGGTCAACGAACCGATCGGGTCGCCGCCGGAGAGTTTCGACTGGCTCATGAGGTTGGTGACGGCGCGCACGATCGGCGCGCCCTGCGGTGCATCACACGCGAGATCGCCTGTGGCACAAAAGCTTGCGACACGACCGGTGAGTTTACCGAAGTCGTCGGCCTGCTCGCTCCGCGGGGCGAGCCCGCCACCGGAGGCGACCCCTTGGCGCACCGCGCCGATGTCGGCTAC
The DNA here is from genome assembly GCF_042671725.1 of Nocardia sp. NPDC127606. NCBI lineage: Bacteria > Bacillati > Actinomycetota > Actinomycetes > Mycobacteriales > Nocardiaceae > Nocardia > Nocardia sp. NPDC127606. The sequence continues at coordinate 175,208 of NZ_JBHXWQ010000001.1, read as the reverse complement.
CGCGTCGCCGGAGGTCCCCGGCGCCGCCAGCGGCGCTGTCCGATCGGGCGCGCCGGGAAACAGTGGCGCGTTCTCGGCGCGCGTCGGGTCGGCGAACAACGCGACCGCGGCGACCTTGTCCGCGGACAGTGCTCCGGTGCCCGCGCCGACCTCCTGGGCGAACAGCGAGGCGACATGGGCGCCTTGGGAATAGCCGACGACCGCGATCCGGGTGTCCGGGCACCGCTGCGTCACCTGGGTCGCCATCGCGCGAAGTCGTTCCAGGCCACCGGCCACCGATTCGGTGTACGGCACCGTGCCGCCCTGGACCGCACCGCCGAAACCGGCCTCATAGGGCACGTACGCACGATCGACGAGTCCCGCGTCGGCCGCACCGGCCAGCATCGGACGGAACACCGTCGACAGCATCCCGGTGTCGGTGCTGGGCGCCGCGTCGGGCGAGGACTCGCCGGTGCCCTGAATTCCCAAGGCATACAGTGCCGGACACGCGGCGATGGATACGTGTGTAGACGGCGTGGTGGGTGTACCGTCTTCCGCGCCGGCCACCCCCGCCGTAAGCGACAGCGAAGCGACGGTGAACGCGATCAGCGTCCCCGTGAGTCGTGTCGTGCACCGAGCCATATCGATCCGCATCACAGTCCGTTTCGGCTGACCAGTGGAGCGTTGAAACGCACTAAACCGTAACAGATTCCGGGTAACCCAACCGCTGCCCTAATCGGCCCTTTCACTGCCCCCGGCAAACCCGATGCGAACAGCAACCTTTCGGCGATCACCTGGGCAGACAGCGGCCCGGGCACCCTCGCGAGGAGAGTGCCCGGGCCGTGGTCGGGTCAGGCGGCGGAGGTCACCCGGTACACGTCGTAGACACCTTCGACGTTGCGCACCACATTGAGCAGGTGACCGAGGTGCTTGGGATCGCCCATCTCGAAGGTGAACTTGCTGATCGCGACGCGGTCGCCATGGGTGGCCACCGAGGCGGACAGGATGTTGACCTTCTCGTCGGCCAGCACCTTGGTCACATCCGAGAGCAATCGGGTGCGGTCGAGCGCCTCGATCTGGATCGCGACCAGGAACACCGACGAGGGCGAGGGCGCCCATTCGACCTCGATGATCCGCTCCGACTGTTCCTGCAGCGAATCGGCGTTGGTGCAGTCGGTCCGGTGCACGCTCACCGCGCCACCACGGGTCACGAACCCCATGATCTCGTCGCCGGGCACCGGCGTGCAGCACTTGGCCAGCTTCGCGACCGTTCCCGGCGCGCCGGGGATGAGCACGCCCGCGTCACCGGTGACACGCTGGCGGGAGGGCGTGGTCGACGGTGTCGACCGCTCGGCCAGCTCGTTCTCGACATCGCCGATGCCGCCGAGCTGGGCCATGAGCCGCTGCACCACGTGATGCGCCGACACCTGGTGCTCGCCGACCGCGGTGTAGAGGGTGGAGATGTCGCTGTAGTGCAGCTCGTGCGCGACCGCGGTCATCGCCTCGACACTCATCAACCGCTGCAGCGGCAGCCCGACGCGGCGGACCTCCTTGGAGATCTGCTCCTTGCCGCTCTCGAGCGCTTCCTCGCGCCGTTCCTTGGCAAACCACTGGCGAATCTTGGCTTTCGCGCGCGGTGAGACCACGAACTTCTGCCAGTCGCGGCTGGGTCCCGCGTTCTGCGCCTTGGAGGTGAACACCTCGACGACTTCGCCGTTCTCCAGCTGCCGTTCCAGCGCCACCAGGCGACCGTTCACCCGCGCGCCGATGCACTTGTGCCCGACCTCGGTGTGCACGGCGTACGCGAAGTCGACCGGGGTGGACTTCTGCGGGAGCGTGATCACGTCGCCCTTGGGCGTGAAGACGAAGATCTCCGGCGACTTCAGGTCGAAGCGCAGCGATTCCAGGAACTCTGCGGGATCGGCCGCCTCCCGCTGCCAGTCGAGCAGCTGACGCATCCACGCCATGTCGTCGACTTCGGCGGCGTCACCGGAGTGCTTGCCCTTGGTCTCCTTGTACCGCCAGTGCGCGGCGATGCCGAACTCGGCGGTCCGGTGCATGTCCTGCGTGCGGATCTGCACTTCGAGCGGCTTGCCGTCGGGGCCGACGACCGTGGTGTGCAGCGATTGATAGACGCCGTAGCGCGGCTGCGCGATGTAGTCCTTGAACCGGCCCGCCATCGGCTGCCACAGCGAGTGCACGACGCCGACCGCGGCGTAGCAGTCGCGGACTTCCTCGCACAGGATCCGCATGCCGACCAGGTCATGGATGTCGTCGAAGTCTTTGCCCTTGACGATCATCTTCTGGTAGATCGACCAGTAGTGCTTGGGCCTGCCTTCGACGATCGCGTTGATCCGCGACGCGGCCAGGGTGTTGGTGATCTCCGCGCGTACCTTCGCCAGATAGGTGTCACGCGAGGGCGCGCGGTCGGCGACCAGGCGCACGATCTCGTCGTATTTCTTGGGGTGCAGGATCGCGAAGGCGAGGTCCTCCAGCTCCCATTTGACCGTGGCCATACCGAGGCGGTGCGCCAGCGGCGCGATCACCTCGAGGGTTTCCTTGGCCTTCTTGGCCTGCTTCTCCGGCGGCAGGAAACGCATGGTGCGCATGTTGTGCAACCGGTCGGCGACCTTGATCACCAGCACACGCGGGTCGCGGGCCATGGCGATGATCATCTTGCGGATGGTCTCGGCTTCGGCCGCCGCGCCCAGGTTGACCTTGTCGAGTTTGGTCACGCCGTCGACGAGGTGGGCGACTTCCTGCCCGAATTCTTCCTTCAGCTGCTCGAGCGAGTAGCCGGTGTCCTCGACGGTGTCGTGCAGCAGGGCCGCGACCAGGGTGGTCGTGTCCATGCCGAGTTCGGCCAGGATGTTGGCGACCGCGAGCGGGTGCGTGATGTAGGGGTCGCCGGACTTGCGGAACTGCTTGGCGTGGCGTTCGTCGGCGACGTCGAAGGCGCGCTGGAGCAGGCCGAGATTGGCCTTCGGGTACAGCTCGCGGTGGACGGTGGCCAACGGTTCGAGGACGGGCTTGACCGCCGCGATCCCCCGTTGACCGGTCATCCGCCGAGCCAGCCGCGCACGGACCCGCCGAGAGGCCGAGCTGGGCACCGAGGCTGTCGGGGACTGCTTGGCGGTTTCGGGGGTCTTCGCCGGGGCACCTTGGCTTGGCGTGGCTCCGGTGGATTCCTGCCCGACCTTCGCCTCGCCGAGTTGTCGAGTCATGCCACCACCTCTCACGCTGCATTCGGACCTGTCGGCCGAGTGCTGCAACCGCCCGGGTCCTCAACTTTAGTCCCCGCACCGACCTGGTGTTCGAGTCACCAGGGTCACAGGCCTGCGGCTAATCCGCCTCTCCGCGGTTTCTGCCGGTCGTTCACGGGCAGCGTAGTGAGTTTCCGGGCCTGCGGATAGGTTGTTCGACAGGTTTTCGACGTCCCCGATGAGTTACCCATCTCCCAGCGTGATCAGTGGTTTTGTTCCGACCCGAGTCGCGGGGTCTCGCCTGAGGGAGAGTGCGTGGCGTGGCGAAGCTGTCAGCGCTCGTCGCCCGGGGTCGGGCGGGCGCGGAGACTGTGGCCGTCGAGACGGCCGGGCGGGGCGGCGAGGAGGTCGAGGACGGTGGGCGTGAGGTCCACCAGGGTGTGGGCGCTGGTCACGGTGCCGGGGGTGAAGTCGGGGCCGCGGGCGATGACGAAGTTGGCGGTTTCGGCCGGGGTCTGGCCGCCGTGGCCGCCGGTCGGGAGGTGGCCGTGGTCGGTGGTGACCAGCACGGTCCACTGTTCGCGAGGACGGGCTTGCGCGCGCTCGTCGACCGCCGCGACGATCTGACCGACCAGCGCGTCCACCCGGCGGATCGCGGCGAGATAGGCGCGGGACGCACCGCCGTGCTGGTGGCCCGCCAGGTCGATCTGGTCGAGGTGGGTGAAGATCAAATCGGGGCCGGAACGCTCGATCGAGGACACCACTTCGGCGGCGGTAGCGGCATCGGTGGCCGACTCGTCGGGATCGTCGGCGACCGGTGCGGTGGTGAGGGCGACGTCGGCGCGCCGGTCACCGGTGGCGGCGATCGTCGCGATCTGGTGCCAGGTGCCGATGGACACCGTGTGCCGAGTGGGGTCGGCCCGTTCGATCCGGGTGAACACGCTCGGGTGCGCCAGGAACGGAGTCACGTCGAATTCGTTGTCGGTGATCCCGTGCTCGGTGTCCCACACTCCGGTCAGCGCGCTCGCCCACGACGGCCCGGAAATCGTGATGTGCCCCGCGATGTTCCCCTGCGACAGCAGCCCCTGCGCGGCGAGGCGCCGCAATCGCGGTGCCTGTGCGGCGTCGGCCTTGTCGAACATCAGCCCATCGATCCCGATGACGACGACCTTGTTCACCACCTCGCCCACCCCGCGGCGCGGAGCCCCGAACGCGGCCGCCGCGTCGACGGTCGCCCCCACGTCGTCGAACGCCGCCACCGAGCCTGCCGCCGATCCCACCAGCGGAATCGTCACCAATGCGGTGACCAGAGCTGCGAGCACCTTCGCCGGAGCCGACATCTCGCGCATGTCCTCACGATGCGGGATCGATGCCGTTGCGGCGAGGCCGACGCGACGGTGTTCATCGACGTTTCATCGGCTTCGCACGCATCGGACGCCTCGCTGAACAACCCGCGAACCGCAGGTCCACCCGCGAACCGGCGATCCGAGTTCCGCTTCTTCGGTGCGCCCGCCGAAATGCTGCCGCGGGCAGGCGATCTCACCGGTGGCGACACCGAGCGCGAGTCGGGAATCTCCTTCGCCGCGGCTCAGTTCCCGTCGACGTCGAACGCCCACACCACCGCGGGCCGCCCGGTGGCTTTCACCCGGCGACGTTCACCGGTCCGGCCGAGCCCTGGAATCGCGGCGAGCGTCCGGTTGAGGTTGGCGGGGTCGGGACGAGCACCGTGCAGCGAGGTACTGAGATCGACCGCGCGGGTGGCGGGAAACTCGGTGCCCGCCAGTGCTCGGGTGAGCGTCGCGTCCTTCCAGAGGAGTCCGGCCAGCAACGCACGGCTGGTATCGACGATGCGATTGTGGTCGAACGCCAGCGGCGGGACCTCGTCGAAGCCCACCCACTCGGCGGGTCCCTCGTGCTCGGCGACCACCGCCCACATCGCGATGGCCAGCGTCGGGCCGCGCGGGTCGCGGTGTGGTTCGTCGAACGTGACGAGCTGGCCGACCGCGCCGATCGCCGCGGCCGGCACGCCGAGTTTGGTGTGGACGGCGCGCCGGGCGGCCTCGACGAGACGTTCGCCGCGGCCCAGCAGCACACCCGGTAGCGCGAGTTCGCCGGTGAACGGCTCGAACTCGCGGGGGGCGATGCCGATCCGGACGCCGCTGTCGGCATCCCAGCACCGCAGGGTCACCACATCGATCGACACAACGGATTGCTCCACGTCATCCCATCCTGCCTCGAGCTGCCCAGCTCCGGGCGCAGTGCGTTGTCACCGGCCGATACCGCGGTTCACGGTACGGATGCTCCGATTCTTCCCTGCGCACCGGCATCAGCGGGTCGGCCCCTCCGGTCGCCGGCGCGAGCGGCGACAGCGCGGTCGCGCCGATCCGGACCGTGCCCGGTCAGCACCACCGGTACCCGCAACCGCTCGGCCAGCCACGCTGCCGGGTCGGTGTCGATCGGCACGAGAATCGGTGTCGCGCCGAAGAGTTGGTCGGTGAGCTGCTGCTGGTGATCGAGATCACGCCACCGGCCGGGGACCAGTTCGGTCAGCCTGCCCGCCGGTGTCTCGTATGCCTGTGCGGCGCAGAGGGTTCCGGGCACATCGAGGTGGTTGACGACCAGCCCGTCGATCCCGCCACACACGTCGACGGCGTAGCGCAACAGGATCGGATCGAGGTGGCCCTGACGAAACGCGCCCTGGTAATGCCCGGTGCCGTTGTGCGGTTCGGGAAATCCGAGCGGTGCTTCGGTCGGCAGCGGACCCGCGCCGTGCCGGGTCATATAGGTGCGGGTGACGCCGAGAACCGCGGCGGTTCCGCCGATGTCGCGGATCATGGCGCGGGCGTTGCGGGGCTCGACCGTCGACCAGGTGGTGTGCGGGTGCAGGCCGCGCCACTCGTCGAGCAGCACACCCTGGGCGCCCTCGAACACCAATCGCCCGTCGTGTGCGATCCGGGCGAGTTCCTCCGCCCCGGTGATGCGGACGGCTCGCGCGAAATCGCGGTACATCGCCACCAGCGCCTCGATCGATTCGTACCCGTGCGCGCTGGGCCCGATGAGGTCCTCGTAGTGCGCCGCGAGCCGATCCAGTTTGGCGCGCAGCACGGCAGGCGCCCGGCAGTCTGCGACGGTCGGTGCGTCGTTCTCCAGTGCGTACCAGGCTGTTTCGCCGATACCACGGCCGCAGGAACCGTGCCGCGAAGTACCCCTCGCGTCCTCGCGCGCACGGTTCGCCGCGATGTGGATCGGTGTCGTCAGCAGGGCGCGGCCGTCGACGGCGAGCAGGCCGAGCGGATCGTGAACACCGAGCGCCGCCAGCTGGTCGGACTCGGCGGCGAGCGCGATCGGCTCGACCAGCATGTGCCGCGACAACAGGGTCGCCACCCCGGCGAACGTTCCCGATCCGAACTGCGCGAACGTGTGGTGGCGACCGTCGGCCACGACGTTGTGCGCGGCCTGCGCACCGCCGTTGAACCGCACCACGGCCGCCACCCCGAGATCGGCCTCGGGCGAGCACAACCAGTCGACTGTGGCGCCCTTGCCCGCGTCACCGAAGCCCAGATCGACGACGACGAGGTGGCGGCCACCGAACATCGGGCTCATCGCCCCGGCGGCAGGGCGCGCGGCGTCGGGCCGGGCTTCGAGCCGAGCGCTCGGCCGACCGCGTCGGCCTCGTCGCTCGATCCGACGTCGCGCAGATCGGCGAGCCCGGTGTCCAGATCGACCCGGTCCTCGCCCAATCCGATGGTGAGCGCGATCAATTCGCAGACCGCGCCGGGATCGTCGAGTTTCAGGAAGTTCTGCCCGAGCAACGCCCGCCAGTGTTCGGCGATCTCCGGATCCCGGTAGTACGACGACTGATTCGGCAGGATGTAGTACACGTGCCACCGCTGCTCGAGTTCGCGATAGATCGACTCGACGGACACGTCGCGGCGCACATGATCGCCGATCACCGCCCTGATGTGCCGGGCGGCCAGGCGAGACTTGTTCAACTCGTCGCCGATCAGGAACAGGTATCCCTTCTTGCCGCGCTTGTCCCATGCGTCCGTCGCGACATGCTCGGCGATGAAATAGGCGGCCAGTTCATAGCTTTCGGACTTCTGCCCGCCACCGCCGCCTTCGAGCAGGATCGCTCGCAGCTGTTCGTCCATCCGGTTGTCGGATTCGAACTGCCCGACCTGCAACGGCACCCGGTCGGTGTCGGCGTCGCCGATCGCACCGAACAGGACCTGCGGATCCTGCGCGTACCCCTTGTTCTTCAGCAGCCCGTGCAGTTTTCCCAGCTTGTCCTGCATGATGCGCGGCACCCGGCCCATCGACCCGGTCACGTCGAACAGCACGGCCACCGGCAGCGAGTTCCCGTGCTCGGCCGAGTCCCGGCACTCGCGCTTGCCGACTCCGAAGGGATCGAGCAGCGGATGCGCGCACCAGGTGTCATACGGCTTCGCCCGCATGTCGGCCGTGTACCCGAAATCGTCCACACCCTGTCGCGCTCGATATGCCTTCCCCGCGCGGTAGGCGGTGTCATCCCAGTTCCCGTACCCCATCCGAACCACTCCCTCTCGCCGTGATCGTTGTTTTAGTCTATTCAACCAAAACAACGATCGTCAAGGAGCTGGGGCGAATTCGTCCGAGCGGCTCAGCAGGAGGCAGTGCCGTCCGGCAGAGGCGTCAAGCGCGTAGCAACGAGAACGACACCGGGACCGGGCCTACCGCCCGGACCGGCATGCCAGGTGACGTTGTCCGAAGTGAGTGGAGCGGCGCATTCTCGACAGACGACGACGCCCTCGGTCACCTGACCGCAGTCGCGGTGAACCACCGCCAGCGGTGGCCCGTCGTCGCCGGCCAGCCAGCGGTCTCCCCACGCCAGCAGCATGGTCAGGATCGGGTAGAGATCGTGACCGCGGTCGGTGAGTACGTACTCGGTGCGGGTCGGGTTCTCCTGGTACACCCTGGTTTCCACGATCCCGTGGTCGCACAGGGTGCGAAGACGATCGGTCAGCACATTGGACGCGATGCCGAGGTCGCGACGCAGGTCCTCGAAGCGACTGATGCCGAGGAACAGGTCACGCAGGATCAGGGGAGTCCACCGCTCCCCCACAATGCCGACGGTACGGGCGATCGAACACGCGATATCGGCGAGGTCCACTTTTGCCATAGCACCGAGGATAGTCCATTGCTTTTTGCAAGTCAGCTGGATACGGTCGGGAGGCACCTGAAGAATTCGCCCTAGAGGAAGGTGTGATTCCCATGTCCGACGCCCTTGCCGATCCGGTGTCCACCGATTCGGTCGCCCGGTTCCGGCGCGCGACCACCGACAACGACATCACCGCCCTGCTCGACACCTTGACCGACGACGCCGAACTCATCTCACCGGTGTCGGGACGGCTCGTCTTCCGTGGCCGAACCGACCTCGCCCCTTTGCTCACCCTCGTCTATCGCGCGGTCAGCGATCTGCGATGGACCGACACACTCGGCACCGGCGACACCCGAGTCCTGTTGGGCGAAGCCAGGTTCGGTCCTTTTCGGATGACCGAGGCGATGGTGCTCGACCTCGATTCCGACGGCCGCATCCGGCGGATGCGCCCACATCTGCGCCCCTGGCTCGCGCTCACCGCGGTGGCGGTGTGGTTGGGCCCGAATCTGCTCCGGTATCCGGGAGCGGTGCGCCGGGCCGCGAGTTCTGGGCGGTAGCCACCGGACCGTCTTCGACCAGGCCGTCCGGGGTGAGCTCGAGCCTGCGGGTGACCCCGATGTCGTCGAGGAAGCGCTCGTCGTGGCTCACCACGATCAGCGCACCCTCGAAACTCGCCAGCGCCTGGGTGAGATGAGCCAGGCTGGGCAGGTCGAGGTTGTTGGTGGGTTCGTCGAGCATCAGCAGCCTGGGGGCCGGTTCGGCGAGCAGCAGGGTGGCCAGGGCGGCGCGCAATCGTTCGCCGCCCGACAGCGCGGCGGCCGCGATGTCGGCGTCGGCGCCGCGGAACAGGAAGCGCGCGAGCTGACCGCGGATCTGTTCCGGTGTCGCGTGCGGCGCCGCGGCGGCGACATTCTCGAACACCGTTCGCGTTTCGTCGAAGACGTCGAGACGCTGCGGCAGCAACCGCCACGACACCTTCGGCCCCTCGGCGACGATCCGACGCAGCAGGGTGGTTTTGCCGGCGCCGTTGCGCCCGGTCAACGCGATCCGCTCCGGTCCGCTCACGCGCAGATCGACCACCGGACCGTTGGCCAGCTCGACCTGCTGCAGGTCGACCACGTCCTGCCCCGGATACAACCGGGTGCCCGGGAGGTCCACGCGGATCTCCCGGTCCGCGCGCACCAGTTCCTCGGCGTGATCGAGGGTTTCGCGGGCGGAGTCGAGTTTGTCGATATGGGAGTTGCGCAGTTTGCCCGCCGACACCTCCGCGGCGTTCTTGCGCAGTCCCGCGACGATTTTCGGCACCCGCTTGTTGTCCTGCATCTTCTGCGCGAAGCGCGCCCGCCGGTCCAGTTTCGTTCGCGCGTCGACGAGTTCGCGCGCCTGCTTGCGCACATCGCTGCGCGCATCGCGAACGGCGGCGCGCGCCGCCTCCTGCTCGGCCTCGATGATCCGCTCGTAGTCGCTGAAACCACCACCGAAGGAGCGGATTTCGCCCGCGCGCAGTTCGGCGATGCCGTCCATCCGGTCGAGCAGTTCGCGATCGTGGCTGACCACGATCACGGTGCCCGCGAACTGCCGGATCACCTCGTAGAGCCGCCCGCGGGCGACCGCGTCGAGGTTGTTGGTCGGTTCGTCGAGCAGCAGCACGTCGGGTTCGCGCAGCAGTTCGGCGACCAGGCCGAGCAGCACGGTTTCGCCACCGGAGAGGGTGTCCAGGGTGCGGTCGAGGTCGTCGACCGACTTGGCGACGTAGTCGAGCCCGAGCTTGCCGAGCAGTGCGACAGCCTCGTCCTCGACCTGCCAGGACATGCCGACCGTGTCGAAGTCGGCGGGCTCGCCGGTACCGCTCTCGATGCGGTGCAGCGCGCCGCGTACCTCGGCGATACCGAGCACCGCGTCCACCCGCTGACCGGTCTGCATGCCCAGGTCCTGCCGGAGATAGCCGAGGCTGCCCGGCACGGAGATCGACCCACGCACCGGCTTCAGTTCACCGGTGACCAACCGCAACAGCGTCGATTTCCCGGCGCCGTTGCTGCCGACGAGACCGATCTGACCGGGCCCGACGGCAGCATCGAGCCCGTCGAAGACAGCGGTGCCATCCGGCCAGTGAAAGGTGAGATCGGAAAAAGAAAGAGAGGTCATGCGGATCCCCTGGAGGTGCGACGGAAACACGGTGCGCAGAATGCGGACCGTCCGAGAGCGCTACCTCAAGAAATCAACGCATGGCTCCGATCGCCGGGAACAAGACCCTTCATTGATAACACCGAGCTACCCCGACGCGCCACCCCTTTTTCCTCCTGTGAGGCCCGTCATGGAAAAGCTAGCCTGGACGCGAGTCGCCATCTCGTGGGCGAACCCGGATCGAAGGAGTGCGATGGCGACGATTGTGGTGCGCAAGGCGGCCCGGCACGATGTCGACGCGGTGGCCGAGACGCTGGCCGCGGCGTTCCAGCACGACCCGGTGATGAGCTGGATCCTGCCGGATCCGGATCGGCGAGCCGCCGGCCTGCCCCGGTTCTTCGCCACGATGGCGCGCCACCTCTTCTTACCGGCGGATGCCTCCGACCTCGCCCTGCGCCCCGACGACACGGTGGGCGGCGTGGCCCTGTGGACCCCACCGCACCATCAGAACCCGTCACCCCTGGCCGGACTTCGCACGCTGCCCGGCATCTGGCGCGCGTTCGGCCGCCGCACCCTGGCCGGCAAACAGGTGGGTGACCTGCTGAAGAAGAACCATCCGACCGAGCCACACTGGTATCTGGCGATGCTCGGCTCCGCCCCCGATGTCCGGGGCGAAGGTTACGGGAGCGCCCTGCTCCACAGCCGACTCGACCAGGTCGACGCCGAGCACGCCGTCGCCTATCTGGAATCCAGCAACCCGGTCAACGTCCCGTACTACGAACGCTTCGGCTTCGTCGTGACCGGCGAATTGCAGATCCCGGGCGGCCCGCCGCTGTGGCCGATGCTGCGGGCAGCGCGCTGAGTCAGATCTTGACGATCGAGCTCACCGGGTAGTCGCCCTGGTGCTCGCGCCCCTTCAGGAACTCGAGTTCCATCACCACGGCGGCGGCGACCACCTCGGCGCCGACCTCCTTGAACAGGGCGGCCGCCGCGGCGAGGGTGCCACCGGTGGCGAGGACGTCGTCGAGCAGCAGAATCCGCTTGCCCTCGAGGTCGACGCCGTCGGCGGGGATTTCCAGTGCGGCGGAACCGTATTCGAGCTTGTACTCGCGTGAGACGACCGGCGGCGGGAGCTTGCCGCCCTTGCGGATGGCGAGCACGCCGGTGCCGAGCGTCGCGGCGACGCCTGCTCCGAGCAGGAAGCCACGCGCGTCGACGCCTGCCACGAGGTCGGCGTCGGGGGCGATGGCGGCGAAACAGTCGATGACCGCGCGGAAGCCCACGGCGTCGGCGAACACGGGAGTGAGATCGGCGAAACGCACACCCGGCGTGGGGAAGTCGTCGTGCCAGCGGGTCAGCCGGGTGACCGCGGCGGCCGCCTCGGCGGTGCGCTCACTGGCCTGATCGTCGGACTCGACCACCGCGTGCTTGCTCATCAACCCTCTTTCATCACGTGCGCTCATCGCTGCAACACCCAGCGATCCATGTTCCAGCCGGTACCGGCCTGTGTCGGCCCGGCGATCCCGTTCTGCATCCCGTTGCCGAACGCGATGAGGCGCGGCGTCGCGAACAACGGAATGCTCGGTAGCTGCGCCCACAGCAGGTTCTCGGCCTCGGTCAGCAGGTTCAGCGTCGCGGTCGAGTTGGCTTCGCCCGCAAGCTGATCGGTGATCGCATCGTAGCGACCGTTAGCGAAGCCACCGAAATCGAGGCCGCTACCTGCCCGCAACGCGGCGAACGCGACAACACCCTCGCTCGCCCCCGCGGGCCCCGGCACCGCGCCGGTTCCGCCGAGCACCGCGTCGACCGCGCCCTCGGGCAGCTTCACCGGTGTGAAGTCGGGCGAACCCGCGTCGACGACGGTGATGCCCGCCCCGCGGCAGGTCTCGGCGATCATCGACACGGTCTGCGCGCGGCGGGCGTCGGGACCCTGATACCCGATCCGCACCGTCGGCTGTGCCGTGCCGGACGACGCCAAAGTCGCGGTGGCCGCGGGGATGTCGGCGCCGCGATACCGATCGGCGCCGCCGATCACCGCCGGGTAGTACAGCGAATCCTGCTGCACCACATGGGCGTTCAGCACTCCCGCGCCGAGTCCGTGCGGCGCGGGCTCCCCCGCCTTACCCAGCGTGTCGAACAGTGCCTGGCGCGGCACACACTGTGCGAACGCCCGGCGCACCTCCACCCGTGAGAACACCCCACCGGTGGCGAGCACGAGCTGCTCGGCGCTACGGCTCGCCACCGTCTGCTCGTCGAAACCGTCGAGCTTCAGATCCGCGACCGACCCGGCCCCGAGATCGACGACCCCGAGCGCGTTCTCCTTCGCCTTGGCGGCGAAGTCGGTGCCCTTGGGCCACACCACGATCCGCTTCGTCTCGGGCGCGTCACCCCACCACTTCTCGTTGGCGACCAGCACCAAACCGTCCTTCGCGCTGAAGGATTCGATCCGATACGGCCCCGACGACGGGAACTTCGTCAGGTCGAGCGCCCCGGCCTTCACCGTCCAGCCGCTGTTCCAGAAGTCGGCGATGCGGCCGATCACCGCGCCGTCGCCGGTCTGCAGGGCGTTCACGACGTTCGGCACGCCGACCGCCTGCGCCACCACATGGGCGGGCATCACCTCGGCCGCGGTGAACAGCGTCCGCCACGGCAGGTAGTGCTTGCCCGGCCGGAACACCACGGTGGCGTCCTTGGACCCGGGCTGGCAGTCGATCCGTTCGATCTCGTCGTAGCCCACGGTGCTCGCGGCGTCGAACAACGAGACGGGCCCACGGTCGCCGGGGCGGGTGAACTTGCCCGAGCGCGCCGACCACGCCAGCACCAGATCGTCGCAGGAGGTCTTCACCCCGTCGGAGTACACCCCGTCCGGGTTGAGCCGGTACTGCACCGTCTGCGTCTCGCCCGGCACTTCCTTGGCCGTGCCGACGTCGGTGTCGGCCACCTGCTGCCCGTCGGGTCCGGTGTAGAAGAACCCGGTCAGCACCCGGCCGAACACCGCCGCGGCGCCGCTGCTCGCGCCGAGCGTGCTCGCGCCGTTGTAGCTGGCGACCGCGGCGTCGACCGCGTACCCGATGGAAGGCACCTGGTTCTTGGTCGAGCACCCGGCCACCACGGAGGTGGTCACAGCCGCCGTGGCGAGCACGGTGATCAGTCGAATCGTGCTGCGTCGCATGATGAGACCCCCTGCTAGTCGGTCGTCAGTGCCTTCTCTGCTGCCGCTTTCCGCTCGGACGCGACCCCGTCCGCGGCGCGCCGCTGCCGGTCGGTCGCGGGCCACGGGCGGCCGAAGCGCCCACCGGAACCCGAGCGCCCGCACCGACACCGGCGCGCTTGTCCAGGACCTTCTTGGTGTGCGCGGCCACCGGACCCCAGCGTTCCTTGATCGAGACCAGCACCGGTACGGCGAGGAAGATCGAGGAGTAGGCGCCGACGATCATGCCGACCAGCTGCACCAGCGCGAGGTCCTTGAGCGTGCCGACCCCGAGCAACCACACCGCGATCACCAGCATGCCGATGATCGGCAGGATACCGATCACGGTGGTGCTGATCGAGCGCATCAGCGTCTGGTTGGCGGCCAGGTTGGCCTGTTCGGCGTAGGTGCGTTTGTTCAGGTGCAGCACGCCACGGGTGTTCTCCTCGACCTTGTCGAAGACCACCACGTTGTCGTAGAGCACGTAACCCAGAATCGTGAGCAGACCGATCACCGCGGCCGGTGTCACCTCGAACCCGACCAGCGAGTAGATACCCGCCGTCACGAACAGGTTGAAGAACAGCGACACGATCGCCGCGATGGACATGTCCCGTTCGAAGCGGATGGCGATGTAGATCATCGTCAGCAGCACGAACACCGCCAGCGCGATCAACGCCTTCTGGGTGATCTGCCCGCCCCAGGTCTCGCTGATCTCGGCGATGCTGATGGCGTTGCGGCTCACCTGTCCGGACGAGTCCTTGGGCTGGAATTCGTCGTAGAGCGCGGTCTGGAGCTGGTCGATCTGTTCCAGGTCGAGAGTCTCCGAACGCACCTGGATGGTGGCCGCGTCCCCGGAGCCGACCTTCTGCACCGATACCGGTCCGTGGCCGAGCGCCTGCGAGTAGACGTCTTCCACCTCCTGGGTGGTGACGCCCTCGGCCGCGGGGATCTGGATACGCGAGCCGCCCTCGAAATCGATACCGAGGGTGAAACCGCGCACCCCGATGCTGAGCAGCGAGATCAGCAGCAGCACCGCCGACAGCGTGTAGAAGAACTTGCGCCTGCTGACGATGGGGAAGCCGCCGGTGCCGGTGTAGAGACGTTCGAAGAACCCGTGCTTCGGGCCCTGTGTGGGCTCGTACTTGTCCAGGTTCACCGATTCCTCGGTGGGGTTGTCGTTGCTCATCGTGACATCTCCTTCGACCTGGCCTGGCCGCGTTCCCTGGCGATCTGCTGAACCGAGCCGAGTCCGTTCACCGACGGCTTGGCCCAGAACGGCGAGCGCGAGGCGAGCATCAACAGCGGTGCGGTGACCAGGTACAGCACGATCACGTCGAGGACTGTGGTGACACCGAGGGTGAAGGCGAAGCCCTTCACCTGACCGGCGGCGAGCAGGTACAGCACGACCGAGGCGATCAAGCTGACCGTCTTGCCGGACAGGTTGGTGCGCTGGGCTCGCTGCCAACCGCGCGGCACCGCCGAGCGGAAGCTGCGGCCTTCGCGCATCTCGTCCTTGATGCGTTCGAAGAACACCACGAACGAGTCGGCGGTCAAACCGATACCGATGATCAGACCCGCGATACCCGCGAGGTCGAGGGTGAACCCGATCCACCGCCCGAGCAGCACGATGATGCCGTAGACCGCGACACCGGCCGCGATGAGCGAGAACCCGGCCAGCAAGCCGAGCATCCGGTACACGAGCAGGCAGTACAGCAGCACCGCGATCAGGCCGACGGCGCCGGCCAGCAGACCCGCTTTCAGCGAGGACAGGCCCAGCGTCGCCGAGACCGTCTCCGCTTCGGAGGTCTGGAACGACAGCGGCAGCGAACCGTACTTCAGCGTGTTGGCCAGCTCGGACGCGCTGTCGGCGGTGAAGCTGCCCGAGATCGAGGTGCGACCACCCAGCTGCGGGCCCTGCTGCACCTGCGGCGCGCTGACGACCTTCGAGTCGAGCACGAACGCGACTCGCTTGTTGACGTACTCACCGGTCAGCTTCGACCAGGCGTCGGCACCGGCCGACTTGAACTCGAGGTTCACCTCGTGCCGGGCCTGCTGGGAGTTCAGGCCGGAGGTCGCGTCGGCGATCTCCTGGCCGTCGATGCGGCTCGGGCCGAGCAGGAACACCTCGGTGCCGTCCTGCGAGCAGGTGACCAGCGGCAGCGTCGGATCGTCGTTACCGGTCAGCGGGTCGGGCTTGGTGCAGTCCATCGCCGCGACGGCGACCTGCTGAACCTGCTGATCGGTGCTCTGGCGCAGCGCCTTGGCGTCGGCGATCTCCTTGGCCTGCTGCTGCTGGGTGGTGAGCCCACCGGGCGGCGGCGTCGGCGTCGGCGGTGCCTGCGCGGGGAACACCCGCGACTGCGGCGCCGGGGTGGTCGCGCCTTCGGCGGGCGGGGTCGACTCGCCGGGCACGGGCGCCGGAGTCTCCGTGGCCGCCGGCGGCGCGGTGCCACCCGGTGGCGCGGTACCGGTCGCGGGCGGAGCCGCGCCGCCTGCCTGCGGCTCGGTGGCGAACAGCACCGGGCGGATGTAGAGCTTGGCGGTGGTGGCCAGCGCGCGTGCCTGCTGGCTGTCCTCGCCGGGCACCGTGATGACCAGGTTGTCACCGTCGATGACCACCTCGGAGCCGGAGACGCCGAGACCGTTGACACGGCTCTCGATGATCTCCTGCGCCTTCTTCAGGCTGTCCTGGCTCGGCTTGTTGCCGTCGGGGGTCCGCGCGGTCAACGTGACGCGGGTACCGCCCTGCAGGTCGATGCCGAGCTTGGCCGACGGGGAATGGTCACCGGTGAAGAACACCAGCGCGTAGATCACGGCCAGCAGCGCGGCGTAGGCGCCGAGCAGCCGGAACGGATGCGCCGATCCTTGGGAAGGTGGCACAGCAGGTCATCTCCTAGGCGGGAAGTCGAGGCTGGATCGGTGGGCACAACGGTGCCCGGCCCGCAACGCCAGTGCGCCCGGGCGGGAAAAGGGACTGGTCAGTCCTTGGTCAGCCGGGTCTCGGTCTGTTCCACGACTTCCTCGACGGGGGCGTCGGTGACCTCGGGGGTCTCCTCGACCGTCTGCTCGTCGGCGCGCACCTCGCGGATCGCCTGGCGCAGCCACGTGGTGACCACGTCTTCGGCGATCTCCAGGTCGACGGTGTTCTCGTCGAGGTCGACGACGGTGCCGTACAGACCCGAGGTGGTGACGACAGCGTCACCGACCTTCAAGGCCTCCTGCATCGTCGAGACCTTCTCGGCCTCCCGCTTCTGTTTGCGGATACCGAAGAACATCGGCACGAGCAGGGCCAGGATCAGCAGCGGAAACAGGAAGTCCATCGTCGAAGTCAGTCCCTAGTCAGTGGTGGACGTGCAAGTACGCCTGACAGTCTGCCAGTTCCCCGCCGCGGCGACACACCGGACACCGACGCGCGCGTGAAACAGCCCCGGTCCGCGGGTGCGCGAACCGGGGCCGAGGGTGTTCAGGCGATGCTGCCGTAGGTGTAATCGTCGAGCGGGAAAGTGACGGCCTCGCGGTGCGCGGCGGCGGTGCTGGTCGGGCGCAGCAGTGCCGCTTCCCCGTGCTGGTTGAAGTAGTAGCTGCGCGCCGACGAGCAGTCACCACCGTAGAAGACCGAGGACCCCAGCTTGTCGGTCATCCGGTCGAGGAAGTCCGCGTTGGCTTCTTCGGTGACCTCGAAGGTCTGCTCGCCACGACGGAACAGCTCGGTGAACAACCTGCCCATGTGCTTCATCTGGGCTTCGATGGTGGTGAAGTACGACAGCCCGCTGTAGGAGTAGGGGCTGTTGAGACTCAGGAAGTTGGGGAACTTGGGCACGGTGATGCCCTCGTAGGCCTGAAAACGGTTGTCGCGCCAGAACTTTCCGAGGTTCACACCGTCGCGGCCGACGATCTCGATCGCCGGGAAGTTCACGTCCCAGAGATTGAAGCCGGTGGCCAACAGCAAGGTGTCGATCTCGGTTTTGTGGCCGTCGGCGGTGACGATGCCGTCGGGTTCCACATGGTCGATCGAGTTCGTTTCCAGCCGCACGTGCGGCTGGTTGAAGGTCTTGAAATAGGTGTTGGAGAACGTCGGGCGCTTGCAGCCGAAGTCGTAGTGCGGGGTGAGCTTGTCCCTGGTCTCGGGATCACGCACCTGCGCGAACAGGTGCGCCTTGGCCATCGCGGCGGCTGCCCGGTTCAGCGGTTTGGCCTGCTTGTAGTGCAGCACGCCGACAACCATCAGCGCCTCCAGCATGCCGGTGTTGACCAGCCGGGCCGCCTTCTGCGTGAGCGGAACCTTGTCGAACAGTTCTCGCACCACCCCCGGAATCGGCGCGTCGACCTTGGGCACCACCCAGATCGGGGTCCGCTGGAACACGGTCAGCTCGTCGACCTTCTTCGCGACCTCGGGCACCAGCTGCACCGCGGTAGCGCCGGTGCCGATGATGGCGGCCCTGCGACCGGTCAGGTCGTAATCGCCGTCCCAGTCGGTGGTGTGGATGATCTTGCCCGCGAAGGACTCGATGCCGGGGAACGGCGGTGTGTAGGGCTGGGACAGGAAGCCCGTCGCCGCGAGCAGATAGCGCGCGGTCAGGGTCTCACCGCCGGCGATCGTCACCACCCACTGCTGGTGCTCCGCATCCCAGCGCGCACCGTCGACGACGGTCCCGAACCGCATACGCCTGCGCAGATCGTATTTGTCGGCCACATGCTCGGCGTATTTCTTCAGCTCGGCGCCGGGCGCGAACAAGCGGGTCCAGCGCGGGTTGGGCTCGAAGGAATAGGAGTAGGTCACCGAGGCGATGTCGACCGCCAGACCCGGATACCTGTTCACATGCCAGGTGCCGCCCAGGTCGTCCTCCCGTTCCAGGATGACGAAATCGCGCAACCCGAGCCGGTCGAGCTCGATACCGGCACCGATGCCACCGAAACCCGCTCCGACCACGACCGCGTCGAACTGAGGTACCACGCCGAACCTCCACACTGAGATCGAGAATGCTCCAGTCCCAGAATGACACGTCATTCTGATTACAGCGAATGTAACATCGTCAAGGTGACGAAGCCACCCTCGCGAATCGACCAGCGCAAAGCCGAATTGCGCAGGGAGATCATCGATACCGCGTTCGACTGCTTCGCCGAGAAGGGCTATCACGCCACCGGAATCGCCGATATCGCCACGCGTCTCGGCATCGGGCACGGCACTTTCTACCGCTACTTCACGAACAAGCGCGACATCATCGACCATGTCATCGACGAGGTGAGCGGGCGCATCTTCGGCGCGCTCGACAACGACATGGAGCCCGAGAGCGCCGCCACCATCGAGGAATACGCCGCGCTGATCGACCGGATCAGCGATTCACTCAACCGCGTTCTGCTCGACGATCCGCGCACGGCGCACCTGTTGCTGTTCCACGCCACCGGCATCGACGACGAACTCACCGAGCGGGTGTACGGCCTTGTCGACGCCACCGAGATCCTGATGACGCGCTACCTCGAGCACGGTGTGCGCGTCGGCTACCTGCGCGCCGATATCGATACCGCCCATACCGCCAAGGCGGCACTCGGCATGATCGTCGCCGGGCTGGTCGCGGGGATGCGAACCCCTGATCCGGCATCGATGTCGGTGTACAGTCACGCCGTGCGGCGGCTGTTCATCGATGGCGTGCGCGCCGCTGCCCGATAACGAAAAGCCGTGGGATAGAAGGGCAATCCTGAGACAATGACCGCTGTGACGCCCGACGATGTGAGCCGCACCCACTTCGCCATGCCGACCCTGGGGCATCGCGGCTACCACGCAGACGAGGTCGACGCCTTCCTGGAACGAGTGTCGGCCACCCTCGACGGGCAGGGCGCGCTCACCGCCGACGACATCCGTCACGTGCACTTCGGCGCACCGCGTTTCGGCGGTCGCGGATATCAGGCCGATCAGGTCGACGACTTCCTCGACCGGGTGCGGACCGAGCTCGAACATCGCCAGAAGGGCGGCGCTCCCGTTCCGGCGGCACGGGCGGGCGACGATGTCGCCGAGATGCTCACCCCCGACGACGTGCATCGCATGCGGTTCACCCAGTCCGCCGTCGGCAGGCGCGGCTACCACGAGGAAGAGGTCGACGCCTTCCTCGACCTGGTCGCGGCGACCCTGGCCCACAACGGTCCCGGCAGCCTCACCACCGCCGATGTGCGCGGCGTCCGCTTCACCGACACCCGCCTCGGCACTCGCGGCTACGCCCGCGAGGAAGTCGACGCCTTCATCGACCTGGTGATCACGGCACTGGAACACCCCGAACGCCGACAGTGATCTCTGCGGCCGACGCCGCTGGTTTTCCCATCGGCGGCTACACCCGTTCCTACCCTTGGATGCTGTGCAGTTCGGCTTCGCGCAGGTCGTCGGGGAAAACGTAGCGGCGGAAGGCCCAGAAGCGGAACGCCATGGCCAGCAGGACGCCGAGGATCTGTCCCGAAATGAAGTTGGCGACCATCTGCACCGTCGGATCCACGTGCGGCACACGCAGATTCAGCGCGTAGAGCGACAGCGCCTGCGGGATCATGGTGACCACGATGCCCAAGGCGCTGACCGCGAAGAACAGGGCCGCTTCGTGACTGCGCTGCCGACCGCCGCGTGCGTTGAACGACCACTCGCGGTTGAGGATGTAGGAGGCGATGGTCGCGATCAGCGCGCCGAGCAGGCGGGCGGTGAGCGGCTTGTCGCCGAGCACCGTCAGTTTCACCGCGTACACGACGCCCGTGTCGATGAACCAGGTGATCGCACCGACCACGGCGAATTTCAGAAGTTCCCGGTGCTTCAAGAGCAGGGAACGCAACGGCTCGGGGAGTCGTTGCACCACCTCTAGGACTGCCACCGAATCGACAGTAGACGACGTTGCGGCGCGGTGCCCGCCCGGAGGCGCGGTATCTCAGTCGATGCGGTCGGCGCTCGGTTGCGGTTCACGTCCACGCACTTCGATGGCGCCGATGACCAGGTCGGGCGGCGGCACCAGGCCGAGATGTTCCCAGGCGCCCGCGGTCGCGACCCGGCCGCGGGGTGTGCGGGCAACGAGTCCGGCGCGCACGAGGAACGGTTCACAGACCTCTTCCACAGTGGCCGCTTCCTCGCCGACGGCGACGGCCAGGGTCGATACACCCACCGGTCCCCCGCCGAATCCACGCACGAGCGCACCGAGGACGGCGCGGTCGAGTCGGTCCAGGCCGAGCGCGTCGACGTCGTAGACCTCGAGCGCCGCCATCGCGATGGGGTGGGTGATGAACCCGTCCGCCCTGACCTCGGCGTAGTCGCGAACCCGGCGCAGCAGCCGGTTGGCGATACGCGGCGTGCCGCGCGAGCGTCCGGCGACTTCGGCGGCGGCGTCATGGTCGATCTGCACGCCGAGGATCCGCGCCGAGCGGGTGAGGATCTGCAGCAGCTCGGCGGGGTCGTAGAAGTCCATATGCCCGGTGAAGCCGAAGCGATCGCGCAGCGGACCCGTGAGCGCGCCCGAGCGGGTGGTGGCGCCGACCAGGGTGAACGGGGCGATGTCGAGCGGGATCGAGGTGGCGCCGGGGCCCTTGCCGACGACCACGTCGACGCGGAAGTCCTCCATCGCCAGGTACAGCATTTCCTCGGCCGGGCGGGCCATGCGGTGGATCTCGTCGATGAACAGGACGTCGCCCTCGACCAGGTTGGAGAGCATGGCGGCGAGATCGCCCGCGCGCTCCAGCGCGGGTCCCGAGGTGATGCGCAGGGCGGTGCCGAGTTCGCCGGCGATGATCATCGCCATGCTGGTCTTGCCGAGGCCGGGCGGTCCCGACAGCAGGACGTGGTCGGGGGTGGCACCGCGCTGACGCGCGCCACGCAGGACCAGTGCGAGCTGTTCGCGCACACGGGGCTGGCCGATGAACTCGTCGAGCGAGGTGGGACGCAGGCCGGTTTCGGCCTCGCCATCGGTGCTGAGATACCGGGCGGTGAGATCGGATTCGTCGGTCTCGGCGAAGGTGTCGAAGTCTTCGTCCACGGTCTACCTGTTCTTGCCGAGCAGGCCGAGCGCCGCGCGCAACGCCACCGAGGTGGTGGCGGCGGGTTGGTCGGCCAGGACGGCGTCGACGGCCTGTTCGGCCTGCTTAGCCGGGAACCCGAGGCCCACGAGCGCTTCGGAAACCTGTTCGCGCACCGGAGTACTCGGCGTTTCCGCACCGGGCGGACCGGTGGGGACGGCCACCTGGTTCACCTTGTCGCGCAGTTCGACGACCATCCGCTCGGCGCCGCGTTTGCCGATGCCGGGGACCCGGGTGAGGGCGGCGACATTGCTCTCGGCCAACGCCTTTCGGAGTGCTTCGGGTTCGAGCACGGCGAGCACCGCCATCGCCAGGCGAGGGCCGACGCCGGACACGGTCTGCAGCAGCGCGAACAGTTCGCGCGCTTCGGTGTCGGCGAACCCGAACAGGGTCATCGAGTCCTCGCGCACGATCATCGCCGTGTAGAGGCGGGTCTGCTCGCCGCGGGTCAGCCCGGCGAGCGTGGCCGGGGTGGCATTGAGGCGATACCCGACGCCCGCGGCTTCGATCACCACGTGATCGAGCGCGATCTCGAGCACCTCCCCGCGTACCGACGCGATCACCCGCGCACCACCTTCCGTTGTTCGGCGAGCCGTTGTTCGTAGCGCCGGCGGACCTCCTCGGCCTGTGCCTGCGCGGCCGCCATCCGGTCCATCAGCGGCGCCCGCCAACAATGACAGATCGCCAGTGCGAGCGCGTCGGCGGCATCGGCCGGTTTCGGCGCGACCTGCAAACCGAGAATCCGCGTCACCATCGCGGTGACCTGCGCTTTGTCCGCTGTACCGTTGCCGGTGACGGCCGCTTTCACCTCACTGGGCGTATGGAACGCCACCCGGATCCCGCGCCGCGCCGCGGCCAGCGCGATCACCCCACCGGCTTGCGCTGTCCCCATCGCGGTCCGCACATTGTGCTGCGCGAACACCCGCTCGATCGCGACAGCTTCGGGCCGATGCGTATCCATCCACTCCTCGGCGGCATCCGCGACAGCCATCAACCGCAACGCTAGCTCGGCGTCGGGCGGGGTCCGCACCACCCCCACATCGAGGGCGACCACCTTCCGGCCCGGTCCGCTGTCCACCATGCTGAGCCCGCACCGGGTAAGCCCCGGATCGACGCCCATCACCCGCACCGGCCACCCCTTCGAAGACACGAACAGTTGTTCGAAAGTCTAGAGCATCCTCGCGTTCCGGCCGACCAACGACACGACCCTCACGCCGGTCGCGACGGGAGCCCGAGCAGTGCCGGATCGCCGGCGTGGTCGGCCCAGACCCGGGCCGGATCCGCGACCAGCTTGCGCGTCCGCAGGTCGAGCAGGCCGCTCACATAGGACACCGTCGCGGCGACCTCACCGTCGCCCCTGGTGAGCGTGTGCTCCACCCGATAGGTCTTGCCCTGTCCCCACTCCCACCGACAGTCGACCTCGACCGTGTCGTTCGCACGCAACTCCCGCAGATAGCGAACGTTCAACTCGAGGTTGACCGGCCCCACCCCGGCCGCGAGGAAGTCCGGCACCGAGACTCCCGCCTCGGTCACGCACGCGAACCGCGCGTGGTCGGCGAACTGCTGATACGCCGAGCCGGTGACGTGCAGTTGCGGGTCGAGATCGGACACCCGAATCGGGATCCGAACCCGAAACGGCACACTGGTTTCCGTCATGCCCGCGAGTGTGCCACCGGGGTCCGACACAGTCGCGGGCCGTCGCCGAGGGACCGGCGACTACGGCGTGCTCTTCAGCCCGATCGACGGGTCGATGAACTCGTTGGTGACGATCGCGTCGGCGGCGAGGCCGTCGGGAACCTCGACTCCGCGCTTGCGCAGGATCGGGGTGACGGCGCTGATCACCCGCTCGACGCGGGCGGTGTCGAAATCACCGAGGCTGTTGTCGGGGCCGTTGCCGACGATCTTCTGGGCGAGCTGGACTTTCACCGAGTCGGTGTTGCCGCCCGCGGTCATCGGCGGACCGTCGGGAATCGTCTGGGCGATGCGCAGCAGCGCCGCGTTGACCGGTTCCGGATCGGTGATGTAGTCGATCTGGGCCTGCTGCAGCATCGGCACCAGCTTGCGCAGGCAGGGGCTGAGTTCTTCCCTGTCACCGGTGCGTACCGACCAGGCGTGCGGGTAGATCTCGTAGCCGGACTCGTGGACCAGCAACGACTTCACCGGCTTGAGCCACCCCTTCACGTCATGTTCCCACCGGTAGGGCTCGTTGGAGACGTAGCCCTGCTGCATCACTCGGCCGTGTTCGGCGACGAAGCGGCTCGGGGTGCCGTCGAAGGAGGCGTCGGCCTGATCGGGTTTCACGTCGCCGTGGGCGATCAGGTAGTCCATGAACAGCTTGCCCTCGCTGTAGACGACGGGAGCGCCGGACGCGGGAACGTCCTTCCAGGACGTGATCTGCGGGTAGGTCGCCGGATCGAACAGGACGATCTGCGGATTGACGTCGAGTGAGGCGAACACCCCGGTCACCGGGAATTTCGCCTGCGCCCGCACCGCGTCGTCGGTCGGGACGAAACCGAGGGTGATGCTCTGGTCCTGATACATCTGCGCGGGCACCGGCTGACCACCGAGGAACGGACCACCGAGGCGTACTTCGACATTCACCCCCGTGTCACCGAGCGGACCGGAGTACGCGCCCTTCTTCACATCGACCGTGCCGTTCGGCCCGACCAGCTGATACGCCGCCGCCCGTTCCGGCGTGGCGAACCAGTCCGTCTGAACGACCACGGTCGACGGGCAGACACCGGCGAGGACACCCTGCCCGGTGGGGCCGGGCACCGAGGTCGCACTGTTGCAGGCGGTCAGCACTGTGGCGCCGGCCAGCACGGCCGTGGCGAGGAGAGGTTTGCGCACCGGGAATCCTTCGGGGTCGAGCGAATGTGAGGGTGGGACAGGAGAAGTGGGCTACTTGCCGCGACGCAGTCCGTGCGCCCGGTCGACGCGCCCGGCCAGGAAGTCGAAGAACCAGAACAGGATCAGGCCGACCAGCGAGGACATCAGCAGCGCGGTGAGCAGTTCCTCGGTGGCGAGTTGCTGACGGTAGACATCGATCATCCGGCCGATGCCGGGCTCGCCCTGACGGAAGAAGAAGTCGGCCACGATGGAGCCGATGATGGCCATGCCGCCGGAGATCTTGAATCCGGAGATCATCGCCGGAAGCGCTGTGGGCAGTTGCAGTTTCAGCAACCGCTGCCACCGCGAGGCGCCGTGCAGGGTGAACAGGTCGTGCTCGGCGGGCGCCACCGATTTGAGCCCGAACAGCGTATTGGTGATCACCGGGAACAGCGCCACCATCACGCAGACGATCACCCGGCTGGAGAACTCGTAGCCGAACCAGAACCCGAACAGCGGCACCACCGCGAGGATCGGGATCGTCTGCAGCACCACCGCGTACGGATACAGCGAGTACTCGGCCCAGCGCGCCTGGCTCATGACCACCGCGAAGCCGACGCCGAGCGCGATCGCGATCACCAGACCCACGAGCGCGACCTGCACCGTCGACCACAGCGCGGTCAGGATCGTCGATCGCGCCAGCGGATCGAGCAGCCCCTTGCCGAGCACCTGTTCCGGCGCGGGCAGCAGGAACCGCGACTCCTCGGCCAGCAGTTGGTGGCTGACCAGCGACCAGAGCCCGAGGACGGCGACGAACACCAGGATCGGCGCGATGACACGCACCGGGGCGACCCGGAAAGGCCAGCGGTACTTCGGTTTCGCCGCCGACTCCGCGACGACTCCCCCGGGGATGGCGACGGTGGTCATGCGGCGGCCTCCTGTCCACGCAGCGCGGCCGACACCTCGGCGCACAGACGGGCGAATTCGGGGGTGTAGCGCAGTTCCGGGGTGCGCGGGAAGTCGAACGGGACGGGGATGTCGGCAGCCACCCGGCCCGGCTGGCCCGTGAGCACCACGACCCGTGTGGACAGGAACACCGCCTCGCCCACCGAGTGGGTGACGAACACTCCCGCGAAACCGTCGCGGCGGAACAGGGTGCCGACTTCCTCGTTCAGGCGCTGCCGGGTGATCTCGTCCAGCGCGCCGAACGGCTCGTCGAACAGGAACAGCTCCGGCTGCGACGTGAGGGCGCGCGCGATGGAGGCGCGCATCCGCATGCCGCCGGACAGCTGGGCGGGTTTGTGCTTCTCGAACCCGGCCAGTCCGACGCGTTCGATGGCGTCCGCGGCGGCGGCCCGACGGGCGGTCTTGTCGACGCCTTCCAGCTCGCTGGGCAGTTCCACGTTCTGCCGCACCGATCGCCATGGCAGCAGGGTGGATTCCTGGAAGACGTAGCCGAGACGGCGGGTGCCGACACCGACCGTGCCCGTGGTGGGCTTCTCGAATCCGGCGGCCAGGCGGAGCAGGGTCGATTTGCCGCAGCCGGAGGGCCCGACCAGCGAGACGAATTCGCCACTGCGAACAGCGATGTCGATGTCGGCGACGGCGGTGGTGCCGTTGTCGAAGGTCAACGTCACATTGTCGAAGGACAGGGCGGGGGCGGGCTCGTCGCGTTCAGCCGTCGTATACGAGTCCCGGCCCGATACTGCGGGGGCGGTGGAAACCGTGGCGCTCATGCACTATTTCTAGTGGCATACCATTGCCGCCAGCGGTCAACGCGATTACGTCCCTGTTTCGTATACGATCAATTCGCAGTGCGGGCATCCACCCGCGACACGATCCGGCCGCGCTTCACCACCAGCTGCCGGGTGGGCAGCTGGACCACCGCGGCGGCGGGCGTTTCGGCCTCCACCACGAACAGATCGGCGGGTGCGCCGACCGCGAGCCCGTAGTCCTCGAGGCCGAGAACCCTCGCGCCGCCATAGGTTCCCGCGGCCAGCGCGAGTTCG
Organism: Nocardia sp. NPDC127606; assembly: GCF_042671725.1. Lineage (NCBI taxonomy): Bacteria > Bacillati > Actinomycetota > Actinomycetes > Mycobacteriales > Nocardiaceae > Nocardia > Nocardia sp. NPDC127606. The sequence goes on along the minus strand of NZ_JBHXWQ010000001.1, from coordinate 148,703 downwards.
ATCTCGGCATCGGCGACGAGGCGATCACGATAGGCGACGGTGTTCACGCGACGCAGCATGTCGCCGTCGCCGTACGGCGTCCACAGGTCGCGAATGCCGTCGTTGCCCAGCGCCAGGGTGGCGCCCGCCTCGTGCATCACGCGGACGGGAACGACCGCCGCCTCACCGACCGCGCAGGTCACCATGGCGACACCGGCCTCGGCGAGCGCGTCGGCGATGCGGCGCTGTTCGTCGTCGGATTGCTGACCCATCGCGTAGGCATGGCTGATGGTCACCCGGCCCGAAAGCCCTGTCGCCTTGGTGCGTTCGATGATCAGACCGAACTCCCAGGCGCCCATGGCGCCGCCGTCGTGCAGGTGGATATCGACCTTGGCGCCGAACTTGTCGGCGAGATCGAAGATCACATCGAGCTGCCCGACCGGATCGTTGTCGTAGCCCGCCGGATCGAGGCCGCCGACGACCTCGACACCGTCGGCCAGCGCCGCGGCCATCAACGCGGCGGTGCCGGGACGCGTGATCAGCCCACCCTGCGGGAAGGCGACCAGTTCCACATCGACCCGCCCCGCGTGCCGTTCGGCGGCGGCCCGCACCTGCTCGACGCCCCGCAACCCGATGTCGGGATCGATGTCGACGTGGCTGCGCACGTAGGACGTGCCGTATCCGACCATGGCGCCCAACAGATTCGCGGCGTATTCGGCATTCGGAATGCCGAGTTCGGCGCGACGGCGTTCCCCGTTGGCGATGCGCCCGGCCAGCGTCCGACCACCCGAGTTGGCCACCCATGGCGCGCTGTACAGGGTTTTGTCCAGATGACAGTGGGTGTCCACGAGGCCGGGCAGTACCAGCGCACCGTTCAGCTCGATGATCTCGGCGCCCGCAGCGGTGAGGCCGGTGCCGATCGCGGCGATCCGGCCGTCGGTGAGGTGGAGATCAGCGAGTTCCGGTGTGGTGCCGGGTGTCCACGGTCGGCCACCGCGCAGGAGCAGGTCGGTCATCAGAGGTCCTTTCGGTCGCGGGGTGTGGGGGTCGTGCGATGAGCGGTCGTCGTATGTCCCGGCGCACTGTCAGCCGGTGACCAACATGGCGGACCCGGCGCCGACGCCGAAGACGATCACCACGGTCCGGAACACGGCCGGGCGCAGACGATCGGCGAACTTCGCGCCGAGGACACCGCCGAACAGACAGGCCGGCGCGAGGATCGCGACGACGAGCCAGTCCACCGGCCCGAACAGTGCCACCGCCACCATGGCGGTGGTCGAAACACTCAGCGTGAGGACGCTTTTCAGGCCGTTGAGCAGTTGCGCGGAGGCATCGAGGCCGAGTGCGAGAGCGGTCAGCAGCACGATGCCCATGCCGCCGTTGAAGTAGGCGCCGTAGACGCTGCCGGCGAAGACCCCGAGATAGAGGGTGATGCGCGAATCGGGGTGGCGGGCACCGAGAGTGCGCGAGAGCCAGGGTTGCGCGGCGAACACCGCGGTCGCCCCGAGGACCAGGAACGGCACCAGCGCGGCGAACACCTCCGGGGGTGCGGCGAGCAGTGCGAGCACACCGAGACCGGCACCGGCGACGCTGATCACGACGAGCCGCGGCAGCAGTGCGCGGTAGTCCTCGGCACGCTTGCGCAGGGCCGCCGCGCCGCCCAGGTAGCCGGGCCAGACCGCGACCGAGTTGGTGACCGTGGCGGTGACCGGGGGCAGGCCGAGTGCGAGTAGCGCGGGGAACGAGAGCAGGCTGCCGCCGCCCGCGATGGCGTTGCAGAAGCCTGCGCCGAGTCCTGCGGCCAGCAGCAGCGCTAGATGCACGGGGTCCATGAAATCCTTCCGACAGAGCGTCGTGCGATCGTATACGACAGCCGTCGAGGGTTCGCGCCGAGCGATGTCACCGGCAGAACACCCGCCCGAATGCCGTAGATTCGGAGCAATCCTTCGAAGACCGGGCGCCGGTTCGTAGCCGACCGACGCGCGGTTCCGCCATTCGACCGTTGGGGGCGACGTGAGCAGCACCGTCCGACGCATGACACCGCAGCAGGTGTGCCGCGCGATCCGCGACGACATCATCCGTGGCGATTTCCGCCCCGGGCAGCGCCTCACCGAGGACACCCTGGCCGAGCGGTACGGCGTCTCCCGCGTCCCGGTCCGAGAAGCACTGCGGACGCTCGAAGCCGAGGGATTCGCCTGGTCGCGCCCCTACGCGGGGACCTTCGTCGCCGAGCTCACCGAGGCGGAGGCGGCCGATCTGCTCGAGATCAGGGCACTGCTGGAACCGATGTGCGCCGGTAGGGCCGCCGTGCGCCGTTCCCCCGAACAGCTGGGACGACTCAAGGAACTCACCTCGCTCGGCCAGGAAGCGGTGCGCGACGGCAGACTCGGCGAACTCGCCCGGCTCAACAGCCGCTTCCACGAGGTGCTCGCCGAGGCGTCGGGCAGCGCGCTACTCAGCCAGCTCATCACCCAGCTGAGCTGGAAGATCGCCTGGGTGTACGCGGTCGAACTCCCTCGGCGCGCCGAGGATTCCTGGCGCGAGCACGACGAGATCTGCGCGGCGCTGGAGGCACAGGATCCCGACCGGGCGAGCGCGGTGGTCGCCGAGCACATCGCCCACGCCACCTCGGCTTATCGCCTGCGTCCACGTGCCGACGCCGAGACTGCGCCCGAGCCCGCTCCCCCGCCTGTACCTACGCCCTGAGTACCGCGCCTGCGCGCCGATGGCGTAACACGGGCGCAGCAATCGCCGTCATCACTTGAAACCTCAGCGTCGTATACAAACGGTGTTCCGTTCTGCGACTGGAGGTTGTCATGGTCGATCTGCTGCTGCGTCGCGCGCGTATCGCCGATGACGCCGACCCGGTCGATATCGCCGTCACCGACGGCTTGATCACCGCGATCGGGCCGGCCTCGCCCGGTAGCGCGGCGACCGAGATCGATTGCGCGACAAGGGTCGTCATTCCCGGGCTGATCGAATCCCATGTGCACCTGGACAAGGCTCTGCTCGATCGCCGGCGCAGCGCGCCCGACGGCACCCTCGCGAGCGCGATCGAGGTGACCGGCGAACTCAAACGGGGGTTCACCGCCGACGGGGTTCGCGACCGCGCGCGCCGGATTCTCGATCAGGCGATCACCCACGGCACCACCGCACTTCGCGCACACCCGGATGTCGATCCGATCGTCGGGCTACTCGGCGTCGAGGTGCTGTTGGGGCTGCGCGAGGAGTATCGCGACCTGATCGACCTCCAGATCGTGGCCTTTCCGCAGGAGGGAATCCTGCGCGCACCCGGCACGCTGGAACTGCTCCGCGCAGCGCTGCGTCTCGGCGCCGATGTCATCGGCGGATGCTCCTACAACGAAGCCGACGTCGCCGACTGCCGCCGCCACGTGGACCTGGTCTTCGAACTGGCCGCCGAATTCGGCGTCCCCGTCGACATCCACGCCGATTTCGCCGACGACGCCACCGACCCCCGCTTCGCGATGGCCGACTACATCGCCGAGGCCACTCAGCGCTCCGGTCTGCGCGGCCGGGTCGCCCTCGGCCACGTCACCTCCTTGGCGGCCCGTCCCCCGCGCGAACGACAGGCGACCATGGCCCACCTCGCCCAGGCAGGCGTCGCCGTGGTTCCGCTGCCCGCCACCGACATGCACCTCGGCGGGCGAGGCGATCAGGCCGCGGTGCGCCGTGGCGTCGCACCGGTCAGTGAACTGTGGGCCGCCGGTGTGACAACCGCGTACTCCTCCAACAACATTCGCAATGCGTTCACCCCCTACGGCAACGCCGATCTGCTCGACATCGGCCTGTTCCTCGCCCAGACCGGGCATCTGTCCGGCGACACCGACCTGCGCCGCGTCCTCGACATGGCCACCACCGACGCGGCCAGGGTGCTCGGCATCGCCGAGCACCACGGTCTGCGCGTCGGCGCCCGAGCCGACCTGGTCGTCCTCGGCACGCATCGCCTCGCCGACGCCCTGCTCGACCGCCCCGACCGCTGCTACGTCATCAAGGCAGGCCGAATCATCGCCCGCACCACCCGCGTCACCGAAATGCTCGCCCCCGCTGTCCACGCACGCTGATTCGGCGCTCGACGGACCGACTTCACCCGTGGGGCATCCGCTGCGCCGGATCAGGCCGCGCTGTGGTTGCCGCGGTGGACGAGCGCGTCGATGCGCCGTTTGTAGGCATTGAATTCCGGTGTGGTGGAGTCACGTTCGCCGGGCAGGTCGATCTCGACGATCTCGCGCACGTGGCCCGCGTTGCCGTGGGCCGCGCCACCGGCCATCACCACGACGCGGTCGGCCAGGTAGACCGCCTCGTCGATGCTGTGGGTGACGAACACGACCGTCACGGCGGTCTCGTGGTGGATGCGTTTCAGCTCGACCTGCATGTCCGTGCGGGTGAGGGCGTCGAGTGCGCCGAACGGTTCGTCCATCAGCAGGACGGCGGGGCTGTTCGCCAGCACCCTGGCGATCGCCACGCGCTGCTGCATTCCGCCGGAGAGCTGGTGCGGGAACGACTTCCGCACTCGGGTCAGACCGACGGTCTCGAGCCAGCGGTCGGTGATCTCGCGGATGTCGGGCCGGGTCATCCTGGCCTGCTTCGGTCCGTAGGCGATGTTCTCGGCGACCGTGAGCCACGGGAACAGCCCGTAGTCCTGGAATACGACACCACGCTCGGGGCCGGGCCCGCTGACCCGTTCGTCGGCGACGGTGACCGTGCCGGTGGTGGCTGCCTCCAACCCGGCGAGGATCCGCAGCAGCGTGGACTTGCCACAACCGCTGGCGCCGACGACACAGATGAATTCGCCTGCGGCGATATCGAGTTCGACATGGTCGACGGCGAACCCCGGTGCACTGGAATAGCGCTTGCCGACGTTGTCGACGACGATGCGCGCGGGACGCCGCGGGCGGCGGCGAGTGGAGTAGATCTTCATGAGGGTCCTGTCTGCGCGATCACGGAAGGAGCGGCCTACGGCCCGCGACAAGCTCGACCAGCAGCATCAGCAACCGGTCCGCGACGAATCCGGCCAGCCCGATCACGATCATCACCGCGATGATCAGGTCGGTGCGTGACTGTTCTCTGGCCTGGGTGATCAACGCCCCCAACCCGATTCGGATGCCGACCGTCTCCCCGACGACGAGGATCACCCATGACAGGCCGAGCGCGATCCGCAGCCCCGAGACAATGCTCGGCACGGCGGCGGGCAGCACCACCTTGTACAGGGTGTGCGCGGGTGGGGTGCCCAGCATCGCGGCGGCCTCGAGCAGCCGCTTCGGCACCGCCCGCACCCCGGCGATCGTGTTCAGCAGGATCGAGAACACCGCGGCGAGGAACACCAGGAAGATCGTCGAGCGGTCACCGAAGCCGATGATCAACAGAGAGAGCGGGGCCCACGCGGTCACCGGGATCGGTCGGACCAGGTTGATGGTCGGTTCGAGCATTCGGTAGACCAGCCGGGAGCGACCCATCACGATCCCGAGCGGGATCGCGACGGCGGCCGCGAACAAGAACCCCTGCACCACCCGCAGCGTGCTGGCGTAGAGGTGCAACCACAGGGTGCCGCTGTAGGTGTCGCCGATGACGCCACCGAACGCGAGGTCGGCCGAGCGCCGCGCCACCTCGTACGGTGTAGGCAGGAACTGCATCTGGATGCCGAACGGCAGCGTCCACGCGCCTTCGACACCGCGATCCCACAGCAGCCCGAGCACCAGCGGGACCGGGAGCGCCCACAGCACCGTCAGCGCCCGATCGGGAAACCGCCACCGACTGTCGGGCGGCGCCTCGGTGGTGCGGACGGCCGGTGGTGCGTCGAGCGCCGTCATCGCCCGATCCCCGCGGAGGTCAGGAACCCGGTGTCGAACACCATCGCCATGTCGGGCGCCTTGGACAACTGGTCGAAGGCCCGCATCTGCTCGGCCAGGGCGACCACCCGGCCGCGATACTCGTCGTCGAGTTCCCACCGCAACCAGACGTTCTTCGTCGCGGTGTCGACGATGGTGCGGTCGAGGCCGAAGGTGTCGACGAGCCCGTCGACCCAGGCGGTGTGATCGCCCAACATGTACTCGATCGCCTGGACGAAGCTGCGCACGGTCTGCTGCACCCGGTCGCGATCCTGGTCGATCAGCGCGCCCCTGGTACCGAAGACGATGTTCACCGCGCCGATCGCGGTGTCGTACGGCGAGACGATCGGATGCGCGCCGACCCCCATGACGATCGACGGCGCGGTCTCGGCGCTCAGGAACGCGTCGATCTGGCCGGACTTGTAGGCGTTGGCCATGTCCGAGTAGGAAAGGTTGACCAACTGCACGTCGGTGGCCGGGTCGAGGCCGTGCGCGGTCAAGGTGAGCCGCAGCAGGATCTCCTGCGACGAGCCCTGCGGGAATCCGATCTTCTTGCCGCGCAGTCCGTTCACCGTGGTGATCTCCGGCTTGCCGACGAATGCCGACCCGCCGTCAGCGGCGGAGGCGACGATCTTCACATCCTGACCCGCGGCACTGCCCGCCAGGATCGACGGCGCGCCGAGCACTCCGAAATCGATGGCACCCGAGGCGATCGCGTTCTTGATGTCGGGTGAATTCTCGAACAGCACGATCTCGTAGGTCGTGCCCGCGGGGGCGAAACGCTGCATGAAGTAGGGCGCGTAGAGATGCGGCTGCCCCCGCAGGGTGCCGATTCGCACCGACGCCGGGTCGCTGCCGCCGCCCGGTGTGGACACGCAGGCGGTCAGGCCCGTGACGATGAGCAAGGCCGCGAGCACCGCCGAGAGAACCCGACGCAGTGGGTGATTCATCGGTGGAGTGGTGGCGGTCCACGGCGTGTCGAAGGCAGGCATTGCGGGTCCATTTCTCATAGGTTCGCCAGTCGGGCGGCGCACTGGGTAGCGAGGACGATGAGGGCGCGGTCGGAGTTCGCGCCGCCGATCAGACACAGCCCGGCGGGCAGGCTGCGGCGGTTCGGCAGCGGCAGCGTGACGGCGGGCAGGCCGGCGATCGATGCCAGGCAGGTCAGCCGCAGAGTCGCGTGGCGGACGGCATCGCGCGTACGCCGATCAGCCGCTCGCGGCGGCGGCGGTCCCGCCGTGGTCGGCAGCACCAGCACCCGGTCGCCGAGGATGTCGCGGATCCGCGCAGCGGCCTCGGCGACGACTGTCCGCGCGGCCGCGGCCTCCTCGGCGGTCACCGTCGCGGCCCAGGCGAATCGCTCGCGCACGTCGGGTTCGAGCGCGTCGGGATGCGCGGTCAGCCAGTCACCGTGCCCTGCCCATGCTTCGAACGCCTGCACGGCGCGAAACGCGGAGAACCAGCGATCGAGGTCGGCCCGCAGGGTGATCCGTCGAGCGCCGAGTTCTTCGGCGGCCCGCGCACACTGCTCGGCGATCTCGGGCTCTGCCGCCGCACACAGCGTTGGATCGACGACCAGGTCCGTGGTCGAGAACCCGGACCCGTCTGATCGGGGTACAGCAGGATGGGCAAACACGCTGTCGGCCACCGCGAGCAGGGTCGCGGCGTCGCGGGTGAGCCATCCGATGGTGTCGAACGACGGGGCCAGCGGGAGGAGGCCGGTGGTGTCGAGACCGGCGTGCGTAGTCCTGATGCCCCAGAGTCCTTGGTACGAGCCGGGAACCCGGATCGAGCCCGCGGTGTCGGTGCCGAGGCCGATCGATACCTCGCCGCGGGCGACCGCGACGGCGGGGCCGCTCGATGAACCACCCGGAACTCGCTGTGGTGCAACCGGATTGACCGGCATCCCGGTGCGCCCGTTGGCGCCGGTGATGCTGTAAGCGAACTCGTCGGTCCTGGCGATGCCGGTGACGGTAGCGCCCGCCGCGAGCAGGTCGGCGACGACCGCGGCGTGGCGGGGCTCGGGAGTGCGCTCGGCGAGAAAGTCCTCGACACCTGCGCCGAGGGGGTGGCCTGCGACCGCGAACAGGTCTTTCACGGCCACCGTGTGCCCGGTGAGCGGGCCGGTCGAGGTCGCCCCCACCAACGGTGAGCCGAGCTCGCGCCACACCGTGGTGTCCACGCCGCAGCGCGCTCCCGCGCCGAACCGATTCGCCGCCTCCCGCGCCGTCGCGGTCACCGCGCCCGCTCCAGGATGAAGCGGGCCAGATCGGTACCGGTGGCATGCGCGAAGTCGGCGACACGGATCTTGCCGTGTACCCCGCGGGTCAGATCGACGGCTTGCGAGATGGTGAAATCGGCTGCGGCACTGAGGTAGAGGTAGGCGCTGCGCGGATCGGTGTCGAACAGCGCGCCGAGCAGGTCGACGGCATTGCCCACACACAGCGACAGCGCGGTGTCCAGATCGGGATCGAGCCCGGTCGGGATGACGAGTCCGTGACCTGCGGCGAACGGCCCTGTGCCCGAACCGATGTCGGTGACCTGTTCGGCCGGCACGACGTCCAGGGTCACGGTCGCCCGCAGCGGCGCCTCCAACGCGGTGAGCGCCACCTCTCCGTCGCCCTGCGCGAAATGCGGGTCGCCGACATAGAACAGCGCGTCGGGCACCTGCACCGGCAGGAACAAGGTGGCGCCGGGAGTGAGCAGTGTGACGTCGATATTGCCGCCGTGCGCGCCCGGCGGCACGGAGTGCGCCCGGTCCTCGGTGTCGGTGGCCACGCCCATGATGCCGAGGAACGGGGCGAGCGGGAAGCGCGCCCGGTGCGGGCTGCCCGGCCCGATCGGCATGGTGCCGAACCACTCGTCGTCCTGCCCGGTCACCGTGCAGAACTGACCGTACGAACCGTCGTGTGGCGTCCCGGCCAGCATGCCGCGGCCGTGCCGGGTCGAGATGACGCCATAGGGCGCGCGCATGGCGAGGTGCTCGATCCGCACGGCGAGGAGATCGCCGGGCCTGGCGCCGTCGACGGCGATCGGGCCGGTCACGATGTGTGGGCCCGCTCCGTCCTCGCGGACGCGCCGGGCGACCACCTCGACGGTGTCGTCGAGTATCTGATCGCGGGCCACGCCGTGCCCGCGAAAGTAGGCGACCGGGTCCGAGCCCTGATCGTCGAGGATGCCCTCATGACTGATGGTGTCGATGACCACCCGCGTCCCCGGCGCGACGGTGGTGACCGGCGTATCGCCGCGTCGCGGCAGCCTGCCCCACAGCACCCGATCCGGATCGGCGGGGATATAGGTGGTCTCCGGTGTGATGCCGATGCCCTGCTGGAGCACCGGGAAAGCGGCGGCGATCTGGTCCCCGGCCAACGACGTCACAGTGGGTCCTCCGGTCTGCGCGACACTCGGTCGAACATTGGTCCGACCATCTGATGCGATAACGGTATTCCACTAGGAACAGCCCTGCTACCGGGAGAAACGTGCGTAACCGAGGCTTTACACCCCGGCAATATCGGGCCACCGGGCACCCCCTCTTATATGATTGGCCGGACCAATCAGTAGGTGTCGAGAGGAGTCCGATGGCCGTCGCGCCGATCCCCCCGCTGCGCCGCCGCACCGGCAGCGTCAGCGCCGAAGTCGCCGCTCATCTGGAGCGGCTGATCATCGACGGCGCGCTGCGCGCGGGCGATCGCCTGCCGCCCGAACGCGAGCTCGCGGCGCAGCTGAACGTGTCGCGGTCCTCGCTTCGCGAAGCCATGTTCGAGCTGGAATCCAAGAAGCTGGTCGACCGCAGACAGGGCCGTGGCAGCACCGTCACCGATCTCCCCCGCGGCGCCGCCGAACTGCACGGCAGCCTCGCCGACCTCGACACCGAACTCGCCTACGCGACCGAACTGCGCGACCTGGTCGAACCCCGCATCGCCCAGCTCGCCGCCCTGCGCGCCGTCGAATCGAATCTGCTGTCGCTGCACGAGATCATCGACCGCTCCGACGAAGCCCTCGGCCCGGCGGAATCGATGGCCCTCGACATCGAATTCCACACGCTCCTGGCACATTCGGCCCAGAACCCGCTCCTAGTCACCCTCTGCACGATGACCACGGAATGGACCCGCCACACCCGAGTCCTCTCGCACCGCACTCCGCTCGGCCGCCGCGTCTCCGTCCACGGTCACACCCAGATCCTGCGCGCGGTAGACCACCGAGACGGCCCCGCCGCCGCTGCCGCCATGGAACAACACCTGCGCGAGGTCCGCGAGATCAGCACCCGCTAGCGACCCCACATGGTCTCGGGCGCACTCTGTCACGGCGCGGGCGCCTACCCCACAGCGGCGGTGAAGACCTCGAGCGCACGATCGTCGAACAGCACGAACCGCACCTGGGTCACGTGCGTCTCGGCCGCGCGGACCGTCTCGACCGCGATCCGCGCGCCGTCATCCATCGGCCAGCCGAAGATGCCGGTGGAAATCGCCGGGAAAGCGACGGTCGACGCTCCCAATTCGTCTGCCACACGCAGGGATTCGCGATAGCAGGAGGCGAGCAGCTCGGAGCGGTCCTCGGTGGCCGACCATACGGGGCCGACCGTGTGGATCACCCAGCGGGCGGGGAGCAGGCCCGCGGTGGTCGCCACCGCCTGGCCGGTACGCAGGCCTTTGCCGTAGTGCGAGGCGCGCAGGTCACGACATTCCGACAGGATCCGCGGACCGCCCTTGCGGTGGATCGCCCCGTCGACGCCACCACCGCCGAGCAGCGAGGAGTTCGCGGCGTTGACCACCGCGTCCACCTGCTGCTCGGTGATGTCGCCCCGGACCGTCTCGATTCGCGTCATGATCCTCATTGTGCCGGGGCGTTCACGTCGTCCACGGGTACCGTCGAGTGAGCAGGCATGGTCGGTCCGTCCGAGGCGAGGAGAACCACGCATGGCCATACCCACCGGTGACATCGTCGCGACGCCCGACGGGCGGGACCTGGTGATCACCAGGTCGTTGGGGTTGCCGATCGAGGAGGTGTGGGCACGGTTGACCGACCCGCATCTGACCGCGAGCTGGTACGGCACCTGGGAGGGCGACGCGGGCACCGGCAACACCGTCCGGGTGCAGATGCGGTTCGAGGAGGGTGAGCCGTGGACGTCGATGCGCATCGACGACTGCACCCCGCCGATCCACCTCGGCCTCTCCTCGACCGACCAGATCGGCCTGTGGCGGCTCGAGGTGACGTTGCTCGACACCGGCGCGGCCACCGAACTGCGCCTGGTCCACCATCTGACCTCGGAATATCAGCTGGCGGAGATCCCCCAGATCGGTCCGGGGTGGGAGTACTACGCGGACATGTTCGTCGCGGCCTGCACGCATACCGAACGACCGGATTTCGCCGACTACTACCCGTCGATGTCGGGCTACTACCAGCAGCGGGCGTCCTAGCCGAAACGTGAACCGCCCCGGCCGAATTCACGACCGGGGCGGGTTCGACGGAAAACGATCTACTCGTCGTCGAGTTCGGCGGCGACCTCGTCGGAGATGTCGACGTTGGTGTACACGTTCTGCACATCGTCGCTGTCTTCGAGCGCGTCGACCAGCTTGAACACCTTGCGCGCACCCTCGGCGTCGACCGCGACCGACACCGACGCCTGGAAACCGGACTCAGCGGAGTCGTAGTCGATGTTCGCGGCCTGCAGGGCCGAACGCACCGCGATCAGATCGCCGGGCTCGGTAATGATCTCGAAGAGATCGCCGTGGTCGTTGACGTCTTCGGCGCCCGCGTCGAGGACCGTCTCGAGGACGTCGTCCTCGGACAGGCCGTTCTTCTCGAGGGTCACCACACCCTTGCGGGCGAACAGGTACGACACCGAACCCGGATCGGCCATGTTGCCGCCGTTGCGGGTCATCGCCAGCCGGACCTCGCCCGCGGCGCGGTTGCGGTTGTCGGTGAGGCACTCGATCAGCACGGCGACACCGTTGGGCCCGTAGCCCTCGTACATGATCGTCTGCCAGTCGGCGCCGCCGGCCTCTTCACCACCGCCGCGCTTGCGGGCGCGCTCGATGTTGTCGTTGGGGACCGATGTCTTCTTCGCCTTCTGGATGGCGTCGAACAGCGTCGGATTGCCCGCAGGGTCACTACCACCAGTGCGGGCCGCCACCTCGATGTTCTTGATCAGCTTGGCGAAGAGTTTGCCGCGCTTGGCGTCGATTCCCGCCTTCTTGTGCTTGGTGGTGGCCCATTTGGAGTGGCCGCTCATGCCCTACTTCCTTCAAGTCGGTTGCGCGTCTGCCCGGGCGGACAAGCTCGATCCAGCCTACTCACCGTCCGCCACGCCCGCCGACGCGGGCTTTAACGCGCCGCGCGAACCAGGTCGACGAACAGTTCGTGCACTCGAAGATCGCCGGTCACCTCGGGGTGGAACGAGGTCGCCACCACGTTGCCCTGTCTGGCAGCCACGATGCGACCCTCGGCGGGCCCGTGCGGCACCCGCGCCAGCACCTCGACATCGGCACCCACCCGCTCCACCCACGGGGCGCGAATGAACACCGCACGCACGGGCGTGTCGAGGCCCGCGAAGTCGAGATCGGTCTCGAAGGAATCGACCTGCCGACCGAACGCGTTGCGCCGCACCGTCATATCGATGCCGGACAGGTGCTGGGCGTCGGCCCTGGTGTCGAGGACCTCCGAGGCGAGCAGGATCATGCCCGCGCAGGACCCGAACGCGGGCAGCCCGTCGCGCAGCCGCGCCCGCAACGGTTCCAGCAGGTCGAACGCCTGCAACAGCTTGGAAATCGCGGTCGACTCGCCGCCGGGCAGTACGAGCCCGTCGACCGCCGCCAACTCCGACTCGCGCCGCACCAGTACCGGATCGGCGCCGCAGTGCTCCAGCGCGGCAACGTGTTCACGCACGTCACCCTGCAGCGCGAGGACACCGATGGTCGGCCGGGTGGAGGTCGAGGTTGCGTTCACAGCCGTTGAGCTTACGAGCGCGCCCGATGTGGGCCCGCTCACGCTCACTTCTGGCGCGGTGTGCGGATCAGGCCTTCCTGGACGACAGCGGCGACCAGGTTGCCTTCGCGGTCCCAGATCTTGCCGCCGGTCAGCGCGCGACCGAAACCGGCCGAGGGTGAGGACTGGTCGTAGAGCAGCCACTCGTCGGCACGGAACGGGCGCAGGAACCACATGGCGTGGTCGAGGGACGCGTTCTGGGTCGGCTCGTCGGGGTGGATCACCTTCGACGAGCCGAGCAGCGTCATATCGCTCATGTAGGCCAGCGTGCAGACGTGGAACATCGGGTCGTCGGGCAGCGGGTGCCGGTACCGGAACCACACCTGCTGGGGGGAGACGGCGCCGTCGCGCGCGACGACCTGCTCCTGCGGGACCGTGCGGATGTCCCAGTGCTCCCATTCGCGCATGGCCCACAGCCGCTCGGGGGTCATGGTCACGCTGGCATCGGGCAGGTCGTCGGGACCTTCGACCGTGGGCATCACGTCCTGGTGTTCGGGCCCTTCGTCACCGTGATGGAACGAGGCCGACATCGTGAATATCGCCTGCCCGTCCTGCACGCCGGTGACCCGCCTCGTGCAGAACGACCGGCCGTCGCGGATGCGTTCCACCAGGTAGACGGTGGGTTCCTCCGGATTGCCCGGTCGCAGGAAGTAGCCGTGCAGGGAATGCACCTGGAAGCTGGGATCGACGGTACGGACCGCCGAGACCAGTGCCTGCCCGGCTACCTGACCGCCGAAGGTGCGCGGTAGCTGAGACTCCGTGGAAGCACCGCGGAAGATGTCGCGCTCCAGCCGCTCGATCGCGAGAGCCTCTTCGATTGTCGCCATGCGCTCGAGATTATCGCCTTGCCGACCGGGCGGTATGTCCGGCTCGGCACGACGGCCCCGAATTTGCTGAGATGGTCCGGTGCCGACATTCACGCCCACCTCGCCCGCCGCCCTCTCCCGGCTCGTCGCCGACCGGCTCGTCGAGCTGCCGGGGCGGCGGGTGCTCGCGGTCGACGGCGCCGATGCCGCCGCGCCGGTGGAACTCGGCCGCCGGATCGTGCAGACGCTCACCGACCGGGGGCGATCGGCGGTGGTGGTGTCGGTGCACGACTTCGTGCGCCCCGCGTCGCTGCGCATGGAGTACGGACGCGATGACGAATGGTCTTATCGCACAGCATGGTTCGACTACGAGGCGATGCGCCGCGAGATCCTCGACGTGCTCCGCACCGAAGGGCGCTGGTTGCCCGCACTGTGGGACGAGGAGCGGGACAGGTCGGCGCGGGCGGCGATTCGGGCCGCGCAGGCCGATCTGGTGCTGGTGCTCGCGGGGCCGATGCTGCTCGGTCGCGGTCTGGATTTCGATCTCACGATCCGCCTGGAATTGAGTGAGCAGGCGGCGCTGCGGCGCACCCCCGTCGAGCAGCGATGGACGCTGCCCGCTGTGCGCGATCACACTGCCGACAATCCCGAGGAAGCAACGTGGACCGTTCGCTGGGATCACCCCGATCGGGCGGCGCTGCGCCGCTGACATCAGGGGAACCGACGCAGCCCGGAAACGCGAAAGCCCCGTCCGACAGACGAACGGGGCTCGAGCGACGACGATCAGGCGCAGGCGACCGAGGTCTGACCCAGGTTGGTCAGCATGCCGCAGGCCCACGACTTCTGGACCTTCCACTTGCCCGCTTCGGCCACGAACGGCACGTCGACGACGTTGGTCTGACCGTTGACGGTGAAGTTGGCCTTGGCGTTGACGCTGTCACCGAAGGAGGTCACCTCGGTGACCTGGACCTGGACGTTGTTGTCCTGGACGGCCTGGGCCAGGCGGTTCGGCAGCTCGGGATCGGCCTCGATGCCCTGCACGAAGTCCAGCTTCTGGTCGTTGGGGACCGCCGGATCCAGTGCGGTGGTGAGCTGTGCGTTGAGCTGTTCGACCGTCGGCACCGCCGGCAGGTCCGCGGTTGCCGAACCCTGAGCCTTGGCGCTGGTGGTGGTCTTGGGCGCGGGCTTGTCGCCCTTGTCGTCACTGCACGCACTCAGGCCGAGGGCGGCGACCACAGCCAGTCCTGCGATCGCGACTCGTCCGGTCCTACGAAACTTCATCCACTCGTCCTTACGTCGGGTCGGAATCTCGCCCTCTGGGCGACGGCGGAGGACCGGCGCCACACAGCGCAGGCCTCGATGCCACGGCGAGGACGCTACCCAGTGATGTTGAGGAAACTCTGAGACACAGACAACCCGGCTCTGTGAGATGCGCCCGATTGTGATGCACCCCAGCGTCACCCGGCGCGCAGACCCGCCACCGCCTCGACCAGCCGCGCATGGGTCGGCGCGTCCGCTGCCGCGATGAGCCCGTGCGGCTCGGTGTGCAGCGGTTGCCCGGCGAGACCGGTGACCACGCAGCCCGCCGCCTGGCACACCGCGATCGCGCTGCTGAAATGCACGCTGTCGCGGAGATCGCCGCCGGTGATGTAGGCGGCGCGACGCCCGGCCGCCACCCAGACGAGGGCTAACGAGGTCGATAGGACCCGCGGATGGAACTCTCCCGCAAAGCCTTCGGCGTCGAAGAGCCGCGCCGGGGTCGACCAGGGGAACGGGTGGTCGAGGTCGACATCGACGAGGTGGCTTTCCGAGTGCGGGCGCAACGGCTCGTCACGGCCGTCGGTGCGCAGGAACGCCCCCTGCCCCGCCGTCCAGAACACTTCGTCGGCGAACGGGTCGGCGGTCGCCGCCACTGTCACGGCGTCGCCGTCGCGCAGCGCGACATTGACCGCCACGAACGCGGTGTCGACAGCGAAATTCCTGGTGCCACAGAGTGGATCGACAAACCACGTCCGATCGCTGCGGGCAGAGCCGGTGACGCCCGATTCCTCGGCGACGAACCGGTCACCCGGACAGGCGGTCGCGAGGACGTCGAGGATGGCTTTCTCGGCCGCGATATCGGCCTGCGTGGCGAAATCGTCGCCCTGTTTGGCGTAGCGAGTGAGCGGAGCGTGGAACGCCGACCGGATCACCGCTGAAGCGACTTCTGTTGCGTGGATTGCGATTTCACTATCTGAGTGGTGCACCGTCTCCAGGCTACGGACCACATCGCGCCCCGGCAGGCGAACCAGCGGTCCGCGGCGAACACGCACGGGCCACTACTGAGCCAGGTACACGGCGAGCCCGAGTCCGCCGATGCCGACCGTCACCCGCAACACACTCGGCGGGATCACCTTCACCACCGGCGGACCGCACCAGCCACCTGCCAGCGCACCCGCGCCGAGGGCCAGCGCCGCGCCCCAGTGCACCGGCCCGAAGGCCGCGAAGCCGACCGCCGCGACCAGGTTCGCGATGCCGAGCAGGAAGCTCTTGAGAATCGAGGCGCTCCAGATGGATTCGGCGGTGCACAGCATCATCATCGACAGGTAGATCACGCCCGCGCCCGCGCCGAAGTACCCGCCGTACACGGAGGTGAGCAGGATGCCGACCGGCACGATCCAGGGCGCGCTGAGCTCGCCGATATGGCGGCGCACCAGTGGCTGCACCAGCAGCGCGATCGACGCCATGGCCACCAGAAACGGCACGACCACCTCGAACGCGCCGTCCGGGGCGACCAGCAGCGCGAGCGCGCCGAGCAGCCCGCCCACGGCCGCCAACACCGCCCAGCGCACCAACGTGGGCCCTCGGCCGACGAGTTCACGTCCGGAATTCGCGGTCGCCCCGACACCGACGGCGACCATGGCGACCGTGTTGGTGACATTGGCCGCGACAGGCGGCAGACCGGCGGCCAGCAGCGCCGGATAGGAGACGATCGAGGCCATCCCGGTGACGAAACCGATCAAGCCGGTGAAGAATCCCGCGACGACCAGCAAGGAGAAGTCGAGCGCGGTCACGGACCGACTGTACGGTACGCCCAGTTGGCAGCAATTTCTGGGCCAACCGATACCGAGCCCACATCGCCCACCTGCGCCGGGATCACTCCGACGCGCCGAAGGCCGTGCCAGGATGTCGGAGTGCAGATGACGACTTTCGAGCCGGGCGAACCACCCGTTCGACGTAACCGGCTGGACTCCAACACCGTTGCCCGCCTCGACGACGTCACCACCTTCGCCCAACTGCTCGACGCGTTAGAGCTGGTCCGCATGGATCATCCCGATGCCAGGATCCTCTGCACGCTCGACGATCTCGGCCAGTGCGCGTACACGAGCATGCACGCGACGCTCGGACTCGTCGAAGGCGAGGGCGGCGCCGTCCACGACGACCCGGACGACCCCGCCGCCACCCACCACGCCGAGAACGCCACGGTCTCCCGGATCGCCGCGCTGCTGGACAACCCGTCCGCCCGCGTTCCGTGGGACGCGCTGCGCGACACCCGCAACGCGTCCGAGGACGAACTCGCCGCGCTCGTCGCCGCCAACCGTTCCCCCGACCGTGTGGTCGACGACGTCGTGCTGATCCAGCGTGTCCCGGTGGACCGTGACGACCTCGCCATCGCGGGCATTCCCAACGGGTACTTCGCCGATGACTGGAGCACCTACGACAACCACACCGTCATCCGCCGCATGGCCACCCACGGCTACCGCCACATCGCCATCGGCGCCTCCCTGCTCGCCTTCGCCCGCCCCACCGCGCCCACTCCCGAACAGGCAGCCGCCCTGGTCACCGACCTGACCCATCTGTACGGCTCCCCCACCGCCATCGCCTGGCACGAACTGGCCGTCCTGCTCCCCACCCAGCGCCAGCTCGTCCTCGGCTACGCCGAGAACTTCGCCGACGCCCTCACCGCCGATACCGAAGGCGCGGCGGGCCAGCCCTAGACAGCGGGCGCGGTAGCCGGCTGTCTCGCGGTGACGCTCGACCACACGCTCCAGGCCAGCCACACCATGCCCACCCCGGCCGTGATGTGCCCGGCGCGGACCAGCGTCGCCGGGAGCAGGAAGGTCAGGCACAGCACGGACAGACCCGTGGTGTAGAGGATCGTGGCCGCCGCCGGGACGGCTCGGCTTCTCAGCAACGCCGAGCCGAACAGCAGCGTTCCGGTCAGCGCGAGGAACGCGGTCACGAGGAACGCGGATTTCGCCGGGCTGGTGAGCAATTCGTCGACAACCGGCTTGTCCAGGTACACCAGGACGAAGTTCTTGGTGAAGGCGACACCGGCGAAATAGCCGAAGCCGAGGAATTGGACGGCGAAGGCGAGTGCTCCGAAGCGGCCGAGGCGCTGGTGCAGCAGCGTGTACAACGCGACCAGTAAGCCGATGCCGAAGGGGACGGACGCCCCGTTGAGGACCTGGGTCAGTGGTGTCTTGCCGTCGGCGATCAGTTCGGTCGCGCCCGCCGCGGCGATCGCTGCGCCGCAGAGGAATCCTGCGACGCTACCCAGTCGCAGTAGTGCTCGTGTGTCCATGTCGAAATCCCTTCTCGATGTCGAGTTCGACGGTAGGAATCCGGTGGTCACGGCGGTAAGTGCCAGGCGACCCATGACTTTCGGCTACATTCGCCGCGCGGCCCTGGTCGTGTGCGGAACAGGGCCATAGGCTCAGCCGATGCATCGACCGCACGCACTGACCTGGGTGGCGTGCTTCCTCTACGCCTCGGTGCTGATCGCCGGACTCGCTGTCGCCTCGACCGCGCCCGTGGACCCCGTCCGGTTGTGCGCTTTCGCCGGCGCGGTCCTCGTGGCGGGCGCGCTGGAGATCGCCGAATGGCGTGGACCTGCCACCCGGGCCGTCGCCCTCGCGGGGCTGGTCGTCCGCACGGCCGTGTACGCCGTGATCACCGTGCTGGACGGCAGTGGCAATGCGAAGGTTCTGTTCGTACTGCTCCCGCTCACCGCCTATTTCACCGTCGGACACCGGGTCGCCTACACACTCGCCGGTGGCGGTCTACTCCTCGCCGGAGCCGTTGTCATCGGACGGCCTGCGCTGCGCCAGGATCCCGAAGCGCTGTCCGATCTGCTGATGTTCGCGATCGGCATCGTGTTCGCCCTCGCGATCGCGGTGATCGCCGAACGCGAGGAGACCGGGCGGCGCCGCGCCGAAACGCTGCTCACCGAGCTGTCCGACGCGCACGCCAGACTGCGCGAGTACGCGGACCAGGCGGTCACCCTGGCCACCGTCGCCGAGCGAACCCGGGTGGCCCGCGATATCCACGACAGTGTCGGCCACCATCTCGTGGTCATCGCGATCCAGCTCGAGAAATCGGCCGCGTACCGAACGGTGGACACCGACACCGCCGACCGGGCACTGGCCGAAGGACGTCGTTCCGCGCGCCTGGCCCTCGACGAGGTCCGCCGCGCGGTGGGCACGCTGCGCGCCGACGACACCCAGTTCACGCTCGGCTGCTCACTGCGCGCGCTCGCGGCCCGACTCCACGACCCGGGCTTCGCCGTGACCCTCGACCTCACCGGTAGCGAGGACACCGTCGGCGAACCCGTGCGCCTCGCCCTGTATCTCGCCGCGCAGGAGGCGCTCACCAACGCGCGCCGCCATTCCGGCGCCACCGCGGTGGCGGTCCGGGTCGATCTGACGCCGACCACGGGCGTCCTCGACATCGCCGACAACGGAACAGGTTTCGCGCCGGGCACGGCCGAGGGGCAGGGGCTCGGCGGCATGCGTGAACGCCTCGATCTGGTCGGCGGCGAGGTACGAATCACCTCCACCTCCCGGGGAACTCGGCTGCTCGTCACGATCCCGGTGGTTGCGCGATGACCGGACACGATGCCGGGATGCCGGCGCCGAAGGTCCGCGTGCTGATCGCCGACGACGAGCGTCTCGTGCGCGAGGGGATCGCCGCGCTGCTCGCCTTACAGTCCGGCATCGACGTGGTCGGCACGGCCGAAAGTGGCGCCGAGGCAGTCGAATCGACTGCCGCACTGGCACCTGATGTGGTGCTGATGGACGTGCGGATGCCCGGAATGGACGGCGTCGAGGCAGCCGCCCTCTTGCGCGGCCGGGCGACGGTGTTGATGCTCACGACCTTCGACGACGACGGCTACATCGTCGCTGCCCTGCACGCGGGCGCCTCCGGATACCTGCTCAAAGACCTCCCCGCCGCCGAACTCGCCCAGGCGATCCGCCTCGCGTACGCGGGCGTCGATCAGTACTCCGCCGCCGTCACCGCGCGCCTGGCCGCCATGGTCCGATCCCGCACGCCACGCCCCACCGTCGAGCTCACCGGTCGCGAAACCGAGGTCCTGCGCCTGCTCGCCACCGGCGCCGCCAACCGCGAGATCGCGCGGTCCCTCTACCTCAGCGAGGGCACCGTCAAGAACCACATCTCGAGCATCCTGAACCGCCTCGGCGTGCGTGACCGCACCCAAGCCGCCATCTACGCACACGAGCAGGGCATCCTCTGAAACGCCTGCGCTCGGGTTCAGGTCAGGGCGTTCACCATGCGCGCGGCGAGCACCCGGGTTCGGTCGAACGGCGCCGCGCTCACGGCGGGCGTGCCGATCACCGAGCGCAGCACGCCGAGGCCGATCAGCAGGGCGCCGATCAGCTCCGCGCGGAGTTCCGCGTCGGGTCCTTCGAGCCGGTCGGCGAATTCGCGCAGGTAGTCGTCGCAGAGTTGAGCGCGTAACTGATCGCGCACGTCGTCGTGACCGGCCGATCGGAGCATGGCCAGGAGCGGGTGTTCGCCGCCGTAGCGCGACCAGTCCTGGTACACGACATCGTGGAGCAGGGCGTCGGCGATGCTGACGACCGGGCGGTGCGGATCGGCGGCCACTCCGGTGGGGATCTCCAGGTGCATCGCCTCGGCGTAGAGCCCCTTCTTGGAACCGAAGTAGCGCGACACCAGGGCGGGATCGACCCCGACCTCGGCGGCGATCTCGCGCAGTCCCGTGCCGTCGAAACCCTGCGCCGCGAAGCGGATTCGCGCGGCGTCGAGCAGCGCGGCACGGGTGGCCGCACGGTCACGGCGACGGGGTTCGGCTTTCGGTTCCATGAAGTCATGCTAAGTCATCAGATGTTGACTTGGTGCCGCGTTCGTTTCTAGCCTCGACATATCGGCCGATGACACAGTCCAGAGTGATTCGAGGAGAACGGGATTCGATGCGCACGTATGTCATCACCGGCGGCACCGACGGCATGGGCAAAGGGCTCGGCCTACATTTTCTGCGACGCGGCGACCGGGTGATCGCGATCGCCGGCGGCGCGACGAAAGGCGAGGCGTTCCGCCGCGAGGCCGCCGCGATCGGCGCGGGCGAGCGCGCGGTGTTCCTGCGAGCCGATCTGAGCACCCTGAGGGGAATGCGGGACACCCTTGCCCGGGTCACCGCGCTGGCCGATACCGTCGACGGCCTCGTCTTCGGCGCCCAACGCTTCCGACCCCGGCGCGAGGTCACCGAGGACGGCACCGAGTTCACCTTCGCGCTGCACTACCTGAGCCGATTCGTCCTCGGACACGGTCTCGTCGATGCGCTGGAACGCACGGATACCCCGGTCATCATGAACATCTGCGGCCCCGGTGGCTTCCCGGGCCGAATCCACTGGGACGACCTGACCCTGCGCGAGGGCTACACCGGCACGCGCGCCGCCATGCAGGCCTCACGCGCCAACGACCTGCTCGGCGTCGCTTTCCCGCACCGCCATCCGAACACCCGCACCCGCTACGTGCTCTACAACCCGATGATGGTGCGGACCGCGATGGCCGACCCACTGCCCACACCCCACCGGATACTGGCCAAGGCTGCCGGATTCGTTGTCGGCCGATCGGTCGATCAGGCGGTCCCGCCGATCGCCCAGCTCCTCGACGAGCCACCCGCAGATCCGGTGACCGCCTTCCGGCGCCGGACCCGACTCCCCCTCACGCGCAAGGACTTCGACCCGGACAACGCGATCCGTCTGGACACCCTCACCACCGAGCTCGTCCAGCGCTGAGTCGCCGCACGGCAAAGCCTCGGCGGGCGTCGCGATCACGACGCCCGCCGAGGCGAATGCTTCGATGCCCGAACGATATCGGGCCGGCGATCACCAGCCGCGCTCGGCGAGACGGTGCGGCTGCGGGATCTCTTCGACGTTGATGCCGACCATGGCTTCGCCCAGGCCGCGCGAGACCTTGGCCAGCACGTCCGGGTCGTCGTAGAAGGTGGTGGCCTTGACGATGGCGGCGGCGCGCTGTTCGGGGTTGCCGGACTTGAAGATGCCCGAGCCGACGAACACGCCTTCGGCGCCGAGCTGCATCATCATGGCGGCGTCGGCGGGGGTGGCGATGCCACCGGCGGTGAACATGACGACCGGGAGCTTGCCGGTCTGGGCGACCTCACGAACCAGTTCGTACGGGGCCTGCAGTTCCTTGGCGGCCACGAACAGCTCGTCCTCGGACAGCGAGGTCAGGCGACGGATCTCGCCGCGGATGGTACGCATGTGGGTGGTCGCGTTGGACACGTCGCCGGTGCCCGCCTCGCCCTTGGAGCGGATCATGGCCGCGCCCTCGGTGATGCGGCGCAGGGCCTCGCCCAGGTTGGTGGCGCCACAGACGAACGGGACGGTGTAGTTCCACTTGTCGATGTGGTTGGCGTAATCGGCGGGGGTGAGGACTTCGGACTCGTCGATGTAGTCCACGCCCAGGCTCTGCAGGATCTGCGCCTCGACGAAGTGACCGATGCGGGCCTTGGCCATGACCGGGATGGAGACCGCGGCGATGATGCCGTCGATCATGTCCGGGTCGCTCATCCGGGACACGCCGCCCTGGGCGCGGATGTCGGCGGGTACCCGCTCGAGCGCCATCACGGCCACGGCGCCGGCGTCTTCGGCGATCTTGGCCTGCTCGGCGTTGACCACATCCATGATCACGCCACCCTTGAGCATCTCGGCCATGCCGCGCTTCACGCGGGCGGTGCCGACGGTGTTGGTGGTCTCAGGCGTAGTCACGAATGTCTCCTGTGTCATGGGCGCCAATCAAGTCGCTCGGATTCGGTTCACCGTCGATTCTAGAGCTGCCCGAAATCGGCCTTCATAGCCAGTTGAGCACCACTGGCCTTGTCACGACCAGCGGCGATGCGTTCGCCGCCCACCGCTGGCCTTGTCCGATGGCCTGGCATTCACCGTGCCACGGCTCCGACCGCGTCCTCCACGGGCCCGCGCCGTGCCCGGTCGACCAGCACGATCGCCGCCGCGACGGCCGCCGCCCCGGCAGCGCACCACAGCGCCGCGACCGGGGTTTGCGCGCGATCGACGGCCACGCCGGCGACGACCGGACCGAGCACCGCGCCGATATTGAGCGCGGTGGTGGCCAGGGCCCCGGCGAGCCGAGGCGCGGCGGGTGCGGCGGTCCGCACGATGGTCGCGATCAACGCGGATCCGACGCCGAACGCGGCCGCGCCCGTGAGCAACGTCATGGCCGCGAACCCCGCCATCGTGTGCGCGGTGATCGCGGCCAGCGCCCACACGCCGACCAGTCCGGCTGTACCCACGGTGATGATGGAACGGCCGTGGCGGTCGCTGTACCGGCCGGTGAGGGTCACCCCGACGAAGGAGCCGAGGCCGAACAACGCCAGCACCAGCGGGACCCAGACGCTGGTCGCGCCCGCGATCGCGGCGGCGACGGTGCCGAGGTAGGTGAACGCGGCGAACGTCGCGGCATTGACCAGAACTCCGACGATCACGGCCGACCGCACCGCGCGCACCCCGAGCACCGCCCACTCGGACCGCATCGACCGATCCGCAGCGCCGACTCCCGCACCGTCGCGCGGCACCATCGACGACACCGGGACGAGGACCACCGCGCTCACCACCGCGACGGCCCAGAAGGCCGATCGCCAACCCCACAGCTGCCCGAGCAGCGTCCCCGCGGGCACGCCCGCGATGCAGGCCACTGTCACTCCCGACACGATGATCGAGGTCGCCCGACCGACCAGCGCGGGCCCGACCAGCCGCGGCAGAGCCGCCAGCACGATCGCCAGGAATCCGGCGTTGGCGACCGCGGCCACCGCCCGGGTAGCCACCAGCACCGCGAAGTCGGTGGTCAGCGCGCCGACGATATGGGCGGCGCAGAACAGCGCGAGAAATGTTGTCGCCGAACGCCGTAGCGGCCACCGACCCATGGTGGCCGCCATCGTCGGCGCGCCCAGCACCATGCCGACCGCGTACACCGAGGTCAGCAACCCCACTGTGCCGAGCGAGACGCCGAAGTCGGCGGCGGTCCGCGCCAGCAACCCCGACATCATGAATTCCGATGTGCCCTGCGCGAAAACCGCGGCAGCCAGCACGAAAACCCCGATGGGCATGATTGATCAACTCTCCGGATACCGGGACACCGCGCGTCGCGCGCGGTGTCCGAGATGAGGCGGCATCGAGCGAATCATGGCTCGGCCGCGAGGAATCGACGATCATCCGGCGTTGCGAACGACACATCGCATCGGTCCGCGGACCGATGGATGCTGGACCCACAACGCCGCCCGGCCCGCAGGCCGGACGGCTACCTTCTGGACGCCTCCGGAGAATTCACCCGCCCACCTTATGCGAGGTGACCGCAGCGGAGTCAACCTGTTTTCGCGACAGCCGACGGGGCCGTCGAGGCGGAAAGACACACGCGGTGCGCCTCAGCGGATCGAGCGGACCACGTGCTGGGTGTCGTCTTCGGCCGCGGAAACGGCTTCGGTGAGGAGTTCGTCGAGGTGGTACGGGTAGACGGCCTCGCCCGCGTCGTCGAGTGCGCGGATGTCGTCGGCGGAGCACCAGCGGTGGTCGGTGATCGTGCGGCGTTCCAGGGCGGTGAGGTCGGCCGGGCGCCATTCGAAGCCCGGCGAGCGCAGGGTGAAGAACAGTTCTTCGGAGCGGATCAGCTCGCCGTTGAACGGGAACACCGCGACCCGGCGCCACAGCGGGCCGCGCAGCGCGGCGGGATTCACACGCTGCCCGGTTTCCTCGTAGATCTCGCGCACCGCGGCGTCGCGCAGGTTCTCCCCCGGTTCGACGCCGCCGCCGACGGTGAACCAGAAGGCCACCTCGGGGATCATCGGGTCGTGGCCGCGCAGCAGCAGCACGCGGTTCTGCTCGTCGAGCAGCATCACCCGGGCGGAGGTGCGGGTGGTGTGCACCGTGAGGCCGGTGGCGGCGGCGGGTGTCGCGCGTTCGGTGATCTCGAAATAGTGCGGCAGCGGTGCGGTGCCGCCGAGGTGCAGGATGCGCACGGGCCTGCGGGTGCGCAGGGCCAGGGTGTCGCGCACGGCGTCGTTGTGGAAGCGGCGCGCGATCAGCACGCGAGCCTCGGCGTCGGCGAGTTCGGCCACCAATTGCGGTCGCAGGTGGTCGATGTCGACGAGCGACAGCGCGGCGGAGAGCTGGTTCTCGATCGTTTCCCGGTCACCGCGATCGGCGCGTTCGGCCCGATCGGCGAGGGTGGCGAGCTGGGTGGCCCGTTCGGCCCGGCGGGGATCGGTACTCACCGGACCGGCCTCCGACATCGCCACCGCGCGGGCCACCACCGCCCGGCGGGCGAGCGCGGCATCGAGTGCCTGCCAGGACTGATCGGAGCGCACGTGCAGCCGGTCGAGCCGGTTCGCCGTGGAGTAGGCCCACACGCCGAGGGCGAGGACGAGCAGGGCGATCAGCCCGAGAACGAGGACGGTGGTCGCGGAGAAGGTGATCATCCGGCGGCCCTGACGCGGTTGTCGCCGACGGTGACGGTCTCGTACACCCGCAGGATCTGTTCGGCCACGACCGGCCAGTCGTAGCCCGCGACCACCTGGGTCGCGGTGCTGACCAGACGCATCCGCGTCTGGTCGTCGGTGAGGAGCGTATCGATGGCGGTGGCCAGCGCGTCGGAGTCACCGATCGGGGTGAGCATGCCCGCGGTCCCGTCACGCAACACGCGACGGAAGGCGTCGAGTTCGCTCGCGACCACCGGGGTGCCTGCCGCCATCGCCTCGATCAGGATGATCCCGAAACTCTCGCCACCGAGGTTCGGCGCGACGTACACGTCGGCACTGCGCAACGCGGCGGCTTTCTCCTCGTCGGAGACCTGTCCGAGGAACCGCAGGTGCCCCGCGTGCTCCCCGGCTTCACGGCGCAACCGATCCTCGTCACCGCGCCCGACGATGAGGATCTCCACGTCGGGGTGGTGGTCGATGAGCGCGGGCAGCGCGCCGAGCAGCACGTCCATGCCCTTGCGCGGTTCGTCGTAGCGACCGAGGAACAGCACGGTGCGGCCCGCGCGCGGGTACCCGTCGAGTGGCTCACCGCGCGCGAACGCGGACACATCGACACCGTTGGGGATCTCGACCGCGTCGGATCCGAGCGCCTCGACCTGCCAGCGCCTGGCCAGCTCGGACACGGCGATCCGCCCGCTGATCTTCTCGTGATACGGGCGAAGTACACCCTGAAAAGTACTGAGTACCAACGACTTCGTGGTCGAGGTGTGGAAGGTCGCCACGATCGGGCCCTCGGCGATCTTGAGCGCCAGCATCGACAGGCTCGGGGCGTTGGGTTCGTGGATGTGCAACACGTCGAAGTCGTTGCTGTCGATCCAGCGCCGGATCCTGGTGTAGGCCATGGGTCCGAACGACAACCGCGCCACCGACCCGTTGTAGGGAATCGCGACCGCGCGACCCGCCGAGACGACGAAATCGGGCAGCGGTGTGTCGTCGGAGGCGGGGGCGAGCACGCTCACCTTGTGCCCGCGTTCGATGAACACCCGGGCGAGCTCGACGACATGGGCCTGCACGCCGCCCGGGACATCGAACGAATACGGGCAGATCATGCCGATCTTCACGGCTGTCCCCCTGTGTCCTGCGCGGTGATCCGCGACAGTCGTTCGGGCGACAGGTCGCTCTCCCAGAGCGGTTGCAGCATGTGCCAATCGGCCGGATGCTCGGCGATATTGGCGGCGAACCGGTCGGCGAGCGCCTGCGTCGCGGCCGCCACGCCACCGGAAACATCCAGTGCCGGTTCGGCTTTCAGACCCCATCCTTCGGTGCCGTCCTCGTCGACGGTGAACCAGCCGTGCACCGGGACCAGCGCGGCGCCGGTCTCGATGGCCAGCTTCGCGGCGCCGCCGGGCATCCAGGTGCGCTCCCCGAGGAAGTCGACCGGCACACCCTTGCCGGTGAGGTCGCGCTCGCCCATCAGGCACACGATCCGGTTCTGGCGCAGTCGTTCGGCGAGTGCGGCGAACGGCGGCTGCTCGCCACCGGTCAGCGGGAACACCTCGAATCCGAGGCTCTCGCGGTAGGCGACGAACCGCTCGAACAGCGATTCCGGCTTCAGTCGCTCGGCCACGGTGGTGAAGTTGTCGTAGTGCTGCACCAGCCAGACACCGGCCATGTCCCAGTTGCCCGAGTGCGGGAGCACCAGAATGAGACCGCGACCCTGTTCCAGAGCGGCGTCGACATTCTCCAGGCCACCGACGTAGTAGTCGATCTCGGTGTGGTCCATCGACGGCAGCCGGAACGCCTCACGCCAGTAACGGGCATAGGAGCGCATGCTCGCCCGCATCAGGTCGGCGGGCACCTGGTCGGCGGGTACACCGAGGACACGGGCGAGGTTGCGGCGCAACTGTTGTGGTCCGCCGCCCTTCACCGCACGATCGGCGCCGAGATCGAAGACCCTGCGCACCAACCCTTCCGGCGCCGAACGCACGAGACCCCAGCCCGCGGCGTAGCCCCAGTCACTCATCCGATCTTTGAGGCTCACGACGCCGATCCCTCTGCCGCGTCCGGCTGCGACGCCGGGGGAATGACAACCCGCGCGCCCGGCGAATTGCGCACCGCGAGCACCCGCTGGAACACCGTGACGATGCTCAGCACCGCCAGCACCCACATCGCCACGTACACGGCCCAGGTGAGCCAGTCGATCCCCCAGTGCCCGCCGATGCCGGTGAGCCCGGCGCCGACCAGCACGATGACCAGACGATCCGGGCGTTCGATGAGCCCGCCGTCGGCGGACAGGCCACTGGCCTCGGCACGCGCCTTGGCATAGGAGATCACCTGCGAGGCGACCAGCACGATCAAGGTCAGCGCGAACAGGTGCTTGCTGTGCTCGTGATAGACCGCCCACCAGGCGAGTCCGCCGAAGATCGCGCCGTCGGCCACCCGGTCACAGGTGGCGTCGAGGACGGCGCCGTACTTCGTGCCGCCGCCGCGGGCGCGCGCCATCGCACCGTCGAGCATGTCGAACATGACGAACAGCCAGATGACCATCGTTCCCCAAAACAGATGTCCGGAGGGGAACAGGGTCACCGCGGCGGCGATCGTCGCGGTGGTGCCGATCAGGGTCATCGCGTCCGGGGTGAGCCCCGTCCCGACGAGCGCTTTGCCCAGCGGCGCAGTCGCTTTCGCAAACGTCTGGCGGCCGAAGAAGCTGAGCACGGTCTCTATTCCTCCCACGCCTCCGCCAGCAGCTGCCGCGTGTCGCGCAACAACTGAGGCATCACCTTCACCCCGCCGACCACGGTGATGAAGTTCGCATCCCCGCCCCAGCGCGGCACGATGTGCTGGTGCAGGTGGTCGGCGAGCGAACCACCGGCCACACCACCGAGATTGAGACCCACGTTGAATCCGGCAGGCCGCGAGACCTGCTTCATCACGCGAATGGCCCGCTGCGTGAAGGCCATCAGTTCCGCGCTCTCGGCGGTCGTGAGGTCCTCCAGGTCGGCTACCCGGCGGTAAGGCACCACCATCATGTGCCCTGGGTTGTACGGGTACAAGTTGAGCACGGCGTAGACATTCTCGCCGCGGGCGATGATCAGGCCGTCCTCGTCCGACATCTTGGGGATATCGGTGAACGGATGCCCGGTCGCGTCCTTGGGCTTGACCTCGCCGGTGATGTAGGACATCCGGTAGGGCGTCCACAACCGTTGCAGGCGGTCGGGCTGGCCCGCCCCGGCGTCGACGATCGAGCCGGCGTCAGGGGCGAGGTTCTCGCTCATGAACCGACCGCCGCGGAGACGACCTCGAACCCCTCCGCGGTGGGTGAGGCGTTCACGCGGTGGGCGACCCAGGTGGTGATGGTGGCGACCGCGTCGGCGACGGGCACACCGTTGACCTGGGTGCCGTCGCGGAACCGGAAGCTCACCGCGTTCGCTTCCACGTCGCGCGCGCCCGCCAGCAGCATGAACGGCACCTTCTGCGCGGTCTGGTTGAAGATCTTCTTCTGCATCCGGTCGTCGCTGCGGTCCACCTGGGCCCGCACGCCGGCGTCGCGCAGCCGCTCGATCACCGAATCCAGGTGCGGGGCGAAGTTCTCCGCCACCGGGATGCCGACGACCTGCACCGGCGAGAGCCAGGCGGGGAACGCACCGGCGTAGTGCTCGGTGAGGACGCCGAAGAAGCGTTCGATCGAGCCGAACAGGGCGCGGTGGATCATCACCGGACGCTGCTTGGTGCCGTCGGAGGCGGTGTACTCGAGGTCGAAACGATCGGGCAGGTTGAAGTCGAGCTGCACGGTCGACATCTGCCAGGTGCGGCCCAGCGCGTCCTTGACCTGCACGGAGATCTTCGGGCCGTAGAACGCGGCGCCGCCGGGGTCGGGCACCAGGTCGAGGCCGGAAGCCTCGGCGACCTTCTCGAGGGTTTCGGTGGCCTCGGCCCAGAGTTCGTCCGAGCCCACGTACTTCTTCGGGTCCTTGGTGGACAGCTCGAGGTAGAAGTCGTCGAGGCCGTAGTCCTTCAGCAGGCCGAGCACGAACTGCAGGGTGCTGGTGAGCTCGGCGTGCATCTGCTCTTTGGTGCAGTAGATGTGCGCGTCGTCCTGGGTCATGCCGCGCACGCGGGTCAGGCCGTGGATCACGCCGGACTTCTCGTAGCGGTACACCGAGCCGAACTCGAACATCCGCAGCGGCAGCTCACGGTAGGAACGGCCGCGCG
Organism: Nocardia sp. NPDC127606; assembly: GCF_042671725.1. Classification (NCBI taxonomy): domain Bacteria; kingdom Bacillati; phylum Actinomycetota; class Actinomycetes; order Mycobacteriales; family Nocardiaceae; genus Nocardia; species Nocardia sp. NPDC127606. The sequence continues at coordinate 119,124 of NZ_JBHXWQ010000001.1, read as the reverse complement.
CGCCGAAGATCAGGTTGTGCATCGGGCAGTTCATCGGCTTGACGTAGTAGTCCTGGCCGGGCTTGCGGACGGTGCCGTCCTCGTTGAGCTCGGCATCCAGGTGCATGGCCGGGAACATGCCGTCCTTGTACCAGTCGAGATGGCCCGAGATCTCGTACAGATGCCCCTTGGTGAGGTGCGGGGTGTTGACGAACTCGTAGCCCGCGTCGACGTGGCGCTGACGCGAGTACTCCTCCATCTCCTTGCGGATGATGCCGCCCTTGGGGTGGAACACCGGCAGACCCGAACCGAGCGCGTCGGGGAAGGAGAACAGGTCCAGTTCGAGGCCGAGCTTGCGGTGATCACGGCGCTCGGCCTCGGCCAGCAGCTCCAGGTGGGCGTCCATCGCCTCGGTGGATTCCCACGCGGTGCCGTACACGCGCTGCAGGTCCTCGCGGTCCTGGTCGCCGCGCCAGTAGGCGGCCGAGGAGCGGGTGAGCTTGAACGCGGGGATGAACTTGGTGGTGGGGATGTGCGGGCCGCGGCACAGATCGCCCCACAGTTTTTCGCCGGTGCGGGGGTCGAGGTTGTCGTAGATGGTCAGCTCGTTGCCGCCGACCTCCATGATCTCGGGATCGTCGATGCCGGACTTGTCGCTGATCAGCTCGAGCTTGAACGGCTCGTTCGCCAATTCGACGCGGGCGTCGTCGATCTCCACGACGCGACGCGAAAAGCGTTGCGCGCCTTTGATGATCTTCTTCATCCGCGATTCCAGCTTGGCCAGATCCTCGGGGGTGAAGGGCTTGTCGACCTGGAAGTCGTAGTAGAAGCCGTCCTTGATCGGCGGGCCGATCCCGAGTTTCGCGTCGGGGAACTCCTGCTGCACCGCCTGGGCCAGCACGTGCGCGGCCGAGTGCCGGATCACGCTGCGCCCGTCCTCGCTGTTCGCGGGGACCGGCTCGACGTCGGCGTCCTCCTCCGGAATCCAGGACAGGTCCTTGAGCGCGCCGTCGACATCGCGCACGACGACGACCGTGTCCGGTCCCTTCGTGGGCAAGCCCGCTTCCCGCACCGCTGCGCCCGCGGTAGTCCCGGCCGGCACCCGAACGAGAGCGACGGGACTGATGGGTGCAGAGGTGGTCACGGGAATGTTCTCCTTGACGTCGGTGCCGGGTCATCCGGCAGGTCGCGCAGCGTCGGTCACGCAGGGGATCCTGCGCCGCCCATGCTATCGGGACCGCCGGGCGGGCGTGTCGATGGACCTAGGACCGGGCGCGCGCGGCAGCCGCCAGGTGTTCGGCTCGATCGGCGGGCGAACGCTTCGGGCAGCTCGTGCACATCTGCCGACCGGGCGCCTCGTAGACCAGGCAGCACGAGGCGCGGCGCACGAAGGTGCGGCCCGCCACGGTGACGAACCGGGGTGCGGGCAGGCGTGAGCCGACATCGGCCGCCAGCCGGGTCGCCGCGTCCGGGGAGCCCGCGTCCAGCGCCCGGTTGCCGATGGCGTCGGCGACGATCGCCCACAGCGCCGGGATCCCGGCGCCGGACACGGCCGCGACCTGGGCGATCACCGCGGTCAAGGTGTCACGCAAGGCGGTCGCGACCTCGTCGGCCGCGGCCGCGCCGGTCTCGCCGCCCACGTCCGAGCGCACGGAACGTCCGGTGCCGTCGACCGGCACCCGGCGGAATTCCGCGTGTTCGACACCGCCGTCGGGCCGGACCACGCAATCGAATTCGCCGAGGGCGGCGACCGGGGCGGGCGTGCCCGCCGCATAGGCGACGGCGATCTGCTCGACCAGCGTCGAGGCGACCATGCACCACCACAGGGTGCCCGCGACCCGGGGAACATCGGTGCCCCAGGTGTGGCTCATCGCGTCGATCCGCGCCGCGATCCAGGCGGGGTCGGTGAGGACGTGGCCGGGAACGGTGCTCACGACATCAGGGGACTGCGTAACCATGGCCAATCGACTCCGATCCACCCTGCGACCATCGAAAATGTACCGAGCAGCCACAACGTCACCAGGACGAGGGCGAAGGTGCCCACCGCGCCGAGCACCTTGATGAACCAACCGCGCGAGGTGTACCAGTCCATGACGATCCGGTACTTTCCGCGCACCCAGGTCAAGGTGTGGTGGGCCCAGACGAACTCGGTGGCCAGGATGCCGAATCCCGCGAACACCAGCGCCCAGCCGGGTCCGGGGTACGGGATCGTGATGATCCCGACGAGCAGGACCAGCCCACCGACCACGCCGACGACGATGCGGTAGCCGAGGTCGAGGGTAGGGCGCTGGGCGACGTGTGCCCGGAAGGCGCGCCCGCGTTCCTTCAACCCGTCCCACCGCCCCGGCTCGGCCGTGGACTCCTCGTCCGCGGAGTCGGGGCCGTCGGTGACGCGCTCGGCGGCGGTCGGATCGCTGGTCATGATTTCCAGCCTACGAGTCCGACCGCCGGCCGGTCGCGGTGTCGTCAACCGGTGACGGCGAGTGCGGCGTGATCGTCGATCGCGCTGACCCCGTCGACAGTCACCTCGAGCACCCGCGAGGTCGCGATGTCGAAGAACAGCCCCGACACCGCCAATCCGCGCTCGGTCACCGCTCGGCGCACCGCGGGATTGCGTCCCAGTGTCTCGAGCTGCACGGCGACATTGACCATGCTCAGCTGGTCCACCTCGTCGTACCCGGCCGCCCTGGCCGCGGCGGCCACGGGATGCCCGGCGAGGAACCGCTCCAATGTCGGCTCGGCGTGCCGCAACCAGGAGCTCAGGCCGCCTTCGGTGGCGGCGGCGGAGTGCACCGCCTTCATCGCACCGCACGAGGAGTGCCCGCACACCACCACCGAGCGCACCGCGAGGCTGTCCAACGCGAAACTCAGTGCCGCTTCGACGGAATCGTCACCGCTGACCGGGACCAGATTGCCCACATTGCGCACGGTGAACAGGTCGCCGGGACCGCTGTTGGTGATCACGTTGGGCACGATCCGCGAATCCGAGCAGGTCAGGAAGAACGAGTCCGGGTCCTGGCTGTCGTGCAGCCCGTCCAGATGCGGTCGCACGACGTGCGCGTGGCCGCGATGGTAGGCCGCGACACCCGCGGTCACCGCGTCGCCGCCGGACTTCTGGTGCCGCCAGGGACGCAGCATGTCGTCGATGGCGGCGCGACCGAATCCGCGGATCGGCGGCGCGGCCGGGGTGTCGGCCATCCGCGCACTGCCGATTTCGACGAAATCGACACGGCCACCACCGCTTTCCTGCTGACGCTGCCACTCCTCGATCGCCTCGAACGCGGCGTGATCGAGGAAGTCGACGGTCATCTCGACGGTCACATCGACGCCCGCGGGCACCTTCGCCAGCTCGCCCGACAGTTTCGGCAGGGCGAGGAAGGTGCAGGAGCCGTCGATGTGGACCTGCCAGCGCCCGTCGGGCAGCGGGGTCGCCGCCACCTGCACGCGCACGACCCGCCACAGCAGCAGGCCGAACGCCAGGGCGAGGCCGATGACCACGCCTTCGAGCAGGTTGGTGAACACCACGCCGAGCACGGTCACCACGTAGACCAGCAGGTCGCCGGTGCGCCGGGCCAATCGGATGTGGGCCAGTTTCACCAGCTGCATGCCGATGACGATGAGCAGACCCGCCAGCGCGGCCTTGGGGATCTGTTCCACCAGGCCGACCAGCGCCACCGAGAACAGCAGAATCCAGAGTCCGTGCAGGACGGTCGAAGCCCTCGTGCGCGCGCCCGCCTGCACATTGGTGGCGCTGCGCACGATCACACCGGTGATCGGCAGGCCACCGACCAGGCCCGAGACGACATTCGCCGTGCCCTGGCCGATGAGTTCCCGATCGAAACCGGTGCGCGGACCGGTGTGCATCTTGTCGACCGCGACGGCCGAGAGCAGGCTCTCCACGCTGGCGATCAACGCGATGGTCAGCACCATCATGGCGACGGCGGACCAGTTGCCCGAGGGCAGTTCCGGCAGGCCGAGCGCGTCGAAGACCGACCCGCTCAGGGCGATGCGCTCGACCTCGGGCAGGCCGAGCGAGAGCACGGTGCCCACCAGCACCGCGACCAGCGGACCCGGCACCGCGCGCAGCTTCGGCGGGACGTACTTCCAGCCGAGCATCACCGCGATCACCACGGCGCCGACGAGCGCGTCACTACCGTGCAGCGAGAGCAGCTGTCCGGGGAGTTCGATCAGATTGCGCAGCGCGGTGCTGTGCGAGGAGCCGCCGAGCAGCACGTGGATCTGCTGCAGGGCGATGGTGATGCCGATGCCGGCCAGCATGGCGTGGACCACCACGGGGGCGACGGCGAGCGCGGCCCGCGCGATCCGGCTGAGCCCGAACAGGATCTGCAGCACGCCCGCGGCGACGACGATGAAACAGGTGACGCGCCAACCGAATTGCACGATGGACTCGGCGACGACCACGGTCAGACCGGCGGCGGGGCCGCTGACCTGCAGGACCGAGCCGCCGAGCAGACCGGCGACCACACCACCGATCACGGCGGCGACGAGACCGGCGGCGATCGGCGCGCCGGAGGCGACCGCGATGCCGAGCGAAAGCGGTAGTGCCACCAGGAAAACCACGAGGGAGGCGGGTAGATCGTGACGCAACAGCGTCTGTTGCCACGCGGGACGGGACGACTCGTTCGGCGAGCCCTCCGCGGTCGGCGGGGCAAGGTCGTTCTCGACAGACATGACTCTCCTTCGCCGGCTCTCGGCGCTGGGCCGAGGCCGATCATCACGAGGACGGTGAAGCAAAGGGACTGGAGCATTGAAAGATGCCGGTGCAACGGCGAACCGGGTGCGGATGGATCCAACCTATTAGTAAAGAATTGGCAAAGCCAGTGTGCCGTACAAACAGTGGGTCTCGCCATAACGGCAGGCAGTGTGTGGTGTGACCCACAACCACCCCTCTTTACACCGGTTCGGCGGCGGCGCGACGGGCCTCGTCGAAGTCGGCGATCCCGTCGGCGGTGATCTCGATGACCCGCGCGGTCGCCAGGTCGAAGAACAGTCCCGACACCGCGACCCCGCGCTCCTGGATGCCACTGCGCACCGCCGGATAGTCGATCAGGGTCTGCACCTGCCGGGCCACGTTCACCATGCCGAGTTGGTCGACCGGACCGAAGCCCGCCAGCCTGGCGGCCTCGGCGACGGGGTGACCGGCGTGGAACGCCGCCAGCGTGGGCTGGGCATGGGCCAGCCAGTCGTCGAGTCCCGGCCCGGCTTGCACCTGCCGGTACAGCGCTTCCATCGCCCCGCAGCCGCTGTGCCCGCACACCACCACCGAGCGCACGTCGAGCTTGTCGAGCGCGTAGATCAGTGCCGCTTCCACCGAGACGTCGGAGCCGCCGACCGGCACCAGATTGCCCACATTGCGCACCGTGAACAGATCACCGGGACCACTGTTGGTGATCACGTTGGGCACGATGCGGGCGTCGGCGCAGGCCAGGAAGAAGGTGTCGGCATCGGGCCGGTGCCGCAACCCGTCCAGGTGCGGGCGCATCAGGTGCGCGTGCTGGCGATGGTAGGCCGCGATGCCCGCCGCGATCGGGTCGACGCCGCCGCTGCGCCGCCACGGCCGGATCGCCTCGTCGACCGCTTTGCGCGCGTGGCCGTGCTCGGGGGGTCCGTCGTGGGTGCGGGCCATCCTCGCGGCCCCGAGTTCGACGAAGTCGACTGTGCCGCCGCTTGATTCACGGGCATCGGCCCATTCCGAGAGCAACTCGCACGCCGCGTGGTCGAGGAAGTCCACGCTCAGTTCGACGGTCACCGCCACACCCGCCGGCACCTTCGCCAGCTCGGTCGTGAGCCGGGGCGCGGCCAGGAAGGTGCAGGTGCCCGCGATGCGTACCAGCCAGGTCCCGTCGGCGCGCGGCGCCGCGGCGACGGTGAACTTCACGACCCGCCACAGCAGCAGCGCGAACGAGGCGAGGAGTCCGATCACCATGCCCTGCAACAGGTTCAGCGCGACCACGGCGATCACGGTGACCAGGTAGACGTAGATGTCGCCGGTGCGGCGGGCACGTTTGATGTGCGCCAGCTTCACCAGCTGCACCCCGATCAGCACCAGCAGCCCGGCCAGCGCCGCCGTCGGAATCTGGCGGACCAGGCCCACCAGCGCGATCGCGAACACCAGGATCCAGCCACCGTGCAGCACGGTGGCCGCCCTGCTGCGGGCGCCCGCGTTGGCGTTGGTGATGCTGCGCACGATGACCGCCGCGACCGGCAGGCCGCCCAGCACGCCCGAGACCATGTTCGCCGCGCCCTGACCGAGCAGTTCGCGGTCGAAGTCGGTGCGCTGGTCGGGGCGCAATTTGTCGACCGCGACAGCCGAGAGCAGCGTCTCCACACTGGCGATGAGAGCGACGGTGAGCATGGTGAGCGCGAGCGGCAGCCACCCGCCGTGCGGCAGCGCGGGCAACCCGATGCCGTCGAGCAGCGAGCCGTCGAGGCGTACCCGTTCCACCGTCACCGGCAGCACCAGCGAGACCACCGTCGCCGCCACCACCGCGACCAGCGGACCGGGCACCACCCGTACCCGGCGCGGCAGATACTGCCATCCGATCAGCACGGCGATCACGAGCAGCCCGACGAACAGATCGCCCTTCTGCACCGACATCACCTGATGCGGGAGCGCGACGATGCTGGCCCACGGCGAGCTGACCGTCGCTCCGCCGAGCAGGACATGGACCTGCTGCAGCGCGATCACCACGCCGATGCCGGCGAGCATCGCGTGCACCACGACCGGCGCGATTCCCAGCGCGGCGCGCGCGATCCGACTGAGCCCGAACAGAATCTGTAGGACACCCGCACCGACAGTGATGAAACACATAGCGGCCCAACCGAATTGCTGGACCGCTCCCGCCACGACGACGGCCAGACTCGCGGTCGGCCCACTGACCTGAACCTTCGAGCCGCCGAGTAATCCGGCGACCACCCCGCCGACGGCCGCGGCGATGAGCCCGGCGACGACCGGCGCGCCGGAAGCCAGCGCGACGCCGAGCGACAGCGGCAGAGCGACGAGGAAGACCACGAGTGACGCTGGAAGATCTTGCTGGAGAACCGATTTCAGTGAAGCGCACGACAGCGGGCGCGCCGTCGCGGTGGTAGTGGTGCCCGGATCATTGTCGGTCATCATTCTCCTTCGCCGGGGCGGGTGAGCTCCCGGTTCATCGGTCGAACATGCACTGGCAATTGATGCTGAGCTGCGAGCGAACGGCGGATCTGCAGCACTGCTCGAAGAGATCGGACCCCAGACACAGAGTCGGGTTAATGGTAAAGAACTTCCCAAGCATTAGAAAACGTTCTGGGAAGAATGGGACGGAATCGCCGTCGTTCTGTGACCTCAGTCACAGAGCAGGTTCTCGGCCAGTTGCCGCTGCGTCGCCTGGTCGAGACCGGCACGGGTCGCCCATGCGGTGGGGCCACCGTGCTCGGTGTCCAGGTGAGTCAGGAACTGGCGCATGGTGATCGCGTCGGCGGCGAACACCCAGGCGGGGAGCCGATCGACCGCGTCGTCCGGTCGGGCGGGCCGACCGTCGCGAGTCCGCAGCGCGGCGATGTTCGGGGTGGTCGCGGCATAGTCGGCGATGATGTCGTCCGCGCATACCCCGGCGACCGCGAGCAGCAGGGCGATCACCACGCCGGTGCGATCCTTGCCCGCGGCGCAGTGGATCAGCGCGGGCAGTTGGCCCGGCGCGGCGAGCAGGCGCAGCACGGCGGCGATGTTCTCGCTGCTGTGCTCGAGGTATTCGCAGTACCGATCGAACATGCTCCCGTCGGGCGAGACCTCGGTGAGATCGAGCCGCACCCGGTCCGCACCGTAGACGTGCAGGTTCCGGTAGTCGGCGACGGCGTCGACCACCGCACCCGTTCCGTCCGTGACGATCTCGTCCGGCGCGCGCAGGTCGACGATCGTGCGAAGTCCGCACTCGGTGAGCAGAAACGACACGTCCCCGGCATCCAGCCGGGTGAGCAGATCCGACCGAAACACCCGCAAGCGACGCACCTGCCGCCCGTCCACTGTGCGCAACCCACCCAGATCGCGCGCGTTCACCGCACCGCGCAGCGGCAATTCCCGGCCCATCGCAGAACTCACACCGTTGGTCATCACAATCCCCGTTCTCAATTTTCGCAGCACCTGCTGCCAAACGTTGATCAACGGTATTCGGTGCCGAGCACCCGCAATTCCGAAATCCGCACTCCCCGAACGGGCTTCCTACTGTTTATGCAGGTCAGAACATTTTCTACGTAGATTCGATCGCGAAATACGATAGACGGATCGAAATATTCGATACGAGTCGGCCGCAGCTGTTCTCATCGATACCGTCGGCACGAAAACTTCCGTGTCGAAAGGTATGTCGAATGCACCTGACAATCGTCGGAAATCGAGCCGGTATGCCCGCCGACGGCGCTGCCAGTTCGGGCTATCTGGTCGAAACCGGCCAGTCGAGAATTCTGCTCGACTGCGGTCCCGGCATCGCGGTGATGCTCGGCAACTACCTGCACGCGAGCCTGCTCGACGCGGTGGTCATCAGCCACCTGCATCTGGATCACTGCTACGACGTGCTGCCCATCGGTAAGCAGGCGATGCGCAAAGCCCCCGACGCCCCGGACCGCCGGATCAAGCTGTTCGTGCCGAAAGGCGCTCGCGCGAGACTGGATCAGCTCGCCGCGCTGTTCCCGGTGAAGACCTTCCCCGACCTGAATCGGGCGTTCGACCTGGCCTACGAGGTCATCGAGTACGAGCGCGGCGCAACGCATACACTCACCGACTGCAGCATCGAGTTGGTGCCCATGGTGCACACCGAACCGGCCTGCGGGGTCCGGATCGAAAGTCCCACCGGCAGTATCGCGTTCACCGGCGACACCGGCTGGAACGACAACCTGATCGCGCTCGCCGCCGATGTCGACATCTTTCTCGCCGAGTCCACCCTCGCCGAGCCGGATCACACAGCTCACGGCCATCTGTGCGCCACCGAGGTCGGGCGGGCCGCCGCGGCCGCGGGTGCGCGCTCGGTGGTGCTGACCCATCTCGGCTCGGCACAGCCGCAGTGGCAGCAGGCTCGACGCGACGACGTGTCGGCGGAGTTCGACGGGCCCGTGCACCTGAGCCGACCCGGCATGCGGTTCTCGGTGCCCGCCGAACAGCCGAGCTGAGCGCTACACCGCGACCGTCAATGTCGCGAGGCCGCGCAGGTTGATCCGGCCGTTCCAGGTCTGGTCGACCACCGCGGCCTCGGGAAAGCGGGTCACGAAGCGCGGGAACACGATCCGGGCCTCCATCCGGACCAGGGCGGCGCCGAGGCAGTGGTGGATGCCCGCGCCGAGCGAGACGTTCTGGTGCGCGTTCGGCCGGTCCAGGCGCAGGTCGTCGGCGTCGGCGCCCCAGAATTCCGGGTCGCGGTTGGCGGCGGCCAGTGCGCCGATCACCCAGCTGCCCGCCGGGATCTCGTGCTCGCCGACGCGCAACGGCGCGAGGGTGATCCGGCGCATCAGGTGCACCGGGGTGTCGAACCGCATCAGTTCGTCGACCGCGCCCGCCGCCAGGTCGGGCTCGGTCCGCAGCCGCCGCGCCTGGTCCGGATGCCGCAGCAGCGACAGGATTCCGCTGCCGAGGTGGGTCACCGTGGTCTCGTGGCCGGCGATGTAGAGGAACATCACCTGCGAGATCAGCTCGTCCTCGCTGAGCATGTCGCCGTTGTCCTCGGCACTGATCAGCGCGGTGAGCAGGTCGTCGCCGGGGGTGGCGCGCTTCCAGCGGATCAGTTCACGAACCATGCCGAACAGTTCCTGATTGGCGGCCCTGATCCGGTCCTGGGTCTCGGCGCTCGCGAACGGCTCGAACACCAGCACGACGATTTCGGTCAGCTCGCGCAGCCGGGTGTGCTCGCCGACGGGGATACCGAGCATCTCCGAGATGATGGTGAAGGGCAGCGGAAAGGCCAGTTCGGCAATGACATCCGCCGTGCCCGCCGCGGCGAGACGGGCCAGCGCCTGCTCGACCAGTTCCTCGACGCGCGGTTGCAGCGACTCGATGGACCGGGGGGTGAAGGCCTTCGACACCAGCCGCCGCAGGCGGGTGTGGTCGGGCGGGTCCTGGTCCAGCATCGACAGCCCGCCCATCACCCGGCTCTCCTTGCGGACCTCGGTGCTGCCGCTCTTCCACGCGGGCAGATGCCGCAGGTGCTGCTCGTCGACGGAGTGCGGCGAGCGCTGCAGCGCGGCCACGTCGGCGTGCCGGGAGATGATCCAGAATCCGAGCGGATGGTGCTGCGCGGGTCCGGCGGCGCGCAGCTGGGCGTAGTGCGGATAGGGGTCGTCGGCGAATCCCGGTGCGGTGGGATCGAAGACGAAGGTCTCGGTGCTCATTCCAGGTATCGCTTTCTTGCCGCTGCTCGCATGATCTTTCCGCTGCTCGTCTTCTGCACGGTGTTCGGCGCGGCGAGCACCACGTCCGCCACGGCGAGTTCGTGCTCCTGCGTCACCGCCGCCCGGATGGCGCCCACGATGTCGTCGGCATCGGCATCGGCGTCGCGCTCGAGCTCATGGACGACGACCAGCTTCTCGCCGTCGCGTCCCGGCACCGCGAATGCCGCGCCACTGCCGGGTCGTAGCGCCGGGTGCGCGCGCGCCACGGTGTGCTCGATGTCGTGGGGGTAGTAGTTGCGGCCCCGGATGATGATCATGTCCTTGAGCCGGCCCACCACGTACAGTTCACCGTCGACGACCAGGCCGAGGTCGCCCGTGCGCAGGTAGACGCGCTCGGCGTCGTCGGCGAGGCGAGCCTGGAAGGTCGCGGCGGTCGCCTCGGGCAGGCCCCGATAGCCCTGGGCGACATGGTCACCCGCTACCCAGATCTCCCCTGCCCGATCCGGCGGGCAGAGCTCGCCCGTCTCCGGGTCGACGATGCGCAGCGCCTCACCCGGCAGTACCACTCCCGAACCGACGAGCGTGCGACCCTGATCCACCGCGGCCGCGACGTAGCGTCGATCGGCGAGCGCGTCGATATCGGCGTCCAGCAACCGTGGACCGCGTCCCTTGCCGCTCGCCGAGACCAGCAACGTGGCTTCCGCGAGCCCGTAGCACGGGAATACCGATTGGGCGCTGAACCCAAGCGGGGCAAAGGTTTTCGTGAATCGGTCGAGGGTCTCGGCCCGGATCGGCTCGGCGCCGTTGAAGGCGACCTTCCAGGAGCTCAGGTCCAGATCGGGCAGTTCGCCCGCCGCCGCGCGCGCGACACAGGCGTCGAAGGCGAAGTTCGGACCGCCACTGGTGTGCGCGCGATAGCGCGAGATGGCCTCGAGCCACCGCAGGGGTCGCCGGATGAAGGTGGTCGGCGACATCTGGATACAGGTCGCGCCGACGTACACCGGTTGCAGCACATTGCCGATCAGGCCCTGATCGTGGAAGAACGGCGCCCAGCCGACGACGGTCGACTCGCGGTCGTGGCCGAAACTGTGCCGGATCATCTCCTCGTTGGCCACGAGATTTCGATGCGTCACCATCACGCCCTTGGGCGCCGAGGTCGACCCGGAGGTGTATTGCAGGAACGCCACCGAATCCGGATCCACCGCCGTCGGCGCGAAAGCAGTTTCCGCCGTGGGCAATTCGTCGACAGCCAGCCACTGCCGTGCGGTACAGAGCGGCTCGAGCACCGATCGCAGAGGCTCGAGCACCTCGCCGATCGTCAGCACGGCGGTGGGGGCGCAGTCGGCGACGATGGCGCGGGTCGCGTCCTGAACCTTGCCGCGCCGCGGCGGATTCACCGGCACGGCGACGATATTCGCGTAGAGGCAGCCGAAGTAGGCGGTGATGAATTCGACGCACTGCGGGAAGACCAGCAGGGCACGGTCGCCCGGTTCACACCGCGAGCGCAGCAGTCGGGCCACCGCCATCGCTCGGTCGTGGAGTTCGCGATAGGTCGTGGTGGTGTGCTCGGCGCCGTTGTCGTCGAGGAAGATGTAGGCGATGCGGTCCGGCTCGTCGACGGCGCGACGCGCGAGAATGTCGGGAAATAGCTGCACGTCGGTCCTCAGGTCAGGGCGGCGGTCATGATCGCCGCGATAGCCGCGCGATGTCGATGGTGGAACAGGTGATCACCGGTGAACTCGTGCGTGGCGAACGGGCCGTCGGTCAACGTGCCCCACGCCCACACTTCTTCGGGATCGGCGATCGGGTCCTCGGTGCCGTAGAACGTCGTGATCGGGCAGGCGAGCCGGGGGTGCGGCCGGTGGCTGTACTCCTCCGACAACTCCAGATCCGCCCGCGTCAGCGGCAGCGCGTACCGCAGGAAGCTCGCGCTGCGGCCCGCCGCTCCCCACGCTCCCATCGCCGCCATCGCGTCGGCGAAGTCGTGGTCGGGCAGACGATGCAGGACCGCGCGACTGGCCGCCAGGTGCGGTGCGCGGCGACCGGAGACGAACAGGTGGATCGGTGGCCGATTCGCCAGGGTCAGCGCGCGAGCCAGTTCATAGGCGATCAGCGCGCCCATGCTGTGGCCGTAGATCGCCACCGGCGTTTCACCCGATCGGGTTATCTGGCCGACCAATTCGTCGACCGCCTCGCCGACCCGGTGCAGCGGCGGCTGCTGCGCGACGTCCTCGCGGCCGGGGAGCTGGACCCGGACCACCCCGATCTCGGGTCCGAACAGGTCGGGCCAGCGGTTGAACGACGACGCCCCGGCGCCCGCGTGCGGGATGCACACCAGCCGGACCGCCGCGGCCGCGGTGTCGCTGCGCAACCACGATTTGACCAGTCCGGTGCCCGTCACGGGGCCCGCCGCACGTCGACGGGCAGGCTCTTCAGGCCGCGCACGATGAAACTGTGGTCCTGCCACTCGAGTTCGGCCGGCCGTTGTTCCAGGTGTTCGGAACGGACGAACAGGTACTCGAAGGCGACCTGTGCCTGCAGTTCGGCGAGCAGTCCGCCGAGGCAGCCGTGCATACCGTGGCCGAAGCCCAGATGTCCACCGCCGGTGCGGGTCAGGTCGAACTCGTCGGGCCCGGTGAAGACGGCGGGGTCGCGGTTGGCCGCGCCGAGACACACCAGGATCTGGTCGCCCGCCGAGATCCTGGCACCGTCGAGCTGGATATCGCGGGTGGCCAGGCGCTTGGTCAATTGCAACGGCGGGTCGTAGCGCAGCGCCTCGGTGACCGCGGCCTCGACCGACTCCGGTCCGCGGTGCAGCAGCGCGGCCTGCTCGGGGTGCCGCAGCAGGGCGAGCGTTCCGTTGCCGATCAGCGATTTGGTGGTCTCGTTGCCCGCGACGAAACACATGATGCAGACGAACACCAGCTCCTCGTCGGAGAGCACATCCCCGCCCGCGGTCCGCGCGGCGAGCAGCTGGCTGATCAGATCGGTGCCGGGCCGGGCTCGCCGCTCGGGCAGCACGGCGTCGATGGCGGCGGCGAACTCCTCGACCACCGCGCAGACGCGCTCGAAGTCCCCGGCCTTCATCATTCCGGGTTCGAGCAGGAATCGGATGTCGTGGGTCCACGGCCCGACCCGGCCGCGCAACTCCTCGGGCAGATCCATCCACTCGCACAACACGGCCACCGGCAGCGGCGCGGCCAGGTCGGCGATGACATCCATGCCGCCGTCACGCCAGGCCTGCTCCATGAGATCGCCGGCGACCCGGGTCACCAGGGGGCGCAGCGATTCCACCGACCGGGCGGTGAACACGCGGTTCACCAGTCCGCGCAACCGCGCGTGATCGGGATTGTCGGTGAACACCAACGACTTACGCCCGAGGCGTTCGATCTGCGCGACGCTGCAGTGCCCGAGCCGCTCGGCCTGCCTGCTCACCAGACTGGGAATCAGCCCGGCGCTGAACGAGCGATCGTGCAGCACGCCGCGTACCTCGGCGTGCCGGGTGAGCACCCACATGCCGAGCGTCCGGTGCACCGGTTCGGCCTCGCGCAACTGCTGGTAGAGCGGATACGGGTCGTGCCGGAATTCGGCGCTGAAGGGGTTGAACCGAACCCGGGTCCTGGTCGGTGCGACGGGATCGGGCGAGTGCGTGGTCATGCCGACCGCACGCGTCGCTCGGTGAAGAATCCGGTGCGGTAGGGCGAGAGCACCAGCCGCAGCAGGCCGATCTTGCCCATCCGGAAACCGAGCGCCGACAGCTTCAGATAGCGCTCGTAACGGGCGACCACGTCGGCGCCGACGATCTCGACGGCTTCGGCGCGGTGGGCACGCAGTCTGCGGGCCCACTGTTCACACGTCCAGGCGTAGTCGAGGCGCCCATTGCTGATCGAGCGCACCTCGAACAGTCCCTCGGCCGCGGCGGTGATCTCGGCCAGGGTCGGCAGATCGGCGTCGGGGAAGATCTCCTGCTGCATGAAGGCACTGGCCTGGTCGCGGGACATGTTCGCGTAAGCGATGGTCTGCAGCGACAGCGTGCCGTCGGGCTCGAGCCAGTCACGGCATCGCGTGAAGAAGTCCCGGTACACCCCGATCTTCTGTTCCGGCGAATCGTCCGGGGTCGCGAAGTGTTCGAAGGCGCCGATGGAGATGATGCCGTCGAAGCGGGTATCCGGCTCGTAGTGCAGCCAGTTCTCGGTCCGCACTTCGACGCCGGGGCAGGCGCGCGCGCGGACGAACTCGGCCTGCTCGGGGCTCAGTGTCAGCCCGACGGACCTGGCCACCCCGGCTCCGGCCAATCGTTCGAGGATCGCGCCCCACCCGCAGCCGATGTCGAGGACGGTGGCGGCGTGCTCGGCGTCGATCGCGTCCAGGTGGAATCGCAGTTTGCGGTCCTGGGCGAGTTCCAATGTGTCATCGGGGTTTTCACGCAGGGCGCAGGAGTAGGACAACGACTCGTCGAGCCAGAGTCGATAGAAGTCGTTACCCGCGTCGTAGTGGTGACGGATTGCTGCGGCGGCCGCGACGGACCGCTCGATATGCACCGACATCGCTACCCCACACTCCGCCGGCTCTGCTCGTGCAAGTAGGCGGCGACGGCGTCGAGGTTCGGGTTGTCGAACAGGTCCTCGGGCGCCAGATCGACGCCGTAGCGGTCCTCGACCTCGATCAGCAGCGCCACGGCGAGGGCCGAGTCGATGCCGAGGCGGTCGAAATCGGTGGCCGGGTCGATGGTGGCGGCCGGTACCTCGAGCAGACTCGCGAGGTATTCCTGGCACCAGGTGACAATGGCTTCTTTACTCGTATCCATGGTGAGAATTCCTTAGATTCGCTTGGCTGCCATGCGTTCGGCGGAGGGCATTTTCAGGTCCCAGGCGAGACCACAGAACGACAGTGTTCGAATGAGCCAGAAACCGGGGTCGAGTCGATACCAGTCCAACCCGAAAGAGGGTGACTCGGGAAATGCGTGGTGATTGTTGTGCCACGACTCCCCCAGCGTCGCCAGGGCGAAAACACCACCGTTGTGGCTGTTCTCGCGGGATTCGTACCGGCGGGTGCCGAACATGTGCAGGAACGAATTGATCGCCCACACGATGTGTTCGAGAACGAAGATGCGTACCAGTCCGCCCCAGAGCAGGCCGGCGACCGCGCCGGTCCAGCTCATCGAGACCAGGCCGCCGATCACGGTCGGGATCAGCAGCCCGAGCGCCACCCAGTAGTAGTAGAGGCGGGCGATGCGGACCAGACCCCGGTCCTTGATCAGATCGGGCGCGTAGTGCACCACGTTCGGGTACTCGTGGCGGCGCATCCACAGGAAATGCGAGTGGGCCAGGCCGCGCAGCGCCCCGCGCAGGCCGTCACCGGCGAGGTTGGGTGAGTGCGGGTCGCCTTCGCGATCGCTGTACTCGTGGTGGCGCCGGTGCAGCGCGACCCAGGAGATGACCGGCCCCTGGCCCGCCATCGAACCGAGGATCGCGAGTACCCACGTCACCCACGGGGCCGCCTTGAACGTGCGGTGGGTGAACAGCCGGTGATAGCCGACGGTCACACCGAGTCCGGTCAGCAGCCACATCCCGAAGAGCAGGGCGAATTCCAGCACACCGAAGGGCCGGACCAGCAGGAAGGCGAAGGCTACGACGGTGCCGATGATCGGGAGAATATCGAACAGCAGGAAGTGACGTCGTTGCAGTCGATGAATATAGGGACTACTGATCGTTTTTCTGCGCGGATCGGGATTCATTTGTTCAATTCACCTCAGCGGTATAGAAACCGGGCGCAACATTATTACCGTAACCATGGGTTCAGCGGTCGGCGACGGCGTGTGACAATTGCCGATCGACGGATCGGAATTGCTTATGACGGACCAGCGACAGCGCGACAGCGATCGCGCCGAAGCCGGTGGCGAACATCCAGAGACGGTCGGCGCCGAAGACCGCGATGACGGCTCCGCCGATCGCCGAGCCGAGTGCGGCCCCGAGATACAACGCCGAACCGTTGAGCGACAACAACATCGGTGCCTGCTCCGGGGCGGCGTCGGCGATCATGCTGTGCTGCTGCGCGGGCAGGAAGGCCCAGCCGACCACACCCCAGATCGTGACGAAGGCGAGGGTGCTCGCCAAGGTGTGCGCGGCGATCGGCTGCCAGGCCAGGTTCGCGGTGAAGATCGTCAGCGAGCCGAGCAGCACCGGCCGGGCGCCGAATCGGTCGACGAGCACGCTCCCGCCCCAGAGGCCGAATATCGCACCGACGCCGTGCGCCATGATCAGCGCGCCGACGTAGTCCGCTCCCACGGCCGGGACCTCGGCATAGATCGGGCCCACATAGGTGAAGACCATCAATCCCGCGGTCATGCCCGAGATCGTCACCGCCAGCCCCAGCCACACCGGTGGGTGCCGCAAGGGTGCGAGTCGCTGGCGCAGCGACACCACGGGTGTGGTGTCGCCCGCGGGAACCGTCAGTGCCACACCGACAGTCGTGATCAGCGCCACCGCGGCGACGGCGACGAACGCCATCCGCCACGACGACAGCCCGGCGACCCACACCCCGAGCGGCACGCCGGCCACGGTGGCGATCGAGATGCCGCCCAGGATGACCGCCAGCGCCCGTCCGCGACGGTCCGCCGTGGCCATCCCGGCCGCCGCCGCGGCGGCCAGGGGGACGTAGATCCCGGCGACGCACCCGGCCGCGATGCGAGCCACCGCCATCACCCAGGGTGACCAGGCCACCGCGGCGAGCAGATTGACGACGGCGAACAGCGCGATCGCGGCCAGCAGCAGGTGCCGTGGCGAGCGCACCCGCAGCACGGTGACCACGACAGGTGCGGCGAGCGCGTAGGCCAACGAGTAGCCGGTGACGAACAACCCGGCGCCGGCGACGGAGACCCGCAGGTCGGCCGCCATCGGTGCCAGTACCCCGGCGACGAGGTAGTTGTCGGTCCCGGCGCAGAACGCGCCGAGCGCGAGCACCAGGACCGGCAGCCACCGGATCGACGACGGCGCGGCGTCGGCGACCGTCACCGGATGCCCGTGCGCTTCACCAGGGTTGGGCGTCGGCATCGCGCAACTCCACGGCGACATCGATGAGTTCGTAGATCCGCATGCCGGGTTTCCAGACGCTCGCGTCCGCGATCACCCGGATCCGGCCGGGGCGTCGTTCGACGCTCTTGATGTGCACCTCGAGGGTCATCAGCTCATCGCTCGCCAGGATCTGCCCGCGATACCGCCACGACAACGACACTCCCACCGGGAGCACGAACTCCGGCGCGACCAGCTCGGCGGTGAGACCGGAGTCGACCGTCCACTCCTGCATCGCCTGGATCACCGCCTCGACCCCGAGCGATCCCGGCATCACCGGGTCGAGGTAGAAGTGGTAGCCGAAGAACCAGTCGTCGGCGGCGACCGCGCGGGTGGCACGCAGGTAACCCAGCCCGTATGTGCCCGCGCTGTCGACGGTCTCGATGCGGTCGAGCATCGCCAGGTGCCCGACCGCGCACGGAATGCCGGTGCTCGCGGCGCGCCTGGCCGCCACGTCGATCACCCGGACAGCGGGGCGGTGCTCCTGGCTGTCGAGCCAGGTCGGCACGAACTCGCCGTTGTCGAGTCCGTTCTGGTTCGCCAGCGCCGGGGCGTTGAAGAACCCGAACAGCGACTCCCCCGCGTAGAACGGTTCGCCGTCCACCGCGAGCTCGTAGGAGAACGTCTGCAACACGACACCGACCAGGACGGTGGTGTCGATCAGCCTGCTGGTCTGCTGAATCGTCTTGTCCCGCAGGTCGACCTCGCGCAGTACGGTCGCGGAGCCGTCGAGATTGCGCAGGCTGAAATCCTCCCCCGGCGAGGTGAGGGTGGCGCCGAGGAAGTAGCCGAGCAGCAATGCCGATTGCAGCGAGGTCTCCATGTAGACGACGTTGGGCATGGAGGCGTTGGCGGATTCGAGGTAGTACCAGGAGTCGGCGGGCGAGTCGTACTCGGTGTGCGAGCTGCCCGCGTCGAGCTGCCCGCGTCGTCCGTCGACGGCCATGACCCGGTCGCAGAGCTGGAGTCCGTGGTTGGGCATCCGGGTGGCCCGGCGGCCCGCGTAGGCCGAGAACTCCGGGCCGAGCGCGATGCCGAGATCGCCACGGGCGCTGTGGGTCATGTGGAACTCGCCGAGCAGCGCACGCTGACCGAAGGCGTTGCGGCGGCCGAGGAATCGGGAAATCCCGCCGCCGACCTCGGGACCGATCGGCAGCCCCGGTTCCTCCGCGACCTCGAGGGTGAGGCCGTGGACGCGCGCCACTACCTCGCCCGCGCACCGGATCTCGGCGTTGATCCGGAGCCAGGGACGCGGGAGCAGGTCGATCTGGACCACGTCGGCGATCAGCTCCACGGGGCCCGTCATCGGCGCGGTCACGGTCACTTCGAAGGGTTCGCCCGTCTGGAATCGGGCCCCGGCCAGGCACAGCTGCAAGCCCGCGCGCACCGCGAAGACCTGGGCGGCCTGCCAGGTGAGCTCGGTTGCCGCGGTGACCGGATCGGGGCCGTCGATGCGGCAGGTGGCTCGCAATCGTCCTCTGGCCCATGACCCTTCACGTCCGGCGATCTCGAGCACCTCGGTGAGGTTTGCGTGAGTGCCGTCGGTGAGCCGGATGTCGGGGTTGACGCCTTCCTGGTCGTAGGCCGGACCGAAGACAGCGGCTATGTCGCCCCTGCCCAACGCGGCGAGGTCGGTGCCGTTCAGTGTGGTGATCGGCGTGCGGGCGAGGAACTTGAAGGCGTTCATCGTGGTCGCGGGCGCAGGCAGCTCGAAGACCACCGGGTGCCCGGGCGCCGCGGAGATCGCGAGCCCGGTCGCCGGCGCGTAGTCCACCATCACCGCGAAGGACTGTTGCGCCCAGGTGGGCGACGCGGAAGCGATTTCCGCGTCGGTCCGGGCGATGTGCTCGTCGCGACCGAGGCTCGCGAGCGCACGCCGCTGCAATGCGGTCTGCACGTCCATCGCCGACAGGTGCGCGGCCACCAGCTCGGAGCGGACCTCGTGCAGGAGGGCGGCAATGGCGTCGGCGGGTGCGCCGCCCGCCGCCACCGGCACAGTGGCCGACGGCGCCGGTGCGGTGGTGTGTCGCACCGCGGGCACCGCCGAGCTGGGCGAGAGGGCCTCCGGTGCCGTGGATGGTGCGGATTCCGGTCGAGGGGCGGGGCTGGTGGCCGGCTCCAGTGCCAGCGACCAGGCGAGGACGTCGAAGGGCTCACCGTCGAAGTCGAGGGTGTCCAGTGGTGTGGTGGTCATCGGATCTCCATTCCTCACATCGACGATGCTCACGCGCGCTGCTCGCGTAACCGCACGGCCTCGGCGAACTTCTCGGTCATCTCCGGGGTGGCGATCACGGCGAGATCGGAGTAGCGCTGCAGCACAGTGCCGTTCGGATCGCACGCGGTGACGGTCACGGTGACCTCGGTGCCGGTCGCGTTGGCGCGCAGGTCGTCGACCACCAGCACGAACGGACTGTCGTCCGGCAACGGGGCGAAGTACTCGATGCGCCCGATCGACAGCGGCAGGCAGGCCGAGTTCATGAACCACACACCGAGCAACGCGCCGGCCTGGATCGCGACGTCGGCCAGCACCGGACTGTGCAGTGCCCCCGCGTAGTTGCCGGCGCCGATGCGAGCGTCGGGGAGCTCGCCTTCGACGACGAGGCGGCGGTCGGCGCGCTCCAGGATGCGGCGGACACCCTGCAGAAGCGGCCCGTGGAACAGATCCGCGGCGCGGTAGACGTCGAGTCCGTTCTCCGGCCCCACACCGATCGCGTAACCCGGCCAGCCGGAAACAACCGGGGCAGGCCATGTTTCGGCGGCGAGGAAGAATGTGCCGGTGAAGTGCGCCGGCGCCAGTGTCTTGCCCGGCTCGTCGCTGCGGATCCAGACCGTGACGCTCAGGCGATCGTCGACGACGGTCCCCGCCTGCGCCTCGAGCCGGTAGGAGCGTTCGTCCTTGCCGTCGTAGACGATGCCCCGCAGTACCTCGAAGCCGGTGCATTCCACCACCCGCAGGCCGGGGTTGGCGCGCTCGAGCACATTGATCGCCCAGCCGAGTCCGGCGGCTGCCGGGAACACCGGGAACTTGCCGACTCGATGATCGCCGATCACCGGGTCCCCGGCCAACGGCGCGAGATCACGGTGTGTGGTGAAAGGGCTTGTCTGGGTGAGGGTCACGGCCGTGGCCAGCGGTGCCGCGGGACCGACCAGCACCGACACGTCGTCGGCGCGACCGGGGGCGAACTGTTCGGCGAACATCCGGGCTCCGGCGTCCATCCCGAGCAGGGCGACACCGCGAGCGAGGAAGACTTCGCGCAACTGCGGAGTCACCATGCCGCCGTCCCACGCACCCCAGTTGACGGTGGTGACGTGTCCGGCCAGACCCTGCCGTCGCCAGCTCACCGCCGCCCGGTTGAGGGCTTCGTTGGCGACCGCGTAGTCGGCCTGACCCGGATTGCCGTAGACCCCGGCCACCGACCCGAACAGGATGAGGTGCCCGAGCGTGGCGTCGCGCAGGGCGGTGACCACGTTGTACAGCCCGTCCAGCTTGGTCGCGAGGACGAGGCGGATGTCGTCGGCCGTCTTGGCGGGGAGCAGGGAATCCGCGAGGGCGCCTGCCCCGTGCACGATGCCGGTGATCCGGCCCGCGTCCGGCGCGAGTGCCCGTTCGGTGGATTCGGCGTCGGTGATGTCGACCGCGAGGTAGCGCACCCGTGCGCCGGTCTCGGCCACCGCATCGACGGTCGCGCGGATCTCACGCTGTGCCAGGAGGTTTCGGGTGAGACGGTCGACCTGCTTCGGTGTCGGCTGCTCACCCGCGGCGCGCACGGCGGCGATGGCGGCGGCCTTGAGGGCGTCATCGGCGACGCCCGCCGCCCACTCCGGCTCGGCCTCGAGTTCGGTGCGTCCGAGCAAGAGGAACTCGCACGGCTTGCGAGCGGCCAGTTCACGAACACACCGCGCGGTCACTCCCCGGGCGCCACCGGTGACGACGAGAACATCGTCGGTGGTGAGGGCGAGTTCGGTGGCCGAGGTGGAACTTTCGACCGCCTGCGGGCGCAGCGTCCAGCGGGTGTGGTCGGCGTCGACCCCGACTTCGCGAGCGTCGATCGCGGCGTCGTCGAGTTCGGCGAGGAAGGAGACGATCAGCGCCTCGTCTGTCAGCAGCGGCGAGAGATCCAATGCCCGGCAGAACACCGTGGGCGCTTCCTGCGCGAGGGTCTTCACCAGACCGCTGACCCCGCCGACAACGGCGGCGGCGGCCGCTCGTTCACCGCGGTGGCCGAGCACGCCGTCGATGCGGGTGAGCGTGACGAACGCCGCCCGCGTCCCGGCTTCGGCGGTCGCCACCAAGCGGTCGTGCACCAGCGTGGCGGTGTGGATCGTATCGGCGAGCCGATGACCGCCCACCAGCCACTGGCTGTCCGCGGGCAGCACGGTCAGGCACAGATCCAGCCGCGCGACATCTTGCAGCGCGGACTCGATCGCCCCCTGCACGGTGGCGCCGTCCCATGCGGCTACTCCGGCATCGTCGCGGGCCGCGACGGCGGCCGTGTGCACGGTCCATCCCTGCTGTTCGAGACCGGTCGCGAGAGTCGCCGCGGTGTTGTCACCGTGGTCGACGATCAGGGCCGTCCGCTCCGCGGCGTAGGGCTGGGCGAGGCGGTCGATCTCGGGAAGGGCGACCGGCACGATCCGCAGCAGCACCGGATCGTCCTCGATCCCGTCCTGGCTGGATCCCGGCGGAAGCCCTTGTTCACCGGCGGTTTCCGACCCGCCACCCACCGCGGGAGCAGCCGGGGTGGCGGCGGGGGCGGCAGAGCCGGCGACGAAATCGACGATGTCGCTCAGGGTCCGCAGTTCCGCGACCTGCTCGGGACCGACAGCGGGCACACCGTCGATACGCTCACCGACCGCACCCATGATCTGAACCCGCTTGATCGAATCCACACCGAGATCGGCTTCCAGATCCAGCGACAA
>NZ_JBHXWQ010000001.1:0-96684 GCF_042671725.1 Nocardia sp. NPDC127606 | reverse complement strand
CCGACCGCACCCATGATCTGAACCCGCTTGATCGAATCCACACCGAGATCGGCTTCCAGATCCAGCGACAACGCCAACATCTCCGTCGGGTAACCGGTCTTCTCCGAAACCACCTGCGACAACACCGACCACACCGCGTCGGCGTCGAGCACCGGGGTCTCACTCACCGCGAGGGCACCGGGCGCCGTGGTCTGGGGCAGGGTCTCGACGTCGGCCGTCTGGCGTGCCGAGGCCACGTCCGCCGCTCGCGTCGGCTGGGGATCGTGGATCGGCGACGGTGCCGTATTCCGTTGTGGAGCAGGTGATTGAGCGTTCGGTGCCGAGGGATGCGGGGCCGCCCGATGGTCGAGCAGCGCCGCCGCGTGGGTGTGGCTGCCGTTTCCGTTGCCGACGGGGAGTTCGGCGTGGAAGCCGTTCGTCCCGTTCGTGGTCGCGACGTCGACGGTCGGCGCCGGGGATCCGAGTTCGAGGCCGGACAGCGAGGCGAGGATCTCGTTGACCCGGACATGGGTACGGCCGATCGCCAGGCTCTGTTCCTTGATGGCGTGCACGGTCGCGTGCAGGCGGTCATCGGCGCCGCCCGTCCGCTGCGCGTCGCGCAAGACCGAGACCAGCCCTTCGGCGACCTCGAGTTGACCCTGCGCGTATCGGCTGTGGATGTCGAGGTGCTGCTGAGCAGCCGCGTCGTATCCGGTCGCGGTCTGACTTGCGACGGTGGAACCCGCCCGGACCGGCGCGGCGGCCGGGGCTTCGGCGCTCACCAGTTCCCGCGTGGGGGCGTGCGTTCGCGCGGCCTCGGCCTGTGCGGCGGCGTAGGAATCGGCGGTGATTCGCTCCTGCTCGGCGGCGTGCGCTCGAGCGACCACCTGCGCCTGTGCCGCGGCATCGGCTTCGGCGGCCTCGCGCGCCTGCGTGACAGCTTCCAACACGACTTGCTCCTCGATTCCCTTGCGGTAGAGCTCCTTACGGGATTCCGGCACGAAATCGCGGCCGTTGAGCCGCACCACCATGCCGGGCGCCTCCGGCACCGCGAACGGTGCGGCGTCGTGGCGGTGGATGTCGACGATCGGCGCACCGAGCACCGCCAGGTGCAGCGCCGCCTTCTTGAGCGCCACATCGCTGTCGCCGGTCGGGCCCTGATCGGTGGACAGGGCGATCACTTCGGCGCCGAGCGTCCGGCGCACGAGCGAGGTGAGCGTGGCCTTGGGGCCGAACTCGACGAACACGTTGCAGCCGTCGGCCTGCATAGCCCGCAGACCTGCCACGAACTCGACGGTTTCGAGCAGCTGCTCGGTGAGCACGCGACGGTTGGTCGCGACCCGCGCACCGTATTCGGCGTCCCGGGAATTCGCGTAGATCTTGGCCTTGGGGGCGCGAATGGCGACGCTCTTCACCGCGGCCTTGAACGGCTCGACCGCGTGGGCGACGTAGCGGGTGTGGAACGCGCCCGCCACCGGCAACTCTCGTACGGTCAGCCCCTGTGCCCGGCCCGCCGCGACGAATGCCGCGACGGCGGCGGTGCCGCCACCGACCACCACCTGGTCGGGTGCGTTGTGGTTGCACACGCTCACATCGGGATGGTCGGCGAGGATCGCGCTGACCTGTTCACGGTCGGCCTGTACCGCCGCCATCGTGCCCGCGTCGGCGTCGGTGTCGATCGCCATCGCCGCACCGCGCGCCCTGGCGAGGGTGAAGTAGTCGACGGCGTCGAGCGAACCCACCGCCCACAGCGCGGTCAGCTCACCGAAGCTGTGGCCCATGAACCCTTCGCAGCTCAGGCCGCGCTCGGACAGGAACCGGTACTGGCCCACCGACAGCGCCGCGATCGCGGGCTGTGCGAACTCGGTGCGCCGCAACGTCGCCTCCTGGGCGTTGCGCAACTCCGGGTCGAACACCGGCGCCGGGAACACCACCGAGGCCGGTGGCCGGGCGGCGTCGGCGAACACGGCGTTGGCCTCGTCGAAGGCGGTGGCGACGGTGGGGTTGTTCAGCACCGCGGCCAGGCCCATGTCCACGTACTGGCTGCCCTGACCGGCGAACAGCGCGCCGATCTTCAGATCGGGCATGGCACGTCGACGGAAGACGATGCCGCGCGGATGTGTCCATTCGTCGGCGTCACCGGCGAGTTCGGTCACCGCCAGTGCGCGCAGTGCCGACGCTTCCTCGTCGTCGCGCGCCACGAACCCGACGCGGGCGTGCTCGGCCGGAATCCCGGCGTCACCGTTCGGGGCGGCGTCCGAGCTCAGCAAGCTCGCCAGTTCGGCCGTCGAGGCGGCGTGCCACAGGTGGACCCGCGCGGTGCGATGCATCGTGGGCGCGTGTCCGCGGTCGTCGCCCGCTTCCTCGAGAATCGCGTGAAAGTTGGTGCCGCCGAAGCCCATCGCCGAAGCGGCCGCGCGGCGCTGCGGCCGGTGCGGATCGCGGATCCACGGCCGGGTCCTGGTGTTGATGTAGAGCGGCGAGGAATCGTCGAGCGCCTTGTTGGGTGCGGTGACGTTGATCGTCGGCGGCAGCACCTTGTGGTGCAACGCCAGCGCCAGCTTGATCAGGCTGGCCGCGCCGGCGGCGCCCTTGGTGTGGCCGATCTGGGATTTCACGCTGCCGATCGCGGCGTAGCCGGTCTCGTCGGTGGCCTCGCGCAGCACCGCGTTCAACGCGGCGAGCTCGGTCTGATCGCCGACGCGGGTGCCGGTGGCGTGCGCCTCGAACAGGCCGATCGTGGCGGGCGAGCAGTCCGCGTCCTCGTAGGCGCGGTGCAACGCGGCCTGCTGGCCCTCGGCGCGCGGTGCGTAGATGCTCTTGAAACGCCCGTCGCTCGACGACCCGATGCCCTTGATCACCGCGTACACCCGGTCACCGTCGCGCTCGGCGTCGGCAAGGCGCTTGAGGGCGATCATGCCGATGCCCTCGCCGACCAGGGTGCCGTCGGCACTGTCGTCGAGGGGCTTGATGACACCGGACCGCGACAGCGCCCCGACCTTGCTGAAGCACAGGTAGCCGAAGATCGAGTTCTCGGTGTCACAGCCACCGGTGATCATCATGTCGGCGCGACCGGACACCAGCTCGCTGATCGCGACGTGGACCGCCGACAGCGAACTGGCGCACGCCGCGTCGACGGTGCAGTTCATGCCGCCGAGGTCGAGGCGGTTGGCGACCCGGCCCGCGATCACATTGCCCAGCAGACCGGGGAACGAGTTCTCCTCCCACGACGGGAAGGCGTCGGCGTACTTCTGCGCGATCTGTTCGGCGTCGGCCTGCGTCAGCCCACAGCTGCGAATGACCTCCTTGAGCACCGGCGTCGACAGCCGGGCGGCCAACGGGTGCGACAGCGTCGTCGGTCCGGCGACGCCGAGGACCACACCGGTGCGCTCGGGCCGGTACCAGTCCGATCCGACCGCGCCCGCGTCGGCGAGCACGTCACGGGCGACGAGCAGGCTCAGCAGCTGCACGACCGTGGTGACCTCGAGCTGGTTGGGCGGCAGCCCGAACTCGGTGACGCTGAACGGCATCTCGGGCACGAAACCGCCACGGCGGCAGTAGGTCTTGTCGGGCGCCGTCGGATCGGCGTCGTAGTAGTCGTCGAGGTTCCAGTGCGTGGCCGGCACATCGGACATGCAGTCCGCGGCGTCGACGACGTTCTGCCAGAAGTCACGGAAGTTGGCGGCCATCGGGAACAGTCCGCTCAGTCCGACGATCGCGATCGGATTGTCGGCTAGTCGCCGCGTCATGGCCGGGTCTTCGGAGTGCCGAAGGTGGTCGTTCATGGTTGCTATCCCTTGTCTTCTGCTCAGAGTTGCGAAACTCGCACAGTCCGTACCTCGTCGATGAGGTCGGCCATCGCCGTGCCGATGAGCTGATGGCCCGCCGGACTCGGATGCATGCCGTCCGGGGACCACATGACCGGGTCCGCGGTGATGGGTGCGTTCACCAAATCGAGTCGCACGAGATCGAACTCGTGGACGAGGTCGTCGAGATAGTCGTTGGCTTGCGCGAATCGCGACCGCAACACCGTGCGGACGGATTCGGGCAGGCCGGGCAGGCGGTCGGGAATATTCGGCCAGTTCGTGGTGAACACCAGCCGATCGGGGCGCGCCAGCCCGGCATAGATCTGACGGAGGTTGCGGCGGAAGCGATCCGAGTCGTAGTCGGTGACCAGGTCGTTTCCGCCGACGATCACGCCGACGATCGGAGCATCGGCGGCGAGGGCGACCGGCAGCTGCCGGTCGATGACATCCTGCGTGGTGGCCCCGTAGGAACCGAGGTTCAGTGTCGCGCCGGAAATTCCGAGCAGGTGCTCGACGTGCGCGACAAATCCCGCGAAGGAGCCGTCGGCGTTGACCGAACCGCCGCGCCCCTCCGCGAAACTGTCGCCGAGCACCATCAGCTCATACGTTGGCACCGAGCAATTTCGCGATGCGTTCCGGCGCGAAGAATTCCTCGCCGGTCATTCCGCCACCGACCATCGCGAAGAAGTCCTTGGCGTATTCTTCGTTGTTTTCCAGCGCACGGAAAACAGCCAGCAATTGCGGGGTCAGCTCCAGCGTGGAAATCGTGCAGGTGAATTCGAACCCCGACTGCGATTTCTCGTCACGCTCGCGCTGGTAATCGGCCAGCGCCTCGGCCATCGGCCGCTGGTCACTCAGACCCTCGTGCACCCGCTCGGCGAGCAGCGCCGCGTAGTCGAACGCGTCGGAGATGCCGAGCCCGGTGAACGGGTCCTTGTGGTAGCCCGCGTCCCCGACCAGTGCCCAGCCTTCGCCGTGCGACTGGCGGCGGTAGTTGTCCGGATACCGCATCGGGTAGAAGCGGTCCTCACGCTTGCCCTTGGTGACCAGTTCCTCGGCGAACTCGGGCAGGATCTCGCGAGCGACCTTCACGAAGTTGGCCTCGACATCGGCGCGGAAATCGGAGTAGGTGTCGATCTTGCGCATGACCGCGACGAGGGTCTGGTCGTTGTGGGTCGGCCAGATGCCGATCTGCTGCTTGTCGCCGATGCGGCTGTGGAACTCGGTCTGCGACAGGCCGCTGAAGTAGCTGTAGTAGATGAAGCACTCGGCCGCGACCTTCGTGTAGGTCTCGGCGCCGACAGCGTTGGCGACGAACGAGTTGGTGCCGTCCGCGCCGATCACGATGCGGGCCCGCTCCTCGGCGATCTCACCACCGGCTACCGAACCGCGAATACCGACGACCACGCCGTCTTCGATGATCAGTTCGCTGACGGTGTAGCCGGTGCGAACTTCGGCACCCGCGTCCTTGGCGCCCTCGACCAGGATCGCGTCGAGTTCGGTGCGCCGCGGCGCGTAGGTGGCATCGATGCCCTGGATGGGATCGGCGAAGCCCGCGATGACGATGTCGAGGTAGGACACCGTCATGCGCTTGATCGCCGGCACACCGGTGGCGATCAGCTTGTCGAGCAGGCCCCACTGGGCCAGCCGGGCCAGCCCGCGCTGCTGAATGTAGTGCGTCGAGACGGTGTCGCTGGGGAAGGTGGCACGGTCCACCACCAGGACTCGATGCCCCTGCCTCGCCAGCAACATGCCGACCGGTGAACCCGCGCACCGCGCGCCGACAACAATCGCGTCATACATCAGGGTGACTCCTCAGTAAATGAAACGCTTATGGCCCCGGTTGCGATTTTACGGAGACGAACCACTCGATCCGCGTACCGATTTCCAAACGGATTACATGAATAGGTGTTCCAGAACAATGGTTTCGAGTATTAGCTGTCCGGCAGCTCGGATGAATAGTTGAATTCAACTTCCGTTCATCACGAAAAACGGTTCGATATGGGCTAATTGGGGCATGCCAACTGGAAATGAACCGGCCCCCGGAATTGCCGCAGCGCAGGCTCGGCTGACGAATATGACCGGTGCCGCGACGCCGGACTACGAACAGATCCGCAAGACCGTCGACACGCTCGTCCCGTTCGTGAACCTGGTGGGCGTGCGGATGACCGAGCTGGGCCCCGGCTCGGCGGTGGCCGAGATCCCCGAGGCGCCGGCGATGAGCAATCACCTGGGCACGGTGCACGCGGGCGCGTTGTTCCTCGCCGCCGAAGTCGCCTGTGCCGGTGCGTTTTCCGGCATCATCGCGCCGCGGATCCTGCACGTGCGGACCTTCGTGCTGCGCGGCACCAAGGCCACCTTCTTCCGGCCTGCCCGCGGCCGCGTCCGCGCCAGCGGCACGGTGAGCTCCCCGATCCTGGCCGACGTGGTCGGGCGCGGGACCGAGGAGCAGTTCGATATCACCGGAAAGGCACTGCTGCACGACGACAGCGGCGTCTTGCTCGCGAAGGTGGATCTCGAGTACTTCTGCTGGCTGGGCGCGGCCTAGTCCGGATACAGCGTGGCGATGACGGCGCCGAAGTCGGCTTCGATCGCCGCGCGACGCAGCCGCAACGACGCTGTCAGCTGCCCCTTCTCCATCGAGAAGTCCTCCGCGAGAACGGCGAACCGGCGAATCGACTCCGCACGCGAGACGAGCCGGTTCGCCGCCTCGACACCGGCGGAGATCTCCGCGAGCAGCTGGGTGTCCTCGGTCGGGATCCCGGCGGACACGTCGACTCCGTGCTCCGCGGCCCAGCGAGCCAGCACCACCGGATCGACGGTGATCAGGGCGGTCACATACGGTCGGCCTTCACCGACGAGCATGCAGTTGCTCACCAAGGCGTGCAGGCGAACCCGGTCTTCGAGTGGTGCCGGCGCCACGTTCTTGCCGCCGCTGGTGACGATGATCTCCTTGCGCCGACCGGTGATGAACAGGAATCCGTCCTCGTCGAGCCGGCCGAGATCGCCGGTGGCCAGCCAGTTCTCGGCCGCGTGGCCGCCGTCGGGCCAGTACCCGGGGAAGACCTGCGGGCCGCGGACCAGGATCTCGCCGTCGTCGGCGATCGCGACTGTCGTACCGGGCACCGGCCGGCCGACCGCGCCGGCCCGATTGGCGTGCGGCGCACTCATACTGACCGTCGACGACGCCTCCGTCAGGCCGTACGCGCCGATGATCTCCACACCGATTCCGGTGAAGAAGTCCGCCGTCGACGGTTCCAGCGACGCGCCACCGGCGACCATGTGCTCGAGCCGGCCGCCGAGCATGCCCCGCCACTGCTTGCCGATCTCCGCGTCGATCACCGCGCTCGCCGGAGGCTGCTGACCGCGCCTGCGCGCCTGGCCGACCGCGATCGCCGCCGCCTCCGCGGCGTCGTACCGATCACCGCCGAGCGCCTGGCGCGCGGCCTTGCGGATCTTCTCCAGGACGTACGGGACGCCGATCAGGAACGTCGGCCGAAAGATCGGCAGTTCGGCGGGCAGTTGCGCGGGAGTGGCGACCAATCCCGTACGGACCCCGGCCCATACACAGCCGAACTGCACGACCCGCCCGTACACGTGCGCGAGCGGGAGGAACAGCAGCGTCGACGCGGGATCGGCTGGGGTGCGGCGGAATACGGTGTCGAGGAGTTCGACCACGTTGGCCGCGGCGGCGAAGATGTTGCGGTGCGTCAGCAGGCAGCCCTTGGGGACGCCCGTCGTGCCGCTGGTGTAGACGATCGTCGCGACATCATCGGCGCGCACCGCCAGCCGACGCTCGGTGGCCTCGGCGTCGGTGTTCGCTTCGCCCTGCTCGATCAGCGCCGGCAACGACGAACCGAGCAGCCAAGCCCGGCCGCACAGATCCCCCGCGGCCGCACCGATCAGCTCGCACTGTTCGATCGTCTCCACGAAACACGCGCTGGGACGGGCATCGGCCACGATGTGCTGGATCTGCTCGGCCGACGACGTCGGATACACCGGAACCGCCACCGCGCCCACGCTCAGCACGGCGAAGTCCGCCGCCGACCACTCGAAACTGGTACCGCCGAGGATCAGCACCCGATCGCCCGCGCCGATCCCGTTGGCCAACAAGCCTTTCGCGAGTCCGAGAACGAGCCGCGCGAACTCGTCGTAGTCGACGTCGAGCCAGCCCTCGGCCGTCTTACGACTGAACACAACGGCCGACGGGTCGGCCGCGGCCTTGCCGAACACCACGTTGGCCAAGTTGTCGTCATCGGCCATGGTGACCAGTGGCGCGACACTGTATTCCTGCGCGACCCGCAGCCCCTGCACGGCGCTGTCTCCTTGCACCGCGCTACTCATCGTGACTCGATGCTGGTCAGCGGAGCCGGAACATAGGTCGAGCAGCGACCCGGCAGCCGCACGCCCGCCGCGCGCAGCTGACTCACGCGGGTGGCGAACGCCGCACCGTGCATGATCTGCAGCCCGACCTCGGCGACATGGCGGTGCGCCGGTGCGGCCAGGTAGGTGCCCGCCACCCAGTCGTTGAACGCGCCCATCGCGGGCCCGCACCAGATCTGATAGTCGAGGGTGCGCTCGGGTGTCGCGGCCGTGCTCCAGCCGGACGACCGGCCCAGGTACCACCGGAAGATCAGTGCCATCCGGCGTTTCGGGTTCCCCTCGGCGCGCGCGATCTGCTCGGGGTCGCGCTCACGGAAGTAGCCGAGGCAGTCGTTCCACACCTCGTCGAAGGAGCGGGCCAGGATCCGCTGCTCGATCTCGGCGCGTTCGGCGGCGGGGATCGCCTCGATGCCGTCGTAGCGTCGATAGGTGTCGTACAGCCGCCGTGCGCGGCTCGCGAACATCGTGCCGCGTTGCAGCACCTGCACGTCGACGCCGAGTTCGAACATGTCCGACGAGGGCGCCATGGTGGTGTCGGCGACGCCCGCCGCGGCCAGCAGCCGCTTCGCCGTCTCCGACTGCGCCGCTTCGACAGTGGCCTGATTGACCGATCCGGTGACCACGTAGGAGGCGCCCATCGCGAAGGCGGCCGCGGCGGCCACCGGCGTCCCGATGCCGCCGGCCGCGCCGACCCGGACCCGCTGGGCGAACCCGTATTCGCGCTGGATCCGTTCGCGCACCGCCAGCAGCGACGGCAGCAGCACCACCAGCGGACGGCGGTCGGTGTGGCCACCGGAGTCCGCCTCGCCGGTGATGTCGTCGGCCATCGGCACCGATGCCGCCAGCTGCGCCTGCTCGGCGGTGATCTCCCCCGCGTCGAGCAGGCCGCGCACCAGATGCTCCGGCGCCGGGCGCAGGAACAGCTCGGCCACCTCGGCGCGAGACACCTTGGCGATCACCCGGTTTCGGGCGATCACCTGACCGTTCGGGTCACGGTGCAAGCCGGCCAGCCGGTAGCGCACCACCTGCGGGGTCAGGTCGAGGAAGGCCGAGGCCTCCACGCAGCGCACCTCGTGGCGCAGGCACGCGTCGACGATCGCGCGCTCCAGCGCGTTCTCGCTGGGGCTGTGGATCAGGTTGCAGGCGAAGGGTTTTCCCGGCGCCTCACGCCCGATCGTGGCCAGGGCCTCGTCGATCCGGGCGGGCAGCACACCGGCGGCGCCGAACGAGGCGAGCAAACCGGCGCGCGCCATCGCGACCACCATCGCGGCCGAGGCGATCCCGTTGGCCATCGCACCGGCGTGGTAGGCGAAGTTCACGCCGTGGGTCTGCCGGAACTCGGTGTTGCCCAGCGTTTCCGGCCGCAGCGCCGGAGCCGCTGCCAGCACTTGCGCACCGCGAGCGGTGGCGGCGTCGGTGGTCACCGCGACACCGCGATCGTCACGGACCACGAACACCGGCTTGTCCAATTCCGACAGCGCACGGTAGATGGAGTTGTCGTCCCTGGCGAGCGCCGAGGGTGCAAGGGAAATCGTCACTGTGCCAATCCTTCTGAGAGCCCGAGGGCAGAGGTCGCTATCGAGAGGTCCCACGAACGGTCGGCGCCGCGAACGACGCACGTTCTCGCCCGGAGTGGTCGGCCATCCTGAGGCGAAGCGGTCAGCCGGCGCTACCGGGCGGTCGGCCTTCGACAACCCACGCCGCGACCGCGGGCGCGACCAGTTCGCTGTCCTTCACCCACGACGCATGGCCGATGTGGGTGAAGCCCGAGGTCCGGTCGATGTGCCAGCGGTGCTGCTGCGCAGCGCCCATCCGCTTGCTCAGGAACCGCACCGTGGACTCGGGGCCGAGCGGGTCGCCGTCGAGCGAGACGAGCAGGACCGGCAGCGTGAATTCGCGCAGCAACCGGTCGTAGTCGCGGGCGCTGCCGCTGGGCCGGTAGTTGCCGGTCCGCAGGTGCCGGGCCCAGTCGATCATCACGCCCGCGGTCATCGGCCCGATGCCGCCACCGCCGGTCCACCGGCCGCGCAGCCGGGTGACCGCACCGACCGACAGGCCGCGCGCCAGCACCTCGAGGCGCCTGCGCAGTTCGAACGACCACCAGTACACCGAACCGGTACCGATCGTCGTGATGCTCGCGACCCGATCCGGTTCGGCCGCCGCGAACAGCAACGCGAGCTGTCCGCCGAGGCTGTGCCCGAACAGGTGCAGCGGCGCCTGCGGGAACCGCTCGCGCAGCGCGTCCGCCACGGCGGGCAGGTCCACCTCGATCAGCTCGCGATAGCCGAACCCGGGACCTTCCCCCAGTGCGGGCAAGCTGTCGCCCTGCGCGCGCAGATCGAGAACGGCGGCCGTCAGTCCGGCCGCGTGCAAGGCCGTGACCAGCGGCAGGTAGTACTTGGCCTTGATGGCCATGGCGGGCAGGATCAGCACCACCGGTGCGGCCGGATCCGCCTGCGGCAGCAGGCGTACCGCCAGGGTGGCGCCGTCGGGGGTGGCGACGGTGGTCGTTTCCAGCCCGACGATCTGGGCGCGTTGCTCGCTCATCACGCCTCCGCGGCCAGCGTGCAGACGTAGTCGAGCGCGACCTTGCCGACCAGCACACCCGCGGTGTCGTACATCAGCGCCCGCGCGTCCACATCCAGTCGCTGGCCACCCTTGGCCGCCAGCACCGTCGCGACGTCGCTGGGGTCGATGACCCCGATCGCCCGGATCCGGCCGAGGGCGGGCTTGCGGAACGACAGTCGCGCGTCACGCAGCACCAGGGTGTCGATGGCCGACAACCGCGACGCCAGCGCGCCCACGAACGCGCACGCGCCGGCGATATCGGCGGCCAGGAATTGCGCACCGGCGTGCACGGTACGCAGATGGTTGAGGACGTAGGGCTCGTCGGGAATTTCCACGATCGCGCGGTGCGGACCGATTTCGGTGATCTCGGTCCCCGCGTGGGTGCCGAAGGGGACCAACTTGCTCACAATTCGCTGCAGATGCAAGAAGTCGGGGTTATCCGGATCGATCGCCTCGAATACCGAACCGAGGGTGGCTGAGGTTTTCAGTTCAGGTGCCATGAATTAATTGCACCATCCGCACCCACCGATTCGGATTTCCATTGCCGATCTCAATCGACCGAATGGCAATCAACTCGCCAACGGTTCTCCGTACACTTTGCCGCGGATAGTGGATTGCAGGAAGTTCTTCGTCGAATCGAGGCTGTCCAGGAATACCTGCACCACTTCGTTGGGACTGTCGACGCGCCAGGCCACCTGTAATTCCACCACCGGTTCCGGATCGACGAGGGGAACCACCTTCAACCCCATCGGCCGCGGCTCGTCCATGCTGATGAACGACGCGAACCCCACATACCGGCGGGCGGCCACGGTGATCTCGGTGGCCACCGAGTCGTTCATGTACTCGGCGACCTTCGGGAACGCGCCCGCCCGCTCGCCCGCCGTCATGATGGCGTCGTACATCGCCGGGCTCACCTCCCGGTTGAACAGCACACACGGCGTCTCGGCCAGTTCGCGGATCGAGATCGAAGACCGGTCGGCCCACCGGTGCCCCTGCCCGACCAGCGCACCGATGCGCATCTGCAGCAGACACCGCGACAGCACCGACCCGCCGTTGGACGCGCCGCCGTAGAGCAGCCCGACATCGAGCTCCCCGCGCGTGAGAGCGGTGAGCTGCGGCCCGGAACGACCCGAGCTGAGTTTGGTGGTGATGTTGGGATAATGCGCGTGTAATTGGGCCAGTGACCTGGGCATGATGAGCTGCCCGGCCCGGCCGTTGAACCCGATGTTGATCTTGCCCATCCGCCCGGCCGCGATGTCGCGGACGGTGTTGGTCGCCGAGTGCACCTCCCCGAGAATCCGTCGCGCGTCGGCGCGGAACGCCTCGCCCGCGGGGGTCAGCTGCACCACCCGCGACGTCCGCGACACCAGTTCGACGCCGAGATGGCGTTCCAGGCGCTTGAGTTGCTGGCTGAGTGACGGTTGCGTGAGGTGGAGCCTGGCGGCCGCCCTTCCGAAGTGCAGTTCGTCAGCGATGGCAAGAAATGCCTCGATATGCCGTGTCTCCATAGTGCGCGCCTCGCGTGATCAGGTACGTGACTCGTCCGAGATATGCACCTTGTATAGCGGCACCGCACGTCATCGGGGAACGGGCCCGTGAAGCTCAGATGAGCAGCGACCGAATTCCTGCCGCCTCTACGGCGTGTCCACCCCGCCTCGCGGCAACCGGCGCCGCGAGCAGCACCGCGAACACGGTCGATTCGGCACTCGAATCGCTGACTCGGAAAAACCCGATGATCCCCGTCTTGACAGGGTGATCCATTTCGTACCGCAATTGATCAATAATGCGTTCCGCGTTGTCGCCCACGACACAGGAGTGGAAGACTTTTATCCGGTGCAGGCGAAGTAATTTCGACGCCGATTTCGAAGGAGCCCAGAAAATGACGACCACGGTTGCCAGCCAGAACGACGCCGAGTCGACACTGGCCGAACTGTTCGCTCCCGATACCCGACCCGATCCTTATCCCGTCCACCGTGCCCTTCGCACGAAGTCCCCGTTGGTCACCAAAGGCGGCGACCTCGTCATCATCGCCAACTACGCCGATGCCCAGCAGGTGCTGCGCGACCCGTCGGTCCGCAATGACCCCAAGCTGTCCCGGCTCGGCAAGGATCACCCAGAGCGCTCCGAGTCCCTGCTGTTCCTGGATCCGCCCGCGCACACCCGTATTCGCCGGCTCGTGTCGAAGGCCTTCACCCCCAGGGTTATTCGGGCCTCACAGCCGCAGATCCACTCGATCGTCGACGACCTCATCGCCCAGATCGCGAGTAAGTCCGAATTCGACGTGGTCGCCGAATTCGCGCTGCCGCTGCCGGTGCGGATCATGTGCGCCCTGCTCGGCATCCCCGTCGAGGAGTTCGGCGATTTCGAACCCGCCGCCCGCCGACTCGGCCGCGTCCTCGACTTCAACCTCGTCGTCCACAACGACGACCTCGATGACGCCGAAGGCGCGCGCAACGAGCTGATGAACTACCTGAAGAACCTGATCATCCGCAGGCGCGGCAACCTCGGCGACGATCTGCTCTCGCGGCTGATCGAGGTCGAAGAGGAAGGCGAGGTGCTCAGCGAGGGCGAACTGCTCGCCACCTGCGTGCTGCTGATGGTCGCGGGCCACGAGACCACCGCCAACATGATCGCGAACGGCGTGCTCGCCCTGCTGCAGAACCCGGACCAGCGCGAGATCCTCGGCGCCGATCCAGAACTGGGAATCAGTGCCGCGGACGAGGTACTGCGCTATGACGCGCCGATCCAGTTCGTCATGCGCATCGCCACCCGCGACATGGAGGTGAGCGGCACCGCGATCAGCCCCGGCACCGCGATGCTGGTGCTGCTCGCCGCGGCCAACCGCGATCCCGAGCACTACCCCGACGCCGACCGCTTCGATGTGGCCCGCGGCGCGGCCGACCACCTCGCCTTCTCGGCCGGGGCGCACTTCTGCCTCGCCGCCGCGCTGGGCCGGGCCGAGGGCGCCGCGGCGCTGTCCGCCTTCGCCAGTCGGGTGATCGACCCGGTGCTGGTCCCGGGATCGCTGCGCTACCGGCCCAATGTGAACCTGCGTGGCATCGACGCCATGACTGTCACGCATGGCGGAGTCCGACTCCGTTGACGTCCGATTCGACTACCCCCTCCACAGAAAGCCTGTTATGAACTCGCACCACCACGGCCGTAAGGCCGGATGGGGGATCGTGCTCGTCGCGGTCACCACGCTGCTCGCAGCCTGCGGCCAGAACACCTCGGCCCCGGCCGCGGCCGACGACCCGGTGACCATCACCTTCCTGTCCTACACCTATGGACAGGCCAACCCGCTGGGCAAGGGCATCGAGAAGTTGATCAACGACTTCCAGACCGCCAATCCGAAGATCACGGTCAAGCCGCAGTCGGTCCCGACGGCCGACGCGCTCACCAAACTCCAGAGCGAAGTGGTCGCGGGCAACCCGCCCGACGTCGCGCAGATCGGGTGGAGCAAGGTCTCGCAGGCCTCGCAGACCTTGCCGCTGCGCTCGCTCGAAGAGGTCGCCGGGACCGACGAGTGGAACAAGCACATGGCGGGCTTCGTCCCGTCGGTGCTGAAGGCGACCCCGGTCGCCGGTGCCAAGAAGCCGGTCGCGATGCCGTTCATGATGGCCACCCCGGTGGTCTTCTACAACGCCGACCTGTTCACCGCCGCCGGGCTCGATCCCGCCCAGCCGCCCAAGACGATGGCCCAGCTGAAGCAGGCCGCACAGGCGATCAAGGACAAGACCGAGGCGCAGGGCGTGTACGTCTCGGCGGCCGACCCGGGCAAGTCCGACTACCTGACCCAGTCCCTGGTCAACAGTGCCGGTGGCGCGCTGGTGTCGAGCAGCGGTGAAGTCACCGTCGACTCGGCCCCGGTGATCACCGCGCTGTCGACGATCCAGGACCTGACCAAGTCCGGTGTGCAGCCCGCGGTCGACTTCGCCTCCGCGCAAAGCGCTTTCAACTCGGGCAAGCTCGGCATGCTGGTCACCACCGGCGGCGGTCTGCTGACCCTCGACGCGGCGGCCAAGGGCAAGTTCGCCCTGCAGGTGGCACCGCTGCCCGCCTTCGACAACCTGCCCGCCCGCCCCACCTTCTCCGGCTCCGGCCTGACGATCGTGGCCAAGGACGCGGCCAAGGCGAAGGCGGCGTGGAAGTTCGTGCAGTTCAT
This sequence comes from Nocardia sp. NPDC127606, assembly GCF_042671725.1. Classification (NCBI taxonomy): domain Bacteria; kingdom Bacillati; phylum Actinomycetota; class Actinomycetes; order Mycobacteriales; family Nocardiaceae; genus Nocardia; species Nocardia sp. NPDC127606. Next base: position 81,783 of record NZ_JBHXWQ010000001.1, on the reverse strand, counting down.
GACCAGCGACGAGAGCTTCAAGCTCATCGCCTCGCAGATGGGCTACCTGCCACTGCGGACCGCGGCGGAGTCCTCGGCCGACCCGCGACTCGGCTCGGCTGTCAAGCAGATGGCCGATCTGGCTCCCTACACCGCCTTCCCGGGCAAGCAGTCCAACCAGGGCGTCGTCATCCTCCAGGACGAGGCCGTCGAACCGATCGTCCTTCGCGGCGCCGACCCGGCGGCGACCCTGCGCGCCGCCGCCGCGAAGATCCGCGGACTCAACTGAGTTCACGCACCATCCGCTGACCACCACCCCCTCGAAGAGAGACACCGTTGTCACACCAGGTATTCGCACACACGCCGCCGAACGGTTCGACCGATGGCGGCGCGATCCCGAACAAGATCGGCCTGACGGTCAATCCGTGGTCGGGAAAGCAGCTCCTGCGCTCCGATTTCGAGGAGATGCGCGAATTCCTCGATGAGGCCGCGACCGCCGGATTCGGCTATGCCGAACTCGGTGGCTGCGGCCTCGGGGTGGTGATCGGCGGACAGGTGCAGCGCTCCCGGCTGGCGGCGCTACGCGACGCGCTGGCCGATTGCCGACTCCGGCTGACCCTGCACAGTTCGTGGCATTCGTCCGGACGAACCGGCAATCTGCTCGACACCGGCACCGCCTCCGCACAGCAAATCGGTCTACTGGCGGATCTGGAGGTGGCCGCCGCGATCGGCGCCGAGGTGCTGGTCTACCACGCCGGAGTGCTGCCGAACCTCTACAGCGACGGGTCTGCCCTCACCGCGGGCATGGCGACCGAGCGCACGATGCTGCGCGAGCTCGCCGACGAATCCGGCGCGCGTGGGGTCACGATCGCGGTCGAGAACCGGGCGCCGGGTCCCGCGGTACTCACCCGCCGTTCCTACGGGATGCGCCTGGATATGGTCGCCGAGCAGGTGCAGCAGATCGATCACCCCGCGGTGACGATGTGCCTCGACGTCGGCCACGCGTACCTGTCGGCCGGCTACCTGAACTACGACTACCTGGCCGCGATACGGGAAGTGGCCCCGGTTGTCGGCCACGTTCACCTGCACGACAATTTCGGCCGGATGGCCCGCCAGCCCGATGCCAGCCCGTACGAACTCGAACTCCTCGGTGAGGGCGATCTGCACCTGCCACCCGGCTGGGGCACGATCCCGCTGGCGGAGGTCCTGGCGACGTCGTTCCCCCGTGATCCGGCGATCATCATCGAGATGCGCCACGCCCGCCATTACGCGGAGGCCCTGGACACCACCCTGCGGATGCTCGATGTGCGAGCCAGTTCATGACGCTCACCAAGACCCCCGAGGTGACGCCGAAGGTACGCGTGGTCGAGCGCCCCGCCGCGACCGGGCTTGCCTGGCTGTACTTCTCGCCGACCATGCTCTCGATCGCCGTGTGGGTCTACGGTCCGCTCGTGTTCACCGCGGTGCTCAGCTTTCTGGACTGGAACCTGGTGTCCCCCGACATCGAGTTCAACGGTCTGAAGAACTACGAAACCCTCATCACCGAACCGGAATTCGGCAACGCGGCCTGGAACACGCTGAAGTACGCGCTGTTCGTGCTGCCGTTCGCGACGGTCGTCCCGTGCGCGCTGGCCATCGCATTGTGGAAACGGCCCGGCCGGACCAGCGAGTTCTACCGGATGCTGTTGTTCCTGCCGGTGGTGCTCGCGCCGGTGGCCAATGCGCTGTCGTGGCAGTTCATTCTGGACCCGCTGTACGGCATCGTGAATCAAACGCTCGGATTCGTCGGAGTGGAGCCGGTCAACTGGCTCGGTGACCCGGCCACCGCGTTGCCGACCATCGTCGTGGTCACGGCACCGAAGGTGGTGGCACTCAACACTTTGCTGTTCGGAGCGGCGCTGGCGAATCTGGACCGTCGCACCGTCGACGCCGCGCGCCTGGACGACGCCACCGAAGGTGAGATCACCCGGTCGATCATCCTGCCGCAGCTGCGTCGCCCGATCATCCTGCTCGGGATGCTGTCGATGGTGGTGGTGTGGCCGTGGCTGTTCACCAATATCGGTGTGCTCACCCGTGGCGGACCCAGCAATGCCACCGACAACGTCTACTACCGGCTCTACACCTACGGTTTCACCTTTTTCGACGCGGGCACCGCATCGGCGGCGGCCATCGTCATCGCGCTCGCGTTCGGGCTGCTCCTGACCGTCCACACCCTGCTCTCGAGGAGATTCCGTGCGACGCGGTGACGCGATCGGCAGACACCTGCTTCTGATCACAGCCATTGTGCTGATGCTGTTCCCGGTCGTCTTGGCGCTGACCACTTCCTTCAAACCGGTGTCGACGATCTTCGATCTGAACCCGCTCCCGTATCCGGCCAGCCTGGAGAACTACGAGATGGCGGTAGGCCGGTTCCCGATCGGGCGGCTGCTGCTCAACACGTTCATCATGGCCGCCGGCGTCACCATCGCGACGATGCTGGTCGCACTGCCCGCCGCCTACGCGCTGGTGCGTTTCGACAAGGCCCGCGGCCGTGGCTTCGTCCTTGCGGCCGTGGGTATTTCGCTGCTGATCCCGCCGCAGGCGCTGATCATCCCGCAGTTCCTGATGACCGCGAAGCTGGGCTGGCAGGGCCACACGATCGGGGTGATCATCCCGCAGCTCGGTGTCAGCGCGCTCGCGGTGCTGTTGCTGCGCGACCACATTCGTTCGGTGCCGCAATCGCTGATCGGTGCGGCGGTGCTCGAAGGCGCCACGTCGTGGGAGATCCTGCGCCACGTGGTGCTCGGCGTGCTGCGCCCGGCCTTGGGCGCGGTGGCGATCCTGCTGTTCATCAGTACGTGGAACGAATTCCTGTGGCCGCTGCTGGTGATGCCCGATCCGGAGGACACGACCATCCAGCCGGGTCTGGCCCTGTTCCTCGGTCCGGAGAGCGCGGAGTACGGCCCGATGCTCGCCGCGGCGATGCTGGCATCACTGCCGGTCGTCATCATCTATGTCCTGGCGTCGCGACGGATCGCGGACGCCTTCCTTCATTCAGGGGTTCGGTAATCGACATGACCAGTCTCAGTGTGAGCGAGCCCCCGGTGCTGACCACCGAGCTCGATCTCTCGGCCGGCGTGGTGCTCGACGGCATCACCAAGCAATACGGCGAGGACCGCCCGGCTCTCGACGTCGACCTTCTGCACGTGCCCGGACAATCGCTGACCGTGCTGGTCGGCCCGTCCGGCTGCGGCAAATCGACCGCGCTCGGCGTGGTGTCCGGCCTGATCACCCCCACCGCGGGGCGAGTGCTCATCGACGGCGCCGACGTCACCGAGGTGGCGCCGGGACGACGCGGAGTCTCGATGGTGTTCCAGGACTTCGCGCTGTACCCGCACATGACCGTCGAGCGCAATATCTCCTTCGGCCTGCGGCTCGAGGGCAAGCACAACCGCAGTTCCGGGCTGGACCGCACCGAGATCGAACGACGGGTGGCCGGTGCGTGCGACAGCCTCGGGCTGAGCGAACTGCGCCACCGCAAGCCCGCTCAGCTCTCGGGTGGTCAGCGTCAGCGGGTCGGGTTGGCCAGGGCGATCGTTCGGCAGCCCAAGGTGCTGCTGCTCGACGAGCCGCTGTCCGCGCTCGACGCGCAGTTGCGTCAGCAGGCGCGGGTCGAACTGGTGCGACTGCATCGCGAGCTCGGCAATACCGTCGTGCTCGTCACCCATGACCAGCTCGAGGCACTGTCGATGGCCACCCACCTGGTGGTGATGAACAATTCGCGGGTGTTGCAGGTCGGTAGTCCGGCGCAGGTGTACCGGCGACCGGTCGATCTGTTCGTCGCGACGTTCCTGGGTAGCCCGCCGATGAACCTGGCGACGGTGACGCTGAACGAGGCCGGAGACGAGATGACCGGGAGCGGACTGGAAGTGCTGCTCCCACAGGCTGTTCCCGGTGTCCCCGCCGAACTGAAACTGGGCTGGCGGCCCGGCGACGGCACGCTCCGTGACCACGACGGCCCCGGCTTGCTCGTGCACGGTGTGGTAGAGCTGGTCGAGTTCACCGGCGACTCCAAGATCGCGCAGTGCACCGGCGAATCGGGTCGCTGGGCGGTGACGCTGCCCGCCAACGATCCGGCTCCGGCCATCGGCGCGCGGATCCAGGTCTTCGTCCCGGCGGACCGGCTGCACCTGTTCGACCTCGAAACCGGCTCCCGAGTAACGGCTTTCGATGCACCTGCTGATCACTAACGATGACGGATACCGCGCGCCGGGCCTGCTGGCCTTGGCGCACGCCGTGCGGGCGCTCGGCATCGACGCGACGGTGGTAGCACCGAGCGGGCCGATGTCGGGCGCGGGCCAGTCCCGGCGCAGTGGCGTCGCGGTGGAGTGGGAGCGGGCCGCCCCGACCGCCGGAATTCCCACGATTCACGTGGGATCGACACCGGCGGCCTGCGTGGTGTTCGCGCTGACCTCCGGGGTCATCGCGCCGGTGGATCTGTGCCTGAGCGGTGTGAACGCGGGCGAGAACATCGGCGCCACACTCAATGTCAGCGGCACCTACGGTGCCGTCCAGGAGGCGGGAGCGCGCGGTGTGCCCGGCATCGCGCTCTCGCGCGAGTTCGGTGGACCGTGGAACGCGCCGCACGATTGGGACTGGAGCTGGGTCCCCGACGCGACCGCCGGGGTACTCACCACGCTGCTGGCAGCGCGGGCCGGGTGGTTCACCGCGAACGTCAACCTGTCCGGCACCGACCGGGGCGCCGATCCGGCCTACACCAGGGTCAGCCGCGCGCTGTATTACACCGACGTCTTCGACATCGCCCAGGGCGCCATCCTCAGCACGATCGGTTACCGTGCCGAGGATCTGGCGCCCGACGACGACATCCACGCCTTCGCCGAGCAGCGCCGGACCAGCATCACCCTCGTCCGGCGGGCTTGAACGGTTCGGACCGCAACGCGGTCTTGACGACCTTCCCGCCGGGGTTGCGCGGCAACGGCGCCGTGCGCACCGAGAAGTACTGGGGCACTTTGAAATCGGCGAGTCGCTCGCGCAGGTAGTCGAGCACGGCGGCTTCGTCGAACTCGACCCCCGCGACCGGTACCACCACGGCACCGACCTTCTCGCCCATCATGTCGTCGGGCACCCCGACCACCGCGGATTCGCCGATTCCCGGGGCGCCGGCGAGAGCGTTCTCCACCTCGACGCAGTACACGTTCTCGCCACCGCGGTTGATCATGTCCTTGGCCCGATCGGCGATCGACACCAGTCCCCGCTCGTCGATGCGGGCGAGGTCGCCGGTGCGCAGCCAGCCGTCGACGAAGGTCGCGGCGGTGGCGGCGGGGTTGTTCCAGTATCCGGCGACGACAGTGGCGCCGCGGACGAGTAGTTCGCCGACGCCGCTGACGGGATCGGGCGCTTCGATGGCCAGGTCGATGATCGGCGCGGCGAACCCCACCGATTCCGCGTGTTCGACGGCCCATTCGTGCGGTAGGTAGGTCGAGATGGACGAGGTCTCGGTGAGCCCGAACCCGTTGGCCAGCCGCGCGTTCGGGAAGTGCCGGGCGATCTCGGCGACCAGCGCGGGCGCGACCGGCGCGCCACCGTAGGCGACCCGGTTCACCGCGCTCAGATCGAAGTCGGCGAAGTCGGGTTGCCGGAACGCGAGGTAGTAGATGGCGGGAGTATTGGTGAGCGAGGTGATCCGCTCGTCGACGATCGCCCGCAGGAAATCCTGAATCTTGAACTGCGGCAGGATGATCGTGCTGCCGCCGATGGCCAGCTGGGGAATCAGCTGACTGTTGCAGGCGGTGACGTGGAACAGCGGCACCGAGACCAGGTTGCGCAGCGTCGGGCCTTCGTCGGCGGCGATGTGGGCGAGCCGGCGCACGTTCTCCACGGTGGACAGCAGGTTGCGATGTGTGGTCATCGCCCCCTTGGGTCGTCCGGTCGTCCCGCTGGTGTAGAAGATCGCGGCCAGATCCGTGGGACCCGCACCCTCGTAGACGTAGGGATCACCCTGGGGCAGTGACTCGTTCGGCCGCAGGCTGTACGCGGCGTCGGAATCGGTCAGGACATAGTCGATTTCGGGGTCCGCGAACCGGGTGTTGACCGGCACGGCCACCGCGCCCGCCAGCACGATTCCGAGAAAGCCGACTACCCACTCGGTTCCGGCGTTCAACAGGATGGCGACACGGTCACCCGGCTGAATTCCCCTGTCCCGCAGGCCACCCGACACCGCAGCGGCACGGTCCCACAGTTGCCGGTAAGAGAGTCGCTCGCCACCGACCTCGACGACGGCTTCCTGCTCGGGCCACGTCTTCACGGTGTGGCGCAGCATGTCCACCAGGGAATCGGGCAGATCGGCGTAGTGCGCGACACCGCGCTCGTCGCGAAAGATCCCGGCGGTGTCGAACGGCTGCACGGTCATCGCGCACCCTGCGGGTTCAGCAGCGCGGCGAGGTTGTCCTCGGCGAAGAACTCCCGGCCGCTGAGCCCGCCCGCCATCATCCGGAACCACTGCTGCGTGTGCTCGGCGCTGCTCGGCAACGCGCGCATCACCTCGACGTGCTTGTCCGGCAACACCAGTCGCGAGGACTCACAGGTGAACCGGTACATCGGCTTGCTCGACCGGTCCCGCTGCGCCTGATAGTCGGCGAGCGCTTCGTCGAGTGGCCGCGCCCCCGAGAGCCCCTCGTGCGCCCGCTCCGCGAGCAGGTCGGCGTAGGTGAACGCGTCACTGATCCCGAGGCCGGTGAAGGGGTCCTTGTGATAGCCGGCGTCGCCGACCAGCGCCCACCCGGGGCCGTGCGATTCGCGGTAGAAGTTCTCCGGGTAGCGGGCGATGTAGAACCGTTCGTCGCGTTCGCCGGTGTCGAGCAGTTCGGCGAGGTCGGGCGCGGTTTCCTTGAACGCCAACGAGAAGTTGGCCTCGACATCGGTGCGGAACGGCGCGAACCGGTCGACGTACTGCACACACCAGATCAGTGTCTTGCCGTCGTGGGTCGGCCAGCCGCCGACCGCCTGCTTGTCGCCGATCCGCAACTGGCTCTGCATATTCAGGCCGGACCAGTACGAGTAGGCGGTGAAGGTCTCCCCCGGGATCACGTCGTATTTCTGTGCCCCCGTGAGCTGGGCGACGGTGGACGCGTACCCGTCGGCGCCGATGACGAGGCGGGCGTGTTCGGTGACCGGTTCGCCGTCGCGGTCGCGGCCGACGATGCCGGTGACGAACTCACCGTCGCGCACCAGATCTGTCACGGTGACGCCTTCGCGCAGATCGACCCCGGCCTCGCGGGCGGCGTCCTGCAACAATTTGTCGAGCACGATGCGCCGCGGCGCGTAGGTCTCGGCGATTCCGTCGATCGGGTCGGAGAAGCCGGAGAAGTGGGCGTCGGCATAGGACATGGTGATCGAATGGATGGGCGTGCAGCCGGTGGCTTTCAGCCGATCGAGCAGGCCCCAATCCCGCAGTCGCGCCAGGCCACTCTGCCGCAGCATGTGGGTCGACACGGCATCCTTGGGAAACAGCGCCTGGTCGACGCAGAGCACCCGGTAGCCACGCCGCGCGAGCAGCATCGCGACCGTGGCGCCGGCGCAGCGCGCGCCGACAACAATGACATCGTGCACAGTCTTCGACCTTTCAGGCATCGAGCACGAGACGGTCCGTGCGCGCTCGGGAAACGCAGATCATCATGGTTTTGCCCGACTCTTGTTCAGCCGGGGTGAGCACCGAATCACGGTGCTCGACTTCGCCTTCGAGCACGGTGGTCTCGCAGGTCGCGCACGTTCCTTCGCGGCACGACCACAGCACGTCGGAGCCGGCCCGTTCGAGTGCGTCCAGGATCGACGACCCGGCCGGTACTTCGATGGTCCGGCCGGAACGGTTGAGCACGACGGTGGTCGGCCGGTCGGGTCCGGTGGCCGCGATCTCCTTGGGATGAAAACGCTCGACCCGCAAGGCATCCGCGACACAGTGCTGCTCGACCGCGGCCAGCAGCGGCTCGGGACCACAGCAGTACACGAGCGTGCCCGAGGTCACCGGCTCGAGAATCTCGGCCAGTGGCATCAGCCCGACTTCGTCCTGCGCGTAGCGACGAACCCGCGCACCGTAGGCGGACAGCTCGTCGGCGAACGCCATTCGCGAGCCGGTGCGGCCGCCGTAGTGCAATTGCCAGTCGGCGCCGTGCTGTTCGAGTTCGCGGATCATCGGCAACAGCGGGGTGATCCCGATACCGCCGGCGATCAGGAGGTAGCTCGCCGCCTGCGTGAGCGGGAAATTGTTGCGTGGCTCCCGGATCTCCAACAGCGTGCCCGGCCGCACGTTCTCGTGCATCCACGCCGACCCGCCGCGCCCCTGCTCCTCGAGCAGCACCGCGATGCGATAACTGTCCCGATTCGCGGGATCGCCACACAGCGAGTACTGGCGAACGACGCCGTCGGGCAGGACGACATCCACGTGCGCACCCGGTGCCCACGGCGGCAGTGGCGCGCCGCCGGGGTCGGTGAGCACAAAGGACAGCACGCCCTCTGATTCGTAGGTAATGGACCGAATTCGCACAATCGCGCTGATCACACGACGAGTCTCGCAGGGGTTCGGCGGCCCGCGGGGATTGATACTTTCAACGAATTGCCGGATTGAAATGGGGTCGATCGACTATCGGTGGTCAGCGGGAGAAACGATCAGGAATCGAGAAGTTTCCAGGTCGGCGCCGTGTCAGCATTGTTTTCATGGATCGACGAAAGGGTTTTTCGATGAACATCACCTGGGTTCGGCGAACTCATCGCGTGCTCGCCGTCGCCTTCCTCGCGGCTGTGCTCATCACGGTGATCGGGTTGTCGCTCAGCGGGCCAGAATGGGTGGTCTACCTGCCGCTCATTCCGCTCGCCGGGCTGTTCCTGTCCGGTGCGTCGATGTTCGTACGGCTCTTGCGCGGCCCGCACCCGCTGTCGGCGTTCGGCGACCGTGCTGGTCGCCTCCGTCAGGTGCATCGCTGGTCCGCGGTGGTATTCGTCGTCGCCGTTGTCGCCACTGTGATCGCGCTGGCACAACCGGAGCCGATCGTATGGATCTCCTACCTCCCGCTGATCCCACTGGCCGGACTCTTCCTGTCCGGCTCGTTCATGTTCGTGTCGCCGCTGGTACGGGCGCGGCGCGCCCAGTAGGTGGATGGCCCCGTCAGCCGATGTCGACCACCCGTGCCCATGCGGGTGGGCTGTCCGGGACGTAGTCCGGGTCGTCGTGGCGCCATGCGCGTTCTCGGCGGAAGAGGCCGACGATGGTTCGGCAGGCCGGTTGGTGGGCGGGCCAGGGGGTTTGGCCGTCGGTCAGGGCGACGAGTACGTCCGGGCGGGTGCGCAGGGCTTGGGTGAAACCGGTGCGCAGGTCGGTGCCGCCACCGCCGATCAGCGTCATGCCCTCGGCCTGGCACAGGGGGTGGGCGATTCTGGCCGCCGCGTCGCAGGAGAACACGGTGACCAGGTCGCGGCGGCCGCCGACGGCGCGGATGATGGCGGCGACTTCGAGCAGGGCGCTGCCCAGTTCGTCGTCGCTGACCGAACCCGAGGTGTCGATGACCACGCTGACCTTGGGTGGGGTGCGACGCAGGCTGGGCAACACGATGCCGGGGAGTGCGGCGGACCGGCGGGCGGGGCGCCGGTAGGTATAGTCCTCGCCGACGCCGGGGGCCGAGGCGGCCGCGCGCAGTGCCGCGCCGAGCAGGTCACGCCACGGCTGGGAAGGATGCAATGCTTCCTTCGCCCAGCGTCGCCAACCCTGGGGCGCGTCTCCTGGACGCCCGACGATGCCCTGTGCCACGAGGAATCGGACGCCGTCGCGCTGCTGTTCGCTGAGACCGTCCGCGCCGTCGGGTCCCAGCTCCCATTCGCGGTCCGATCCGTCCGCGCCGCTGCCGCAGTCGAGCCACGCCATGTCTTCGGTCAGACGCCCGAGGCGGAACTGGCCCAGGTAGTCCTCCATGAGTTGCCCTGGGTCCAGCCCCAATGTGCTGGGCAGCACGGCGCCCTCGGGCCAGACCAGCCCGTCACCGAACGCGTCATCGTTGATCTCGGCGTCCGCGGCGATGTTCATCCGCAGCCGCTCCCCCGGACCGGTCAGGTCGTGGGCGTGCGCGTAGCGGTCGCTGCGCGCGTGATGGTCTCGCAGCAGGTGCGAAACCTCGTGCACCAGGATCGAAGCCAGGTCTTCCACCGGTGTGCAGTCGACGAACCGCGGCGAGACGTAGCACCGCCAGTGTTTGTCCACGCCCATCGTCGGCACCCTTGCCGACTCGACGATGTGCAGCGCGTACAGCGCGGTCGCCAGATAGGGACGGGCCGAAACAGCGTGCAGCCGTGCGGCATACAGCTTGCCGAGATCCAGTCCGGTGGTATCCGCTGTCATCGGCCCGCCTTGACGGCAACGCGGGCCGCGGCGCGATCGGCACTCTGCGACACCGATACCACCCCGGCGAGTTGTTCGATCGCCGCGGGCACCTCCCAGTTGTCGCGGCGCAGCGTGGCCAGAGTTGTCGCGGGAACAACCACCAGGTCGGGTGCTCCGGTTTCCACGGCTTTCACCAGCAGCGACCAAGCCGCGTCCCACCGAGCCCGCTCCGGTCGTTTGCGCACCGCGGCCACCACACCGTCGAGAACGGCCTGGCGCAGGTCGCCCCTGTTCGGCAGTTCGGCGCCGACAGGATCGGCCAGCAGTGCTTCCGGATCGGGCAGATCCATCCGATCTATGCTGGTCAGCAGTTCGAAACCGGGGCCGTCACCGACGGTGCCGCGGATCAACTGCGACAGCACATCACGACTCGCGTCGGCCGCGGTGGCGAAGGCGATCAGCCGCACGGTCATCTCCCAACTCCGCGGTGACGCCCAGGCACCACCCCGCCGGGTTTCGGTAGTGGGCATCTGATGCACGAGCTTGGGCCGCGCCGCGAGCAAGGTGCACACCGCGCGACGCGCGAAGGCGACTGCCTCCGGCAGGCTTTCGGGCGTGAGTCGAGGCAGAGTCGCGCGCGGCCATGTTCCGCCGAGGCCGCGGACGACGACATCGTGCTCGTGGGTCCACTGCAGGTGCACGAAACGGTTCGCCAGCGGCGGGCTCAGCTCCCAGCCGTCGGCGGCCGACGAGCGCGGGTTGGCGGCCGCGACGATGCGCACACCCGGCGGCAGTTCCAGTGCACCGACCCGCCTTTCGAGAACGACACGCAACAGCGCGGCCTGCACGGCGGGTGGCGCGGTGGACAGTTCGTCGAGGAACAGCAGGCCGCGCCCGGCCCGCACGAGTCGAACCGCCCAGTCCGGCGGCGCCATCGGCACACCCTGGGTCGCGGGGTCGTCGCCGATGATCGGCAGGCCCGAGAAGTCCGACGGCTCGTGCACACTCGCGATCACCGTGGTCAACGGCAAGTCCAGGGACTGCGCGAGCTGGGTCAGGGCCGCGGTCTTGCCGATGCCCGGCTCACCCCACAGCAGCACCGGCAGGTCGGCGGCCACCGCCAAGGTGAGAGCTTCCAGTTGCGTGTTGGTGCGCGGTTCCGTCTTCACCGCACCCAGCAGGGCGAGGAGTTCGCCCGCGACGTCGAGCTGGGAGTCGGTGGCGCGAATCGGGAGCGACGGGCAGAGGGTATGAACAGACATGTGTGAATCACCTTTGGGTTCAGAAGAATTCGATAGATGAGAGCAGGTGGAGCGAGCTCGACCGCAGGGTCGGTCGAGACAGCGCGAAGGTCAGCAGCGCGACAAGACGCGCCCTGAGGGCCCGGACGGCAACTCAGTGCAAGGTCAGGTGTCTCGGACGTGCGCGACGACCCTTGCGGTCGTACCGGTCGGGCGGGATGTGGCCGCGACCGGGTGCGGGTAGACCGGCCCGGAACAGGCCATAGGTGATCCGTTGCCGTACAGCAGCTTCGAGTGCGTCGCGAAGTGGTCCGTCGCGCAGCACCGCGTCGGCGCCGAGTTTGCCTTCGACGATGGTGAGGGCGCCGTCGATATCACCGTGGTCCAGGCGGTCGCAGACGCTGACGAGCCAATCCGGTTGGCGCAGCGACCGGTCGATGACCTGTAGGCAGGGCATCGGGGTTCCGGTCAGGGCTGCCAGGAGTTCCTCGCGCCGGATTTCGGCGGGGTCGTGATCCAGGGCGGCGAGCACCCCGTTCACCAACCCGATCCGGTGGCGTTCGCCCCGGCACTCCACGATCCGATGACCCGCGGCGCTGATCTCGGACGTCTCGGTCGGCGCGCCGTCGCAACCGAGCACTGAGGCGACCAGCGGATGCAGTCGATCGGCGGCGATCTCGCCCGCGCGCAGCAATTCCAGATCGGGAAGCACCCAGGTCGCCGCGTCGGGCAGGACCGGAAGGGCGGAGATTCCGCCGCGCGGGTGTTGCCTCGAAATCCGCACGGCGAGTGGGTCATCCGCGCGCACGTCCAACACGAGCCGCTTTCGCGCACCACACCGCACCAGCACCAACCCGGACCGGCGCCCCTCGGCCCGCAGCAGAATCCCCGCTTCGTCCGCCCACCGGTCCACGGCGCAACCCGGCGGCACCGTTGCGGATACAAAATCCCTGGCGTCGTCGCCTGCCGCCAGTCGCCGGTCGGCGAATTGCCCTGACCCGGAACGGGTTCGCAACTCTCCCACCCTGCGCGAATCCCACAGATGACGGTGCAGGTCGAGCCGGTAGCGACTGTTGGGTCGGGGGTGTGGGTGCATGCGCGCGCTGGTCGCGGGGCTCGCCATGTCCCACAGCGCGAGGCTGATCCGCTGCCCGGCGGCCGCCCAGGCCGGTGGCGTACGGACCACCAGATACACAGAATCCGCACCGTCACACTGCGTTACGTCACCGGCCGCGCTGTCGAGACCGGTGACGCTCCCGGATTCGTAGCGAGCCAGCACCATCGTCAACCCGGGTCGCAACAGACCGTCCGGCGCGATTCTGGGAAGATGCCAGCGCAACAGGTCCGGTGCCAGATACCGCAGGTCGGCCCGTACCCGAGCGGCGAGTCCTCGCCCGTGGGTCCGCGCCAACGCCCGCAGATCCACATCGAGATCGACATGCGCAGCAGCGCAGGCCCCTGCCCAGTCGCCGACGAGCCGTCGTGCGGTGGCGGCCTCGATCATGGCGGACGGCACAGCGAGTTCGCGCACACGCAGCCAGAGGTCGCGGCGCGCATCGTCATAGGACGTACGGGAAGACTGCGGATTTTCGGTGAATTCCCCGCGTTCACGCGGGAGAGAAGCCGGTTCGATGACCGGCGTGGGGCTCAACGGCCCGGGCGCAGAACGCCCTTTCGACTCGATGTCATGTCGCCAGTATGCACAACAACGCGCGACCCGACAAGCGGTGGTGGTCGCGTCGCATGCGCTGCCACCGAGTCGACGAGGCAGGCGGGCCCTGGTCACAGACCAGATGCCCGCCTTGCCGGAGAGTCGCTACCGCGCGTCGGTGAGCTCGCGTGCGTCGGACTGCGCACCCAGCTGCGGGTAGGTCGGGTATTCGATGCCCGAGATGTACTGCACGGTCCGCACCACCTGGCACGAGTAGCCGAATTCGTTGTCGTACCAGACGTAGAGGATGGCGGTGTCGCCCTCGACGATGGTGGCGTTGGCGTCGATGATCGAGGCCGCCCGCGAGCCGATGAAGTCGCTCGAGACCGCGTCGGTGGCGGCGGTGTAGTCGAGGTTGCGGCTCAACGGGCCCGCGAGGGATACCTGACGCAGGTACGCGAGCACGTCTTCCTTGGTCGTGTCCTGCTTCAGCTGCAGGTTCAGGATCGCGACGGAGACGTCCGGGGTGGGAACGCGGATCGAGTTGCCGGTGATCTTGGCCTTGAAGTCCGGCATCGCCTTGGCCACCGCGGAGGCGGCGCCGGTCTCGGTGAGCACCAGGTTGAACGGCGCGGAGCGACCGCGACGATCGGCCTTGTGGTAGTTGTCCAGGAGGTTCTGGTCGTTGGTGAACGAGTGCACCGTCTCCACGTGTCCACGCACGATGCCGAACTCGTCGTCCATGGCCTTGAGCGGCGGCACGATCGCGTTGGTCGTGCAGGAGGCGCAGGAGAAGATCTGCTGCGACAGGTCCAGGTCGCGGTGGTTGACGCCGTGCACGATGTTGGGCACGTCACCCTTGCCGGGCGCGGTGAGCACGACCTTCGCGATGCCGGGGCGCAGGTGCTGCTCCAGGCCCGCGCGGTCACGCCAGCGACCGGTGTTGTCGATCAGGATCGCGTTGTCGATGCCGTAGGCGGTGTAGTCGATCGTCGTCGGGTCATCGCTGTAGATGAACTTGATGACGTTGCCGTTCGCGGTGATCGTGTCGTTGTCGGTGTCGACCTTGATCGTGCCGTTGAAGTGCCCGTGCACCGAGTCGCGGCGCAGCAGCGACGCCCGCTTGGCCAGGTCGTCGTCGCCGCCCTTGCGCACCACCACCGCGCGCAGGCTCAGCCCGTTGCCCGACCCGGCCTTCTCGATCAGCAGCCGGGTGACCAGCCGCCCGATCCGCCCGAACCCGTAGAGCACCACATCACGCGGTCCCTGCGACACGGCCTTGTTGCCGTCGCTCACCTCGGCCAGCACCGAGGTGGTGAACTCCTCGACCGACAGGCCCCGATCGTCGGCGTGAAATGCCATCACGAGCTGACCCAGGTCGATCTTGCACGGCCCCAGATCCAGCCGGCTGATCACCTGCAGGAACGGCAGGGTCTCGTCCACCGACAGCTCTTCGCCGCCGATCTGGCGCGCGAACCGGTGCGTCCGCAGGATGCTGATCACCGACTTGTTCACCAGCGACCGGCTGTGCAGCAGAATCGTCACACCCTTGCTGCGGTACAGCGTCCCGATGATCGGAATCATCGCCTCCGCCGCAGCTTCCTGAGCGTTCCAGCGATCAAGTTGTTCGGTAGTCAACACACGTCCTCTGGTTTCATCGATATGTCCGCTGCATCGATGCTAATGAGGGCCGAATTTTCACCGAGGACCACTCCCCACCGGTGAGATCGTGCGCACTGCGCTGGGAGGAGTGCGCGGGATCGGACAGCTGTGACGCGCGACACCGAACACGGTTCAGAACTTGCCGGTGTGGTGCTCGACGCGGTGGCCGAGACGGGCGGTGCACTCGGCGATGAATTCGTCGGTCAGCGGTGGCCAGCCCCAGAAGTCGAAGGCGAGGGCGCCCAGGGCGAAACCCCATGGCCACTGCCAGTCGGTGATCGCGCTGGTCGTCTCGCACGAGGTACAAGCCACCGCACCGGCGCCCGTCTGTTCCCACCTGTCGATCGCGTCCGAAAAGGGTTGCCACACTGCGGGATCAGGGTCCCAAGCCTCCGGGTAGTCGATGATCACCGTGGTTGCCCGGCAGTTCGGGCACGTCGCGTCGGCCGGTGCGATCTCGCCCTGACCGCCGTAGTGGGCGTGGCGTCCGACGATGACCGCGACCGGCGCGGGAATCGTATCGGCGCCCCAATTCTGGGCGATCTCCGCCCATGCGGGCCCTGTCACATACCCTTCGTCGACGTGGAGGCTGTACATCGCGTCCCCCGAGGTCTGCCGAAGCAACCATCCTCGCGACACCATCCAGTTGATCATCGCCTCGGCCAACGCCTCGGCATCCGCCGCGGCCACATCGAGATCGACGATCCGTTCGAAGTAGTCACCCACCCTTCGCATCCTGCCACCGCGGTCCGACACAGTCCGGCGCCCGTCCGCACCGCCGGTCGATGGCGTGGTCAGGTCGCGGCAGTCCAGCGGATCGACGCGGGTTTCACTCTGGCGCACAACGGGTTTCCGGTCGCGTCGGTGAGGCCGAGACGAGCCTCGAGCACGCCCGATTCGATCGCGGCCGTCAGCGTCTCGGCGGAGACGTCGGCGAGCATCAGCTTGGCGCGCCGGAACATGGTGAGCGTGCCGGCGTCATCGACGGCGACCCAGCTGAGGTAGAGGAACCGCTCCCCCGGTCGGCCCTGGATGTAAGGCCCGCGGACGTCGGTCTCGTGGACAGTGCACTCCACCGTCCACGTGACGGTTTCCGCGTCACCACGCTGTAGGTCGAGCAGCTCCTGTGGCCGGTTCTTGCGCTGCACGCCGACATGAACGTTCGAGTACGCCGTCTCGATCCCGGGCGGTCGACAGGACGAACCCGGCAGCTGTGTCCCCACGATTCGGATGCGCATCCCGCGATTCTCCGGCACACGCGGAGATTTTGCTCGTTCATGCTATTTTCGCTCAGGCAAGCAAAAAGTGTGCTCACGTGGGGAGTCGTCGTGACCGATGCGCCGAACAGCCACTCGCCGGGGGCACGGCCGCTCCCGGAGTGGTACAGCAAGGCCAAGCTGGGCATCTTCGTCCATTGGGGCCTGTACTCGGTGCCCGCCTTCGCCGAGCGCGGCGATGCGGACTATTCGGCGTTCATGCGGGACCTGACAGTCGGCAAGACCACCGCAGACCGGATCCCCTACGCCGAGTGGTACCTCAACTCGATGCGGGTGCCGGGTTCACCGAGCGCGGTGCATCATGCGGCCACCTACGGCGATCAGGTCCCGTATACCGACTTCCGATCGACGTTCGACGCGGCAGCGGAGTCCGTCGACTTCACCGACTGGGCAAGGCTTTTCGCCGAGGTCGGTGCCCGCTATGTCGTCATGGTCACGCGCCATCTAGATGGATATCCCTTGTGGCCCACCGGTATCGAGCACCCACGCGCACCCGCCGGCTACAGTTCCCGTCGCGACCTGGTGGGTGACCTGATGCAGGCGGTCCGGGCGCAGGGCATGCGGATGGGGTTGTACTACTGCGGCGGGTCGGACTGGATGTTCCGGGAGAAGCCGGTCAGGACCGTGACCGATCTGATCCGGAATCAGGAATTGGGGCCCGAGTACGCGCGCTACGCGGCCGCCCAGTGGCGGGAGCTGATCGACACCTATCGACCGTCGATCCTGTGGAACGACATGGGCTGGCCCTCGGAGATCGACCCGCACGAGATCACCGCCCACTACTACAACACGGTCGGCGACGGCGTGGTCAACGACCGCTGGACGCAGCCGAACCTGCCGCGCAACCGCCTCGCGCGCGCCGCCTACCTGGGGTTCATCGGTGTCGTCCTGAAGGCGATGGCGAAGCTGGGCAAGGAGATTCCCGACCAGCCCAAGAATTTCCACTACGACCTGGCGACCTACGAGTACGCCACACCCGCCATCCCGCCGACCGGGGCATGGGAGCTCACCCGAGGGTTGGGGCGGTCTTTCGGATACAACGCCCAGGAGACGAGTGCCGACACCCTGACGGGAGCCGCGCTGATCCATCTGTTCGCCGACGTCGTCGCCACCGGCGGCAACCTGCTGCTCAACGTCGGTCCCGACGGTTCGGGTCGCATCCCGGAACTTCAGCAGGTCCCGCTGCGCGCGCTCGGTGCCTGGCTGTCCCGCAACGGGGACGCGATCTACGACACCACCCCGTGGGAGCAGGTCGCGACCCGCACGACGGCGGGCGATCAGGTGCGGTTCACATGCAAGGGCGACACCGTCTACGCGATCGTCCTCGCCGACCAGCCCACCGGCGAGATCACGCTCCGCGATTTTCGTCTCGCACCAACCGCCACGGTCCGTCTGGTCGGCGACACCGCGGACCTGCCCCGGCACCGGCACGAGGGCGACCTCACGATCCACTTGCCGCCCGACGCGGCGCCCCAAGAGCACGCGTACGTCCTGGCGATCACCCTGCCCTGATCGGCATCCGTGCTAATTTTCGCTTGTGCGAGCAAGAAAGCAGGGCGAACTGACGGCGATCGAGCAAACCCGCCGAGCCCAGATCGTGCTGGCCGCGATCGACACGATCGCGGAATCGGGCTACGGGAGCGCCTCGTTCAGCGCCATCGCGCACGCCGCCGGGCTGAGCAGCACCGGCATCATCTCGTACCACTTCGCCGGCAAACAGAACCTGATGGCCGAGGTGATGCGAACGATCATGGCCGAATTCACCGCGTTCGTCGCCGCGCGCAGCGACCACGGCACCCCCGCCGGACGCCTCGCCGCTTTCGTCACGGCCAACTGCGCATTCATCCAGGGCCATCGCAATCACCTGGTGACGATGCTGGCCCTGCAATCCGCCGCCCCCGACGCCGAAACCCGTGACCGACAGGCGAACTCCGATCGAGCGAAACTGGCCCAGCTGCTCGCGGACGGGCAGCGCGCGGGCGACTTCCGAGCGTTCGACCCGGACCTGATGGCCGGATTCGTCCTCTCGCTCCGCAACGGCGTCATCCTGCGCGTCGCCGCGGACCCCGGCTTCGACCTGGCCACGTGCACCGCCGAACTCCTCACCACGATCCAGCTCGCCACCAGCCCGTCACCGGTTCCACCGGCAAAATAGCGGGCACCGGCACGGATCAGTCCACCGCCACTGCTTCGGTCGAAGCAGACTGCGCCGCTGCGGCTTTCGCGAGCGATCCCGGCCACCACACCGTGTCGCCCAGCAGCGCGAACAGCGCGGGGACAACCAGCGTGCGTACCACGAACGTATCCAGCAGGATGCCGATCCCGACCACGATGCCCAACTGGGTCAGGGTGATCAACGGCAGCACACCGAGTACACAGAACACCGCGGCCAACACCACACCGGCGCTGGTGATCACGGCCCCGGTCGAGGCGACCGCGCGCACCATTCCCTGGGTGGTGCCGTGCGCGCCCGCTTCCTCGCGCGCCCTGGTGACCAGGAAGATCGTGTAGTCGACACCCAGCGCGACCAGGAACAGGAAGCCGAACAGCGGCACATTCGTGTCCAGTGCGGGGAAGCCGAAGATCGTGCCGCTGATCCAGCTGCCCGCACCGAGCGCCGCGAGCGCGCTGAGCACTGTGACGCCGACGAGCAGCACGGCGGCGGGCACCGCGCGCAGCAGTGCCAGCAACACCAGCAGCACCACGGCGAGGATCAGCGGAATGACCAGCGCCTGGTCACGGCGTGCGGCGTCGCGGATATCGAGTGCTTCGGCGTCCGTACCGCCGACGAGGGCCTCGGCGCCGGGGACCGTGCCGACCGCTGTCCTGATCGCCTCGATGGTGGTGAACGCCTCCGCCGAGCCGGGTGGTGCGTCCAGAACGACCGACCACCGTGTCGAACCGTCGGCGGATGTCCCGGTAGCGGTGGCGCGCGAGATGCCCTGCACACCATCGAGTGCCGACTGGATCTGCGTGGTGGTGGCACCGCGCGCGATCACCACGGCAGGATCCGACGAGCCGGACGGGAAGTGTTCGGCCATCGTCTCCAGCCCGTCGACGGACTCGGCCTCGACGCGGAACTGCTCGGTCTGCGAGAGCCCGATGTCGGTGGTCGCGAGCCCGGTCGCGAAGACGATCAGCACCGCCGAAGCCGCCCCGGCGACGACGGCAGGGCGTCGCACCACCCGCTTCGCGACGACCGCCCAGACACCCTGCTCGGCCGCGTCGCGACCATCCGCCTTCGGCACGAACGGCCAGAACACCCGCCGCCCGCACAGTGCCAGCGCCGGCGGCAACGCGGCGAGCACGAAGATCAGCGCCACCACGAGTCCGGCCGCGGCGAACGCCCCGAGGCTGCGGGTGTTGGGCAGCAGCGCGAGCAACAGCGTCAGCAGCGCAAGGACAACGGTGACATTGCTGGCCACGATGGCGGGCGCGGCATGACGCACCGCGGCGCGCAACGCCGCTCGATGATCGGTGTGGCGATGCAGTTCGTCGCGATACCGCGACACCAACAGCAGCGCGTAGTTCGTTCCCGCCCCGAAGACCAGCACGCTGGTGATGCCCGACGTCGAGCCGTCGAAGGCGAGTCCGGTGAGCTCGGCCAGCAGCGTGCCGACACTGGTGGCGACGCGGTCGGCGAGCCCGACCACCGTCAACGGCACCAGCCACAGCACCGGCGAGCGATAGGTGACGATGAGCAGCGCCATCACCACGATCGCCGTGACGATCAGCAGCAGCGAGTTCGCACCGGAGAAGGAGTCGGCGATGTCGGCGCCGAAAGCCGGTCCGCCGGTGATCTGCACGCGCAGCGTATCGGGGAGATCGGTGACGACGGCGGCGCGCAGTTCCCCGATCCGATCGGTGAGCGCGAAGCCGTTGAGCTGCGCGGACACCGGAATCTGGGCGAGCGCGGCCCGCCCGTCGGGAGCGAGGACCACCCGGGCGCCCTCGGTCGGCGGACCGCCAGCGCGGGTGCGCGCCGCGTCCAGTGCCGCGAGGTCGGCCGGTGTCAGCGGACCGCCGTCGGCGCGTGTCGCCACCATGATCGCGGCGGCGGTTCCGGCATCGGGAAACCGTGCGGCGGCCTCGGCGGCCAAGAAGGATTCCGCCGATCGCGGCAACGACACCGGGGCCTGGCCCGCGCTGTCGTTGCTCCCCGCCAGCGCCATCACCGCCATGGCGGCCGCGACCACAGCGAGCAGTACCGCCCACGATCGCCGACCGGTGACCAGCCCGGCGAACCGGTCCCACCCGTTTCCGTCGCTCTCTCGCATCACGCCGAAACTATTTCAGAAACTTAACTAATTGGCAATGTCGGTGGTTCCGCCCGCTAAGCTCCCTGTCGGACAGAGAGGAGGCCGCGCGTGGATGACGACACCGCCGACACGAACCCGGCCGCCGACCGGGCAGAACTGGAGACCGGCATCGCCCGGGACCTCCGTGCGCTGACCGCGATCTCCGAACAGATCGGTCACGTCTTCGCGCGATCGAACGACCTGCGCCCGAACGATTTCCGTGCCCTGATGCACGTCGCCACGGCCGACGCCGAAGGCTCGCCGGTGAGCGCGGGCCAGTTGAGCAAGTTGATGGGCGTCTCCGCGCCCGCCGTCACCTACCTGGTCGAGCGCATGATCGAATCCGGCCACCTCGAACGCGTGCCCGACCCGGCGGACCGACGGCGGGTCAACCTGACCTACACCGACCAGGGCATGACGGTGGCCGCCGGATTCTTCGGACCGCTCGGTTCCCGCACCCGCGAGGCGCTGTCCGCCCTGCCCGACAGCGACCTGACGGCCGCCCACCGCGTGCTGGTCAGCGTCACGGCCGCACTGCGCGAGTTCTACGCCGAGCTGCCGGAGCCAGGGCAAACCGCCGAATAGACGCGTCCGGAACCGGCATGTGCGGCCGCTCGACTCGATACCGCGCCGACGTCTACCCGGTCCGCTCAATCTGCACTCGGATACGCGTGTCGCCCTCTCCGCCAGTAGCCCTCTCGGAATAGCCTGTGCTGGTCAGCAGCATGTCCGGTCCTTGTTGCCGCCGAATCGGTGTCCACGGTCGGCCGAATTCTTCTCCGCCTCGAACACCACAAGCGAGGGAGTTGGCTGTGTCGGATTTCGTTCTCACCGCGGGCACCGTGATCACCATGGACGACAACCGCCCCCGCGCTGACGCCGTCGCGATCTCGGGATCGCGCATCGTCGCTGTCGGGTCGCTGGCCGAATGCGTGTCGGCGGTGTCCCCGGACGCCGAGGTCATCGATACCGGCGCGGAGGCGTTGCTGCCCGGATTCGTCGAGCCGCACGGGCATCCGTTCCTGGGCGGGGTCCTCACCCAGCCGCCCATCGCGCAGATCACCCCGTGGGTAGCACCGACCTGGGACGATGTGGTGGCCGTGTTCACCGCGGCCATCGCCGCGACCGATCCGTCGACGCCGTTGGTGTTCAACGGGTTCGACGCGCTGCTCCAGGAACACGCGGCACCGACTGCGTCGGATCTGGACGCGATCTTCGGTGATCGGGTGGCCGTGATCCTGGACAACTCCGCACACGGCATCTACTTCGACACCGCGCTCATCGAGCGGTACGGCTGGTCCGACAACCCACCATCGGACCCCGAAGGCGGTCACTACGGTCGCAATCCGGACGGGTCGCTCGACGGTCAGGGATTCGAAGTGCCGGTGCTCACCGCGGTCATGACTCCGTTGATCGCCGAGATGCCGAGCCCGCTTCTCAGCGGCGCCGGGTTCTTCGCGGCGATGTCGCGCGCCGGATACACCACGACCTCGGATATGGCCTACGACCCGCAGACCAAACACGACTACGAAACACTGGTCACCACCACGTCGTGCCCGTTACGGGTCAACCTGTGGGAGATGTCGACCACCGACACCTACACCGAACCCGAGACCTTCGCCGCCGGTGACGAGATGCTGCGCAAGGCCGGCGTCAAACTCTGGACCGACGGTGCGGTCTGGGTGGGCAGTGCGGCGACGTCGTTTCCCTACCTCGATACCGAGGCGACTCGGCGCGCCGGTATCGACCCGGCGACCGCGGGCGGCACCGGTTCGCTGAACTACACCCGATCGCAGCTGGACGAGATCCTGGACAACGCCGCGCCCGCGGGCTGGCAGATGTCGTTCCATTCCAACGGCGATCTGGCCGTCGAGTTGGCCCTGGACGCCTACGAGGCGGCGTTGCAGCGCCACGGCCTGACCGGCACCGATCACCGGTGGCGGATCGAACACCTGGGCGGAGCGACCCGCGCGCAGATGGACCGCGCGGCCCGGCTGGGCGTGCACG
Organism: Nocardia sp. NPDC127606; assembly: GCF_042671725.1. Taxonomy (NCBI): domain Bacteria; kingdom Bacillati; phylum Actinomycetota; class Actinomycetes; order Mycobacteriales; family Nocardiaceae; genus Nocardia; species Nocardia sp. NPDC127606. The sequence goes on along the minus strand of NZ_JBHXWQ010000001.1, from coordinate 59,305 downwards.
TGTCGCTGTCACCGTTCCAGTACTACTTCTGGGGCGATCTGCTCGACGGCGCGATCTTCGACCACGAACACGGCAGCCGATGGCAGCCCACCGCCGACGCGCTGGCCTCGGGGGCGTGCGTATCGATGCACAACGACGGGCCGGTCTCGCCGCCGTCACCGCTGGTCAACATCCAGACCGTCACCTCCCGACGCACCCGCGCCGGCACTGTGCACGGCGCCGATCAGGCGATTCCGCTCGATGCCGCGATCCGCGCGCAGACGATCGACGCCGCCCGCACCCTGCGCCGCGATCACCTGATCGGGTCCATCGAGGTAGGCAAGCTGGCCGACTTCGTCGAGTTGTCCGGTGACCCCTACGAGGTCGACCCGGCCACCTTGGGCGAGACCGTCCGGGTCAACGGCACGTGGGTGGGTGGGCGCCGGGTCGACCTCGACGCGTTCCTGGCCGCAGTGCCCACCAGCGGCACGACCCCGAGCCCGAGCCCGCAGCTCGGACGGTGCTGCTGAGCCTGGGCCCTCATCGACCGAGGGGAATCCCTGAGCCGAAGCTCCGGGTCGGCACCTGATGTGCCCGTCCCTTTCCGACGGGAGCATCGAAGGATGGAAACCGTTGGCAATCAGGATATTTCAGGAACCGTTCGACGGCGTCGCGGTGTCGCCGCACTGGCATCGGCCGTCACGGTAGCGGGCCTGCTCGGGCTCTCGACGGGAACCGCGTCCGCGGACAGCGCCGTCAGCTGTTTGTGGGCGGGCGGCCCGTACTCGCAGGGAGCCACCGTCGTCGCCGGTGGCTGGACCTTCAGCTGCGGCCGATCGCGGACCGGGGACGCACGCTGGGATCGCGGGGCATCGACGCATCGGCCGAGCACGGTCGCCAATCCGGGCGCCGCCGCCGAGCCCACCGGCCGCTTCAGCGCGGGGGCTTTCCAGCCGGGCACGAGCTACCACGACTACTGCGTGGGTGAGCAGCTGGTCAGCGGTCGTGACGCCGTCTACGAAGCCGTGCCGGACGGCCGCGGCCTGCGCTGGCATCAGGCGGGTCCGATCACGCAGTGGCGTTTCGATCAGGGCGACGGCGCCGCGCCGACCGGCCGGTCCGCGAGCGAGTGCCGGGTGGATCCCCAGTTCTGAGCCCGATTCACCCATGGCGACCGGTCTACAGCGACGGTGCGATCCGGCGTCGGCGCGGACACGCTTCGACAACGCCGAGGACACGACACTGGTTCTCCGGGCAAAGGGGAGAAATGATCGAACATAACCGGAGGCACTCCCCGGCCATCGGCACAACGTGGAGGTTCGAGCGATGTGGAATGCGATTGTTCAGATCTGTGGATTCTTGATCATCGGCGCCGTGGTGGGCGTGCTCGCCAGAATGCTCAAGCCGGGTAAGGAGAACATGAGCATGGGCATGACCCTCGTGCTCGGCATGGCGGCGGCGCTGATCGCGGGCGTGATCGCCAGCCTCATCGGGGTCGGTTCCATCACCGAACTCAACTTCTGGGGCTTCGTCCTCGCGGTCATCGCCGCGGTGGTACTGCTGTTCGCGGCCGAGTCGATGGGCGCCCGTAAACACCCGCCGGTGGCCTGAGCCGCGCACTCCGGCGGTCTAGACGGATCGTGGGCGATCGAACTGCGATCGCGAGCACCACCCTTCAGTCGGCGCTGCGCAGCGGCGTGCCGCGCAATCCGCCGTCCCTACCGAAGTACGCGATTGCCTGTCATTGCGGCCTGTAGGAGTCTCGGCGATCTGCGATGGCGGAATTTCGCTGCAGCAAGGGGCTTGTCATGACCGAGCGCTATCCTTCCGCACATCGTCCCGTTCCCGAAGAAGAGCCTTTCGCGCGGCAAGCCGCTGCCGGGGGGATCTCCGTGCTGGCGGCGATCATGCTGTTCATCGCCGCGGCGGCCTCCATCCTCGAGGGCATCTCCGCGATCGCCGAAGACGAGTTCTACGTCGCCGGCATCAGCTACGTCTACGAATTCGACGCGACCACCTGGGGTTGGGTCCATGTCGTCCTCGGCGTGATCGCCATCGTCTGCTCGATCGGTTTGATGTCGGGCACCGCGTGGGCGCGATACGCGGCGGTGGGCATCGCGGCACTGGTGATCATCGCGAACTTCCTGTCCCTGCCCTACTATCCCGCGTGGTCCATCGTGATCATCGCGATCAGCGTGGTGGTCATCTGGGCCGTCACCGCCTGGCAGCCCGCCGGCCACGACCGGATGTGATCTCTAATCTGAAATGAAACTGTGTCTGAAAACCCGGCGAAACCGACGGCGAGTGGCGAGAATTGGCCCCAACGGTTTCGGCGCAACTCAGCACCTGTCGAACCGTCGCGAATCTCCTTCGGCAACAGAGGAATTGGACGATGGACAGGTTGTCGAGATCCACCGCGGCGACGTTGGTTGCCGCCGTCGTCGCGGTCGGGACCGTGGCGGCCGGCGTCGCGCGGGCGGAAACGCCCAGCGCGCAGCCCTGCACCCCGTACACGGCCGTCTTCGCGCCGGGGACCTGGGAGACCACGCCGGGCGCCGATCCCGGGGTGCCCGTCGGGATGCTCCAGCCCGTCGGCGACGGCCTGCAACGCCAATTCGGCCGTGACATCACGGTGCTCTACGTCCCCTATGCCGCAAGCGCTTTCGACCTGGGTCTGAGCTACGCGGAGTCCCTGGGCACGCTGGAATCCCGCTTGCACCACATGATGCGCGGCCTGTGCAGCTCGACGCGTGTCATCCTCGCCGGCTACAGCCAGGGCGCGGACGGCATCGGCGACCTCGCCACCGAGATCGGCAACGGCGACGGTCCCATCGATGCCGATCGAGTGGTCGGCGTCGGACTACTGGCCGATCCGCATCGCGATCCGAATACCACACTCTCCCTGGGCAATCCACAACCCGGCCTCGGCATAGCCGGAACGCGAAGCCGCGATTTCGGTGCGTTGACCGAGCGGGTTCGCACCCTGTGTGCCGACGGCGACCTGTACTGCTCCCTCGATGCCGCCACCTCCCCGTTCCTCGCCGTGTTGGGCCGGGTCCTGAGCGGTGATCCCGAACCGATCGCGAACGTCCTGCCCGCCACGGTCGATCCCAGCAGCCTGATCGCCCAAGCCGTCACCATGGGCGCCGGCTGGACCGCCACCGCGGCGAACCTGCCCACTATTCTCGACAACCTCACCCGCCTCTCGGAGTCCATCGCGGCGGGTGACATTCGCGGTGCGCACCGGACCGCGAATGCCCTGAATGTTGCCCTGTCCCCGTTGGTCCAGGCCGCCGCGGGGGTAGACCGAGTCCTGGTCGCCCAGGTCATCCGCGCGGCTGCCGCCGTCGACCCCTCTGGTTGGACCGCAGCCGTCAGCGTCATCGCCGACGCCCTCGCCCCCATCGATTTTCTGAGCATCGCCGACAAGGTCGGCCGAATTCAGGAGATCCTGTGGCGTGCGGTCGAATCCCTCGATCGCAACGACCCCCTCGCCGCCGCCACCGACCTGGCGACCTTGGCCGCCACCGGCGCCGACCTCACCGGTTCCGTGCTCGGCCCCGTCGCCGCCGGCATCCGAGCAGACCTCACCGCGACCACCCGAACCCTGCTCAGCATCGCCGACCCGGCCACCCTCGACGAGCTCGCCCAACTGGCCCGCCAAGGCGTGGACATGGCCAACTTCTACGCCTCCGAAGCCCACATCGACTACGGCGACGACGTCCAGATCCTCCTGAGTTACCTGAGTTCCCAGGTCGTTTCGTAGCTTCGGAAACACTCGCTGTTGCGTCGGCTCGATCAGGATCGAGCCGACGCAACGGCATTCAGATCAGCACGTCACCGCATCTCCGACGGAGTTGTCGAGACGCACCCCCAGAACTCTCGACAACTCGCCGACATTGTCGGCACTGGGTGTCACCACATCGCGTTCCCACCGGCTGATCTGGTTTCCGTCCGCGATTCCGATCCAGTCGGCCAACTCCGCCTGGGTGAATCCGGAGGCCATCCTTGCCGCCCGAATCGCTTTGCCGATCGTGGACATGGTCTCCCCTTTCTCTCGATGCCCTCGGCGCGGACCGCATCGACGCGGGTGCCCGTCGGCGAACCCACGTACTCCTGATGCCGTCTCGCGCAGCCACATTCGAAAGATATCGGCGAATCGGCCTCGGAAGGAGGCTGTGACTGCACGGCAACTGACTGTGCACGCACAAACGTGCGTGCATCCGGGGCGCGGAACCCCGGCTACTTCGGTGGGTTGCCCACATCGGTGGCGCTGCGGCGCCAGTCACGTGGCGTCATGCCGAACGCTTCGCGGAATCGCCGGGCGAAGTGGGCGGCGTCGCGGAAGCCCACGGCACCGGCCACCGACGCGATGGACCGGTGCGCGTAGCCTCTGTCGATCAGCATGTCGCGGGCCCGGACCAGGCGTTGTTCGATGATCCACTGCTCGAGGCTGATACCCGACTGTGCGCATACCTTGTACAGGTGCCGCACGGAGATGTTGTTGCCGGCGGCGATATCGGGGATCTTCAAATCCGAATCGGACAGGTTGGTCCGCACATACCCGAGGATCTGCTCGATCAGCAGTTGCTCCGGGATGGCGGCGCCGTCACCCGGCCCGCGCCCGGCCGCCGAGATCAGTAGCGCCCGAACCATTTCCAGGCACGACTCACCCACGGAGGCAGCGGCCGGGTCGGCTTCGAGCTGGTCGGCGATCCCGACGAGATGCTGGATCTGCGCCGTGACCATCGGGTACAACGGCGACGCCGCCAGTCGCCCGTGCGCCGCGACGACCGTTTCCGCGGAAATGCCGAGGCGCTCCCTGGACAGCTGCAGGCACAGTGTTCCGCCGAGACCGTGCCAGCCGGAGGCGAACGTCGTGGCCAGGTCGATCACTTCGCAGGCGCCGGGCTCGATCAGGGTTTGCGCACCGAACTGTTCGTGTCTGCGGACCTGTCCGTTCTGCACGGTCACCGTCAAGGTGTCGCTGGGCGTGGTTCGCTCATGCCGACTGGTTCGACAGACCTGGTGACCGGATACCTCCGAGCGGGTGAGCGCGATCGGACCCAGCATCCAGGCCTGGTGACGGCTGACCACTTCGGCAGGCGAATCCCACATCTGCAGGGTGGCCCCGATATCGGCTTCCTGCAGGATTGCGGTGACCGCCTCCCGCCGGTCCGCCGGCGTGAAGTAGTCGGAGTCGATCAGCACTGCCATTTTGTGATCTCTACTTCGGATTCTCGTCGGCGGTGGTGTCCCTCCCATCGCCGACCGCTGCGCGTATTCGGGTGGTGGCGATTCGGGGTCCTGTAGTCGGCGATGCTATCGCGCCGTGGCGCGCCCGGAGCCCGATTCGGCAGGGTTTCCGCACCGACTTCACCGACCCGCGGTGACGTGTTCCCTTGCCGCGGTAGGCCGTAACGCCAGGATTCGACGTTCGGCGGGTGTCGCCGTCGCAGCCCACTCCGGTCGCAGAGCCGCATAGATGCATACGTCGCGCCACCGGCCCTGGGTTCGGTACAGCTGCCGCAGCCGCGCCTCCGGCGTCAAGCCCACTCCCGACATCACCGTGTCCATCACCGGATGATCGTGCCGATGCCCCGCCCATACCCGGTGAATCCCGAGCGGCCCGAAAGCGAATGCCGCCAGCAGCCGCCCCGCCTCGATACCACCCGCACGCAGCGCCCCTTCCGGAACCACGACCAGACCGCCGATCATCGCGTTGCTGCCGAAATCCTCCACCAGCAGACCGATGGTGCCGACCATGGTGTCCTCACCCGGCGCCGTGATCGCCAGTGTGTACTTGCGCCGCGGAGTCTCGCCGCGGGAGCGCAGGGCGGCGTCGAACGACGTCGCGGCCGCCCGGACGCCCATGCTGTCGGTGCCCATGTATCGGGTCAGGTGCGGGTCGGTGAAGATCCGCTGATACACGCCGAGATCACCGGCGCGGAGATCACGCAACCGCAGCCGCGGGCCGACCAGTTCCACGTTGCGCAGGTCGATGGTCAACGGACTACCTCCATCGCCCGCACGAACGCCGGAGCGATCTGCGGACCCACCGCGGGTATGAGCTCGTCGAGGTCGATATAGGTTCGCCCCGACGGGATCAGCTCGCCGAGCAGGATCCGGCGAGCCGTGTCCGCCACCAGGGCGCCGCCGAGCATCACCCCGGAGGCGAGTTGAGGCCAGCTGGACAGACTCCGGCCGACCTCGCCGAGCGCGTCGCGCATCGCCGGACTCAGCCGCGGCTCATCGACCACTGCCAGCAGAAACGACAGCAGCTCGCTCCGGTTCATCCTCGCGATATCGGACGAGGTCGATCCGTCGGTGCGGCCGTGGAACAGCGGGCGATGGGGTTCGAGATCGAAACGCTCCACATCCAGCAAGCCGCGATCGTTGGCGTCCATCAGTACCGGGATCCCTCGGTCACGCGCGTACTCACGGGCAGCGACCTTCGCCCACACTGTGTCGCATTCCTCCACCAGCAGATCCAGCGGCCGGGTGCCGTCCACTCCGTCGAAGAACGGCCCGATCGACTCCTCGGTCAACCCGCCCTGGAACACCTCGATGTCGAGATAGGGGTCGATCTCGAACATCTGACGGGCCGACAGCACAGCTTTGGAGACCCCGAGATCGCCCACCCCGGCCCGCAGCCGGTTCAGATTCGACAGCCCGACGGTGTCGAAGTCGGCCAATCGGAACGATCCGCCGACCCCTTCCATCGCCAGCGTCACAGCCGCGCTGTTGCCCACCGACAGCCCGATCACACCGATCCGCCGCTCGCGCAGGGTTCGCTGCTGCACCCGGTCGATCTTGTTGCGATTCCGATCGGACCGCACCCGCTGGAAACCCTCGCGCGGCAGCACATGCACCAAGCGGCCGTTCCACGGATAGAACACCCACGTTCCCCACCGCCACAACGGAGTCCCGTCACAGATCCGACGACGAGACGCTGCCAGCGAGCTCGTCGAATGCGCGACAGCGGGGTCCTCGCAGCGAGTCAGTTCGTCGAGCTGATCGTCGATCGTGTCGTGCACTGCGCTGACAGAGCCCGACGCTGCCAGCGCTTCGAGGTCACGCAGCCCTTCCGGGCTCGATGGATCGAGCAGCTCGGGACGGAAATGCGATGTCGCGGCGCCGGGCGTGAGTACCACCGGACGCGGAACCGAGCGATGCCAAACCATGTGTGCACAAACCTCCGACCCTCATGAGGCGAACGGCCACCCGCTCGTCTCTGTCGACCAGGACGCGCAAAGGATACACACAGCACACTTTCAGCTAACCGACCTTCGGTCCACCGGCATGGCGCTGCCAAACATCGGCCAAACTGGGGCTACAACCAATAGATTCGGCGTGACAGGCGACCGATTCCGTCACCCATTCGCAGCCTCGCAATAATCCCGCAAGCATCGATTCCGGGGCTGTCGATGCCCGCAAACCCGTGGTCAGCCGTCGGCTCGGGTGTCGAGTTCGCGCTGAAGGTCGGCGTTGATGCGCTGCGCCTCGGCGAGCTGGTCTTCGAGGATCACGATCCGGCACGACGACTCGAGTGCGTTGCCCGCATCGACGAGTTCGCGTACGCGCGCGGCGATGCGCAGTTGGTAGCGCGAGTAGCGGCGGTGCCCGCCCGCCGAGCGCTGCGGGGTCAGGAGTCGCGCGGCGTCGAGGCCGCGCAAGAACGCCTGGGTGACGCCGAGAATCTCCGCGGCGCGTCCCATGCTGTAGGCGGGGTAGGTGTCGTCGTCGAGCTTGTCCGCGGCGCTGGGACCGTCGGCGGGATGGGTGTTCGGGTGCTGCACGAGGCCTCTCGGATTCAATGCCGGAAGGCCCCGGCGCGCTGGGCGCCGGGGCCGTGATTTACGACTGGGGGATTGATTTCACTTGCCTTGACCGGCCGGAGGGGCCGATCTGAGACACCGCATCCGACAACTCCCGGAATGCGGGACATCTAAATGGCTGATCAGTGGCCACCACCTCCTGAATCGTCGGTTCTACCTGCGGTACTTCACTTGCCTTGCTTCTTCGCCCCCGGCGGTCCAGCCGACTGCACCGGATTCTCTTCTCCGCCTGAGGGGACGGTCGAACTTGTCGTCCCGGGCAGTTCACCTGCCCGGCCATCTGATTTCTTAGCAGGAACGAGAGCGACTATATACCCCCGAAACCGAGAATGTCTACACCCGACACAACAGATTTTTTTCACCAGGGGGGTTCGTTGCCGAAGGGCGGAGGTAAGCGTCGCGAGCCAAGGTGAGCTGCGCCCGAACGCCACAACGCCAAAGGACGCGCGATCCGAGGAGAGGAGGCCATAGAAGCCGGTGAGCTGGGCAGCGCTTCTACACGAGTGTCTGCGTCCAACAGCGATCCGCTGGTGGACGGGGCGGTAACCGTGCACCAGGTGAGATGAGCCCTTCATGCGCGCCGCTGACGGGCTCGGGTGTCGTCGAGATCATCGCGGCGCGGCGGTGTCAAACCCGCCCTTGGTGCGGCCGGAAAGCCCTTGAACCTGCTGGTGGCCAACACGATTGATGTTATGGCGCCCCGGATTGCCCCGTGAGCTGTCGGCACACCTGGTGAGCAAACCAGCAAGTGTGTGGTTCCAGCGCGCCCGCCGGGCGCAAAACCTTCGGGCGGGCGACGACGACGATCATCGTGACGGCGATGCTGACGCAGGATCTGAAACACCTACTCGGACAAGGTTTACGGTACGGCGAACGCCCCACGATCGGTGGAGCGTGGGGCGTTCGTGAGTGGGTAATCGGCCGTGCAGACAGGCTTGATGCAAGCTGTTCGGTTGGCGGGTCTGAACTTACGGGGCGGTTGCGGTCGGCGGTTGGGTGACGTGCCAGCGTCGCGAAGGATGGGACTACCTCTTCGCCAGCGGACCCGACCTCGCCGAAAACCTGCGCAACACCATCGAATTGCGCGCCATTTTGACCGACCCTTCCGTCGGCTCGGAGGCGCATTGCCACACGGAGAACCCGACCTCGACACCACAGCCCGACGCCTTTCGACAGGAGTCACACGGCAACACTGCAAACCGATCCAATCCGACTGTGACAATATCGAGACGAGGCGATATCACTCGACCGCGGTTGCCTCGAGCTCGACCAGCTGGCCGGGGATCGCGAGCCGGGTGACTCCGAGCATCGTGGTGGCCGGTGCTACCCCAGCGGCACCCAATCGCGAGGCGAGTACGCCGTAGTGTTCGAAGAGCAGGTCGACGTCGGTGGTATAGACGTTGAGCCGGACAAGGTTCGCCAGGGACATGCCGGCTTCTGTGAGGACGGCTTCCACGTTCTCCACGCTCAGCGCCAGTTGTGCGGCCATATCACCGGAGTGCTGAGGCTTGCCGTCGCTGCTCATTGCGGTCTGCCCGGAGCAATACAGGGTCCGGGTGTGCCCGAGGACGAGCTCTCCCTGGTTGAATCCCATCTCCACTGACCAGGTCACCGGGTTGATTGCCGTTCGTTGCGTTACCACATCAGTTCCATTCGATTCGTAGATATGTCTGCTTCCACTGACTACTGGCCACTGGAGTCGGACGGGGGTCGTCAAAGCTGCAACGTCTTTGGACGCCGCTATGGGCGCGCGCACGCACCGGACGAGCTTTCGGGACGAGCGTGTTGGCGCGCCCCAGGTCGAGTACGCCGATGGCGAGTAACGCGCAGGCACGGATCGGCGTCTTTCACGCGGCAAGACTTTCGGATCGGATCGGTGCGGGGGTTTCACGGACGCGTTTGCCCAGTGTGATGAAGAACAGAACCAGACCAACGGTGAGAAAGATGTGGCCGCCTCCTGCGAGATGAGCTGCGATTTCGCTTGTTTCGTGGCCGAGGACCGTGCGGGTGCCACGCACGGTCATCACAATGACGGTCAGTGCTAAGCCTGCGTTGTAGGTCCAGAAGAACGGGTTGAACAGCTTTTCCGCCGTGAGCGTGAACAGCTTCTCCAGCGCCAGGACGATCAGGAAGAACAGCATCCCAAGGGCCAGCAGGTGGGTGTGGACAAGCCCGAGTTGGGAGTCGCCGGTGAAGTCGTTGAGTTTGGTGATTTCGCGGTAGTAGAGGCCGGAGACAAGGCCGACGATCATGTAGATGTGCGCCGCGTTGACGATCTTTTTCACGACATTCCTCGGATTCAGGCGATGAAGAGTAGAGCGGCACTGATCAGTACAACCACTGCGGTGGCGAAATGGATGCCGAACGCGGTGGCCTTTGTTCCCCTGTCAACGCCAGGCCGATGACGCCGGAGGTGAAGTCACGCAATCCTTTGACGGTCAGGTAGGCCGCGTCTCCGTCTGGTTTCGCGGGTACGCCGAAGCCGTCGGCGGCGGATTCCGGGGTCAGCAGGAACCGTGCTCCGATGAAAAGGACGAAGACGATGAGGAAGATGGCGAGGCCATAGGCGAGGGGGGTGAGCATGATCCAACTCTCAGGACGAGACAGTGCGATCTTCGGCCGGTGAATTGCTGGCGGCCGCTACCTCCAGGTCAAAACCGACCTCTTTGAATATTTTCCCGTAGGAAGTTCAATGATCGAGCGTTCGCCGACCGTGATCAACGACAAATCACCCAAGGGTCGTTAACCAGCGGGCAATGATCGCAGGCGCACAGGTAGAGCGGCACGAGATCGAGGCGTTTCCGACGCTGTGCGAGGAGCTGCACTTCGGTCGGACCGCCGAACAACTTCGAGTGTGACGGCACACGTCAGCAAGACGATCGAACGCCAGGTCGGGGTGGCGTTGTTCCACCGGATGAGTCGCAAGGTCGCCCTCACCCCACCCGAAGCAGTCGACCATCGCAGGAATCGCGTTCGGCCTGATCGGTGGCATCGGCAACCTCGCCGGGACCGCATATGCGGCAGGCGCGTTCGGGCTGGCCTTGGCCGGTGGCTTCACGGTCCTACTCGCACGGCTGATCGCGAAGGATCGCGCTGTCGCCGCTGCAGAGGTCGCGGCTCGTGCTGACGCTCAGCACGAGGCGAACATTGCCGATGACGATTTCGGGCTTTACGGGACTCGGGACAGGCCGCAGTTGTCATGACAGCGCTCCCCCGGACGGTGAGCATCGCGAGCAAGTTTCAAATCCCTCAGATGTCAGACGGCATCGACGGTCGCGCTGATCGCCCCGTTTCCAGTCGTGCCGGCGCCACGGACCTTGGCCATGGCCGCGTGAACTTTGTTCGATTTGGTTGGCGTGGAAGCCGGTGGCGTAGCCGATGATGTCGGCGTGGTGTCGGCGGCCGTTTTCGGTGACCACGGCGTCGGGTTCGATGTGGTGGACCCCGTCCCGGATGAGCTCGACGTTGTCTCGGCGCAATGTGCGCAACCAGCTCCCGTTGTTCTGCAGGGTGCGTCGCCGGTGGCTGGATAGTCGGGAAGGACCTTGTCCAGCAGGGCGGTGTCATCGCCGACCTGACTGGTTATCCAGTGCGTGAACATCAGCCGGGCACCGCCGTTGATCTCGCTCACCGCGACGGCGGGGTCGCCGTTGTAATCGGGGTCGACGAGGGCTGCTTCGCGGCCTTTTTCGCAGCCTGGCCAGAACAGCAGGAACCGGTACCAGCGGCCGTAGAACGGCACCACCGAAATCCCCAGTAGCCGCGGCCAGGACGCATCCTCGACCACTACTCGAATCGGAGCGATACCCTTGAGCAAGGGAGTCTTGATGGAAGGAGCTGACGTGGGGCAACTAGGCCGCATCGCGTGTAGCCGCTCTGTGATCGCCCGAGGCTGATCTCGAGCTACCGATGTCCGAGCCGATCGACCTGGTCGATTCAGCCGAACGAACCCGCACCACGCTCGCCAGTGCCGTGGCGCTGCTCTCGCAGGCTTGGACGTCCGGTTCTCCACCCGACCTCTCGGCGTTGCTACCCGCGGAACCGGCGGCGCGGCGCACCGTCCTGATCGAACTGATCAAGATCGACCTCGAATACCGCTGGCTTCGGTATCACTTTCCCAAACGACTGATCGAATACCGCGCGGAATTCGCCGAGCTGCGCGACGGTCCGCTGCCCGCCGAGCTCGTCTACGAAGAATTCCATGCCGTGCGCCGCGGATCGGGGGCAACCGATGCGGCTCCCACCGCCGATGCGATGACCGCGGCGGCGACCGGCCCCGAGCCCACGAGCGACTACCACAGCACGATCATCGCTCGTCCCGGCGCGCAGGTTCTACTCGACGCCATCGATGTGGGCGACCACGTCGACGACTTCGACCTCCTGATGAGGATCGGCGCCGGCGCCTTCGCCCAGGTCTATCTCGCTCGGCAACAATCGATGCAGCGACTCGTCGCGGTCAAGATCTCCCACAACCACGGCATCGAGCCGCAGACTCTCGCCCAGCTGGACCACGAATACATCGTGCGCATCTTCGACCAGCGGCTCATCGCCGATGGCCAGCTGAAGCTGCTCTACATGCAGTACCTGCCGGGCGGGACGCTGCTCGACGTGCTGCGGTTGCTGCGCTCGACGCCGTCGGAACGCCACAGTGGGCAACTGCTGCTCGACGCCGTCGACGAGGTACTCGCCGAGAAGGGTGAGGTCCGGCCTACCGAATCGGCGATCCGGACCAGGACCGCGGCACTGACCTGGCCGGAGACCGTCGCCTGGCTGGGTCGCCGACTCGCGGACGCGCTGCAGCACGCGTCCGATCGAGAGGTGCTGCATCGAGATATCAAGCCCGCGAATGTGCTGCTGAGCGCCGAGGGAGTGCCGAAGTTGGCCGACTTCAACGTCAGCTTCAGCCAACGCGTCAAGGGCACCAGCCCCCTGGCCTACTTCGGCGGATCCCTGGCGTACATGTCGCCCGAACAGCTCGAAGCCTGCCATCCGGACCTGCCCGCGACCGCTTTCGATCTCGATACTCGCAGCGACATCTTCGCGCTGGCCGTGATGCTGTGGGAATTGCTCACGGGGCGGCGGCCCTTCCCCGACGAGACGTCCGCGGGCGAGTCCGAGACGTCGCTGGCCCGCATGCTCGAATTGCGGCGCCGGCCGGTAGAGGCGGCATTCTTGTCGGAGCTTCCGTCGGATTGCCCCATGGCGCTGCGCCGCGTGCTCCTGAAATGCCTGTCGCCCGACCGCGAGGACCGCTATTCGTCCGGTTCGGAATTGGCCCAGCAGTTCGACCTGTGCCTCGAGAAGAGGGCCCGCGACCTCGTCGATCCGCCGCCGGACAGTTGGCGAACGCGACTGTCGCGATGGCCCACCCTCGTCCTCTGGCTGTCGTCGATGGTCGGTGTCGGCCTGGCTACGGTGTACCTGGCTGTGCACGCCCAGGAACTGATCAGGGAGCGCCTCCCCGCTGCCACGAACGCGCAGATCAACAGGGGCGTGATGGTGTGCATCCTCTGTGGCTTTCTGCTGGCCGTCGTCCTGTACGTCTACATTTCACGTGATCAGCTGGCGGTTCTTCGCGGCTTGCGCAAGGGCAGACGCTACGAAGAGGCAAGGCTCGCGCGGGTGCGGTCTCGGACACTACTGTGGGGCGACCTCTGTGCGCTCAACACCCTGCTGTCCGCGCTTCTCGCCACCGTGACGGCCGTGCTGCTGCTGCGCTGGTTCACCGACCTTCCAGTGCGGCTGCAGGTCCATGCGGCGATGACTGTTCTGGTTGCGGGCACCATCTCGGTCGCCTACACCTTCTTCCTTTCCACGTTCTATCTCGTCCGCTGCGTCTACCCCCGCTACCTGCGCCACGGGCGCACGACGGAGCGCGACTCCGCCGACTTGCGCTGGCTGCGCCGGAGAACCACGGTCTACCTCGCGGTGACGGCGTCAGTACCGGTGGTCGGGGTGCTGGCCGGATTCAGCTTTCTCGAACCCGAGGAGCTGTGGCTCGTGCGCGATTCGGTGCTGGGGCTGTGCGCGGCCGCCGGGCTCGCCTTCGTCGCCGTGTATTGGTTGTTCCGGAAGCTGGACGCGGACCTGCGCGCGCTCAGCCGGGTGGTCTAGCGATCAACCCATGGCGACCTGGATCCGTCTGTCCGGCCGGTCCGTCGGTCGACTTCGAGCTTCGAAACACTCCATAGAGGTGTCGCGCACCGTCGAACAGGTAGTCCGCGTCGTTCGGTGCCCGCCGCATGAGGCGGCGGTGCGCGGCAGAGCTCCAGGGCCACACCGTCGGCAGGCCGCGACGTCGCGGTACCAGCTCTGGCAGCCGGTCGCCCAGACGGTCGGGGCGAAGGCGTCGTCGATCCGGTCGTTGAACCGCTCGGCGGCGGCCTCGGTCGGCTCGACCGTGGTGAATTCACCACGACGCCATCGCTGTCATCTGTCGGCTTGCCTAGTGCAGGTCCCGGCTACTGTCGACTATCGGACACGTACCCACGAAATCCCCTGCTCGCGGGCAGTTTTCGTGTCCAAATGAGTGTGGCGACCGGGGGAAACGGTCGGTGCCACCGCTACGCTCGCCGAAACCGCAGCTCAGCCAACCATTCAGGGGAACGACTATGACCGAACCGTACCGGACCAGCCCGCATCGGTGCCGCTGTTCAGCGCCGAACGTCCCAGTGACACCACGACGGCGCACCCGAACCCGTTCGCCGCCAACCAAATCCCGGTTTTCCTGGCCGTCGATCGCGCCGCAGCTCCCGAGTGAGCGAGCGAGAGCTCATGGCCTGCCGCACCACGGCGGTGGAGGGCAAGTACCGCGACCGGCGCGCGATCGCCCGCAGGTGCGAGCTGATCGTGCATTTCCTCGACTTCCTCAGAGTCCCGTTGGACCAGCGGGCCGGACACGGCAGGTGGACCACACTGGCGCCCGCCACCCGCGCCGACCTCGGTACCCACGCGCTGGCCACCCTCGACACCGTGCTGACCGACCTCGCCGCGGTCCGCGCCCACCTGGCCGCCACCGTCACGGTGGCGACCGAGCACATCGGTCCAGGCGCACCCCTCCCGGGTCTCGAGCATGGCGGGGCGGGCTGGGCGGTGGCGCGGGCGTTCGACCGGTTCGTCGTACCTACACGGTTCATCTCGATCCCGCTTACCCGGAGCTCAGAGCCTCCGACCCGCGCGCGCAAGGAAGATTCCGGGGTCGCAGCAACTCAGGTGCCATGACTGCAATCACATACCGTGCGGTTCCATATCTCCTACCAAATTCTGGACACCACGGGTCCGCGGGCAGCGATCCTTCTCGTTTTGCACGAAAACGGTTGCCCGCCACGAAAAACATGCCCGACCAGCCATGATCCGTGGTCCCAGCTGGTTTCAAGCCAACAGACCCCAGGAAGGCCTGCGACCAGCACGTTGAGTCGGCGTGCCGTCGCTCGACGGAGGGTTCCGAGAAGCAGATCCGGATAGAAATCGAAGACATCAACGCAGCGATGTGGCAAATCCGCCGGAATACGTTGGGATACAACGTATTCCGCCACGCGATTGGGCTGATTTGCACCAGTTCGTCGGCTGAAGTTGCCGAGCTTGATCCACCGCGCGGAGCGGGCAGGCGAGAGCGATTGTGACGGGTACCACACCTCGGTGGGTTTATCGACCGCGTTCGGTTACCCTGTCCGTCAGCGTCGAAGCCCCGGACACTGAACGCTATTGCACGTATATTGCACGGCCATCACCGAAAATGCTCTGACCTGCACCTTCTGGTGGTCCCAGCTGGTTTCGAACCAGCGACCTTCCGCGTGTGAGGCGGGCACAGAGTCGCAGGTCAGAGGGCGCGTTCACGGTTTCGCGCCCCCGGCGTGCCCTACGAGCTCAGTGCTTGACGACGATCGTTCGAGGCAATTGCACGGCGTTTCCCCTAGCCGCGAGCCTGCTCAGTTCCGCGGCAACTTCTTCGTCGCGCCCGTCCACGGCGTGCATGTATCTGTTCGCCGCGGCGGTGGAGGCGTGTCCAAGTCGCTTCTTCAGGTCGGCCAGTGTCGCGCCGGTACTGGCCGCCAACGTCTGCCCGGTGTGGCGTAGATCGTGAAAGCTGATCGCCACTCCGACGCGCTTTCTGGCCCGCACGAAAGCCTGATAGATGGCGTTGCCCCGCATCCTTTCCCCGTCCTGGCCGACGAACAACCACTTCTCACCGGCCCACTTGCCGAGGTGCACGACGAGGTACGGCCGCAGATGAGGCGGGATGGATACGGACCGTTTCCCGGCATCGGTCTTGGGGTCCTTGTCGAACGCCTCATTGGACTCCAGCAGCTCTACGCGATTGCGCCGGATCCACACCTTGTTGTCCTCGAGATCCAGATCTTCCACCGCGAGACCGGTAATCTCGCCGCGACGAAGACCGCACCATGCCGCCAGGAGTACCGCCGCCCGATACCGGGGAGTGATGTTGTCCACCAGGTCGGCTACTTGCACCGGCGAGGCGACGCCGCGTTCCTTCGCCCGGTCCGATCCGGCGCCCTTGACCGAGCACGGGTTCACCGCGATAGCTCCGTCCGCTTTCGCGCAGTTCATCACCGTCCGCAGGAACCGGTAGGACTGAGCGATCGAAGTCCGACCACCGTTGCCCGCCAGCGCTTTTGCGTGCCAGCTACGCACCACCGGCGGAGTGATCGCGATCAGCGGTTTTTCCAACAGGTCCGTCATGTGCAGCCGCATATTGCGCCGACAAGTCTCTTCCCACCGCCTACCGACATCCGGGTTGTCTCGCAGGTAATCCGAGGCGTAGTCCTCGAACCGTTGCAGCCCGAGTTGTTCATCGAGCCAAGTCCCCCGGCTGATATCTGCCTCCACCTTGACCAACCAACGATCTGCATCGGTCTTGGTACGAAAGGTGTTCGGCGCGTTGTTCCGCATTCCGTTCGGGCCGATGAACGACGCCTGAAATCGACCCGATGACAACTTGCGCACCTTGCCGAACCGTCTGCGCGACATCAAGCCACCGCCTTTCCGCCACTCCAACGCACCACGACCGGATCGACACGGCCGGCCTGCGCAAAGGCTTCCAGGTCCGAGCGCTTGAATCGCACGTAGTTCCCGACCTTGTAGAACACCACCCGCCGCTCCCCCACGATCCGACGAATGAACCGAACCCCTGTGCCGAGGTATTCGGCGGCCTGTTCGACCGTCAGATACTCCCCGTCACTGTCGGATGTCATCACTATTTCCTCCCTATGCTGCGGATTGCTGAATGGCTGAAAGCTGTTGTTGTTCAACGGGTTCACGTGAACTGCCTGGTGGTCCCTCGTCTTGCGCGAGACGGGCCATCACGTACTGAGCGCGTTCGTTCATCCGGCGCGTGACCAGGTTCATGACCAGTTGCGCGCGAGGAGGCGCGTCCTTGTCACCCGGACGTACCGGAGTGATCCGCAGGTGCGAGGTATCGGCCATGACGATGCCCACGGCCGCGAGGTACTGGCGCACGAATTCGAGCCGTTCGGCCTTGTGGTCAGGCAGGGTCTTGCCCGTCCAGTTCCTCGAGACCAAGCAACGCTGACCAGGCAGACCCAGGGTGTCGCGCCGGTGGGCTTTCTTGTTGCACTTGCCCGGTTGGGTGTTCTCGGTCGCGCCGCGGGGAACGACGCCGTAGATCAGCCACACCCCGCATTTTTCCGAGCACGGAGTCACGCTCAGTTCGGCGTGAAGACGGTCGTAATGCTCGGCCACCCGACGCGAACCAGGGGTGAGCAGTTCGCCCAGGCCCTTGGTCAGGTACTTGGTCAGATACCGGACGCTGTATTCCATGCTGTCGGTATTGGCCAGGATCTGAACAGGCTTGGACTGCGCTCCGAACTTGAGCGTGTGCGCGGGATCGAGGTCGTCCACCTCGTCCATCACCGCCAACGCGTCATCCCAGTACGTCAGCGGTCGACCGGTGCGGGGGTCGGTGAAAGTGCCGGCGTCGTAGTCCCACACCGGCATCCGACCTTCGTCATAGACAGGCTTGTCGAAGTGGGGCCACCAGATGGTGCGGTAGGTCGCCGCTGTGACCTGAGTCAGCAGCTTCTTGGAGAACGAGCCACGCAACGCCACGTGCAGGTGCGGAGCGGCCCGGCGCTGCGGCTCGACCGTGGCGAAGTACTGGACATTCCAGCCGACCGCCCGGCGAAGGTTCTCGATCCACGTGGAGAACAGCTTGGACGTGTGGATGGTGTCGCGGGCTTGGCGGGCGTAGTCGTAGGACTCCGGGTCACGCGGGGAGCCGTCGGAGACCATGGCGCCCTTGCCGTCTTTGCCCGCCTTGGAGTCCCACACCTGGTTGATCCGACCGAACGAGTCCAGGGTGAGCGTGAAGAACGTCGAAGGGCGGTGCTTGCCGTCGGCGTATGCCTGCCCGATCGTGAGGGACTTGTCGACCTTCAGACGCGGCAGGTCCGGCAGATCGTCACGACGGCGGGTGGACTTGGCTTTGCGGCGGGGCCTGGCGTCCAGAGCGGGGAGACGGCCACGTACACCGAGTTCACGCAGCTCGGTGTCGAGGTCGGCCACCAGAGCCCGAATCGAGTCGGCGAGTTCGCCGTCTCCTTCACGGCGAGCGTCTTTGTAGTCGTTGAACAGTGTCGCGCGAGCAGCCAACACGTCCTGCTGCGCTTGGGTGACGACGGGTTGCTCGTCGACGGGTTCGTGTTCAGCGCACCAGCCTTCGCGCAGCTGGGTCACGCGCAGGTACTTGTTCGTCTTGGCACAGGCCGGGCAGGTACTCGCCACGGTCGCCTTGCACGGAGCACCGACGTAGGAGGTCCGCGAGGTGATCGGGTC
The DNA here is from genome assembly GCF_042671725.1 of Nocardia sp. NPDC127606. Taxonomy (NCBI): domain Bacteria; kingdom Bacillati; phylum Actinomycetota; class Actinomycetes; order Mycobacteriales; family Nocardiaceae; genus Nocardia; species Nocardia sp. NPDC127606. The sequence continues at coordinate 40,676 of NZ_JBHXWQ010000001.1, read as the reverse complement.
GAACGCCCGCATCGGCACGACGCGAGCACACACCCCCTCCTTCTCGGCCGCGTGCTGGGCGATGTCGGTGATATCAGGCATCGCACGCCGGTCGGCAGCGGTTTCCCGCTGAGGGGAAAGCCCGACGATCGGGGCTGTGGAGCGCTGTGGACGGCCGAGAGAAGCCGTTCCGGTGGTGTTGTCAGACATGGTGCGGCCTCTCTCGATCGTGGTGGTGGGTGTGGGTCATGCGGCTTTGCGGGTGGACGGGATGGTGTTGAATCCGGCCATCGATTCGAACGGCACCACGACCGGGTCAGCGAGGGAATCGGTGCGGCGGAAGGTGATCTCGACCAGGCCCGGACCGACCAGGGCGACTTTGGCCTTTTGGGCGCCGAAGCCATGGGCGAAGTGGTCGGCGCGGTGAATCCAGGTATCGGGGCAGTGACCGGGCAACATCCGGGCACGGACCCTGTCGAGAGATTCACCGATCTCGACGGAGACAAGCCGCGGGATCAACGTCCGATCGCCGTCACGGGTGGACAGGCCGCAGGCGGTGGTCATGGTGGTCCAGCGGCGGCCGTAGCGGAACCAGGTCAGGAATCGGGATCGGATGCGACCGGTGAGCCAGCGCTCGAAGGTCTGCGGGCTCGATACTCGCCACAGCACCATCCCCGCGACTGCCCCACCGGCCACCCCGACCCCACACGGCCAGCCGTAGAACCAACCAACCGCGGCAGAGAGGCCGGCGGGCACTGAGACCATCGGGAACAGGATTGCCCACCAAGCCAGGGTGAACACCGACAGCAGCAGTCGACCGGCGCCGGTGAGTACAGCGTCGAGAACTTCGCCCGCCGGGTCATGCGTGGTGGTCGTGGTGGTGGTTGTGTTCATCGGTTGGCCTCCGGATCGAGGTCGGATACGGGGAAAAGCGGAAGTTGTCCCGGCGTGGGATCGGTCGGCAAGGTGACGATCCTCTTGCGTCGCTTGCGGGTCCTGGCCGCAGCGGCTCGTACAACCGGGTTCGGTTGTCTACGAACAGGTTTGGGAGTGTCGCCGGTGTTCATGCCGCCTCCAGGCCGGTGGTGTTGTCGAGGTGGTCGAGCAAGTGCAGGCCCAGGTGATGGGTGTAGGCGGGCGGGATCGCTTGGGCCAGTTCGGAACCGGTCATCCAGTCGATGCCCATACACGCCGGACCCAGCCAGGAACCGACATCGCCGGTGATCGAGATATTCATGCCGGCGTCGAAGTCGCGGCGACGCTTCTTGGTCGAAGTGCGGGCGGTATGGGCCGGATGCCACGGCACCGCGGGCAACCACGGGATCCGGGTATCAATGGCGAACTTGCGGTGCCGGTAGGTCCGTAGCCCGAACATCGACCCACACAGCACCGCGTCAGCGCGCATATCCGCACCCATCACGTTCTCCACCACCCACGGCACCGGCTGAGCGGCGAGCAGGTCCAAGGTCGCGCCGAGCAACCACCCCGAACCGTTGACCCCGGCACGAGAAGACAACGGGGTGTGATCGTGGCAGGGCGGAGACGCGGCGATGGCGTCGAACTCGTGGCCGTGAGCGGTCAAGAATTCCAGCGCGTCGCCCTGAACGAAGGTGAACGGATACCGCGGCTGCGGCTCGATATCGACACCGGTCACATCGAAGCCTGCGCGGTGGTAGCCCATGGAAGCGCCACCGGCCTTGCAATACAGGTCCAGCAGGCGGGGACGAGATGAGCTGTTCATGCCGCGTCATCCCAACCGGCGAGATCGTCGTAGTCGTCCCATGCCGGGGCGGTGCCGGTCTCGGCGAGCATCGTCACCGCCACGGCGATTGAGTCGAGGCCGCGGGCTTCCGAGCGGCAACGGCTGCGGGCTTGGAAGTCGATGACGTCGGCGAGACCGTTGTCGGTGCGGGCGGTGTTCTTGCGGGCCATGTCAGTTCTCCAGTTCAGGAATGTCGGATTCGAGGAGCCCGCACATCGAGCAGACGTAGGGGCCGGTGACCAGTTCTGCCCAGGTACCGTCGAGGACCAGTTCGTGTCCGTGGACGCGGCAGTGTTGCGCGGCGGCGCAGTCGTCGCAGCGGACGGTGTCGCCGTCGTAGTCCCACCCGGCAGCGGTATCGGCGGCGATGAACTCGATCGCTTCGTTGGTCGTCATGAAGCAGATCGGGCTACCGGAGGAGGGGTTGAAAACGTCTCCGCAGCAGTCGCAGTAGATGACGACGTGGGATTCGGTGACCAGTCCGCGTTTCATGCCGCCCACCCCTGCCCGTCGTCCTCACCGGGGATGTGGTCGGGGTCGAAAGTGGTCGGGTCGAAATCGTCATCCACGGGAGCCGGAGGGGCCATCGGGACCGGGGAGTAGGCATCGACGATCGCGTCGACCTGCTCGTCGGAGATCCAGAACGCGCGGACCCGGACGAACTCGGTGGTGCCGTCTTCGCCGACGTAGCCGACACCGGGTGTGGTGTCGGGGATCTCGTGGCACAGCGCCCCGCGGTCTTTCGCGCCTTGGCCGTGGACCATCGCGGTCTGTGTCGGCTCGTCCAGACGCAGACCCACCCGAACCGGGAACAGTTGCCGGTTGGGCATCGTCTCTTTCGACGGGTCCTGCAACGCCGCGATCACTGAGACACCGACCGCACGACCCTTCGACAACAACAGGCCGGTGAACTGGCGGAACTGTTCCTGCTGCTCACGAGTCGCGTACGACGACAGCGCCGCGGCCTCATCGATGACGATCAGGATCAGCGGTTCATCGGTGGAGGGATACCACTTGCGGACACCGGCACTACGCAGGCGATCCGAGCGCTCATCCATGACCCGGACGGCTTCGGTGAGCATCGCCAGGATCCCGTCAGCGGACCATTCGAACCGCACCCACATTCGGGCGCCGCGACCGAATTCCATGCCGCCCTTGGGATCTGCCATCCACACATCCACGAACCCGGCTTTGATCGCTGGTCCGACGCCGTTGATGATCGACCAGAGCACCGAGCCCTTACCCGAACCGGTCGCCCCGGCGAGCAGGATGTGGGCGTAGAGCACACGCAACAGCCAGGTTCGCCCGTCCTCACGCACCCCGACCGCGACCGCTTCCAGATCGACACCGGTCGAGGCCACACCGGGCGCGGTGATCGAGGCGGCGAGGGTGTCGAAGGTGCGCAGTTCCACCCGCAGGAAACCCGGCGAAGTCTGGGACACCAGGACTTTCGGGACGCCGAGGTACTGAGCGAGTGCGTCGGTGGTCTCGTCGTTGGTCCAATCGGTGAGCTTCTGCCCGCCGACCATCTGCACGTCGATCACGGCGCCGGACTCGATCAGTTCCGCCGACAACACGTTCGGCCAGTTCCCGTCCGAGCCCAGACCGAGCACCGGCCACATCAACGACAACTGTCGGGCGTCGGTGAGGATCAGCGCGGCGGTACGCAATTCGGCCGGCACCCCGGCGAGGGGATCAGCCTCGCGGCCGGGAAGGATGACGCCGTCGAGGTGACGCCACCACAGCAGCACACCGGCCGCGAGGACCGTCGAGAGCGCGACAATGGTCGTGACCATCACGCCACCGCCCGCAACGTCGAGGCGTACACATCGAGCGCGGCCAGAAGCTTCTCCGCGACGACAGCGGCATCGGCCGGGGTCAAGAACAGCTGGCCCCGACCAATCTCAACGGTGACGAGGCCGATGCACTCCCGGTAGGCCACCTCCACCGTGTTGTCGTAGGTCGAAGCCATGACGGACATGAACGAGTTGTCAGACATTTCAGTTGCCCCCTGTAGGGATCGGGACCGCGACAGGCAGCAACGGAGCAACCGTGCGCGGAGGAGAGTGGAAGGTGCGCACCGGCGCAGAAGCCGGGGCGGGAGTCGAAGCTGCGACCATCGACGCCAGGTTCGACGCGTCGGCGTCAGCGGTGCTGGTGGGTGCCGTCTCGACCACGACCGCGGGCACCGAATCGTGTTGTGCCGCACGTCGAAGCAGGACCAGCCCGTGAGTGTCGATCAGCAGAGCCAGCGGAGGAATCGCTGCCAACAGGGCACCGCCCCAGCTGTGGCCGGTCAGGTAGGCGTGTACCGAGTTGCTCGTAACCGAGACCGCGGCCCCGCCGACCAGAATCCATGAGAACCATGTGTGCTCAGCCGATTTCGGTGGCAGGGCGATCACGGCCATGGTGGCTTGGATGATGGTGCCGTCCACGATCACCGGGAACAGCCACGCCAAACCGCGGGGGGTGCCGCCCATGATCGCGAGGTCTTGCAACGCCGCGAACGACAACACGAACGCGGCAGCACCGATGCCGATGAGGACGAGGACGGCGGACCAGCGAGCCCACCGCATTCCCGAGGACTGCTGATCCGCCGTGTCCATCGCTACGCCGCCTCAGCCTTGGCTTTGGCCTGCGCCTTGGTGAACTGCTCCTCGGCGTCGTGGGTCATGACCAGGTCCGGCAGCGACTCGGCCAGCTGACGAACGAGGTCCATATCGAGGAACACGGTCGCGGTCGGTGACCCGTCACTGTCGCGCAGGCTCAGACGGACACTGGCGGGAACCACGCGGACGACCTCATGCGGTGTCGCCGGAACGTAGTCGGCCTGGACAGTGGCGATCTCGCCGGAGTTCATGTTGATGTAGGACATGGCGATCACGCGGCCTTGTCTGCGGCGCGGTTGTTGACCCTGGCACCGGAGTTGTCGCCCTTGATCCCGGTAGCGCGGATGTAGAAGCCGATCGACTTGAACTGGCCGTTACCGACCACACGGGGCTTGATCAACAGCCCATCCAGCTCGATCGGGCGCAGGCCCTCCATGACCTCGTCCTCCGAAGGGACCGGCATCACGTCAGCGACGAAGGTGATGTCGAAACCGGCCTGGTTCGCCCGGCCGCCGGCCCGATCCATGATCGTGGCCTTCCACAGCCGTTTACCCGAGCCGTTGCCGTCACGGTCGAAGTCCAGGGACTGACGCTTCGGCGCGCTGCGATCCTCACTGAACTCGGTCTGCGCCTCGATGTCGCCGAGCAGCAACACGCCCTTCGGGAAGACGGAACGGAAATCGGTCGGAATCCACATGTCCTTGAGTGCCATTGGAATCAACTCCTGTGTCGGTAGGCCGGGGGCGAGCGGTGCGCCCGGCGGTAGGTGGTCGTATCTGTGATTAGAACCACCTCTATTGGACATCAGCAGACACTAGCTGTCAATAGAACCACTTCTATTGCGTGTCGGACCCTGCCTGCACACTTATGGCTACTCTTAATTGACGAGCCGACTACACAGTCGAGGAGAAGGGACGGCCCATGGGCACGACCGGATATCGGGAGCTCGCGGCGACGCTGCGGGACGCGATCAAGGCAGGCGAGTATCAGCCAGGATCCAACCTGCCGAAGCAGGGCGAACTGGCAGAGCAGTACGGCGTGAACGTGAAGACGGTCCGCCAGGCTGTCGGGCTACTCGAGAGCGAAGGCTTGGTTACACCGATCCGGCGCCGGGGCACCGTGGTCCGTGAGCATCCCCCGATGCGACGTCTCGGTACCGAGCGTTACGCCAAGAGGAAGTGGAAGTTCGGCGACACGGTCGCCTTCGTTGCGGATCGTGAGGCGTCTGGCCGACCGTGGAAACTGACGGACCAGACGAACACCGTCCAGTTGATCGAGGCTGATGCCGACGTCGCCGAGGCATATGGAATCCCGGCGGGTACCAACGTGTACGAACGTGCCCGCACGGTGAGCGATGCAGGCCGACCAACGCACACACTCACCAGCTACTACCTCCCCGAGCATGTCGAGGGAACGCCGCTCGTCGACCCGGCCGCAGGTCCCGCTGGACGGGGCGGCGGGTTCGCGGTCCTCACCCTGCAGGGATACGAGCCCGACCACATGACCGAGACGATCTCTGCGCGCATGCCGACGCCCGAAGAGACCAAAAAGTTGGAATTGCCGTCCGGCGAACCGGTGATGATCCTTGTTCGACAGACCTATACCGCCGAGGATGTTCTGATCGAGTTCGCTCGCGGCGTCCACGCGGCTTCCAGGTTCTCGTGGACGTACGACTTCAAGCTGCCCGACTGAGAGGTGCCGCCGATGCCGACAACCGCCTATCCCGCCGCGGTTCGGCCCGATGTCGAAACGCTGTGGCAGTACAACCAACTCCACCATGACATTCGACCGACCGACGTCGGCATCGGCCTCGGCAGCCATGATTTGGGCGTTGCCACCCACGCAGCAGACCTGTTCCGATCCGGCATGTTCCCGCGCATTGTCTTCACCGGGGCGAACGCGCCTACGACTGTTGCACGGTTTCCGCGAGGGGAAGCCGTGCACTACAGGGAACATGCCATCGAACGGGGTGTGCCCGCCGAGGCAATCATCCTCGAGCCGCGAGCAACGAATACCACCGAGAACATCCAGTTCACCCGAAACGTGCTGGAGAGCCAGGGCTTAGCCGACGCGATCCGATCTGTAACCGTGATCTCTCGGCCCTATCAACAGCGCCGCAGCTACGCGATTCTGCGCAAGCAGTGGCCGGAGGTCGACGTCATCTGTTCGTCGTTGCCCCTCGCCCTGGACGACTACATCGCCTCCATCGGTGACGCAGAACGCGTGATCGACATGCTGGTCGGCGACACGCAGCGAATCTGGAAGTATCCCGAGCAGGGGTGGGCGATCGAGCAAGATATACCCGACGACGTCATGGAGTCGTTCACCCGACTTGTCCACGCCGGGTACACATCTCGGCTACTTCCCGCTTGAGCTCCACACACGCCCGATGCACTTGTAGGCGTGGCACACTCAGCTGACACAGCCATCCGAGGAGGCCGCGTGTCCAACCCTGATTCCCCGCCCGACCTAGCACACACCCGCATTGCTCGGGCGATCAAGGGCGACATCGACAGTGGAACCCTCCGCGATGGACAGCTATTGCCGACCACTCGCGAACTCTCAGCGCATTGGCGAGCTAGCCCACGCACAGTCACCGAGGCCATGCAGGTACTGATCGCCGACGGCTACGTCCATGCACGCAGCCGATCACACCGGATCGTCACAGCTCCGCGCACCGCAACCATTGATCCTGCGCCTGTCGAACAGATCCACGAGGACGGAGCTGCACGCAAGCCTGCCTATGAACGCATCGCTGATGAATACACGCGGCAGATTCACGAAGGCTTACTGAACCCCAGCTCGCCGCTACCCAGTCAGGCTGAAATGGCTCAGCGCCACGACGTTTCCAACATCGTCATCCGCGATGCAGTTCGCCTACTGAAGTCGAGGGGGCTCGTCCGAACCGTGCGAAGGCGGGGAGCCTTTGTTGCCGAACAGCTTCCGGACGACAACCACACAGGCATGCCCGAAGGGGCGATCGGCGAGACCGAACGAATCCGCGCAATCGCCGACCCAATTCGCCGTGCCCAACTCGCAACCGAGCTGAGCACTCAGTATCAGATCCGTCTAGCTGAGCTGTCCAGCATCCGTCAGGCTGCCATCGAAGACGCCTACAGAGCCGGTGTCACCGCCACCGAGATTGCTCAGCGCCTCGGCCTGACCAAGGGCAGGATCAGCCAAATCCGACACCCGAAGGTCTGAACCAGCCACCTTCACGGAGTTGTTGCTGAAATTCGCTATATAGAGTCAAGACGCCTGCGGCGGCGCGTGCGCGCCGCCGCCGCGCTACGACGCGCAACGGGCTTGCTCGTACCTCACCGCCCGGCGCGTCGGCACGTCGGCGACGAGCACACGCTGTCAACAGGCGTTGGAACTCCTGAAGCTCTCCACAGCATCGACCCCGGCAGTGGACGAGGCCGACGAGAGCCAGGTCGCGGATTGCTGAACGGAATTCCCGAGCCGATTCGGCCGGCATATGCCCAGATCGACGGCCACCAGCCTGCCGACTCCCCTACGGTGCTGCCGCACGAGCTTCGCTCGATTGCCTCATAAGACCCAGCCTGCCGAACCTGTGTGGACGGTCATCGAGCCGTCACCAGTCCACCCGAAATCCGCGGCATGGGTCCCGATCACCAAGCCGCTCACCAGGTGCGACGAATTGCTGAACGGAATCCGCGGTAGCAGGTGACCGGTGTAGGTGTAGGTGCGCTTCTGCCACTCGGTCACTTCCGGTGGGTGGCGGGGTCGGTGCACTCGCGACGATGCCGCAGATCGTGCCGGGGGTGATGGTCGAGGTCCTTCCGTGTCGGCAGAATCTGCCGATGGCGTACCAGACCACACCCACCCCGGCAAGGACCAAGCGGTGTCACCGCCCGAGGGGGTCACCCGCGGCGACGTGATTTCAGAGTTTCATCTCACCAGGGCGGTTTGCCGGGTGACCCCCTCGGGCGGTGAGCCCTTGCCGGAGCGGGTGCGGCCTGGTCCGGGCGAGCCCAGATCCCACCGACACGGAAGGCCCCCGACCATGAACATCACCCCCGCCACGATCTGCGACATCCGCGACTGCACCGACCCCGCCACCCACCTCGCCGAGTCCGAGTGGCAGAACCGCACCGACACCTACACCTACTGCCCCGCCCACTACCGCGCCTTCCTCACCACCGAACGTTCCCTCGCCGCCCTCGACTGCTGACCGGGAGGGGGCTTCGGCCCCCTTTTCTCACCGCCTGGCGCCGTCAACGAAGCCGGTAGCGGGTCGCCAACGACGTCGACCCCAGGTCCAGCACTCCTGGCCGGCGAATTGCTGAACGGAATCCGCGGTGAGGTCGGGGGTATCGCGACCGGTGGCCGCGTGGCCCTGTTCTGGGTTGGCCTGCATTGTGATCCCGCGCCCCTCACACCTCAAGGGCGCCGATGGCGTCAGCTGCGCTGATGGACAAGTCCACCCTTGACCTGTGAGCCTCTGCGCGTGACAGGCAGGCCGTATCGGGCAGGCGGTGAGCCAGCCCCTGTGTGTGCAACCCAACCCAGAACAGGGCCAATGCCACCTAGACTGCGCATCATGGTGTCCGATACCGATGCGTACCAGCCGATTGCACCTTTTAGCGATTGGCTGGAGACGAGCTTCAACGATGTCCAGTTGACGATTGCGCATAGGCAGTTCAAAGAACAATTCGATGATGCGACGCCCGAAATCAGAGAGGCTCTGATTCGTCAAGTGCAACGCGAATCTGCTGCCGAGTCGGGTGCGCTGGAGAACCTATATGTGCTTCGGCCGGGCGAGAGTCGCACGGTGGCAATTGAGGCTGACGGCTGGGAAGAAGTCTTCGATGAGCAGGACGGCGGTACGACCGTACGCCAAGCATTTGAAGACGTGGTGGCAGCACTGGAGTACGCGGAGGAAGCGGTTCTGGAAGGGCGCCCAATTACGTTGTCGATAATCCGCGATATCCATAACATCGCGTGCAAGTCGCAAGCCGAATTGGACAGCGTGATTCAAATTGGCGGCCAGGAAAGGCGCGTCAAGAGACCATTTCTGCATGGTGAATTCAAATCAAACGAGAACTACGTCCGAACGCGGTCGGGCAAGGTGCATAGGTATTGCCCACCGGACATGGTTATCGCCGAAATCGTTCGCCTCTGCGAGCAAATCGAGCTAGCCGAATTCAAAGATGCTCCCGCCGTTCTGCAGGCAGCTTATGTGCATTTCTCGCTGGCTCAGATACATCCGTTCGACGATGGCAATGGGAGGGTGTGTCGCGTGCTGGCGTCACTCTTTCTGCTGAGGGGTTACCAGGTTCCCCTCGTCGTCTATGCAGATCGAAAGCATGTCTACCTGCAAGGGTTAGAAGCTGTCCACGACGGGGACTTGGGTCCGTTCGTTCAGGATACTGTCGACAGGGTGTCTGCCACATTGTCCGAGCTGGCTCAGATCATTTCAGCGCGGAGCCGGCCGCAACCTGAGCAGAGGCTCGGAGAGCTTTTGGGACTGATCGGCCGCCACGACGCCGTGGAATTCGCCGATGCGAGCCAAATTTTAGTCTCACTGAAGCGGGCCTTCTTCGAAAAGGTCGACAAGAGCCTGGACAAGCTTGTTTCGGCTAGCGAGGGATCTCTGTCATATCGCACAGCGGGCGGCACGGGCAATTATATTAGCACCGGATATACTTCGAGTGATGTTGAAGGTGGGCTGCCCCATAGTTTCGCCAATACCTCCGAAGGGCGTGAGCTTCTACTCGTTGTCGAAGGTCATCTAATGGACCTGTCTGCGGTTACTATCATTGGTGCGGGCCTGTCCAGCGCTAGCGAAGAGAGGTTTCCGTTCGCGATAGTTGCCACTACTGACATGTATCCATCTACGACGAGCATTATCGGCTCGGTGATTAAGCTTCGATACGAGGATTGCTTTCCGACCATTTCAACGTCGTCGATTTCTCGTATGGAGACCCTTGCTGACGCTGTGTGCTCAGATATGCTGGAGCGCCTTCAGCAATCGGTTAGCGTGCGGCTGCGCGAGACTGGGCGATATCTCGACTAGTCTTCACGGACCCGGAAGGGCTGTTTCGCCGACGCGGATTCGGATTCTGAACAACCATTTCCGGACAGAAGGACCGGAGCAACGTTCGAGAGAAAGAGGCCGGCTACTTGCCGGTCGACTGGCTACCGAGGACTGGGCCGAGGCCGGATCGGATCTGCCGAGAGGTCGGTGGATAATCGAACGTATGTGCGAATCGAGCCGGCTCTACCTGCGCAACGGGCGCTGGACGGAACCGGCTCCCCGCTACTGCCCGAACGGTCACCGGCTCGGTCCAGGCCAGGTGCTCGTCGGTGCGGTGCCTTGCCTCCGGAGCGGTGGTCACCACCGAACACACACGTGCCGAGTCTGCGCCACGACGACCTACACCCCACCTCTGCACACCGACTGCGATCACTACTCGTAACCGTGAAACTTAAAGGGAGCCCGTGCCCCACGCGTGCCCCTAGCCCCGGATCGCGGCGGCCAACAGTGGTCAATCACGGTGACATGCACCCCGGGGGTATCACACGAAAAATCCCCCCGACCAGGTGTTATGTCGAGGGGATTCGGTGGTCCCAGCTGGTTTCGAACCAGCGACCTTCCGCGTGTGAGGCGGACGCTCTCCCGCTGAGCTATGGGACCGAACACTGTGTCGGGCGGGTTTTGAGCCGCTCGAACGAGATGGAACATTAGCACGGGGGGCCGGGATGACACCAAATCGCCTTGTGAAGCGGGGTTTCGGCGAGGGAACCCAGCCGGGGTCGATGCTCGCGCTCGCGCGCGTGTACGCGCGTGCGGGCGATCGATGGTCCACACCCTCGACACCCGAGAGATACCATGGCTGGATGCGCATATCTATGTTTCAAAATGTGGATGATAGGGATCACTGGGCGGCGGATCGGTTCAACTAGATGTGGGCGACATGCGTGTAATTCATATTTAGGGCGGTTTACCAGGCGATTTGTAGTCTGCGTCGAACGTCGGCTAATGTTCTCCTCGCACCGCAGAGAGCAGCAGAGCCGCCAGGCCGAGCCGCTCCCCTAAGTGTGAAGTAAATGCGGATGTGGCGCAGTGGTAGCGCATCACCTTGCCAAGGTGAGGGTCGCGAGTTCGAATCTCGTCATCCGCTCGAGAGGTAGGTAAGGCACTAGCCCCATCCTCCTTTGTACGGTGGAGTGGCCGAGTGGTGAGGCAACGGCCTGCAAAGCCGTGCACACGGGTTCGATTCCCGTCTCCACCTCGCGCGATTAGCTCAGCGGGAGAGCGCTTCCCTGACACGGAAGAGGTCACTGGTTCAATCCCAGTATCGCGCACCACCGTACCAAGTCAGGCCCCCTTTCGAGGGGGCCTGACTTGTTTGCGTGACCGGTTCAGTGAGCCGAGTCTGTAACCCAGATCACTCTCGGCACGGTTTCCCGGTGAGCTCCCCTAGTATCGGCACACGGCATCGCCGGGCGGGTCCGGTGCGGGACCGGCGGCATGGAGGGGCAATCGAGTGAGGCAGATCCTGTTATCGGCGGGGATCGCTCTTGTCGTCACCATCACGCTCACGCCGGGGCTGATCCGGGTTTTCGCGCGGCGAGGGTTCGGGCAGGAGATCCGGATCGACGGGCCCGCCAGTCATCAGGCCAAACGCGGAACGCCCACGATGGGCGGGCTGGCGATCGGGGCCGGGGTGTGGGCCGGGTATCTCGGGTCGCATCTGATCGGGTTGCTGTGGGACGCACCGGGGCCGAGCGCGTCGGGGGTGCTGGTACTGCTGCTGGCGTCGGCGCTGGGTGTGGTGGGTTTCCTCGACGACTCCATCAAGCTGCGCAAGCACCGCAATCTCGGATTGACCGCGGCGGGCAAATACATCGGGCAGATCGGTGCGGCGGTGGTGTTCGCCGTGCTCGTGCTGCGCTTCCCCGGCGCCACCGGGCTCACGCCCGCCGGTCGCAACCTGTCCTATGTCCGTGACATCAACACCATCACCTTCGCGTCGCTGTTCTTCGTGGCATTCATCGTGTTGCTGGTGGTCGCGTGGTCGAACGCGGTGAACATCACCGACGGGCTCGACGGGCTGGCGGCCGGTTCGATGAGCCTCACGCTCGGCGCGTACGTGGTGATCACGCTGTGGCAGTACGACAACTCGTGCGAGATCAGCCCCGGACGCGCCTGCTACACGGTGCGCGATCCGCTCGACCTGGCGATGGTCAGCGCCGCGGGCGCGGCGGCGTGCATCGGTTTCCTGTGGTGGAACGCTGCGCCGGCCAAGATCTTCATGGGCGACACCGGCTCGCTCGGCCTCGGCGGCCTGCTGGCCGGGCTGTCGATCACCAGCCGCACCGAGCTGCTGGCAGTGGTGATCGGGGCGCTGTTCGTCGCCGAGATCATGTCGGTGGTGCTGCAGATCGTGGTGTTCCGCACGACCCATACCCGGCTGTTCCGGATGGCGCCGTTCCATCATCACTTCGAACTCAACAACTGGCCCGAGACCGCGGTGATCATCCGGTTCTGGGTGCTGGCCGGGATCGCGTCGGCGACGGGGCTGTGTCTGTTCTACAGCGAGTATCTGACCTCGCTCTAGTTGTCGGGGCCTGCGGCTACGCTGACTCGACCGAGCGAGGGAGGTCGCCGCTGTGAGTGCCGAGATCGTCAGGCCACCGGGTCACGATATCGCCGCCGACGTCTCGTTCGAGCTCGAGGAGCTCGACGATCTGGTCGGCGAACTGCTCACCGACCATGCCGAACGCGCCGCCCGCGACGCGCGGATCGTCGCGTTGCGCCTCGGGATCGGGGGGCAGCGCCCGGAGACCCTCACCCGGATCGGCGCCCGCTACGACCTGGCCCGCGACAGGGTCCGCCAGCTCTACGCCAAAGCGATCGGGCGGATCGTGCGCGAAGCCGCCCGCGCGGGACACCGGTCGGCGCAAGTTTTCGCGCACCGCTATCCGGTCGAGGCGGGTGATCTGCGTCTGGTGCGCATGCTGCTGGCCGAGACCTATGCGACCGACACCGACCTGGTGGCCATGGAGTGGTCCTACCTCAAGCTCCGGCTGGCCGGACACGAACCGGGCGATGCCAAGCGGGTGGCCGGGTATGTGATGCAGCGAATCCTGGGCTGGCAGAAGAAGACTGCCAGCATCCTGGCCAAGCTGCAGGTGCCGGCGGACGGCGCCGACGATCTGCGGGCGCTGCTGGCCGACGTCGAGTGGGCGACGGGGTCCGCCGCCCCACTGCCCACCGAGTCGGCGCGCGTGGCCGACGGTGACGACGACGGCCGCGGACGGTTCTACTTGGCGAAGGCAGGTCGCGACGTCGCCTACGACTCGGCCATGGCGGCCCGACTGCTGCGAACCCTCGACGCCGACCCGGCGGTGGCGGCGTTCCAGGAAGAACCGGCCGCACTGACCTACCGCTTCGCCGGCGAGGACCAGGTGCACTATCCGGCCGTGGCCGCCCAGCTCACCGACGGCCGCACCGTGCTCGTCGACGTGGTCCCGCTGGGCCGCACAGCCTTCCACCACAACCGGATCCAGAGCGAACTCGGCCGCACCTACGCGCGCGAGCACGGCTGGGGCTGGCTCGTCTGGACCGGCAGCGCGATCGGTACACCCCAGCTCGAAGCCCGACCGGTCGACGCCTCGATCGAGCAACGCGTGGCCACCGACCTGGAACAGGGCCCCTACGATCGACAGGCGCTGGCCACGGTCAGCACGGAAACCGGCCTCGATCTGCTCGACCTGGCCGGTCTCGTGCTCCGCAACGACTGGCAGTGGGACCGGTTGCCGATGCGGCTCAGCGCATCACCATCGCGCCGACCATCACGGTGAGGACCAGCAGCATCGCGCAGCAGGTGAGCCACTGCCACTGATTCAGGGTGCGATCCATCCGCCCGATGCTCGCGCGCAGGCTCGCCGCGACGCGCTGCTGGGCGACGAGTTCGCTGCGCAGTCCAGCCATGGTGATGGCTTCGGCGTCGGCGTTCACCCCGGCTCGATCGATCCGGTTGTGCAGACGGCCGACCAGCCGCTGCTTGTCGCGCACGGCCTGGCGCGAGACCGCCAGCTCCACCCGCTGATCGCGCAACTCGGTGCGCTGGTGCTCGATCATCGCGGCCTGTGCCGCGGTATGCCGTTCCCAGGTGCCCACGTCGGACCACCCTCCTGTCGTGAGATCCGCGTGCCCCCAGTGCATTTCGCCGGACACCCAGCCTTCGAGAAAATCGCGCAACTCGGTGCTGCCGCCGGCGGGGGCGGCGAACCCGGTCTTGCCCGCGGAGAGCATGCCCTGGTCGATGCGGTAGTCGGCGGCCGCGGGCGCGAAATCGGCGATGCCGACCGCGGGAACCAGCGGCACCCAGAAACCCTGCGGGCACACCCACAGCACATCGTCGATTCCGGCCGCCTGCAAGCGTTTCCGGTGTGCGCGGGCCGCGGTGATGTCGAGTGGGCCGCTGCGCACCTCGACCACACAGCGCCGGTCGCCGCGGCGCCAGTAGATATCGACGGGAATATCGCCGATCTGTGCGTCGACCTCGGCCTCGTCGGCGCCCGCCGCCGTGAGCCTGCCGCAGATCCAGTGCTCGAGTCGCTGCGTATTCCACTGGGCCGCAGCACATTCGGGGCAACCACAGCCATATCCGGTGCGTTCGGTGACGGCGCGGCGGCTGCCCTCGGAAATCCCCAGTTCGTCGAGCAGCGCTCGACGTCCACACGCCACCTGGGTCTCGCTCAGCCGCTTCGTCCTCACACCATCACTCCCTCACCAAGGGACCCGTCGTAGGCTCACGCGCACGTCCTGGACATCAGGTTCCCGCAGCCACCGAAAAGGCGCCAGCCCCCTTGACCCGCGTTCGGGTGCGTCATCGCCCGGTGATTGAGGTCACAAATGCGACTCTGCTTGTATATCAAGCCATTTCATTGTGCCAACGTCGCACGAAGACGCCTAGATCTTGATCATTTCGATACACAGACCCGGCCTGTTGCATGTCCGTTTCATCCTGATTGCGAATCAGTTCGGCGCGTCGCGTAGGCGGTCACGACAACACGTGCTGTTGCTCCGGTGGATATGATCGCTGCGGCCGAGGCGGGCACGCTCGGGCGACCACGGGAAGTAGGGTGTGCATGAACCACGCTGAGCACGACGAGTCCATCGGGTCGATGCTGGCGAGTATCGCCACGGCGCTGCGCGAAGTCAGCGACAAGCTCGATATCGTCGCCGCGCGGGTCCAGCTCGATGTGCCCACCTTCCCGGCCGACGAGGATCTGCCCGACCACACCCGGATCAGGCGGCTGGAATCCTGGGCATTTCGTGCGTCACAGGACATTTCACGCCTGAGCTCCCGGCTCGACGCCCTCGACAACGACGGTGAGTCCGATTCCGGCCGGCCGGCGCGGGGCACGCGCAGCCGCCGCGAGGTTCGCGAAGCCGCGGAGGCCGCCGAACGCGCGTCCGACGGACTCGACGACCAGCAATCGGCCCCCGAGTCGTTACCGCCGCACCGGGACCGCGATATCGACGGCTCCCGGCCCCCGCTCGAACGCCGCAGCTCTCCTATCCGGCCGACCACCGATCACCTCGGCGACCCCACCGCGCTGGCCGCGACGCCGATCCCGCGCACGGTGCAGGCGGAGGCGGCGGCCGCGCCCCTGGGTCAACCGGCGTCGTTCGACACCGATTCGATCGTCGCGGTCGGCGGCAACGCCGCCGCCGGCGAACCGCCGAGTCGCAGGCCCGCGCCCGCGCGGCTCAGCAGTACCGGCAACGGGTCCGGCGAGCGGGTCTCGAACGGGACGTCGACGAACGGGACCAACGGCACCACGAAGGGCGTGGCCGGCGACATCGCGTCCACCCGAAACGGCACACCGGTGCCCGCGGTGATCGGCACGGTGCTGACGGCACCTGTTGTCGACCACGCGCCGGGAACGAGTGCGTCGACAGCCACGAGGCCCACCGCGACGGTGCTCTCCGAGGATCGCCCGGCCACGTCCGAGGTCGACAACAGCACGCCGTCGTCCGCTACCGGCGGACCACTGCCCGGGAGCGCGGAGGTGAGCGCTGTCGTGCGGGAGAACGGCTCCAACGGGTTCGGGCTCGGTTCCGGTGCGATGAAGCATGTTCCGAGCTCACCGGACGAAGCCCAGTCGGCGCGGCCCGCGCCCGGCGATCCGCTGACGGCGGAAATCAGCCCCGATGCCGTGATCGAGCGGGCTCGCCCGGTGAAGAAGCCGACGGAGAGCTCGGCGACGGGAGACGGCAGACTGCGCGTTCCGTCGCCGGAGGAGCTGTCCCCCAACGGGAATGGTGTCGCACGGCCCGCGCCGACGGAACCCGTCCATGCCGCCGACGACCAGCTGTCGTCGGGATTCACCGGTGCGCGATCCGCGACTCCCCCGAACGGCAAGCCGGTCAACGGATTCGAGTCCCACTCCCCGCTCGCGGGTGAAATCCGCCCGGACACGTCGGTGGATGCACAACCCGTAGGCAACACCGCCAACGGCATCCACTGGTCCTTCACGGATGATCCGGCGCCCACATCGCCGACCCAGGACCGAAACGGGCACGCCCGCAACGGCTTCACCACCGACTCCGCGCGCCGTGCCGAATCCCTCTTCGACGATTTCACCCCGCGCGACCGCATGACCACCGGTGAATCACCCGAGCCACCGGCCGTCTCCGGGCCGCCCCCACGCCTCACCCCACCGGCAGAACTCACCACGCAGCAGAACCAGGTCCCGGTGGATCCGGCGCGCACCCCCGGTTCATCGCACGTCAACGGCGTCGGCGACAGCACCGCCTTCCCGAGCGCCGACCGACCGGCGAACACCGACGCCCTGCCCGACCAGGCGCCGCGCAACAATCACGCGACGCTCACCAACCACGATCGCCCGTCCGCGGACTTCGATCCACCGACTCTCGGCCTGCCGACCGGTCGCGAGGGGTCGATGAGCGGCCCCGATCCCCTCGAACGCCCTGCCTCCGACCCGGTTCCGCCCACCGCCACCGACTCGGCCGGCATCACCGTCACCGGCACCTACCGCGCCTTCGACATCGAACGCGCCCACGTCGACAAGCTGCAGGCCATGCTCGACGAGCTGAAACGCTCGGCCGGTCTCCCGCCGGGCCGCCGCGACGTGTTCGGCCCACCGACCCCGGACGTCGGTTAGGCGTACTTTCGCCTCCGGTCAGGCAGGCGTCGCCAGCGAGACGAGACCCGGGTCGGCCTCCGGCTTCGGAGGCTCTTGCAGGACGGTGCCGATGAGGTCGCGTAGCGCGCGATGACCGGCGTCGGCGGTGTTGCGCGGGTGCCACGCCATGGCGACGACGGGGGCGGGCAGCGGCAGCGGGATCTCGAACATCGCCAAGCCGAGCGCGGTGCGGGCGGCGCGGGACAACAGTTCCGGTGCGGGGCAGATCAATTCGGTCGACGCGAGGGTGAGCAGCGCGGTGGGCAGGTCGGCGACGGTGGCGACCACGCGGCGGGTGCGGCCGTGCAGGGCGAGGCGGTCGTCGATCGGGCCGTGCGTGCGACCGGTGGGCGACACCTCCAGATGCCGTGCCGAGGCGTAGGCGGCGACGGTGGGGCGGTCGACGGCGAACGGGTGGTCGGGCGCGGCGACGCCGACCCAGCGGTCGGTGAACAGGCGCTTGACCACCGTTTCCGGGTCGGTCTGCCCGATCATGCCCACTTCGACGTCGACCCGGCCGTCACGCAACGCCACCGCACCGTCGGCGGCGTCGGCCGCGAGCAGCCGCACCGTCACCCCTGGCAGCTGCGCGTGGACCGCCGCCAGGAGCGGACCGGACAGGCTCGCGCCGACCGAATCACCCACGCGGACAACGAAATCACGATGCCTGCCGGGCCCGTTCCCGTCGCGGGCGGTGAGCAGCGACCGGCCCTGATCGACCAGGCTCGCCACATCGTGGCGTAGTTCGAGGGCCCGCGGCGTGGGCACCATCTGCCTGCCCGAACGAACGAGCAGCGGATCGCCGAGCACCTCGCGCAGCCGGGTGAGAGTGCGACTCATCGCCGAGGTCGAGGTGTGTAGTCGCCTGGCCGCCTCGGTCACGCTGTTGGTGTCGAGCAGCGCGTCGAGAGCGAGCAGCAGGTTCAGATCCAGCGCGTCCACGCGAGGATTATCACCAACGCACCGATCGCAGTCGGCGTTGCCGACGGCGATCCGGCGTGTCGGCTACCGCTCCGCTACGGGCGCCGGTGTGGGCGCCACGGGGGCAGCCACCGCGCGATTGCGCAGCACCCCGCGATAGGACGAGGGCCGCACGGGTCGCACCCACTGCGCCAACCGCGACGTCAACGGCAGCGGCGTGCCGAGATCGTCGAGCATCTCGTCGATATTGGCCAGCGAGAACGGGACCACCGAGGCACCGTGCGCGTGGTTGCCCTCGCTGCGTTCACGCGACCACTCCAGGCGCGCATCGATCTCGTTGTTCATCAGCTCGGCCATCGGCGGCACGAACCGGCCCGTGAGCAGCCCGGCGATCCAGTGCGCGCCCACCTCGGCGCTGAGGGCGCTCACATTCGAGCTGTTGTAGCCGGCGAAGCTCA
The DNA here is from genome assembly GCF_042671725.1 of Nocardia sp. NPDC127606. Taxonomy (NCBI): domain Bacteria; kingdom Bacillati; phylum Actinomycetota; class Actinomycetes; order Mycobacteriales; family Nocardiaceae; genus Nocardia; species Nocardia sp. NPDC127606. The sequence goes on along the minus strand of NZ_JBHXWQ010000001.1, from coordinate 21,756 downwards.
GGTTGGGGATCTCCACCGGCAGGATGTGGCGGTAGAGCCGGAAATCGCTCACCTCGTCGGTGAGGGCGCGTCGCACGAACGGGGTGAGGAACGGCACCTCCTGCCGGTAACCGGTGGCGCAGAGGACGATCTCGGCCAGTTTCAGGCTGCCGTCGGCCAGACGCACCGCGGGTCCGTGCGGTCCGCCGATCAGTTCGGTGATCTCGGTGTCGCGGTGCACGCTGATCCGGCCCGCCTCGACCTGCTCGGCGAAGCCCTCGGTGGCCAGGCTCGCGCTGCTGGTGCCGATCTCGGAGATCGGGCTCGTCGGTACCAGATCGAGCTCACGCAGCCGCAGCTTGCGCGTCACCCGCTCCTGCAGCAGGTCCATGTTCGACTGGCGCAGCGCGAGACGGTCGAGCAGCCGTTCGACGCGATGCGGGAAGCGAGAGGGGAAGTGCGCCTCCCCCGCGCGGGTCAGCAGCAGACGCTCGTAGTCGGCGCCGAAACCGAGCTTGCGCGGCATCTTCCAGGTGAGTCTGCGCGCCACCACGGTCGTCTCGTCGGCGATGTGGCTGACGGCCTCGGCCACATCACACGCGGACTTGCCGTAGCCGAGTACGACCACCGAACGATCACGTGCCTGCTCGACATCATGGAATTCCGAGACATGGCACAGTCGCCCACCCGCGGCACGGAACGCCGCGGCACCGGTGAGGGCGGGCATCACCGGGTCGCTGTACACACCGTTGGCGACGATCAGGTGATCGCAGGTGGTGCGGTGCACGCCCATGTGGTCGCGGATCTCGAGCAGCCAGCCGCTGTCGACCGGGTCGGCCGCCACCACCTCGGTGCCGAGGCGCAGGTGCGGGCCGAGGCCGAACTCCTGCACGTATCCGGCCAGGTAGGCCTGCATCTGCTGGCCGTCCGGCCAACGGGGGAAATCCTCGGGCATCGGGTGATCGCTGAACGCGTACGTGGATTTGCTGTTCTGCGCGCGAAGTCCCGGATACCGGCGGGTGGCACTCCACACACCGCCGACGTCGGGGGCCCGGTCGAAGACTTCGACCGGGAACCCCGCCTGACTCAATACCTTCGCGCAGGCCAAACCCGCCACTCCCGCACCGACGATCCCGATGCGGCTACCGCTCGTCATGCGCAGGAGACTACTCGGACCAGTAGGTGAGGTGCCACCGCGCTGGACAGCCCACAGTCTGTGCGACAGTGCCCGACCCAGCCGTCGCGCCGCCGCGCTGTCGCGATCCACAGTCGCGCCGCGGCCGGGGTGACCCGTGCTGTACTGGAAGGATGACCAACAGTTCCGTCGTCGTCGACCGAGCCGGACTCTGGGACGCCGAGGCGCTCAGCGATGTGGCGGCCGCGACATTTCCGCTCGCCTGCCCGCCCGAGGCCACTGCGAGCGATATCGAGATCTTCCTCGAGCAGATGCTGTCGGGCGAACGCTTCGGCGAATACCTGTCCGACCCGACCAGGACCGTGCTCAAGGCTGTCGAGGGGGACGAGATCGTCGGCTACGCCATGCTCATCGCGGGCAGGCCGAGCGACCCCGACGTCGCCGCGCAGGTGAGCGCGGGCGAGGTGGTCGAACTGAGCAAGATGTACGTCCTGCCCGGACACCACGGCAGCGGCGTCGCCGCGGCGCTGATGGAAGCCGTGGTCGACACCGCGCGCGACTCGGAAGCCGAGACGGTGTGGCTAGGGGTCAACCAGGCCAACGAGCGCGCGCAGAAGTTCTACGCCAAGCACGGTTTTCGGCAGGTGGGCACCAAGACGTTCATGGTCGGCAACCAGCTGCACTCCGATTTCGTCTTCGAACGCGCGCTCTGACCGGCTGAGGAGTCAGGCGGCCGCGGCCTCGAAGCGCGAGAGCGCGAGCAGACGTGAGATCGCGCGCAGGTACTTCTTGCGGTAGCCGCCGTCGAGCATCTCCTTCGAGAAGATCTCGTCGAGCTTGACGCCCGACACCGTCACCGGGATGCTCGCGTCGTAGAGGCGGTCGGCCAGCACGACCACGCGCAACGCGACGGCCTGATCGGTCACGGTGTGCACGTCGGAGATGAACACCGAGGCCACGCCCTGGATCAGCGCGCCGAACTTGGACGGGTGCAATGTGCTCAGATGCTTGAGCAGCACGTCGAATTCGTCGAGGGTGGAGCCCGGGGTCGTCGCGGCACGCTCGACGAGCAGCTCGTTCGAGGTGGGTTCCGGGGCGGGCGGCAGGTCGCGGTGCCGGTAGTCGGGCCCGTCGACGCGGACCGGATCGAAGATCGAGCCGAGCTTCTTGATCTCGCGCAGGAAGTCCGATGCCGCGAAACGACCCTCGCCCAGCTGGCCGGGCAGCGTGTTGGATGTCGCCACGATGGAGACGCCACGGGCCGACAGCTCGGTGAGCAGCCGCGAGACCAGCATCGTGTCGCCCGGATCGTCGAGTTCGAACTCGTCGATGCACAGCACGCTGTTGGCCGAGAGCCGCTCGACGGCGTTGTTGAAGCCCAGCGCGCCGACCAGGTTGGTGACCTCGCCGAAGGTGCCGAAGGACTTGGGCGCCGGGGAGCTGTGGAAGATCGAGGCGAGCAGGTGGGTCTTGCCGACACCGAAGCCGCCGTCGAGATACAGGCCCGCGCCCGAGACTGCCTTCTTCTTGCCGAAGAGGCTCTTCTTCGAGGCGGCCTTGTGGATTTTCGCCACCTGACCTGCGAATTGCTCGGCCTTGGCGACCGCGGCCGCTTGGCTCGGTTCGTTGGGGTCGGGGATGTAGGAGGCGAAGCTGACCTCGTCGAACATGGGCGGGGGCACCATCTGCGCGACGAGTTGGTCGGCCGGGACCTCCGGATGGCGATCGACAAGGCGTTCTTGCATGGACAAATCGTACGGACGTGGTTGCATCGATCCCTATGCAGCGTATCCACAATGTGACCCAGCTCGCAGACCTCGACGCCGACGCACTGGCCAGGTGCTATGCCTATCCACGGCATCTGGACGGTCCGTGGGTGCGGGCGAACTTCGTCAGCAGCATCGACGGCGCCTTCACCATCGACGGTGTTTCCGAAGGGTTGGGCACCGAGGCGGACAAGACGGTGTTCACGGTCCTGCGTGAACTGGCCGATGTGATCGTGATCGGCGCGGGCACCCTGCGCGCGGAGAACTACGGCGGCGCGCACCCCGACCCGCAACGGCGCATCGCGCACCATCGGCACGGGATCGGTGGTCACCCCGACGGCACCCCGCCACCGATCGCGGTGGTCACCGCGACCGCCAAGCTCGATCCGGGGTCGAAGTTCTTCACCGACGCCGAGGTGGCGCCGCTGATCATCACCACCAGCCACGCGGACCCGAAGCAGGTCAGCGCGCTCGAGGACGCGGGCGCGCAGGTGGTCGTCGCCGGCGAGGCCGCGATCATGCCCGCCGCGCTGGTCCGGGTGCTGGCCGAGCGCGGTCTGCACCGGGTGCTGTGTGAAGGCGGACCGCATCTTTTCGGGCAGCTGGCCGAGGCGGGCCTGGTCGACGAGCTCTGCCTGACCACCGCCCCGATGCTGGTCGGGGGCGCGGGCGGGCGAATCTCGCTGTCGGCAAGCACTTTCGACCTGCCGATGGCGCGCAAGCAGCTGGTGCTCGCCGAGGACGGCACCGTCCTGGCCCGGTGGGCCCGTCGATGAAACCTGGCGCCGAACCTGGCAGTGTGTAGCGCATGCGTTGGACTCGGGCCGCGGCAACGGCCGCGACACTGTCGATCATGCTCGCGGGCTGTGGGGCCGGACCGTCGGATCGGCCCGTCGTCGCCGTCGAGCGCCCTGGGGCAGGCGGCGTCCAGACCGAAGCGCCCGCACCGCAGGACCTGGCCAAGGCCGAGGTGCCCAAAACCGATCTGGCCTGGCGTGATTGCACCGCGGCCACGCTGAGCTCGCTCGACTTCGGCCCCGCGCCGGCGGGCCTGGTCCTCGACTGCGCCGAGTTCTCGACCCCGATCGATACCGCGGGCACCGTGCTCGGCACGTTCCGTGCCGGCGCCCTGCGTGCCCGCCTGCCGCAGACGCCCACCGACGCGGCCCCGCTGGTGCTCACCTCCGGTTCGGACCGTTCGTCGGCCTCGACGCTGGCCGGTCTGGCGATCGGACCCAACAGCGCGTTGCTGGCGGCGCAGCCGATCGTCGCGGTGGATCGACGTGGCATCGGTGCCTCCCAGCCCATCGACTGCATTCCGGCGCAGCTGCGCGCGGTGATGACCGACCTCGGCCAGACCGGGGTGGGCAACGCCGATCAGGTCGGCGCCGTCGCGGGCTTCAGCCAGGACGCCACCATCGCCTGCCGCGATTTCCTGCAGCCCTACGAGGGCACCTTCGACGCGCCGCACGCCGCCGACGACATCGAACAGCTGCGCAAGCAATGGCAGGTCGAGAAGATCAACGTGCTCGGCGCGGGCAACGGCGCCAAGGTGGCCCTGAGCTACGCCCGCCGCTACGGCGACCACCTGGCCCGCCTCGTGCTCGACGCCCCCGAACCCGTCGGCGCGGATGCCACCACCATGGCCGAGGCGCGTGTCACCGGCGCCGAAGCGGCGCTCACCGCGTTCGCGCAGCGCTGCAAGGCCGCCAACTGCGCGCTCGGGGCCGATCCGCGGGCGGCGATCGCGGCGTTGATGGACAAGGCGAACAGCGGCCGGCTCGGCGAGATCTCGGCCGCCGACCTGTCGACCGCGCTCATCGGTTTCCTGTCCAGTCCCCGCGGTGACCAGGCGAACCGGGTCACCGCCATGGCCGACATCCTGGCCGCCGCCGATCGTGGCGACCGCGGACCGCTGTCGGCCACGGTCGTGCGCGAAGCCGCCGCGATCACCTCCGACGGCGAGTTCGTCAACCGGTGCACCGACAGCCAGCAGCCCCCGACCGCGGACAAGGCCCGTGAACTCAGCGAGACGTGGGCGAGCAAATATCCGGTATTCGGGCGCAATGCCGCCATCGGGCTGATGGTCTGCTCGGCCTGGCCGGTCTCCACCGCGGCGCCGCTGCCGACGAAACTCGACTTGCCGGTGCTGGTGTTCGCCGGTGCCGCCGATCCGATCGTCGGCGGGGCCGCCGCCTCGGTGACCGGCGCGCTCGGCTCGGCGGGCGCCCGGCACGCCACGATGACCTGGCAGGGCTGGGGCCATCCGGTCGTCACGCACTCCGGGTGCGCGCAGAAGGCCGTCAACGACTACCTCGCCGAGGGGAAACTGCCCGCCGACGGCGGTGCCTGCCCGGCCTGATCCGGTCGGGGCAACCACCCGGTTCCGGCGCGTCATACGGGTGCGGCGACACCATCGCAACCCGATTCGGTGTACCGTGCCCCAGTGTTGTTCCGACAGCTCGAGCCCCGTACCGCTCGCACCTCCGCCGAGGTGATCAAGTTCGCACTCTGGCCCTTCGCGGTCATGATGGTGCTGAACCGCGTCTTCATCAAGGCGATCAACGGTTTCGTCACCGACGACTACCGGCCTGTGTACAACGCCTCGTTCGAGTTCCTGAACGGCAGGCCGCTGTACACCGCCGACTTCTCGTCGGTCGACCCGCACTATCTCTACTATCCGAGCGGAACGCTGCTGATCGCGCCGGTCGCGATCATCGACTACGAGCTGTCGCGCTGGCTGTTCATCGGGCTCAACGCTGTCGCGATTCTGCTCGCCTGGTATCTGCTGCTCCGCCTGTTCAAGTTCGGTCTGGGCTCCATCGCCGCGCCCGCGCTGTTGCTGGCGATGTTCGCTTCCGAGACGGTGACCAATACGTTGGTCTTCACCAACGTCAACGGCTGCCTGCTGCTGGCCGAGTTACTGTTCATCACGCTGCTGCTGGCGCGTAAGGACCTCTGGGCCGGTGTGGCGCTCGGTTTGAGCATCGCGGTGAAACCGACGCTCGCGCCGTTGCTACTGGTAGCCGCCGTTCGCGGCCAGTGGAAGGTGTTCATCACCGCGCTCGGTGTGCCGTTGGTACTCACCGCGATCGCCTGGCCGCTGTCGGCGGACCCCGAGAAGTTCTTCACGCACGTGATGCCGTATCTGGCTGAGACCCGCGACTACTTCAACAGTTCGGTCGGTGGCAACGGGCTCTACTACGGATTGCCGGAATGGCTGATCCTGCTGGTCAAGGTCCTGATGGCCGGCGTGGTCGCGGTATCTCTGTGGCTGCTGTGGCGCTACTACCGCCACGACGAACTGTTCTTCGTCACCACGTTCTCCGGTGTGTTGCTCACCGCATGGTTCCTGCTGCCCTCGCTGGGCCAGATGTACTACTCGATGATGGTGTTCCCGTTCCTGATGACCGTGGTGCTGCGCAATTCCGTGCTGCGTAACTGGCCCGCGTGGCTGGCGATCTTCGGGTTCATGACCTACGACAAGTGGCTCTCCGACCGCTGGCAGGGCGTCGGCCGCAATCTCGAATACCTGCGGGTGACCTTCGGCTGGGGCCTGCTGCTCATCGTCGTGTTCTGCGTGCTCGGCGACCGGTATCTGGCGGCACGTCGCGAGGGCAGGCTGCAGTTCGGGATCGACCCGACGTGGATCGAGAGTGCGCCCGATTCGCGGGACGGTACCGATGAGCCCGCGCCCCTCGCGCCGGTCGAGGAAACCCCGCCGCCCCGAGAGGATCCGGTGGCCCCGGTCGAGGATCGAGAGCCCGCGCTCAAGTAGTTATCGGCCGGTGACGCACCGCTCACGGCGCGCACCGGCCGAAACCATTAGCGTGGAGCCATGAGTTCCGATACTTCGTTGCCCACGCCGCGCATCCAGCTGACGCCGCAGCAATGGCGGGCGAAACTGGACCCCGAGGAATACGCGGTCCTGCGCGAGGCCGCCACCGAGCGCCCGTTCATCGGCGAATACACCGACACCAAGACCGAGGGCGTCTACACCTGTCGCGCCTGCGATGCCGAACTGTTCCGCAGCACAGAGAAGTTCGACTCGCACTGCGGGTGGCCGTCGTTCTTCGATCCCGCCGATTCCGACGCGGTGATCCTCAAGCCCGACGACACCCTGGGGATGCGCCGGGTCGAGGTGGTCTGCGCGAACTGCCACAGCCACCTCGGGCACGTCTTCGAAGGCGAGGGCTACCCGACGCCCACCGACCAGCGGTACTGCATCAACTCGATCTCGTTGCGCCTGAAGCCCGCCGCCGATTAACGGTCACACGAGTCCGCGCACGTCCCACACCCACACGCCGTCCACCTGCTCGGCCGGTACGCCGAGCAGGTCATCCACGGTGCGCCGCAGGGCATCATCGCTCTGTGACGGCGGCAGCACCACCACATCGGCGCCCCAGTACCGCAGGTCCGCGATGGCCTGCTCGCGCCGAGCTCGGTCGATGACCGGAACCGTATTGGTCTTGCGGACCAGCATGAGCAGAACGGCGGTGGACCGGGGGTCGGCGCCATAACCGGCCCCGTGGTCCGCGCCGACCGGGCCGACGAAGTAGCCGCCGACGAGCGGGAAGGCGAAGTCGGCGTCGATCTGCCACCGCAGCGCGATGGCATCTCCCGAGGTGGGCGGCGGAACGATCACCACCGAGCCGTCCGAGACGTACTGCCGCACAGTGCCGTCGGCGAAGAACGCGGGCGTCTGGGGGCGTTCGGTGACGGGCAGCACCGTCGGCGCGATGGGCAGCAGCGCGACGGCCAGGGCGCAGAACCAGGCAATGGGTCGCCGCCTCGTGGCAGCGGTGCGCAGCGATTCGATTGCCCGCTGGGTGCCGAGGACCAGGACTATCGCGATGGCCGGAATGGCTATCATGGCCAACCGCGATTCGATCATCCCGTTCAGCGGCGAGATCCATCCGAAGGCCAGCCAGGGCATCGGAATCATGGAATATTCGCCCTCGCGGAAGCGCACGACGCCGTCGAAGGACATCACGATGCCCATCGACAGCGTCGTGAACACCACCCCGACGATCACGGCGGCCCGCACAATGCGCTCACGCCGCAGGTAGAACACGGCCACGGCGACGAGCAGCAGTAGCGGCCAACCGAAGTAGGTGTTGTCCTCGGTCGGATTGATGCTCACATCGGGGCCGAACGAGAACATGCTGCCCGCCGATTCCGGCGAGAACTGCACCAGCGACAGAATGTCGTTGCCGACCCGGCCGATCCCGACGAATCGATACGACTGCGGTCCGGCGAACTGCCACCACAGCCCGAAACCGGTGAGCATCAGCGTGATCAGCGCCGCGAGCAGTATCGACGGGGCCGCCGCGCGCGCCGTGAGCGTGATGGCGCGCGGGGTGCGCAAGTAGGCGAGGGCGAAGACCGCGAAGCCGAGCGCGAAGATCAGCAGCGGCTCCTCACCCAGCGTGAGCTGCAGCGCGACCAGCAGTCCGAGCACGACGGCGGCGCGTGGCTGCCAGACCGGTCGCGCCCCGACGGTGTTCTCCGCATGCCGCGCCATTTTGATGACCTGCACAGCGATGAGCGGAAGCAACACGAGAAAGACGAAATTCGCGTGCCCATTGGTGTGCGCAATCATCGCGGGAGCGAAGCCGCAGAACAATCCGCCGATGGCTGCGGCGAATTTCGAGCTCACCAGCTCGCGCGAGAATGCCCAGTACCAGGCGAATGCTGTGCTGAACAGGCCGAATGTCAGCGCCGACACGAAGGTGACGGTGGGCCCGAACTGCAGGGTGATCGGCGTGAACGGTACCCCCCAGCCGTACATGAGGGTATTGGCCATCATGTTGATGCCGTCGGGATAGTTCTGCAACTGGGTGCTGAACGGACTGTCCAGGTGGGTCAGGTTTCGCGCGGTGATGGCGTAGAACCACTCGTACAGCGTCTGGTCCTGATCACTCTTGCTCAGGTAGCCACTGCTCGGGTTCGACCACAGCCCGGCGAGGACGAAGACCGCGAGCGACAGGTAGCAACCGGCGACGATCAGGTCGGTGCGCGCCGAGCGCAGCCACTGCGCCGGAGTTCGCCGCGACTCGACCGTTTCCGGTGCGGTTCGATCGGTCACTGCTATGTCGGATCGACCCTCTTCGGTTCGATCCGTTCCCCACCCTGATACCACGCGCGAATCTCTCTCACCCTCATAGCCACAATCGGCCCGCTCACGATACTCGAGTGCGAAACCGCGGCGATACCAGGCCGAGAAGAAAGGCCCTCTCCACGAGAGGGCCTTCGGTGTTCGCGCCGCTTACGGCAGTGCGGTGAGCAACTGTTCGACCTCGACGCGAGGACCGGTGAAGAACGGCACCTCTTCGCGCACGTGCAACCGCGCCTCGGTGGCGCGCAGGTCACGCATCAGATCGACGATCCGGTGCAGTTCAGGGGCCTCGAAGGCGAGGATCCACTCGTAGTCGCCCAACGCCATCGAACTCACGGTGTTGGCCCGCACGTCCGGGTATCCGCGCGCGGCCTTGCCGTGATCGGCGAGCATCTTGCGCCGCTCCTCGTCGGGGAGCAGGTACCACTCGTAGGACCGCACGAACGGGTAGACGCAGATGTAGTTTCCCGCGTCCTCGCCTGCCAGGAACGCCGGAATGTGGCTCTTGTTGAACTCCGCGGGCCGGTGCACGGCCACGTTGCTCCAGACCGGAGCGCTCGCGCGGCCGAGTTCGGTCGTGCGGCGGAAATCCGCGTAGGCGGCTTGCAGGTCCTCGATCCGTTCGGCATGGGTCCACAGCATGAAATCGGCGTCGGCCCGCAGCCCCGCCACGTCGTAGATCCCGCGCAGCACCACACCCTTGTCGGCGAGTCCGTCGAAGAACTCCTGCGCTTCCTTGATCGCCCCGGCCCGGTCCTCACCGAGCACGCCCGGCTGAACCTGGAACACCGAGAACATCAGGTAGCGAATGGTGGAGTTGAGAGCCTGGTAGTCGAGTCGCGCCATGGATCTATGGTGCCACTGCGGCGTTTTCGCCCGCCGCTGGGGCTCAGTCCCCCACCGGCCTGCTCGCCCGCCACGGCGACGACTCGTCGGTGCCGAACACCGAGGTCACCGTCGTCGCCTCACCGTCGTGGAGTTCGACCGGCCCGAGATCGGGATCGAGGATCAGGCTTCGCGCGTTGCGCTGCTCACCGGCAATGGTCACAGCGGGCGATCATGCAGTACCGCTATCGCCGATGCCCGCTGACACGCCGCTGGTCAGCCGGAGAAGCTGTCAAGTCCGGTGAGCTCACTGGACAGAGTCCAGAGACGGGCGGCGGCAGCGGAGTCGACGGCCCACGGCTTCACCCCGCCGACGAGCATGTCGTCGTCGGTGGCGACTTCGGCGACATCGCAATCCTGGCAATAGGCACCGCCGTACCCCGCGAGCGGTGCGGCGGTGGCCGCCCAGACTGCGGTCGCCGCCCCCTGCGCCGGGGTTTTGAAGCCCTCGGCCTGACTACCGTCACTGCCGATCCAGCCCTGCGCGAGCTGTTCGGCACGGGCGATATGGCGTTGCAGTGGCGTGAGGATGCTGCCCGGGTGCACGGAGTACGCGTTGATCCCCGCCCCCGCCCCGATCGCGTCGAGGTGCGTGGCGAACAGCGCGTTGGCGGTTTTGGACTGACCGTAGGCTCTCCAGGGGTCGTAGTCGCGGCTGAAATGCAGGTCGTTCCAGCGGATATCGGACAGGAAGTGGCCCGACGATGCCACCGCAACCACCCGAGCCCCGCTCCGAGCCAGCGCCGGACGCAAGCGGTTGACCAGTGCGAAGTGCCCGAGATGATTGATCGCGAAGTGCGCTTCCCAGCCCGGCCCGACATGCCGGCGCGGGTAGGCCATGACCCCGGCGTTCGCGATGATGACGTCGAGGGTCCGGCCGGTATCGAGAAAGCGTTCACTGAACACCCGCACACTGTCGAGGTCGGCCAAGTCGAGTTCGGCCACCTCCGCGTTATCGATGTCGCACAGCGCTTTTCGCGCCGCTTCGACCCGGCGGGCAGGCACGACCACCTGCGCACCGGCACGCGCCAACGCCACGGTGGCCTCCTTGCCGAGACCTGAGTAACCACCGGTGACGAGGACCGTCTTCCCTGTCAGGTCGACGCCGTCGACGACCTCGTCGACCGTGCTGCGCGCTCCGAACCCGCTACCGATTCTGTGCTGCTCTGTGATCGCCATGCGCTGACGGTAAAATCTAGAGTGCGATCTAGGTCAAGCTGTGAGGACGCACGAGATGAACGGATTGTCCATCGGTGACGTCGGGCGAGCCACCGGCCTCGGGGTGCACGCCTTGCGCTACTTCGAACGAGAAGAACTTCTGCTGCGCCCGATCCCCCGGTCGGCCGGTGGACAGCGCGTCTACGCGCAGGCCGACGTCGAATGGCTCCTGCTCTGTAACCGCCTCCGCGAGTCCGGGATGCCCATCGCGACCTTGCGGACCTTCGCGGGGCTCGTGCGCTCAGGGCCGGGAAACGAGCGAGAAAGACTGGCCTTGCTCGAGGCTCACGAACAGTCTGTTCGCGACCGGCTGGCCGAACTGACGGCCGATCTCGACGTCATCCACCACAAGGTCGTCACGTATCGCAAGCACGTCGACGAGGGAACCGCGGTCGGAATCTGGTCCCCCGAGCCACCGACCTGACGACAGGTTTCAGGCCTTCGCGCCGAGTACCGCCAGATCGTCGATCCCGCGGTAGTGAATGCCGGTCATGCCGAGCGACTGCGCCGCGGTCACGTTCTCGGGCCGGTCGTCGATGAACACACACCGGTCCGGCGCGACACCGGCCGCTTCGGCGGCGATCTCGTAGATGCGCAGGTTGTCCATCGCAGTGGTGACCGAGGCAGCGGCACCCGCGTGCGGACCTCTGCCAGCAGGTCGTGGTCGAACTGACGGAGCACGCCGTCCAGATCACAGAGCACCGCATCGAATTTCTGCATCGTCCCAGTCTGCCTGTGCCACTGGGTGACTCCCCGAGCACATCCAGCTGACGCGCCTCGGGATCAGCTCTGCGTGCTCGCGATGTACGCGGTAGCCACGCGTTCCGCGGCGGCGGTTCCCGAGGCAACGCAGGCGGGGACACCGACGCCGTGGAGGTAGGCGCCCGCTACCGCGATGCCGTCGAGGGGGGCGACAGCCGATTCGAGAGCCGCGATCCGCTCGGTATGGCCGGGGGCGTACTGCGGAAGGCCGCCGGGCCAGCGTTGGACGACCGCTTCGATCGGAGCGATCGGGATGCCGGTGACGGTGGACAGGTCGGCGACAGCCGCTGCGATGAGGTCGTCGTCGGTCCAGGACAGCGGCTTGTCGTCGCCGAGGCGGCCGAAGGAGGCGCGGACCAGCGCGACGTCACGCTCGGCCAGATGGGGCCATTTGCGGCTGGACAGAGTGAACGCCTTGGCGCGCAAGGGTTCTCCGGTGGCGACGAGGATGCCGGAGTTGTCCGGCAGTGCGGTGTCGCGTGGCAGGGCCATCGCGACCAGCGCCGACGAGGACAGTTCGATGCCCGCGGCGGCTCGGGCGGCCTCGGGCGCCACGTAGTGCAGCAGGCGGGCGGCCACCGGGGCGGGCGTCGCGATGACGACAGCCTCGACGGCTCCGATCGGGTCGATCACCCAGCCATGGGGTCCGCGGGCGATGCGGGTCGCGGCCGTGGTCGTGACGAAACGGGCGCCCGAAGCCTCGGTCAGGGCGGCCAGCAGGGCGCCGTAGCCGTCGCGCAGCCCACCGAATACCGGCTCCGAGCTGGGCGCGGGCATCGCCGCACGGACGGCCTCCGTGAGGCTCGACGCCCCGTCGTCGAGGGCTTCGGCCAGGGTGGGTAGCGCGGCGCGGACACCGATGGAAGCACTGATCCCCGCATACACCCCGCCCAGCAACGGATCGACGCTCCGCTCGACGACCTGTCTGCCGAAACGGTCACCCACCAGGGTCTGCACGTCGACGTCAGAGCCTGGCTCCCAGTCCAGCGGACGCTGCGCCTCGGTGGCAACGCGTTCCAGCGTCGCGTCGTCGACCAGCCCCCGCAGCGACTCGGCATCGGACGGAATTCCCATCAGGGTGCGCCCCGGCAGCGGATGCGCCGACCCCTGCGCCCAGATCAGCGGCCGCTTCCCTGCCGGTCGCACCAACTGGTCGGCCAGGCCGAGTTCGCTCATCAACTCGATCACCTCGGGCATGCGCCCCACGAACGCCTCGGCGCCGAGATCGACTGGCTCCCCGGCTAATTCGCGGGTGTGCAGCACCCCGCCGACCCGTCCACTCTGCTCGAGCACGACGATATCGACGCTGTCCCCCAGCCGCTGCCGCAACCGATAGGCCGCGACGAGCCCGCTGATTCCGCCACCGACGACCGCGATCCTCATGCCACGACCGTAGCGGGGCGTGTTTACAGCGAGTGCACCAACTCGACCAGCGCTGTCAGCACGCCGGGATCGGTGTCGGGCAGCACGCCGTGGCCGAGATTGAAGATGTGTCCGGTGGCACCGAGTGTGATCGCCTCGTCGGCTTCGCGCAGGATCCGTCGCGTCTCGGCCTCGACCGCGTCGAAACCGGCGAACAGGATCGCGGGATCCAGGTTGCCCTGCAAGCCTTTTCCGGCACCGACCCGACGCACCGCGTCGGTGAGCGGCACCCGCCAGTCGACACCGACCACGTCGGCACCGGCCTCACCCATGGCACCCAGCAGTTCGCCCGTGCCGACGCCGAAGTGGATACGCGGCACCCCGGCCGAAGCCACCTCGGCGAACACCCGCTCCGAGTGCGGCAGCACGTACTCGCGGTAATCGGCCAGCGAGAGCGCGCCTGCCCACGAATCGAACAGCTGCACCGCGTCGACCCCGGCCGACAACTGGGCCTGCAGGAACGCAATGGTGATATCGGTGAGGGCGCCGAGCAGGGCGTGCCAGGTCTTCGGGTCGGCGTGCATCATCGCCTTGGTGCGCTCGTGCTGCTTGCTCGGCCCACCTTCCACCAGGTAGGAGGCGAGGGTGAACGGAGCGCCCGCGAAACCGATGAGTGGGGTGTCGCCGAGCGCGCCGGTAAGCAGTCGCACGCCCTCGGTGACCGCGCCGACCTCTTCGGGACGCAGCCGCGGCAGCGCGCGCACGTCGGCTTCGGTGCGCACCGGCGAGGCGATGACCGGGCCGACACCGGGCACGATGTCGAGGTCGATCCCCGCGGCCTTGAGCGGAACGACGATGTCGGAGAACAGGATTGCCGCGTCGACGCCGTGGCGGCGGATCGGCTGCATGGTGATCTCACACACCAGCTCCGGGTCGAAGCACGACTCGAGCATGCCGATGCCCTTGCGCAGTTCCCGGTACTCCGGCAGCGACCGGCCGGCCTGACGCATGAACCACACCGGGCGCCTGCTGGGCGTCGCGCCGGTGGCGGCGGCCAGGAAGGGGGCATCGGTCAACCGGCGGCGGGTGTAAGTGCTCATCGCCGTTCATCCTAAGCGTCGCGCCCGCGGAAACCTCACGCCCAGGCGGGTGTGGGACCGACCACACGGTCGACAGGTCGACCAGCCGATACCCGCCAACCCCGTTCGCGTCGCACATCGCGCATCGCACAGACGCCGAGAATGCACCCTACGCAACGCGACCCGCGCGCAACGCGCACGGCGGCGCGCCTCCGACGGCGCCGGGCACCCACGGTCTACCGTTCCTCCTCGTGACACCGCTCGACATCCGCGACGGCGCCGCACCGACCGGGGGAACGCCCCGCGAGCCTGCTTCTTTTCGGGCGGCGGTCGATGCGATGGGCACCGCAACAGTGCACCCCCGAATCGAGCTGGCGCCTATCCGTCCCCCGCAACGGTTGGCGCCGTTCTCCTACGCGCTCGGAGCGGAGGTCACCCATCCCGACAGTCCGGTGGTGCCCATCGACTCCGAGGGCGACGCGTTCGGCAGGCTGATCCTGCTCCACGACCCCGACGGCGACGAGGCCTGGAACGGTGTGTTCCGGCTCGTCGCCTACATCCAGGCCGACATCGACGCCGCACTGGCCGCCGACCCCCTCTTACCCGAGGTGGCGTGGAGCTGGCTGGTCGACTCCCTCGAATCGCGCGGTGAACCGTTCACCGCCCTCGGCGGCACGGTCACCGCGACCAGTTCGGTCCGCTACGGCGATATCGCGGGCCCACCCCGCGCGCACCAGCTCGAACTGCGCGCGTCATGGACGGCCACCACCACCGAGATGCGACGACACGTCGAGGCGTTCTGCGAAGTGCTGGCCTTCGCCGCCGGGTTACCACCCGCGGGGGTCACTCATTTACGACCGGAGTCCTATACCCGCACCGATCGCCCTTGATCGCCACGTAGAGTTCACGTTTATGTCGGTCGCCGAGGAACCCACCGCAGCAGAGCCCCTGCTCGTCCCTGCCGAGGGGGTTCCACCTGTGCTGGCGACCGCCGACGAGGTCGCCGCGGCCGCCAAAACTCTCGCCGCGGGCACCGGCCCCCTGGCCGTCGACGCCGAACGCGCGTCCGGTTTCCGCTATTCGGCACGGGCGTACCTGATCCAGCTCCGCCGTGAGGGCGCGGGCTCGTTCCTCATCGACCCGATTCCCGTCACCGACGCGTTGACCCCGCTGGCCGAGGCGATCAACGACCTCGAATGGGTCCTGCACTCCGCCGACCAGGACCTGCCCGGCCTCGCCGAACTGGGTTTGCGCCCCGCCCGCCTGTTCGACACCGAACTCGGCGGCCGCATCGCCGGCTACGAACGCGTCGGCCTGGCCGCCATGGTCGAAAACCTCCTCGGCCGCTCCCTGCGCAAGGGCCACGGCGCCGCCGACTGGTCGAGCCGCCCGCTGCCCGACGAATGGCTCAACTACGCCGCCCTCGACGTCGAACTGCTCCTCGAACTCCGCGACACCGTCGCCGCCGACCTCACCGACCAGGGCAAACTCGGCTGGGCCGCCGAGGAATTCGAGCACGTCCGCACCATGGACCCACCCACCCCGAAAGCCGACCGCTGGCGCCGGACCTCCGGCATCCACACCCTGCGCCGCACCCGCCAACTGGCGATCGTGCGCGAACTGTGGACCACCCGCGACGAACTCGCCCGCGCCCGCGACGTCGCCCCCGCCCGCATCCTGCCCGACTCGGCCATCGTCACCGCCGCCACCAGCGAACCCCGCTCGATCGCCCAACTGCGCACTCTCCCGGTCTTCGGCGGCCCCCGCCAACGCCGCTACTCCCGCGACTGGCTGGCCGCCGTCGAACGAGGCCGCACACTCCCCGACAAACAACTCCCCCCACTCACCCTCCCCTTCGACGGCCCACCCCCGGTCAACCGCTGGGAACGCCGCGACCCCATCGCCGCCGCCCGCCTCACCACCGCCCGCGGCGCCATGGGCGAGCTCTCCACCGAACACTCCATCCCGGTAGAGAACCTCCTCTCCCCCGACCTGGTCCGCCGTCTCTGCTGGGACGGACTCCCCGACTACAAGAACGTCGGCACCCCTGAGGAATTGTCCGCGAAGATCGAGGCCTTCCTCCTCGCCGGCGGTGCGCGCCCATGGCAACGCACCCTCGCGGTCCCCGCGCTCACCAGCGCACTGACTCCGGCATCCGACTAGCCCGGCACTGGCCGAGGGTGGTCGGCAAGCGGGCATCACCGCCGCGCTGCTTGCCAGGGGTATGCGCGCACACGGTGTGGTCCATCTCGCCTTTAGAGCAAGCCCCCTCGAACATGAATCGGTCTGCACACCGAACAGATTCGGCATTACGCTCGAATCACACCTGATGTTCCACCGTGGTCCATCCGACGAAGCGGTCCATAACGTCCATGACAGCGTCTTCGGCCTTATCGCAATCGGCCTCCCGCAGCGCAAGGTGCAGGCGGACAAGGTGTGCGAACACCGCTTCACGATCGATGCCGTCTGCCAGCAGATTGGCGACTGCTGTCGACAGCGCCGCAACCGGATTCGCCTCAGCGAGAGCTGCGGCCAATAAGCCTCGGTCCGTACGCATATGATCAAACCTCACATATTCACGTTCGTGTGGGTCGCAAGATTGATCTCCCAAACGTAGTCCGGCGAGAATCCCCACCTCTTCCTTCGCTGCGACCGCCACCGCGAGGTTCGGTCGCGGTGGCAACATCTCGACACCGGAGGCGGCGGAATTCGCGACAGTGCGCTCGAGATCCGTCAACCGCCTCAATCTATAACTCAACGGTTTCATCAATCATTTGATTTCACATGTTTGACGTCAAGGGATGTTCGCCACACTTCAAATGAATCCATCTCCTTCTCCAACATATTCAATACCTTGCGATTCTCTTCGACGGCGCTGACGCCGTGGTCGTGCAGAGATTTTGCGCCATCGTAGATAGCGCAAAGAAACTCTGACAACGGAGTGGAATCAATCACCATCTTCCCGTGTCGGGTAGCTACACGATCCTTCTGTAGTGAAAACTCGACCACAAACATGGAACCAAATCCTTCGAACCTCCCATTGCCTTTTCCGTGACTGGCCATTAAGCGAGCCTCGGAGAGGAGAGCAGCAGCGGAGGGATACACCATCATACGTTGATCAGGGTGCTCGAGACCACGAGTGGTAACCGATCCTGAGTTACCCAGTACTTCCAAGTCGCCTAGCGAATATCCATCCTCTGAAGGGTCGTCGCGGACAGTGAAAATGAACTCGACCATTGCTTCACTTCCCAAGTATTGGAGACATCCGCGCCGTGCCCACGTCGCGCACCTACAGTTTATCGAGGTGAACCAGAGCATCACAGACTGCGGCGCGAAGTTGATCCTCGGTGATATCCCCGTCTTCCCGATCCGATGGATCGATCGGGTAATCTTCGAGCGCAAAGAAGACTCGATCCAGCAGGAATTCGAAAGGCGGTCGCACCCGCTCCTTTGCTTCCAGAGATCTACTCCGTGCGGCGTACCAGCTGCGCGCAAACTCTGCACCACCAATTTCACAGCAGGCAAGCCTTCTCATCAGTGCCAATTGCTCGCCGATGCCCGAATTCGGTGACACATCCCGGGGGCGCTGCCAAGTGCGCTTGGAAAAATTGAATTCACCATTTCCAGCTACCATAGAAAACCCTTCTGAACGATACCCTCGAATTGCTGGTCTCCCAGCTTCCAAGCCGACCAGAACTTGCCGTCAGATCGCAACATTACCATCTTGTTCGTATTGGGGTCGATGAATCCGATGGCTGTTCCTTGGTTTCTGTAATTGAATCGGTAAATCTTCGTATCCGGGGCCGTCATGTGTTGCTTCATCGCTTCGACAAACGCCGCCTTATTGGCATTGTTCTTGTTGCCGGTGAGGCCAAAAACTGAAGCATGCGCGTCATACTTCTTATCCAGAACCTTTTGACTACTGAAGTCCGCACGGTCTGCCCACGCACGCTTTGCGCAACCAACCGGCGCCAGCCCGAGCGGGTCGCACCAAGAAATTGGATTACTGGGGTAAGAATTTGGGTTTTCAGCGGGTGGCAACCCCAGTGGATCCTGAGTCAGGAATCTGCCGACTTCTGGATCATAGAACCGGTGCAGATTGTAGTGGAGGCCGGATTCGGGATCGTATTGTTGGCCTTGGAATCGGTGGGGTGTGTCGGGACCTGCCCAGGTGGTCTGGCCCCAGAGAGCAGTGTTGGCTGTTGAGGTAATTTTGCCGGTGGTGGGGTCGGCGAGGTGGGTCGGGCTGCCTTCGAGGTTGGTGACTATTGCCCAGAATCGGTCGTCGACGGATTGAGCGAGAGGGATGTGGGTTGTTGGGTGGTTGGTCCATGTGTGGGTTCGGGTACCGGCATGGTTGGTGGTCGACTGTTCGGTGAGATGGACTCCATCCCAGGTGAATTCAGTGAGAGTGTTGCTGGTGTCGTTTCGTTTGCTGGTTCGGCGACCGAACGGGTCGTAGGTGTAGGACCAGGTGTTCTTGTCCGGGGTGGTGACTTCGATCAGTTGGTCGAAGGCGTTGTACCGGTAGTGCCAGATGGCGGGTTTACGGGAGATCCGGGTCTTCTCTTTGCGGGTGAGGCGACCGGCGGTGTCATAGTGGTAGCGGGTGGCTCCGGCACGGACGAGGAGGTTGTTGCGGTACTCGAAGCGCTGGCCGGGAGGGGGTTCAGGTGTGTTCTGGTTGGTTGCGATGGGATCGGATGGTGCCGGTGATGCGGGGATCTCGGCGGTAGTGAGGTTCGACAGGGCGTCGTAGGTGTACTGCTCGGTGGCACCGGGGCTCGGGGTTGCGATGTGGGTGATGCGGCCGATCGCATCGAGGGTGTAGTCGCGGCGCCGGTTTGCGGTGGGTGTCGTGGTGGTGTGGCTCGTGACGTACCCATCCGGACGCCAGGTGTAATCGTCGCGTTCGAGCAGTTGGATGGGCGCACTGGTGTGCGGATCGAGCTGCACGAGTTCGCGGCTGAGGGTGTATCCACCAGCGCTATAGGTATTGTGCTGTCCGATACCAGCACTGTGCCAACTGTTTTCGCGTCCGATGCGGTCGTGGGTGAAGTCGAATCGGTGCCCGTTGGTAGTGAGGGTGGCGACCAGTCCAGTCGAGGTGTGTTCGTAGGTGGTCGACGCCTCACTCGGCGTTGTGTACCCGGTGCGACGACCGTGACGGTCGTAGTCGTAGGTGGTGGCGCGCCCGTCGACGCGCTGGGTCAGTATCCGCCCGGCTGGCGAGTGGACAAAGTTGACCGAATGAATCGGGTCGTCGTGCACGCCATTTCTAGCGGTGATGAGCAGCCCGGTTGGAGTGTAGGTGTTGACAACCCATTCGCCCGTGTCTGTGCTGACGCCGATGAATCGGCCGAGAATATCGTAGGTGAGGCGACGTTGGACGCCGGTCGGCGTCGTGATGGTGGTGGGCCGGTTGAGCAGGTCGTGCTCGGTGTGGGTGACCGATCCGTTGTAGTCGGTTTCGGTGCAGACGTTGCCGGTCGGGTCGTATTCGTAGGTCCAGGTGTCCCCGAGGGGGTTGGTAACCGAGGTGAGACGGCGCTCTGTGTCGTGGGTGTAGGCGGTCACGGTGCCATCGGCGGATTCGCGCGTGCTGACCACATCGAAAGTGCCGTAGGTGTAGCGGGTGATGGCACCGATCTGGTTGGTGTGGGCCAGTAGGTTCGCTTCGCCGTCATATGTCCACGACTGGGTGCTGCCGTCGGCATCGGTGCGCGAGAGCAGCTTTCCCTCGGCCGAGTAGTGGTTGGTGCTGGTGTTGCCGAGAGGGTCGGTGATGGTCACGGGTCGGCCGAACGTGTCACGTTCGACGATGGTGACCGCGTTGTTGGGCTCGATGATCCGGATAGGTAGGCCGGCGGCATCGACGTCGATGCTGGTGGTGGCGCCTGTTGAGAGACTGATCGTGGCCGGCGCACCACCTCGATGGTGGGTGTAGGCCGTGGTGACTCCGTCCGCATCCGTGACGCTGGTGAGGTCGCCATGGTCGTCGTAGGTGCGGGTGGTGGTCGTGCCATCGACATCGGTGATCGTGGCGGGGCAGTGGGGCGCGGCGTAGCTGATAGTGATGGTTGCCTGGTCGGGGCGTCGGAGTAGGACCAGGTCACCGTCGGGGTTGTAGAGGTAGACCGTGGTGTTGGCGTAGGCGTCGACGTGGCGGACCGGTTGGCGGTACTCGTTGTAGTCGGTCATCGATGTCGCGCCGCGTGGGTCGATCAGGTTGCGCAGGCAGAGGTCTTCGTCGAACTCGAAGGTGGTGGTGGCGCCGAGGGAGTTCGTGTGATGAGTGCGCGAGCGGCGGAAGTCAGGAATCGCCTCATACGTGAAAGTCGCGGACAGGATGCCGTCGGTGCCGACCTGTTTGATGACCCGCCCGGATCGGTCGTAGGTGTTGTGCATTTCTGTGCCGCGGGAGTCGCGCCACGACAGCATCCGGTGTTCGTTGTCGTAGCGGAAAGTCGTGGTCGCGCCGACACCATTGGTGACAGAGGCGAGATCACCTGCCGTGTAGCCGAACTCGCGAACCGTGGTTTCCAGCGGCTCGCCGGTGGGGGTGGTACCGAGCACTGTCAAGGCGGTGACGCGGTCGTCGGCGGTGTCGATCCGGACGCGATACCCACCGGAGTGAGTCACTTCGACCGGATGGCCGGTGTTGCTGTAGTGGAAAGTAATTCGGTTGTGGTGGCGGTCGGTGATCTGGGTGATCGGATAGTTGCCGAGCGGGTTTTCCGACCCGGCTGACGCGGCGTTGGGCTGGAAGCTCCAGGTGAGTTCGCGTTCTGGGTCGTGGACTGAGTATCCGCCTGATTCGGTGCGGGTCATGGTTGCGCGGATGCCCTGGTGGACCGGATGAACGGGAACGTCGGGGGCGGTGTGGGGGAACTGCCACAGCTCACCGTCGGGTCCGACGAAGCGGACTCCGACCTGGTCGACTTCGACGCGCATGTCCAGTGTCGCGGCCCAGGAAGGCCCGAACCATCGGCCGAAGCGATACGACGAGCGGTGCCGGCGGGTGAGGACCAGTGCCAGGACGCCGGGGAGTTCGATATCGGTTGCGGGGAGCAGGAATTCGCCGGTCGCGACGTCGACCGGGTCACCGCAGTCGGTGGTTTGTTTCGCGGTCTTGTTGAGGTCGGGTTTCTGCGAATCGGTCTGGTCGGGAAGCTTGCTGGTATCGCTCGGAGTGTTCGCGGGTTTCGTGCTACCCGGGGTGTCGGAACTGTCGGTTGTCTTGGACGGTGTATCAGGTGTGCCGGCCGGATTCGTGGGCGTGTCAGGCTGTTTGGTAGTCGCCGGGGTTGTCGAGGTGTCGGTGTTCTTCGTCGCCGCAGGACTCGTGGTGGTGTCAGCGTTCTTCGAGGTCTTGGACGGGGTCTTCTTGAACGCTTTCGCGATATCACCGAACGCCGACTTCAACTGCTTGAGCAACGGCTTCAGCTTCGA